>JBJMQT010000047.1:0-7321 GCA_045802525.1 Gemmataceae bacterium
GGAAACCTGGGAGCGGCGCGGCATATCCCTGCACCTGTTGGATGTCCAGGTCGATACGGCAACGGCCTCGGGCCGGTTGTTCCTGCACATGATGGGGGCCCTGGCCGAGTTCGAACGATCCCGGATTATTGAACGCATCAGGGAGCGAGTCAACTTGCGGAAGTCCATGGGCTTGACCGGCAATGGCATGGCGCCATATGGGTTCAAGAAAGCAACGGTTCACGGCAAGAAAGAGATAGTCAGGGATGACTGGACACGCCACCTTGGCGGACAGATTGTCGAGTGGCGCGCCAAGGGGTTCACCTTTGACGCGATCTACTGGCATTTGGTCAAGAAAGGATGTCGCCAACGGAACGGTAAGGAGATCAGCCGGAGCTTGGTCTACAAATGGTTCGTTGGTGAGACGCAATTAAAGGCTAAGGAGGCCGTCAATTCCCCCGTCGAGCAACCCGAACCCCGTTCCACCCCCGGAGCCAGCCAAGGTACTGGCCCGGTTTCGTAGGCTGTGCGCCGGTGCCGCTGAAGTGGCCCTGGACGAAGGTCGGGTAGCAAGTGAGTATCTGGCCTCATGGATCCGAACAGCATTTGGCAAGCAATCAGGCGCTTGCGCAAGTACAAGGCGATTACGGCGAACACCTTAAGGTTTATGGTTGTTTATAGGGCAAGAGGCGACGCTGCGGCGATGATGATCATCTGGTCAACTGAACCAGACCGAGTGCCGCGCGGCGAGGGCGGGCCGGTGAGTGTCCGTCTTTGTGGTTGGGGCTCACCGGCCGATTGACTCTAGGTGTCAGGGGTCGGAGTTCGTAGCCCGACGCCGGGGCCTTTAGATCGGCACGGCGGCGTTGCCATCGAGGATGCCGATCGTGCTGATGCTGTCCAGGTTCAGCACGAAGTGGTTGTAGACATCGGCGCCAAAGCCAAGGGGGGCGCTATTACCGGTGATGCTGCTGGAGTTTTCGACCGTCGCCGTCCCGAAGTTGGCGATGCCGCCGCCACGGTAGGCGGCGACGTTGGCGGACAGGGTGCTGCCGCTGACTGTCAGCGTGCCGTAGTTTTCGATGCCGCCGCCGTCGTTGTTGGCAGTGTTACCGGACAGGTTGCTAGCGCTGACCGTGAGCGTGCCGAGGTTGTAGATCCCGCCACCTACTTCGCCGGAGTTTCTGGACAAGGTGCTGTCGCTGACCGTCAGGTTGCGGATGTTGTAGATGCCGCCGCCGACGCCGGTCCCGGAGGTGGTGGAGTTGCCTAAAAGGGTGCTGCCGCCGCTGACCATCGCCGTGCCGTCGTTCCAGATGCCGCCACCGTGGTTGGCGGAGTTGCCGGAAAGGATGCTGCCGCTGACCGTCAGGGTGCCGCCATTGGCGATGCCGCCGCCGATTTGTTGAGCGGAGTTGCCGGACAGGGTGCTGCCGCTGACTGTCACGGTGCCGTCGTTGTTTATGCCGCCGCCGGCGTTGGTGGCTGTGTCGTTGGACAGGATGCTGTTGCTGACCATCAGCGTGCCGCTGGCATGGTTATAGATACCGCCGCCTGCGAAGGCGGAGTTGTAGGCCAGGGCGCTGTTGCTTACAGTCAGCGTGCCGTAGGTCTCGATAGCGCCGCCGTAGCCGCTGGTCCCGGAGTAGGCGTTGCTGATCGTCAGGCCGCTCAGGGAGACGTTCTCCATTTTGGCCACCTCAAACACCCGCGAGGCGTGGTTACCGCTGATCGTCAGTTGACCGGCGCCCGGCCCAGCGATTGTCAGGTTCTTCTTGATGATTAGCTGGCCACTGGTCAGGGTGATGGTCTGGCCGTCCAGGCTGGGAGCGAAGATGATGGTGTCGCCGCTGTGGGCGGCGGCGATCTCGGCCCGGAGTGAGCCGGCGGCGCTGTCAAGGTTGTTCCGGACTATCAGCGTGCTAGGCACCCAGCGGTCCTCCAGCGCTTCGAGCGTGGGCCGGAAGGCGGGCTGCTTGCGCGGGGATGCCTGTCGTTTCCAGTATCGCGGCCAGGAAGTAAACCACATAAATGCGTGTCCTTTCGGGAACCGGTCTGCGATGGAATGAAGGTGCCGTCATCCTCGGCGCGCAGACCGAGCGCCGGGGCGGGTGGGGCATTGCTTGGCGGTGAATACTCACCGGCCGCAAATCTTTTTTCTTTGCCGCAGGACTTATGGATCTGTCGAAATTTTGAGGGGACCCGGCATGGGAAGATCCACGTGGCTCCCATTGCCCTCTATAACTGATCCCGCCAAAAGGGACGAGAATCTTACAGCGAATTGGGGATTGTTTGGGAAAATACCTGGCGAGCAGGTTCGCGTAAGCGCTCCAAGAACCCCGGCGCTAACGCAACCGCGTTTTCGAATCAGTAATATAAGGTTCTCTTTAATCCGCATCCCGGCGAATCCGCCATTGGGCGGCCTCATCCGGCTTGTTCCAGGCCTCATAGAGGTTGATGACGTGATTCACGGCCAGTTTCTTGTGACGGCCGGCCACCATGGGTGAACCCTTTAGCTTATCATAGCCGGGTAGGAGGAGCTTTTCGGCATTGGCATACTGTCCACGGGCTGTCATGCAAGCGCCTAGCCAACACTCGGCCTCGCCTACGAGTTCGGTTCTGTCGGGATGGCGTTCGCGAAAGAGAGCCATGGCCTCGCGCAGGGGATCCTCAGCTTCTTTAGTACGATTTTGCGCGTAAAGGATTCGACCATAGAGCAACAGAGTCTTGCCGATGTCCTCGTCCCCCGGTTTGAAAATGGTGCGCCGGATGGCAAGGGCCTCGCGCACGTCCTTCTCAGCTTCTTCGAGCTTATTTTGGTCGAGAAGAATCCTGGCCAGGAAATTGAGCATGTGGGCCGAGTGAGGATGTTCACGGCCATGCGTTTTTACAATTGCCTCGTATCCATCGCGCTGGAGTTTCTCGGCCATATCGAGTTTGCCCACGTAATACAGCGCCACGGAATAGTTGTTAACTGTGGCCATGATTTCGCCACTACCCTTGCCAGAAATGCGTTCGCGGATCTCCAGGCAATCTTTCATGAGGGGCGCCGCCTCGGCGTATTGCCCTGTCTCGTTCAGCACAAAGCCCAGGTTACTTTGCGCAGTCAGGGTAATCTTGTTTTCTTTGCCCAGGGCGCGTTTGCTTTCTTCATAGGCTTCGCGCTTCAATTTGACCGCCTCGTCCTTCTTGCCTACCCCTAGAAGAATCGAGGTATAGGTGTCCTTGGATTCAAGGGTTTGCCAGTGGTAAGGGCCCAGCACACGTTGTCGCGTCTCAAACGTGACCTTGCTTAAGGGCTCTGCCAACGCCGGCTTATGCAAAGCTTCCCATAGAAACCAGACCAGGTCTTCTTGAGCCGTCAAGGTATCCGTGTTATCGGGACCCAACCTATCCTGACGCATTTCAACAGCACGTCGGATGTGCGGTTCGGCTGCTTGGTAGTTGCCCAACTTGTAGTACGTGTTACCGATAGCCAGGCGGATGCTTGCCTCGGCCAAAGGATGATTGGTCAAATTGACGCGGTCCTCGTTGTCCGTTTCTTTGCTGTCCGGGGGAGGATTATTGATGCGCTGCGCTGCACGGTCAAGCAAATCTTCGACCGTGATCTTCTTATCACGCGAGTTCTCTTCAGGAGAAGCTTGGCCAAGCAAGTCCCTTGTCAAAAACTGGTTAATGGCCCGGGTCTCCGCAACGGCCTCCTCCGCCCTTTTCTTTTCCTCGACGGCCTCGTCGCGCGCGCGATCGGCTTCGTGACGGGCCCGAGCCTCGATCATCAAGCCGGCAATCAAACCGCCGACAACGACCGTGGTCAGCACGATGGTGAACGCGCCGGCCATCCAGACCACCGACTGGTGCCGCCTGGCCCATTTCTGCACCTTCTGGCGCAGGGTGGGCGGCTGAGCCCGGATCGGCTCGTCGTTTAGAAAGCGCTCGAGATCATCACCGAACTCCCGAGCGGTGGTGTAACGGTCGGCTGGATTTTTGGACAAGGCCTTCAGGACGATGGTTTGCAATTCCAAGGGAATGGTTTTGTTGATCTTTTTCGGCAAACGGGGTTCTTCAAAGGCAATCTGGCGCAGGACCTCTTGCCGATCGCGGCCGGTAAAGGCCGGCTCCAAAGTCATGAGTTCGTATAGCGTCGCCCCCAGCGAGTAAATATCCGTGCGCTGGTCCACAATCACGCGCTTGGCCAGCGCTTGTTCCGGGCTCATGTAGCGAATGGTGCCGATGAGATCCCCGGTCATGGTCAGCTTGACGTCTCCTTGAATCTGGGCGAGTCCAAAATCGGTGATCCATAAGTCGCCGTGCAGATCGATGATCATGTTGCCCGGCTTGATGTCGCGATGGATTATGCCCATGGTATGCGCATGTTCCAGTGCAGCGGTGGCCTGGACGCCGAGGCGGGCCATCGTGCGGAAAAAAGCCGGCGTCTGCGTCGAATCATCCGAAGAAGAGCGAGACCGCTGCTCGGTGGTCTGTTTCGCGATCGCCAGCGTTGTCGACGAACCTGGAGCCTTTGTCAGGAAGGGATCGACTTCAAAACATGTTTCCTGGGAGGCTGCCCCGTTTGCATTTCCTGGCTGCAACTCCTTTGTCGATTCCAGACTGGTCGGGGCTGGAGATATGGCATCCGGTTTATCCAACGCGGCCATTTGCCTAAGGTCATCGATCATCGCACTGAGAGTCTGGCCTTCAATGAACTGCATGGCATAGAAGTGGACGGCGCGTTCGCAGCCGATTTGATAGACGGGCACGATATTTTGATGGTGCAAATGCGCGGCCGCATTGGCCTCGTTCTTGAAGCGCTGGAGGTGCCTGGCATCCAGCGTGGCGGCGAAAGGCAACACCTTGAGCGCAACGCGACGATTAAGGGAAATCTGCTCGGCTTCATAGACGACACCCATGCCTCCGCGGCCGACTTCACGCAGGAGGCGATAATCGCCAAGAGTGCCCACCAATTCGTCTCCGGCTTCCGGTGGAGTATTCGCCGCTATGGCCGCTGGCGCGGAACGCCCCAACTCTGCCAGCATTTGCAAGGCGGGCAATAATTCCCCCAATTTGTCTGCTAGAAGGGGATGTTCGAGAATAAAGGACTGCAAGTCGACTTGTTCGCCGGCGTGAAGGCGCGCCGTCAACTGTTCGACGACACGGCCCAGCTCCTGCTCGTTTGAAACGATTTGAGCCTCATTGGGGGCGGGGAAATTCATCGCTCGACCCTTTCGACAGTGTCTTGTAGGAGATTTTTCAGGCGCTCCAGGGCGCGGACATGGCGCGTATAAAACGCGCCTTCGCTGATTTTCAGGATGGCCGCAATTTCGGGCGTCGAGAGTTGTTCCAAGTGCTTGAGCACCAAAACTTCACGATCTATTTCGGACAAAAGAGAAAAAGCCAGCTTCACACGGTTGCGGACTTCGAGGCGCTTTAGGCGCGAACTGGGCGAGCTGCCATGGGCCACGAGCCGATCCGCCAAATGGTGGGCCGAACTTCCGGGCAAGGGAGGCATGGCGTGCTCTTCCCGGCGAACGCTTCGCTTCTGGGCCCGGATATGGCGGCGGTGGAGATCAACTAATCGTTCCCACGCCAACTGACGAAGCCAAGGGTAAAAGGGCAGCGGCCGCCGCCGCAAATAATCTGATAGCTTCTGCACTGCTTCGACTAAGGTCTCTTGAACGAGGTCCGATGGATCGACGCGGGCCGCCAGCCGGCGGTCCATGCGTAGACGAATCATCTGCCGCAGCCGAGCTTGATGCTGCATCAAAAGTTGATCACGGGCGGCCGCATCGCCCTTGGCGGCGCGCTCCAACAACAAATCCGCCTCGGAACTATGAGCTGCCATCATACGGGACACACCTCCTAACTGTGATCCCGCAAATTGGCGCACGTTCTTACAGCGATTCTTGAAATTCGCGCTTAAATTCGCAGAAATGCAGAGTCCACTCGAGTTTCGCACAAAGCGGAAGTGGCAATTCTCTATTGAGTTTCTGGCAAAGTCAATGAAGTTCTCAAAATGCTCTCAACTTGTCTCGTCCTCCGTAGGAACCAAAAGGGAGGATGGTCGGACTGACGCGATTATAATCTTAAGGTCTGCGCCTTAGCCATCACCTGGATCAAGTCATTAGATGAATTGGCCAAGAAGAATGGACTGCTGGCTAGTTTTGTGGGCCCAGGCCGAGAGATTCGTCAAGGCGGCAGCCGTATTGTACGACAAGGAACAAGCAAACCATCAGTGTCGAGCCGAAACCCAGTTAACACTCCGCTCGTGCCCTTTCCCTGCGTTTTTCGCAAGGAAAGACGGCAATTCCTTCGACAAAGTGAGCGGATTCAAGTTAAGGCTGAGCGGCTTAGGCGCATTTGTTGCCGAAACTGTCTGGATCTCTCCGATTCAGTTAACAGCCTGCGCAATCGGATCGCCCGTTGTAGGGATAAGATTGCTGGACTGGGTGAGGCTGCAGCGCCCTCGTTCGGCTGTTGCACTCATTCAAATAGTTTCAAATCTCCTGCACTCCCATTCGCTTTAGCTCTTTCCAAAGCAGTTGCAGGTTCTCGGCAATCCAGGCTCTGTCCTCTGACTTTAATCTAGTGCAAAGCGGAAGAAACCTGCGGACGGTATAAAAAGCGTCTGTGGCGTGGCCTTTTGCCCTCTCACGATAAGCTCGACTAGTCAACAAAGGGTCTCTTTCCGCGAAGCCAATGTACATGAGCCCTGTTGTGATTTCGGTTTTAATAAAGTTAGTCTTCGCCGCGTCGGTTCTGCCCTGAAGGTCGTCTGCTTCATCCACAACTCACCTAAGCAGGCCGCATTCGCAGCAAGAGTATCGATGCGGTTCAAGGTGCATGCAAGTATTGGGCCGGTTGAGAGCGGTCAACTACTACAGGCCTGTAAAGGGCCGCTTCTTTGGCGAGTTGCTTATAGCCAGGTATGACGTTTGCTAGCTTTTCAAGGAGCCGGGTTGGTCTCTGGACTCGGCTTTCCCCCCAAAGCACCCGCTCTTTTGGTTACTCCATGCCAGAGGAGCGGGTTTAATTCGCACAGGCTGACGAATTAGGCATTTTTGGTTGAATCCCTGCCGGCGGCAAGCCTTACACTTATATGTGCCCGAAAGGCCGGAAATGTTAATTGCCGGCTGCAGCTGGAGCGGTCCAACCGAATAGGGCCTTGAGCCTCACAGTACGACATGAAGAAAATGGAAGGCACGTGGGCCATGGTCAGCGGCGAGCAAGACGGCAAAAAGCTGCCCGAAGATCGGCGACGAGACCATCGTGGGCACCCACAAAGTGGATGCGTCCAAGAAGCCCAAAGCCATTGACGCCACAGATACCGAAGGCCCGTTCAAGGGAA
>JBJMQT010000048.1:0-151998 GCA_045802525.1 Gemmataceae bacterium
AGGCTTCGACCCGTTTGTTACCTCCCGAGTCTCTTGAACTGCTACCGGCTAGAATGATCAAGTTGCCGGGTGGGATTCGCACCCACTGGAAAACAACACCTTTGCACGGCGCACACCCCGGAAGGGGTCGCAGCGCCAGCGCCCTCCGCCGTTCCATTAATCGAAAATATCGGGGTCGTATTCATTTCCAGCCTTGGCCAACATGTATAGCAATTCGTCTCGGGATGAGCGCGCACGACGATGGTTCTGTCGATTCGCGATGTAGTGGTGAACCGCCGGCCGTTGTTGGCATCGCGGATTTATTTAGTTGACAGGCGGCGTTCATTCCGCGTACATTCGGGCCGGTTGATCTGTTCGAGGTTGTAGCGGTTTCTCCTTCTAGGGAAGCAGGATGCGGCCGCCGGTGCAACCGATATCATGTTTTACGTTCGCGACCCTTCTTACGCAGGTGTAGCTGAAGAATTCGACCGTCCTGGCTGGTGATGCCGCTCTTGGGGAAGAGTTTGGTTGAGCCCGCAAAAGGTGCCTCTATGCGCATTTACTTCCGCTGTCGCCGTTGCCGGCGCGCTCTTTCCGACTTGGCCACGCAGGCGGGCAAGCCCGTCGTCTGCCCCGGTTGCAAGGCGGAAATCATTGTGCCGTCCGGGTCCGAAATGGCGCTGCCCGCACTGGAGCAATCCTCTCCCGCTCCAGTGCGCGTCGCGGCCGTCATCGCCGAACTGCCTTTCATTCCACAAGCCCCAACCGCCAAGACGAATCCGGCCACGGCGCAGCCTGTCTCCAGGCCATCCGCCGCCTCATGGGCCCAGGACAAGACTTGGCTATACCGGATCGCCGCTGTAGCCGGCGTGCTTCTACTTTTGGGAACCGCCGGAGCCGTCACGAGCCAAGTGTGGCTGCGACAGAAAGACGCACAGTTTGCCGTGCCGCCGGCTGAAGATCAAGGAGATCAGATTGCCGAGTTGAATGAAGGTCTGGCCCCTTCCGCAGCGGAATGTTGCAAAGGCTGCGAGTCAGCTGTCGAAGAGCACAGCTCCACCGATCAAGCTGAAAGAGCGGTCGTTGCCAACCTCAATGTGGAAAAGAAGGGCCAAGATCTCGTCAATGACTCGGCCAAAGCTCCAAAGCATGAAGGCAAACCGGAAGTAACGGAAAAGCCGAAGACCGAACCCGAAGCGCAGATCGTGGTCAAGCGCCGGCAAAAGAAGAGTGAAGAGGAGCTGAGAAAAGAGTTGGCGTGGGCGCCGGAAATTGGCCTGGGGGCGACAGCGTCCGGTGTGCTGCACAACTGGACTGTGCACATCAAAGGTTCGTTAAATGCTGTTTCTCCTCAAGAGGTCCATTTAGTCGATTTGGCAACAGCTTCACCGATCGTCACTAATAGACCCGATTTAGGCGGGCTCCCGTTTCGACAAGGAAAATCGAGCCAAATAAGACCTAAGGAAGCAAGAGTGCTTGCGGACCTGGCTCCTAAGCTTCGGCTTTATTTGTTCGCCGCGGCGCCGATGGATGAGGAGGGCCACCGGCCGAAAGATCCTGTACTGCTTCGCGAAGTTCTTCGCAACGAAATGCGCGGCCAACGCCCGGAATGGCTCCGCTATGAAGCCATCCCTAGCATGATGCAACTGATGATGCCCGAGGATACGCCTATTCGCATGCTGTTGGTGGAAATGCTCGCGCAAATCCCGGAAAAACAAGCGACCGTAGCCTTGGCTCAACGCGCCATTTTTGATCTTTCGCCGGAAGTGCGCGATGCCGCTTTGGCTGCTCTGAAAATGCGCAAGGCCGATGATTATCGTCCGATTCTCTTGAACGGCCTCCGGTACCTTTGGTCACCCGTGGCCGACCAAGCCGCTGAAGCCTTAATAGCCCTGAATGTTCGAGACGAGCAATCGATTGGTCGACTTATTATTCAATTGAATGAACCCGACCTTTCTAATGTTCAAGTCATTCGCAATCGCGGTGGTTTCCAGCGCGAAGTAGTCAGAGCGGCACATCTCACGAACTGTTTGCTTTGCCATCCGCCGTCGGTTACGGGAACTGAAGGAGTCTTGGCTCAAGATCCGATTGTTACCCTTCCCGGGTCAAACCTCGTAAATATCTCTTCAGCCCACGTTAACCCTTATCCATACGAAGGAAGTCGTGTGTCGCTAACTACTTCCGCTGTTCCAATCGGCTCTGAAAAGCAGCTTCTGGTCCGCGCCGACATAACGTTTATCCGACAGGACTTTTCGGCTATTCAACCGGTCCTTCAAGCAGGGACGACTCTTCCTACTCACATGCGCTTTGATTATTTCGTTCGCACCAAGTGGATTCCCGAAAAGAAGGCGCGGGAGCTAAAGACCGATTTGGCTCAACTAGACACCTACCCCCAGCGCGAATCCGTTCTCTTCGCTCTCCGCGAATTGACCGGCCGCGACGCCGGCTCTACGACGGAAGCCTGGCTCAAACTCTTCCCGCGGGCCGAACTCGATGCCGAGGCTGCCAAGTATCGCGACCAACTTATCAGCGCTTCGGCCAAGAAACGCGACGAGGTTTTAAGTACCCTCAAGGACGGCGAAGGCGTCGTCTACAGCGTCGCTTTGGCGGATGCCATTCCGAAATTGGCAAAGGATTTTCGAGACAAGGCCCGCCAAGCGCTTTCCGAGCGCCTAAGCCGCATGACGCCCGAGACGCTTCGTGACAAGTTTGCCGACGACGATGTGGAAATCCGCAAGGCCGCCATTCAGGCCTGCGTCATAAAGGGCGAGGCTTCGCTGGTGTCCGACCTGAGTGAGCTGCTGGAAGATCCTAGCCCCGCAGTCGCGGGCCTAGCCGGCGATGCCATTAAGGTCTTGAACAAGTCCAAAACAAAACAAAAGAACGCGCAAACGACCGAAGTTTCGGCGGCGAAGAATTAGTCTTCGACTGCCAATGGATACCTCGCCCACAATGGATTCCTCTTGGGGAAGAGGGATGGGGATTGCAGGAAGGTGGTCCAATGCGCATTTACTTTCATTGTCAGAGCTGCCGACGCGCGCTATCGGATTTGGCTACGCGAGCCGGCAAGTCGGCCATTTGTCCCAATTGTCAAACCGGGCTTCTGGTGCCGTTGTGCTCCGATAAGGACGAGTCGGGCGTTGAAGCGCCAGGCCATGCGCCGCCGAATTCGGTGGAGCGACCTTCGGAAACCTTTGCAACTTCGCCGGCATTAATATCGGAGCCGGCCGCCAAACCGAATAGTGAACGAAAGCCACATAAGACAAAACCCGTTGGCCCTTCGTCGTCTTTGCGAAATGCCGCCGGTCGCCGTCGTAATAAGCGCTGGGCCTATGGGTTTAGCGCCCTCTATCTGGCGCTGGTGAGCCTGGCGGTTGCCTGGGCCGCCCTTAGCCAAACCCGCTCACGCCCTGAAAACAACATGGCTTCCAATGCGAATGCTGAGGAAGAAAAGGAGCCGGCGGCGGATTGGCAACCGTCTCCGACCGCACTGGCACAAAACGCCGAAGCGGCCAAAGCTGATGATGATTCCGAAGAGACGGAGGACGAGCCGGTTATTGCCAAGCCGGATTTAGAACGGAAGGCGCAGCTAGTAAACAATGTTCCGGCCGATCCGCCCAAGCCTGCCGCCAAGCCCGAAGAGTCTGATAGCTCGAACAGGTATGTAGGCCTCGTGAAAAAGCGCCGGCAGACCAAGAGCGAGGAGGAACTGCGCAAGGACCTGGCCTGGGTAAAGCAAATCGGCCTTGGCGACACGGCCTCCCGGGTACTTGCCAATTGGGGAAAGTGGATACGCGGCTCTCTGGCCGGCGACACGCTTCAAGAAGCGCGGCTCATCAATCTCAAACATGCAAGTCCGATCATTAACACCCGACCCGACCTTGGCGGTCTGCCTTTCCGGCAAGGAAGCTCGTGTCAGATTAGCCCCAAAGAAGCCAGGACGCTGGCCCAGCTCGGTCCCAAGCTCAAGCTCTACTTGAATGCGGCTGCTCCGGTCGATGTGGAAGGGTGCCGCCCCGGCGACCTAACGCTATTGCGGGAAACCCTGCGCATGGAAATGCGCGGCAAACGGCCCGAATGGCTCCGCTATGAAGCCATCCCCGCCATGATGCAAATTCTGATGCATGAGGATAAACCGCTGCGGGCCCTGCTGGTGGATATGCTGGCGGAGATACCGGAAAAACAGGCGACGGTCGCCCTTGCCCAGCGAGCGGTCTTTGATCTGGCCCCCGACGTCCGCGAGGCAGCCTTGGCCGCTCTTAAGAAAAGGAGCCCCGATCACTATTTGCCCATTTTCCTCAAAGCGCTTCGCTATCCGATGCCGGCTTTTTCGGACCATGCCGCGGAAGCGCTCGTGGCCTTAGATGGGCGCCAAGACAAAACCATTTCGCAATTGGTTGTCATGTTGAGCGAACCGGACCCGCTGATACCCGTGAGCGCGGGCAGCTCAGGAGGATTTCAAAGGGAGCTCGTGCGTGCCAATCATATAGGAAATTGTTTGTTATGCCATGCCCCGGCGGTGACGGCGAGCGATGACGGCGTGATCGGGGTAGACCCCTTACAAACTGTCAGAGGGCAAGGAAGTAAAGGGCCTTCGCTTTGGGGAGGAGGCGGCGTAACCACCGGCCCGTCGCAATCCCTCTTGGTTCGTGCCGACATAGCCTTTATTCGGCAAGATTTTTCGGTCGGCCAGCCGGAGGCGCGCACAGGCACTACATTGACCGCTCCCGTGCGCTACGATTATTTGGTCCGCCTACGCTATATGCCGGAAAAGAAGGCACGCGACCTACGGAAGAAGCTGGAGAACGAGGAGACTTATCCTCAACGGGAAGCCGTCCTCTTTGCCCTTCGCGAATTGACCGGCCAAGACGCCGGACCGGCCCCAGGAGCCTGGCAGGAACTCTTCCCGCATGCCGGACTGGAGGTCGTGGCCGCTAAGCTGCGGGATCGACTCACGAGCGCCCCAGCCAAACATCGAGACGCCGTCTTGAACACTCTTAAAGAGGGTGAAGGTCCCGAATATAGCGTCGCCTTGGCCGATGCCATTCGCAAACTGCCGAAGGATTTTCAAGACAAGGCGCGCCAGGCTCTCGCTCAGCGCCTTAGCATGATGACGGCCGAGACGTTGCGCGACAAGTTGGCGGATGATGATGAGGAAATGCGCAAGGCAGCCATTGAGGCCTGCGTCATGAAGGGCGACGCTGCGCTGGCGTCCGACCTGAGCGAGCTGCTGGAAGATCCCAGCCCAATCATCGCCGGCCTTGCCAGCGATGCCATCAAAGCTTTGGATAAGTCGAAGCAGAAAAAAAAGAGCTCTCAAACCACGGAAGTCTCAGCTTCGAATAACCATTCTCAGGGTGGGACGACGGACTAAGAGCCATGCGAACATGGAGAAATTAATCCCCATCGAGCGCTGAATTAACTTTCGCACTTATTCCAGGTCGAATTGGACGCCCATTTCGAAGAGGCCGTCGCCACGTTCATGAACGCGAACGATGTTGGCGAGGACGGCGGCGCGCGGCGCGGCATTGGGAACGGCCGGATTGATGTAAATGCGCGACGTAGGCATTTCCCGATCCGCAACGAAGCCCATGCCGGTGCTGGAGACGTCCTTGCCTTGGCAGTCGAAGCTTTCGCCGAGCGACTGGTCGGCCAAGACGGAGGTAACCCGTAACTGGTGAGGAAAGTAAAGGCGTTCCGTGTTCCGCTGCTCCGCCCCGGCCTGCAAATAGTCGCGCAAACTGCATACCAGAAGCGGGGCAAACTGCCCGAGAAGGTCGTCCGCTAACTCGCGCGTGCAGCCGAAGGGATAAATGCGAATCACGATTTCCATCAATTGGGATTCAAGAATAGGCGAGCGAATCATGCGCAGTTCCAATTTCAGGCCGCAGAGTCTGTTGCGAAACTTCTGCCACCAGGTCGCCCCGCTGTTGATCTGAATGACCATCACGTCGGCGGTTGTAGAAACGATTTGTCCCCGCCAGCGCTGGCAAAACCCGGCGACCTTGAGCCGGGCAAGCTCCGGGACAATGCGCGCCCCGCAGCGGTAGAGAAGCATTTCGCCCGGCTCCAATTGACAGCGGATGTCCGGCCGAGCGTGCACTTCGAGCACGCCGGCGGTCGCGACAAGATCGGCGACGAATTGTTGCGGCGCCGGCAACGGGGAATTGACGGACCATACGGCGGAATCCGGGTGGGTAGTTATGAGCGACGGCAGCACCAGGCTGGCCGGCTGCACTTTTATCGGATCGCTTTTGACCCGGCCTTCCAAGGCCGAGATGAAGTCAAGACAGCAGGAAAAACGCCGCTCCGGTTGGACATGAAGCGCCCGGGCGACAAGCCCGCGTACCCCGGCAGGCAGCAAAGTCAAATCCGGCCGGTCCTTGAGTCGAGCCTGTAGCACCTGGCGCGGACTCTGGCCGCGATAAGGCGAGCAACCCGTGAGCAGTTCCGTGTACATTATCGCCAGGCTGTAGACATCCGAGGTCCTGTTCAGGCAGTTGTCAGCGAGCTCCGGCGCGGCGAAGCGCGGGTTGCAGCCAAAATAGCTCTCTCCGGTCCAGGCTGCAAAGGCCGCAACGAGTCCGGCGTCTAACACTTTCACTTGGTCATCTTGCAGGCAAACCGAGCGCGGATTAAGCCGCACGTGCGGGACTGCGTAACGCTCGTAGAACGCATCGACCGCCTGGGCTACGCCGTGCAAGTGGTCCAGAAGCTCGGCCCGCGGGACGCCAGGTTGGCCCTGATCGCGGCATTGCTGGCAGCGATCTTGCAACGTTGCGCCCGTGATATCGGCTGCAAACGTCCATCGCTCCGGCTGGCGAGCGACCAGCCGCCAGGAAACTAGGGAGGGATGCCCCGGGTTTTCCAAGCAAGAAAGGGCCTCGCTACTGGGGCTTTCCCTTTGATGCGGGTTGAACACGATGCGGGCCAGGCCGGCTCCGCTTTCCGGTGTCCGCACATTCCACAACTCGCCCAGCGGACCGCGTCCCAACGAGTTCAAGAATTTGTAGCCGTCCAAAGCCCGAGCGTCAAAGACGGAGGTGCTATTGGGAGCCGGCGTGTCCAAATTGCTTGGAAGCGGGGTGATATCTTGGGGAAGTGACTCGCCTTGGCCATCGAGATGCAGACTAGTGCGGGGGACATTCATGGGATAGGTTTGGGAAGGTCCTGCCACGGTTTCTCCCGCGGACGGCCGAAGGGTTCGAACACGTTTTCCTGAAGATCGAGAAACAATGTCCCTAGAGCGGTCTCAAAAGGATAGGTCATAGAATGGCAATTGGCCAAAGCCAACTCAATCCTGGCGACCCGCTCGCAGCTCGGTCAATTCCGGGGGGACAATAAATCTATGGGCTTGGCGTGAAGTGTCAGTTCAAGGCGCTTTGCCTACCGATAAGGCGGCTGGAAAATGCCCTATAGTGAAGAACCGCCCTCGGGGGAAACTGGAGTCCGACCTGATGCCGCACCCACTCAATCCGTCGCTCTATCAAATCAATACGCGAATCTGCCTGGGGGAACTTTCGGACCGATTAGGAAAGCGCGCCACGCTCGACGACTTTCCCGACGCCGAACTTGACCGTTTTCTCGATTTGGGATTCGACCGGATCTGGCTACTAGGCGCTTGGCAGACCGGACCGGCGGGCCGCCAAGTGTCGCTTACGCAGCCGGAGTGGCGCCAGGAGTACCGGGCAACTTTACACGACTTCAGGGATGCCGATGTCTCCGGATCCCCTTTCGCGATTTACGACTATGCCTTGCATGCGGATTTCGGCAATCGCGACTCTTTGCCGCGTTTCCGGGAGAAGCTTGGGCAGCGCGGCATCCGTTTGCTGCTTGACTTTGTGCCCAATCATGTGGCCCTGGATCATCCCTGGGTGAAGTCGCATCCGGAGTATTTCATTGAAGGCACGGAAACGGACCTCGCGCGCAATCCCCAGAATTATTGCCGGGTTGAAGGAGCGGACCGCTGGCTGATCCTGGCCCACGGCCGGGATCCTTATTTCCCCGGTTGGCCCGACACGCTGCAATTAAACTACCGGCATCCTGCCCTGCGCGCCGCCATGATCAAGGAGTTGCATAAAGTGGCTGCTCTAGGGGATGGCGTCCGCTGCGACATGGCCATGCTGCTTCTTCCCGATGTTTTTGGAAAGACTTGGGGCGACGCTTCCATCCCGCACGACGGCTCTGCTCCGGTGGATAGCTCTTTTTGGCCTGAGGCGATTGACGCCATTCGAGCGGAATATCCCGATTTTCTGTTCATGGCCGAAGTGTACTGGGACCTTGAAGGGACGCTACAACAGCTTGGATTTGATTACACCTACGACAAAAGGCTCTACGACCGCTTGCGGGCGCGGGATGCCGCCGGCGTCCGCGGGCATCTCAACGCCGACCTTGGCTTTCAACAAAAATCGGTCCGCTTCCTCGAAAATCATGATGAGCCGCGGGCCGCTAGCATGTTTGACTGGCCGATTCACCAGGCGGCGGCCATTGTGACTTTCCTCGTCCCGGGGCTTCGTTTATTTCACGACGGGCAGTTCGAAGGACGCCGCATCAAAGTGTCCATGCACCTGGGCCGTCGGCCGGCCGAAGGATTGGATTCTGATATCCAAGCCTTTTATGAGCGTTTGTTGAAGTGCATCAAGCGCTCCGAACTAAACTCCGGTCATTGGCGCCTCCTCCACTGCCGGCCCGCCTGGGATGGCAATCCAACGTGGTGGTTTTACCTCGCCTTTTCTTGGGAGGGCGACGCCAAGACGACGCTGGTTGTCGTCAATTTCGGCCCGACACGAGGTCAATGCCGGATCGAGCTGCCGTTCGCCGATCTGGCAGGCAAAAAGTTCACGCTTACCGATTTGATGGGATCGTCAATCTATGAACGCGATGGGGGCGAACTCGCCTGCAACGGTCTTTTCATCGATTTGCCGGCGTGGGGTTACAACGTCTTCGATTTTGCCATAGCCGATTCAGCTTGAGCCCGACAGGCAAGCCAGCGAGGGCCACGCGCCTTACGCCTGAGGTTTGTTTGATTCTCGCTCTCTGGCGCTTCGGGCTCAAGGGAGGCTTCTGACCCAAAACAAAATTCAATGCACGATCTTTTCTGGCGGCGTTGGATGCAGGATGAGTCGCTTGATCGCAAACATCGCGGCAAAATACAGGATAAAAAGCTCGATAACGGAGCTATAAATCTTGGCAAACATGCCAAATACCATGCCTACCCACCATTCCTCCTTGTTGGCCGCGT
The DNA here is from genome assembly GCA_045802525.1 of Gemmataceae bacterium. Classification (GTDB taxonomy): domain Bacteria; phylum Planctomycetota; class Planctomycetia; order Gemmatales; family Gemmataceae; genus JBJMQT01. The sequence goes on from JBJMQT010000048.1 coordinate 9,221, forward strand.
AATGATCGTCAAATTTGACCCAGGCATAGACGATCCCGGCAATGCATAAAAGGACGACAATGACACAGAGGATTCCGGGCAGCAGCCACACAAAGATGTCCATTCCGGTGTTTTCGATTACTTTGCGAGTCTGGAACCGTTCGCGGGTTTGGGTGTTGTAGCCGCAGTGAACGCAAATGATGGCCCCTTCTTCCATCTCATTGGCACAATGCGGACACCGGGGCGTCAAGTCGATATCGGTCACTGCGTAAGGCCGGGCCTCTCCTTCATCCTCCTCTTCCTCGGCGATTGAGAGGACAGGGGCTTCTTCTTTTTCCTGCTGCGGTTTAGTGGGCTTGCGAGACGGAGCCTTAGGAGAGGCTTGCTTGATCCTTTCAACAGTAAAGATCTCGCGGCAGTTTTTGCAGCGAATTTTCTTGCCCATCAGCTCGGAAGGACCTTTGCTTACTTTCTTGCAGTGCGGACAGATGATAGGGATCGTCGTTGACATGAGCAACACTCGCTTAGCCCGTGGCGCATCCGAACCGGACCTGGTGAATATAGTAAGATAGTTTGAAAGCTAGACGAAACGCAAGCCGCAATGCCAAATGGGGACATTCCGTGCCGCCAACCGCCGCCGCGCCGCGCATCCTGGTAACATTGGCCACCTATAATGAACGTGAAAATATCACTCCGCTCATCAAGGAAATCCAGCAGGCGATCCCTTCAGCCGACGTCTTGGTCATCGACGACAACTCCCCCGACGGCACCGGCAAAGTAGCCGATGAATTAGCCGCCGGCAATCCAAGCATCCATGTTTTGCACCGTCCCGGCAAGCAAGGCCTGGGCACGGCAACGCTAGCCGCCATGCGCTATGCTATGGATCACGATTACGATTTCATGGTGAACATGGACGCGGATTTTAGCCATCATCCGCGTTATCTGCCCGCCATTTTGGCCGGCATGAAGAAAAACGACATCATGATCGGCTCGCGCTACATCAAAGGCGGCGGTTCGGAAAACTGGCCTCTAGCACGACGGATCATGAGTTGGGGGGTGGGCACCACCGTTCGTCTCCTCATGCGTATTCCGGCCCGCGACACCAGTGGCGCTTTTCGCTGCTATCGCGTTTCCAAACTACGGCAAGTCGACCTTAAGAACCTATGGTCGAAAGGCTACTCGTTTCAGCAAGAAGTGCTTTACCGCTGCCGTAAAGCCGGCGCCCGCATTGGCGAGACGCCGATAATCTTCGAAAATCGCCGGGCCGGCACGTCCAAAGTCAATCCCCGCGAGGCACTCCGGTCGATGGCGGTCATCTTTCTGGTCGGCTTCTTAGCCTTCTTTGGCTTCGATAAGGCACGCCCGGCTCCTCAGCGCACGGGGGCTTGATCTGCTATACGGGGCAAGAAAACTTCAGATTCTCCTTTAGGCAGGCGCTGCCCGGAACCAAGCCTCTCCAACGGGGTTTGAAGTGATGCAGAGCCACGCCAACCCAAAGGAGGCCAACAATCATGTTTCGATATCTGAGCGTCCTAAGTTTAGCCAGCGCTTTCGTATTCGCCGGCGCCGTCCGGGCCGATGAAGACGGCGCCAAAGGTAAAAAACGCAATCCAGAAAAGATCTTTAAGAAGCTGGACACCAACAAGGATGGCAAGCTCAGCCTTGACGAATTCAAAGGAATCGCGAACCTGGGCAAAGGAAAGCTCAAGGATAAGCCGGAACTCATTGAACGAGTATTCAAGAAAATGGACGCCGACGGCGATGGCTTCGTCACCCTCGAAGAGTTCAAGAAATTCCGGCAAGACCACGCCAAGAAGAAAAAGGAAAACACCCAGGAGAAGAATTAGCACCTCGGGGGCGGGACCGCGTTCAAGGTTGTAGGCCCCCGAAAGAGCCGTTCCGCTATTACCCTCCTGACCCTCTGGCGCGCGGGCGGTGCACCACAGGGTGGGTCACTTGGGCCACAGGGTCGCAAAGGTTGGCCCAGACGGTCTAGCATCGCAACCGCGCTTCCCTAGCACGCTCGTTCCACCTTATACTTAGGCAGTCAGAGTCGCCCCGGTTTCGTTTCATTTCAACCCCCGGACACCCCCCCTCCGAGCCGGTTAGCGCTTGATCTGCGCTCGGCTCTGCAAATAGACGTCAGGGCGAGAGTTGCCTAAGCCGTCTCAGGGTCATCAGTTGGGCAACAGGGTCATCACTTGGGCAAGAGGGTCAGGTGGCGAGAGCTTCAGAATCCGTTCTACTTCCCATTTCTGCCGTTGCCGTTCACTGGCCCGGAAAATTTGACGCAGCCGCTGCCGAGGATGGTTTCCAACTCGGATGTTGCAACGTTGGCCGGGTTAATCCGAAAAATATCGCCCGCCCGCAGTACGCTGCGTTTGCCCACGCCATCGCGAACCTGAATATAGACCGGACATGGCCCCGGCGCTCGCTTGAGAACGCGGCCAATGGCGTCGATTATTTCGGTTCCATGCCGGCCAAGCGTCAAGGAAAGGACCAGACCCTTGGTCAGTTCCCGTTGAGCTTGCTCAATGCTGAGGATCTGCGTCAGAATGAGTCCGGGCTCGTCGCGCGTCCGCTCCACCGTTCCTTTGACAAAGCACACGCGATCCTCGACGAATTCATCCTTGTAGCGAACGTAATCGTCGGGCCACATGACGCACTCGGTGGCTGCGTTGAGATCTTCGAGCTTGCAGCGAACGTACCGGCTATTGCCGTTGCGCGCCTTCTTGGTGTTCATGAGGCGCACCTGGGTGAGCATGCCGCCCAGGACGATTTCGTGGCCCGTCGGAATGTCCTTCAGTTTTTCGAGCGTGGTATTGCCGAAACGGCGTAAATCCTCCTCATGCTGAGCCAGCGGATGGCTCGAAAAATAGAAATCGAGCGCTTCTTTTTCATTCTTGAGCTTTTCGTTTTCCGGCCATTCCGGAATGCCGGGCAATGTCTCCAAGGCCGCCTGAGAGCTTTGATCCGAGTCGCCGAAGGCGCCAAACAAGCTGGATTGGCCGACGCGGCGATCGTCGTGCAGGGTGGCCGCGGCTTGAATCGCTCGTTGCAAGACAGCCCAGAGCTGGGACCGTCGTCCAAAGGCATCGCAGGCGCCCGCTTTGATCAGTTTCTCAATGGCCCCTTTCGTAACGATACGGCTGTCGACGCGCTCGCAGAATTCAAAGATATCCCGGAACGGCTCGCCTTGCCGGCGCGATTCCACGATATTGTCGGCCGCCCCGCGCCCGACTCCCTTTATCGCCGTCAGGCCGAAGAGGATTTTACCTTCAACGACCGCGAACTCCGCCTCGCTGGCATTGACGCTGGGCGGCAGCACTTCGATCCCCAGCCGCCGCGCATCCTCGATGTGCTGAACCATGATGTCGCGCTTGTTGCCGTCTTCGATCTCGCTGGACAACAAGGCGGCCATAAACTCGGCGGTGAAGTTGGCTTTCAGATAAGCCGTCTGATAGGAAACCAGCGCATACGCGGCAGAATGCGATTTGTTAAAACCGTAGCCGCCGAAAAAAGTAATCAATTCGAAAATCGCCCGAGCCTGATCTTCCCTGACTCCGCGTTCCTGGGCGCCCCGAAGGAATTCCGTCCGGCGCTCATCAATGATCTCCTGTTTTTTCTTGCTGATTGCCTTGATGCAGGCGTAAGCACTGGAAAGCTCAATGCCGCCCAGGCGATTGAGAATCCGCATGACCTGCTCTTGATAAACCATGATGCCGTAGGTTTCAGCCAGGATTTCGCGCATCACCGGATGCGGGTAATCGGGTTTCTCACGCCCGTGTTTACGGTTAACATAGGCGTCAACCATGCCGCCTTGCAGCGGTCCAGGGCGGTAGAGTGCCGTGCTGGCGATGAGGTCGCGGATGTGGTCGGGCTTCATGCGCTTGAGCAATTCGCGAATGCCATCGGATTCAAATTGAAAAATGCCTTTGGCGTCGCCGCGCTGAAGAAGGGCGTAAGTTGAACGGTCGTCAAGCGGCAAGTTGTGCAAATCAATAGTTATGCCTCGGGTCTTCTTGATGAGGCGGACGGCGTTGTCGAGCAGGGTCAAGGTGCGCAGGCCCAAGAAGTCCATCTTGAGCAGCCCGACTTTCTCCAGATCGCCCATCACCCATTGCGTCGTCATGACGGCTTCATCGCGTTTCGCGCCGGCATCGTCGCCTTTGCGGATGACGCGCTGGAGCGGCACGTAGTCGGTCAGGGGTCCATTGGCGATGACAACGCCCGCGGCGTGCGTGCCGGCGTTGCGGTTCGTCCCTTCCAGCTTGCGGGCGATGTCGATCAGTTCGCGAACCTGGGGGTCCTTGCCGTATTGCTCGCGCAAGTCGCCGCTTTGCTTGAGGGCCTCGTCCAGGGTGATGCCCAAAGTTTTGGGAATCATGTCGGTCAGTTGGGTGACGCGCGCCAACGGCACATCGAGCACCCGGCCGACGTCCTTGATCGCCGCACGGGCTGCCATGGTTCCAAACGTGCCAATTTGGGCCACGCTCGCTTCCCCATAGCGCTGGCGGACATAGGCTATTACTTCCTCACGCCCTTCCTGGCAGAAGTCGATGTCGATATCGGGAGCTTCGGAGCGATTGGGATCGAGAAAACGCTCGAATAGCAGATCATATTCCAGCGGATCGACATGGCTCAAATACAGCACGTAACTGATCAGGGCGCCGCAGGCGGAGCCGCGGGCCGTCGCCGGAATTCCTTTTTCGCGCGCAAAGCGGACGAAATCCCAGACGATTAGGAAATAGCTGGCAAACCCCATTCGGCAAACAATGTCTAATTCCAGTTCGAACCGGTCTTCGACCGTCTGAGAAGGATTTTCGCCATAGCGCTCACGCAGTCCCTGGAGGCAGATCTCGCGCAAAAAGTCCTCAGGTTTCTTCCCGGCCGGCGGCGTGAAAACGGGAAAGTGGCGGGCCTTGAAGTCCAGCTTGATAGAGCAGCCGTCCGCGATTTCCTGGCTCCGCTGCACGGCGTCCTCATGGCCGGGAAACAGCTCGTACATTTCCTCCGGAGGCCGCACATAGAAGCGATCGCTGCCATAGCGCATGCGATTGGGATCGCTGCGGATCCGGCCGGTATTGATGCACAAGAGAACATCGTGCGCGTCGCTGTCTGCCTGGCAGAGATAATGGGCGTCGCTGGTCGCCACCAACGGCAGGCCCAGCCGTTGCGCAATAGCGATCGCTCCCTCGGCGCACTGCTGCTGGATCGGCAAGCCGTTGTTTTGGATTTCGATGTAGAAATGTTTGCCGAACACCTTGGCGAACCACTCGGCGAGTTTCGTCGCTTCGTCCAGCTGATCTTTGAGAATAAAATCGCTGAATTCCCCCGAGGCACAACCGCTTAAGCAGGTAATGCCCTCATGGTGCGCTTCGAGAAGCTCCTTATCGATTCGCGGCACATAGTGATACCCCTCTAGAAAGGCCACGGATGCCATCTTCACCAGGTTCTTAAAACCTTGCAGGTCACGGGCCAAGAGGGTGAGATGGTAGCCGGCTTCGCCGCGCCGCCGGGCCTCCCGTTCGGTGCGTTTGCCCGGGGAGATATAGGCTTCGTAGCCGATGATCGGATTGATTCCGGCCGCCTTGCACTCACGGTAGAATTCGATGGCCCCATAAAGGTTGCCATGGTCGGTCAGGGCCAGGGCATTCATCCCCAGGTCTTTGGCCCGGGCGACTAATTCCGGAATTCGGCTAGCTCCATCAAGAAGGCTGTAATGGCTGTGGCAATGCAAATGAACGAACGAGCGCTCGGCCATGAGGTCCCTCGAACCCAGGGTGTGGCTGCAATAGGATCGGCCCGTGGCGGGAGGCTGGGAAATGGCCGCCGTCATCCGGGAAGAGAGGTCAGGGTGGTGATTGTAGCAAGTTTGGGCTAGCGAGAAAATGCGAAGCTTTGGGCCGGAAGATAAATACAGGCGGCGGATTTAAGTGGCGGATCACAAATTAGCTCAGTGCAGCCCCCTATTGTGATACTTCCCCAAATACGGATAATGTCGATCCAAATGGGTTCGCCCCTCGACTCCATTTCCGCGTTCGCCATTGGAGGGCGCCATGCGAATTTCACGGTTGGCTTTTATCGGATTTACGATTTTCCTGTTTGCTCAAAGTCGCCCAGTCGCGGCACAGATAACCAAAGATCCTATCTACAAGGGCAAGCCTCTGAGCGCCTGGATCGCGGCCATTAAAGATAAGAATGGTGAATACGACTACCGGGCGATTTACGCTATCGGTGAGATGGGCTCTGATGCAAGTAGCGCGGTGCCGGCCCTCATGGAAGCCCTAGACCATGGAGCCTGCTTGTCTGCTATATACGTGTTGGGAGAAATAGGCCCAGAAGCAAAAATCGCGATCCCCAAGATAATGGAGTCTTATCCTGACATTTGTAATCATCTCGGAAGCTGCGAAGTCGGATATACCTTGGAAATGATCGGAGAGGCGGGGATACCTCATCTGATTGAATATTTACGCCACAAAGACAAAAGGCTCCGTCACCTCGCTGTTTCGGCACTGGGTCGAATCGGAGAACCGGCCACGCCGGTATTGATGGCACTCCTAAAAGGCGAAGATCCTGATTTGAAGCAGTCGGCCATATGTGCTCTGGGATTTATGGAACCGCCGCCAATAAAGGCTACAGAAGCCCTCATCGAAGCACTCCAAGACAAGGACAAGCTAAATCGTGAATATGCTGCTCGCGCGCTAAAAACCATCGGCAAACAGTGGAAAAAAGCAGTTCGTCCTCTGCACCTCGCCTTGAAAGATGAGGAGCCTAACGTACGAATTGCCGCTGCTATCGCGCTGGCAAGCATTGACACGGACACAAAGCCGTTAATCGAGGCGCTCCACGACGAAGCTACTCGCAGTGAGGCCGCCTATGAACTTGGTGATCTGAAAGCAAAAAAAGCTGTTCCTGAATTATCCAATCTCCTGTACGGCCCTGATCCCGACTTTTCAGCTATGAGAAGCTTGCGAAGGATCGGCAACGTCGGAGTAGTGGCTCTGGCTACTGCTCTTAAAGATCCGATTTGCCCTTGCCGCAAAGAAGTCGCCGAGCAACTTGGCTACATGGGTTCCGATGCAGCTTCAGCGGTATCGGCTCTTATTGAAGCTCTCGAATCAGACGGTCACGAACTTCGCTTAGCTGCTGCGCGAGCGCTTGGAGAAATCGGCCCCCCGGCCAAAGCATCAGTTCCTTTCCTCGTCAATGCCATGGATGATCCCGAAGCCCAAGTCAGCCGCGAGGCGGTAGAGGCGCTTGGAAAGATCGGTCCCAGAGCAAAAGGTGGCGTGCCGGCTTTGATCAAGGCTGTGGAAACTCACGACCCCGAACTTTTTAATTCTGCTATCGAAGCATTAGGTCTGATTGGGACGAATGCTAAAGATGCTGCTCGAGCTCTCATGAAAGCCTTGCCCGTCCATGGTAATGGCTGCGCTCACGACATCGCAGAAGCCTTGGGAAAGACTGGATGCGAGGTGGAGCAGCCTCTGCTCGATGCCCTAACTCATAAAGAGCCGGGCATTCGTATGGCTGCCGCTCATGCCGTTGGCCTTTTGGGAGGCGGGAATTCGGGGTCCCAAGCCGCCCTGATCGCTCTTCTTTCCGACAAGGACCCGGAAGTTCGGCGCGTGACGGCCCTAGCCGTTGGGAATACGCACCTTGGGACATCTAATACAGTAAGCGCCCTAGGCGAGGCCTTGAAGGATAACCATGCCAAGGTGCGGGCCTGTGCCGCCTTCGCGCTGAGTCAAATTGGCGTAAGCGCCAAGGGAACAGCGTCCCAGTTGATCACCACGCTGAAGGATGCTGATGACGCTGCTCGTTGCGCTGCTGCCTATGCCTTAGGACGAATAGGGCCGGAAGCCCCGGAGAGCATTGGGCCGCTCATCCAGGCATTGGAGGACAAGAGCTCCAAGGTTCGTCAAGTCGCGGCCTGGGCGCTGGGCCAAACCGGTTCGACGGCGAAAATGGCTGTGGCGCCACTAGCGAAAGCCCTGTGGGACGAAGATTTGGGTGTCCGGCAATGCGCGGCCCGCGCGCTGGGCATGATGGCTCCCGAGTCAAAGGTTGCCGTGAAAGAATTGACAGACGCCCTGAAAGACAGCAACGACCAAGTTCGCATTTCAGCAGCCTGGGCGTTGGGCGAACTTGGGCCGAACGCTAAATCCGCCGTACCGGCTTTGACTGCCATGTGGATGGACAAAAACCGCAAGTTCAAGGTGGAGCGTTGGAACAATCGGCAAACTGGAATTATCAGCACCCCATTCCCTTCCGAATGGTCGTGGCCTGAAATGACCTCTCCTGCCCGTCTGCTACTCGAAAATGAAGAACCGGACATTGAAGGGGTGAAGGTCCGCTCCACCGCAGCCACCGCTCTTCAGACGATTGATCCGGATACGGCACGTCGCGCGGGAGTTAATTGATCGTCATAAGCGCGAAAAAAATCCCAATTTCCTAGCTGCAGCAACCACAGCGTTTAATCCGCGACTCGTGACATCGGCTTACGGTCAATTGTTCTTGTCTTCGAAAGATCTCTGGGCGCACCTCCGCTTATCGCTTAACTTAACACTCGCTCATGCGTGCATGTACAGGACGTACACTAATCCCTCCCGACGATGGGATGGCGACCGATCAGGATGAGAAGCCGCACCGGACTTTCTCTGCCGCCTAGCTCTCCCGAGCAATTGCTGTCGGCTCTCCAAACCGCGCGGCTATTGCCGCGTCGCCGTCTCGACTGGTTAACTCGGCAAATCTCCAAACGGTCGGCAGTGCCCCATATCTGGGCCGGCAGATTACTTGACAAAGGCTGGCTCACCAAATTCCAAGCGCAGCAGATTCTCGCGGGCCGCGGACCCTGCCTGCTTCTTGGACCCTACCAAGTCCTGGAACCGCTGGGCGCCGGCGGTATGGGGCACGTATTCAAGGCCCGGCATCGCTGGATGAAACGTGTCATCGCACTCAAGATTCTGGCGGGCAATCCGTTCGTGATTTGTCCTCCAACGCTTTGTCCGGGAGAAGGGTTCGAACTCTTTCCCACGCTGCCGCCAGGCCGCAACAAACAAACCGGGCTTCATATCGATTGTTTGCGCCGCGAAGCCCAAGCGGCCGCGAAGTTGACCCATCCTCATATTGTTACCACCTATGATGCCGGACGCGTGGGAGCCCTTTATTTCTTGGCGATGGAATACATCGCCGGCATTGACTTGGATCGGCTCGTTCGCCGCACAGGCCCCTTGCCGGTGGCCTTGGCTTGCTCCTTCATCCGTCAAGCGGCGCTGGGATTGCAATACTTGCACGAATGTGGACTTGTACACCGCGACATTAAGCCGACTAATCTTCTCCTTGCAGGCGTGGAGATCGACGTAGACGAGCCGCTGCCCCAGACGGCATGGCAAGGCGTTGTGAAAATCCTCGACCTCGGTCTGGCGCGAAAGCGCGAGGACGGCGGCCAGGCGGGCCATTTAGCCGGCACGCCGGATTTTCTGCCTCCTGAAGTCGCTCACGACAGCCGCGTCGCGGATATTCGCAGCGACCTTTACAGTTTGGGCTGTACCTTCTATTTCCTGCTCACCGGCCAGGTGCCTTATCCGGGCGGCTCATGGACGGAGAAACTTCTCCGCCATCATCTGGACCCGTTGACCTCGCCGGAGATTTTGCGGCCCGAAATCCCTTTGCCCGTTGTCGCTATTTTGCAGAAGCTCATCGCCAAAGATCCGGCCAAGCGCTATCAAATACCTAGTGAAGTGGCCGAAGCCTTGTACAAAGGGAGCGAGGGACGCTTCGATACGGTTGTGGATCAAATCACGGCCGAAAACAGTACGACGAATATCAGCCCTAGCAGGAATGAAAAGTTGGAAGAAATTGGGCCGCTAGAGCATGCCCCCCAAACCCAAAGCGAAGCTCGTCCGGTCTTGGCATTAAAGCGAAAACCAGGGCGATTTCTTATGCAAGTCAGCCTCGCAATAGTCTTCGGGATGGGAATGGGTTGGACAGTTCGACATCACGAGCGGGTGATCCGCTGGGCAGATTGGACTGAGCCTAAGGTCATAACTGAGCACGCAGCGGACGCGCCTGCGCCGCCTGCGCCGAAAGAAGCGGTGCTCCCATTCGTCGTGCAGCGGAGCGGCGCCGCATTTGGCACCTTGGCTGAAGCGATCGCCATGGCTCAGGACGGGGATACCGTCCGCATCGAAGCTCGGCCGAATTTGACATCGGGCCCGGTCGATCTTCGCGGCAAAGCCCTTACTATAATGGCGGCTTCAGACGTTCGACCGATTCTGCATTTCGAGCCGCCGAAAGACGCGCAAGCCCGACAGGCGCTCTTTACCGCCGATTGCCCGCTGACTCTTCAGGGTCTGGAATTGGTATTGCCTTCCGTCCCGGAGCAATCCTTAACTGCTCCAACGGCACACTTGATCTATTGCGATGATACATCCCTACAAATTAATGGCTGTTTACTCCGCGCTCCGCGCGGGCATTCTCCCGTGGTGTGCCGAAATTGTTCAGAAGTGAAAATGCTGGACAGCGAAATTACCGCTGAAGGGTCCGCATTGTCTGTGGAAGTCGGCGAAGCGAGCCAGGTTGCCGTGAGCTTAGATCGCTGTCGCGTTACCGCGACTGAACCGGACGCCGCCGGGTTAGTGTTTTGGGCAAAAGAAGTGAGCCGGCCTATGCAGGTTCGTCTGAGCTTGGAACACAACCGCATCCAGGCCGGGCGCGTTGTCAGCTTTTCAGGGCTAACGGCTTCGCTTGCAGTACACGCTTACCGCAACGAGTTCGTCTTTGAACGAGCGGTGCTCAGCTACGCGGGCTATCGAGAGAAAACCGCCTGGCGCAACACGGCTTGGCAGGGGCGCGACAATGCCTTTCAGGGAACGTCCGACTGGATGTGCGTTGATGGAGAGCCGGTCGGCGTACGCGGCTTAGCGGCCTGGGAGGCCTGGTGGGGCCAAGCAGAGCAGGGCTCTTTGGAATAGACCGGGATTGACCAGCCCAAGGGTAATTTCTCCCTAACCTCTGTAACCCCAACTAAGGAGGGCCGTGGAAACGCAATAACGCGGAAATTGTGGGATCTACCTCGCATCCATTCCGTCACGCGTGCCGATTCCATCATTGCCAGGGCCTATTTAGCTCTGGTAATTTAGAGAAGGGGAAGAAAGTTTTATAGCGGAGCGGTATCCATGCGCACCTCCTTGTGGTTGGCGTTCGCCTTAATCCTTGTCTTAACTCCTGCGCCACTTTCGGCCGGGGAAGATAAAGAGCCTCAGGAAATTGGCGGGAAGACGCTCGAACAGTGGATCAAGGAAATAAAATCGCCAGACCCGGCCATTTGCGAAAACGCTATTCGCACGGTCATCCTTTTCGGGAAGAAAGGCGCCAAGGCGGCGCCGGCTCTTATCGATCAATTGAACCACCGGGACTCCAGCGTCAAAGGCAATGCGGCGGCCTCTCTGGGTTACCTTAGCGCTTACCTGACCAGCGCGGACACGGAGCGGGCCATCGTACGGTTGGCCAATAGGATGACGGACGGCCAATCGCTGATGGCGTTTCACTCGGCCATGGCGCTTTACTTCTTCGGCAACCAAGCGCGCCCCGTGATACCTCAGTTGATTAATGCCAGCAAAGACCCTCTTACATGGGAACTGCGCCGCGCTGCGACCATGGCGCTTGGAGTTGCCGGCGCACCGGATGGCAAGTTTCCTCAGGATGTGCGCGCGGTCATGGCGCTCGTGGAAGCCAGCAAAGACCACTGTTCCGTCGTCCGCCTGGAAGCCGTAACCGGCTTGGGAATGTGCGGACAACCTGCGGCGGAAGCAGACAAACTTGCTGTGCTGGCCGCGTTGGAAGTTCGTTACAAAAAAGACACGGACGATTCGGTTCGCATTTGGGCTCATACCTCCTACATGTACGTCGAAGGCAGATTCTCGGAGGCTCAGCTCTCTGCAATTGCCAGTTTCTTGAAGAGCCCGAAAATGTCTTCCCGGGCTCACGCCGCCAAGGCGCTGGGCGTGATTGGCAAGGAAGCCGGCGCCTACACCTCCAAAGTCATTGATCTTCTCGAAGACAAGGAGCCCATTGCCGCATTGACAGCCGCCAACGCCCTGCCCAACATGGGAAAAAACGCGACGGAAGCCATTCCCGTCCTTACCAAACTGCTCGAGAAGAAAGACCTCAACGAGAGCTTGCGGGCGATCTTCACCGACTGTCTAAAGAACATTCAGTCAATGAAAGCGAAGTGAGTCCCATACCAACCCGAAGCGTGAGCGAGGCAAACCCTTGTGCCTCGCTCATGCTTCGGGTTGATGTCAGAAACTTCCAATCTTGCCCTTCCCGGTCTTCCCATCTTCCCCTTTGCCCGCGATTCAAAAATCTTCCGGCAAAACTCTGGCCTAGCTGGCGGGAATCTTGTTAGAATCGGAGTCCTTGATCAAGCTGAACTTCATAAGCGGACCCGGCGCAGAAACCGGGGGAATTTCATCGAGCAGGGATGCGTGTGCGGCTTAGCCTACGGATCGGGCGGTTCGAAATGGCGCTACATGGATTGGCCCGTCTTCAAGGGAGAAACACGCATGCCAAGTCCGTTTCCGGGAATGGACCCTTATCTTGAGAATTCGAAAATTTGGCCCCTCTTTCAGCAACAGATGATCCTCTGTCTCCATCAAACGCTTCAACCCGGCCTTATGGATCGATACCGTGCGCGCATCAATCAACGCCATTATTTCAACGAGCAGGCCCTTTTCACTTCCGTGGTTCGCGAAGAACACGTTGAGGAATTCATTGAAATTCGCCAGCGGAGCGACGGCCGCCTGGTAACGCTGATTGAAATCGTCAGTCCCACGAACAAGACGACCGCGGCCGGCCGGCAAGCGTATTTGGATCGCCGCCGCGCCAGCCGGGGCGCCAGCTTGGTGGAGATCGATCTGTTGCTCCAAGGGAAGCCGATGCTCGAGTATTCGCGCGACAAATTAGAGAAATGGGACTACGCTGTCACCTTGACCCGCGCCGCTTCCCCCGATCGCCACGAGATCTATACGGCCACTCTACAGAAGCCGCTAACTCGATTTCGCCTGCCGCTCTCCCCGGACGATCGCGACACCGTCCTGGATCTGCAAACCATTTTCACGCGCTGCTATGATCACGCCGACTTCGGCCATAAACTTGACTATAAAAGCGATCCCCCCGTAGTGGTTCCCGATGAAGACCGCAAGTGGATCGCCTCGCTGCTCAAACAGAAAAAGCTGCGCGATTAAAATCGAGGCCTGTCAAACAATCATTGCCTGGCGCTTGCGCCCACTCGGGCTCTCAGCGAAAAGATAAACCGAAGCCTCATGCCCTATGGTCAAATCAGGGGCGCCCGATCCTGTCCTTCTTGTAATCGCCGCGTTCAGTCGCAATAAGGATGCCTTGGCTTGGGCGGGCGAGCGCCTGGAGCAAGCCTTCGGTCCTCTAGCGCTATGCAGCATTCCTTATGCGTTTACGCAAACGAGCTATTACGAAGCCAGCATGGGCCTAGGGCTGCGCAAAGGCTTCTGGGCATTTGACAACCTCGTAAACCCGGAGATCTTGTCCGAGGCGAAAAAACTCACCAACGCCCTCGAAGGGCAGCTTGCCAACCAAGGAATATATCCCGAGTCGCGCCCGTTAAATCTGGATCCGGGACTGCTCTCTTTGGGCAAATTCATGTTGGCGACCACCAAGGATCAGGCGCATCGCATTTACTTACGAGACGGCATTTTCGCGGAGGTAACCTTACGCTATCAGGCGGGTCAGTTCGAAGCCTGGCCGTGGACTTATGCCGATTATCGGCAGCCCAGCGTACATGCTTTTTTCCTCGAAGCCCGGGACTTTTATCGTCGGCGCTTGCGCGAGGTTAAGAATATAAAGCCATAGGCATGTCCCTTCCGAGCGCCGATCACAAGGAGACCCCTACGAGCCAACCCACGTCTGTCAAACCTGTGGATACCGGCGGGCCCGCGAAGTTAGGGCTTTCGGTTGTGATGCTTTTTCGGCGGGCGCTACTTGCAGGCGCCACCGCCTTGATCGTCGCCCGCCCCCTGGTCGCGGGCGAAGATCCCGGCTTGCTGCGACCGTGGTCAGGTCCGGGCGGCGTCGTCCTCTTATTTGGTTGGCTCCTTCTTGGCGTGGGGTGGGCGATCACCCTGCTCATCGCCCGACCCAAGACTTGGAAAAGCGGTTTCTTGGAGGCAAGCTTTCTAGGTTTGGTAGTCCTCTTATTCTTCAGCGCTCAACAAGCCAGTTATAAGCACGCGGCCTGGCTGGTTGCCTGGGAATGGCTGGGGATGTTCGTCGCCTTTTTTTTAGTTCGCCAATTGCAGGTGACTTCTGCTGAGCTGCGCGGTCTGCTGGCAGTTTTGCTCGCCACCGGCGTGGCTGTCTCGGCCCAGGTTACTTGCCAAAGCCTTACCGGGCACAAGGCACCGGCGGCGACCGGCTCCCTGCATGCCTTGCCGACCGAAACCGAATGGCACTCGGGTGCTGTTTCGTATTCCGAACAGCCGTATTGCAGCCCCTTTGAGGATCCGGCAAGCCTTGCCTGTTTTCTTGGCATGCTAGTGCCTATCGCTCTTGGCGGGGCAGCGCTGTGCCGGGGCGGGCCTATCTGGCGGTCCGCGCTCGCATCCGTGCTCGTTTTGGCCTTGGGCATCGGCATGGCATGGAGCTTTGGATACTTTCCATCCACGCTTATTCCTCTCTTTGCGTTGGCGATCACCGGGCTTCTATTGTTTGTGTGGCAGCGAAATCGTGCGCAAATACCAAAGAGGAGTAAATCCCAGCCGCAAGCGCCTTCGGCCCTGGTGAGACCGCAGTTTTCTCGAACATGGGTCCTGACCGGGATAGCCGTAATGGCCGCCGGTTTAGTCCTGCTCGGCATGAAGATCCCGCTGCGGAGCATGGCGGAAGAAAGGTGGGACGCCTGGACGGCCTCAGCCCGCATGATGGAGGCTCATGGCTGGTTAGGCGTCGGCCCCGGCAATTTCGACCGTTATGTGGACCGTTATTTGCCGCCGCATCATCTTTATGACTTGACTCAGCCCTTGAACTCTTATGTGGAGCTGGCCGCCACGGGCGGCTGGCTGGCATTGGGGGCGTTGCTGTTGGTGTTGGGTTTGTTCATTCGAGCCGCCTATGGATCGTGGCAATCACAGGATCCTGAGCCGGACGTCTATTCCGACCCGTCCCGGACGCCATGGGAGTTTTACCTGGGCGGCATGGCCGGTCTTCTTCTCGGTTTTCTTCTACAGGCCCACGGCAAAAGCGGCCATGATATCCTTCACGATGCCGCCATGGCGGGAATCCGTTCGGTTGTATGGTTTGCCGCCTTCGCTTTTGTGGACAGCATTAGTTGGCCCCGAATCGCCATCGCCAGGCTGGCCGGCTGGGGCGCTCTCACGGCAATCGGGTCTTGGACGATGTTGGGCGGAACGTCGTTGCCAAGCGTGGCCTTACCGTATTGGGTCTTAGCCGCGCTTTGCCTCAATGCCCTGCCCAAGCGCTTAGCCAGGGAATCGACCTTGCCTTGGTTCGGTCCCGTGCTGGCATTGCCCTTGCTGATTGCTTTGGCGGTGGCCGGCTATTTGACAGTCGTTTACCCTGTGCTGGCGAGCGCCACGGCGACTCATCGGGCACTACTGGCAGGGCGGCTATTCCTTGAAGATGAAAAAAAGCCCGCCGAACAGCGAGAAATCAAAAGCGCCAAAGACGTTTTGCAACGAAGAGTTTTGAAAAACCTCGTGGAAGCAGTTCGTCTCGACGGTGGAAACCTCGGGGAAAATGAAAATGCCGACGAGGCCAACCAAGATCGCGGAAGCATGCGCAGCGATTTTGGCGACGCCCGGCTGCATCTTTATCTTGCCTACTGGTATGGACGGCTTTGGCAACTTGAGCCCTATAACGGCGAATGGAGCCGCGACGCCACTTGGCACGCCGCCCGGGTTCGGCAGGTGCTGGACCCCGAAGGGCGGGACGGCTCCTTGGCCGAATATCGGCTCCGGATCTTATTCGCCAAGAAAGCGAAGCAAAGCAACGTCCCGAATCAGGCGAAGGATCAATACAAGTTGGCCGCCGAGCGGCTTAGGGAAGTCATCCAAAAAGAGCCTTATGATCCGCGCCTTTATTATCTGCTGGCCGAAGCCTTGATCGAATCCGACCAAGTTGAGGATGGCCGGACTGCGGCACGAGAGGCTCTCAATCAGGATCGCGACGGCTTGCCCTCGGATCGAAGGCTTACGGAACATCAAATCGACCAGCTACGCGCTTGGATCAAGAAGAAATGAGCTTGGCGAATTCGCTTCCAAGGCCGCTTCACTTGCTTTTCGCATCCCGGCCGACGATGCCCTCCGTATTCGTCTTGCGGAAGTAGACCTTGTCATTGCAAACCGCAAACAACAAGCTCCGGTCATCTTCCCCGAATGCGAGCGTGCAAAGTTGTCCTCCCGTCGCCGGTTTGGAAATGACGCCACAGAGGCGGCCGGTGGGATCAAAGACTTGGACGCCCAGTTCTGTGGCCGCGTAGAGCCGGCCCTTCGAGTCAACGGTCAATCCGTTAGTACCGACCGACTTCTTTCCCGGCTTGGTCCGTAGAGCATAGTAGGGCTCCTTGGCGCTCAGGGAACCGTCAGCCTCGATGCGGAATGCCCACAGGTATTTGCTATCCTCCTCGGCTGCAACGAGCGTACCCTGGTCGGGCCACAGGGTCAGGCCCGTGACTTTAATTCCGACGTCCAGCATTTTCTTTTCGGGGTCGTTATTGAATATCAGACCCGGTTTACCCGAGATTGCGGCGTAAGAACGCCCTCCCGGCAACCGGACATTCCATTGGCCCTTCGCTTGACCCAGCAGGTGCTCCGTCCATTCGCTGCTTTTGTCCACGGCGTGCCAGCCTTGGCCTTCGACTAAGATTTGCGAAAGGGTCATATCCTGACTGCGTGATGCCGAGGTCCACGTCAGCAGCAAAAGACAGGAAACAAAAAGACGCTTCATATCACTTCCCTTCGTTCTTGTCGTAGAGGATGCCCTTGCTGTCGCGCCATAGCCAGCGCAACGACTCCGGCAAAATAGCGCCCCCGTGTTTGCCGTTGTGGCCGCCGTCGCCATAGACAAATTGATAGTCGTACTTGGCGAATTTGAGGGCGGATGCCATTTGCTGGTTCGCAAGCGGCCAATTGCCATGCAGGTTGTCCAGATCGCCCGAGCCATCCTGAAGAAAGACGCGAATCGGCTTGTGCTCGGTCTTGCGAACCAAGCCCGGGTAGACGTCGCCTCCGCGAATATTGGTGAAGCTGCCCACGTGACTCAAGACTTTGCGAAACAAATCGGGCCGTTCCCAGGCCACCGTGAAGGCGCAGATGCCTCCGGAGCTGATACCGCCTATCGCCCGTTGGTCGGGATCTTTCGTCAAGTTATATTTCTTGCCTACTTCGGGCAGGATTTCTTTTTCGAGGAATCGGGCATATTGATCGGACAACGTGTCGTATTCAAAGCTGCGGTTGTCGCGGTCTTTTTTGTTCAGATCCGAGGCGGGCATTTTCCCCGGGTTGATGAAGATGCCGATCGTCACGGGCATGGCCTTTTCATCAATGAGGTTGTCGAAAACGATCGGCACGCGAAACGATCCCTTTTTATCCTGGTAGCCGCCGCCGTCCTGAAAGACCATAACGGCGGCAGGCTTCTTTTCGTCATATTGGGCCGGCACGTAGATCCAGTAATCGCGCACAGTTCCTGGAAAGACTTCACTTTTCCACGATGCCTTGGTGACCGTGCCCTTGGGCACATCGGCTTTTTCCTGGGAGTCGGGACCGAGTTTGTAATCGTCGACGGCCAAGACGGGGTAATTGGCCGCAATCAACATCGCTGCGCAGAGGGCCGTTCGGTAAGTCATATATTTCGCCTTTCGCAGAGATCGGTTTAACAACATTGTAGTGGGAAAAATACCGGAGCTAACTCGCCGGTTGGGCAGGCATTGTTATACTGTCCGCTAATGTCAACCGCTACGATTTTTGACGCTGCTCGCCTCCGACCTTGGAGATCCTCATGAAAGCTCGCCAAGTCGTTATTCTCGAACCGGGCCGGGTCAGTGTTCGTGAAGTCGACCTGCCTAGTCCTGAGTCAAACCAGATCCTGGTCGCCACAGAGGCCAGCGCGGTCAGCGCCGGCACGGAGCTGGCAGTCTACACCGGTTCCCATCAATGGCTCAAGGATCCCAACCTGCCTGACTGGAAATTTCCTTTCCGGCCCGGTTACAGCGCGGCCGGCAAAGTAATTGCCGTCGGTTCGGAAATCAGGGATTGGCGACCGGGTGATCGCGTCAGCTATCCGGGCAACCACGCCTCCGCCGAGCTCTTGACTATGGGCCATGAACGCGGCCGCCTATGGGGGCTTTCTCCTAAGCTGGATGCCGAGTCCGCCGCTTGGGCCTGCATTGCTCGTTACGGCATGGGCGCTTCCATCCGCGCCGGCATCACCCTGGGTCGATCGGCAGCGGTTCTGGGGTTAGGAATCATCGGCCAGTTCTCTTTACGCTGTTTGCTGGCCGCGGGCGCTTCACCGGTCGTCGGCATCGACGGCGTGCGCATGCGGCGCGAATCGGCTCTGGCCGCGGGCGCCCACCAGGTCATTGACCCTTCCACCGGCGATGCAAAAGAGCAGTTAGACCGCTTTTTGGGCACGCGCGGCGCCGAAATCGTCGCGGATGCCACCGGCATTCCCGATGCCATCCCGGTCGCCATGTCTTTGGCGTGCGATGCTGGTCAAGTGGTCGTCGTCGGCAGTCCACGCGGCAAGGCAAAAGATGTGAATTTCTACGACGACCTGCATCGCCGCTATATTGAAGTCACCGGCGCCCACGGCAACATGCTTTTTGAAGCGGCTCACACGCGCCTGGCCGGCGCCTGGGACATAAATAAGGCTCAGAACTGGCTGCTTGCCGCCTTGGCCGACAAGCACCTCAACCTTGCCGGCTTAGTGACGCACGTCATCAAACCTCAGGATCTGGGCTCTGCATACGAAGGACTGCTCAAGGACAAGGAGCATTACTTGGGCGTCCTGGTGAAATGGACGTAAGCGTTGCAGTTCCCCGTTGAGCCTACTTGCCGCCTGAAGGCGGAATTCCCACGCGCTCGCCGCTAAACCGAGGTCAAACGATGTACGACTCGTTGGGCAAATATGGGTTGCTTTGCCTCTCGGCCTTGGCCGCCGGCATTATCAACTCTGTAGCGGGTGGTGGAACGCTGTTGACCTTCCCGGCCCTGCTGGCTGCTCTGGGCCCCGGCGGTGAAGTCTTGGCCAACACCACGAGCACAGTAGCTCTTGTGCCCGGCTCATTGGCCGGCGTAGGCGGCTACTGGCGCGAAATGCAGCAAAGCCGGCATTGGGTGAAATTGCTCATAGGCCCGTGCCTGATCGGCGGTCTAGTCGGGGGCCTCTTGCTGACGAGGCTGCCAACGGAATGGTTCGCCGAGCTCGTGCCCTGGCTCATCCTCACGGCGGCGACTTTGTTCCTTCTCCAGCCTGCTATCTCGCGCTGGATCGATATCGGAGGATCGCACCATCCTACTCTTATCAGCAAAATCGGGCTGGTCATCTTTCAGTTTTTTGTCGCCGTCTACGGCGGCTATTTCGGCGCCGGGATCGGCATTTTGATGATTTCCAGCTTGAGCCTGATGGGCATCGGCGACATTCATCGCATCAACGCGCTCAAGACTTTCCTGGCTTTCTGCATCAACGGGATCACCGTGGTGGTCTTCATCGTCCAAGATCAAGTGATATGGCACTATGCCGTGGCTATGATGGGATTTGCCATCCTGGGCGGTTATGTGGGCGCCCACACCGCTCGGCGAATGGATCGCGACGTTGTGCGCTGGATCGTCGTGGCGATCGGCTTCGGCCTGGCGTTTTATTACTTTTACACCCAGTACTTCCAGACCCGGGTTTGACATGGTGGAATATCGCTTTCCCGGCAAAGTGGTCCTCGTGACCGGCAGTTCCCGCGGCATGGGGGCGGTTATTCTGGAAGCGTTTGCCCGGGCGGGCGCCACGTGTTTTGTCAATTACTTCGAGGATCCCGAGGGCCTCAATCGTAAGGACGCCGAAGAAACGGCCACGCGCCTTCGCTCGTACAAAGCGCCGGTCCATATTGTGGACGCCGATGTCCGCCGCTACGACTCCGTGGAAACGCTCATGAAACGCGTTGCCGACACGGCAGGCGGGCTCGACATCCTGGTCAACAATGCCGGCATCCTGCGCGACCGCACGATGAAGCGCATGACCGTGGACGATTGGCAAGGCGTTATAGAGACTAACCTTGACGGCGTTTTCTACTGTTCCAAGTTGGGAGCGGAGATCTTGCGGGACGGCGGGCGGATTGTCAACGTGGCGTCCATCGCCGGCGTTGTTGGCTTTCACGGGCAGGCGAATTATGCCGCAGCCAAAGCGGGCGTTATTGCTTTAACCAAGGTCCAGGCCAAAGAACTTGCTCGGCGGGGCATCACGGTCAATGCCGTGGCGCCCGGGGTCATCCAAACGCCCATGCTCACGGGCCTGAAGCCGGAAGTCCTGGCCGAGTATGAGAAGCAGATTCCCGTCGGCCGGGTGGGCCGGCCCGAAGAAGTCGCCCATGCGGTTTTGTTCTTCGCTTGCGAGGAGAGCGCCTATATCACGGGACAGACGCTACCGATCACGGGCGGATGGTTTTGAGCCGGGAACATTGCAATGAAACAACTCACCATCGTCGTCAAACCGTTTCGCGCCGAGGCGGTCTTAAAAGCCATCGTTGATCTGGGCGTCTCCACTTGTGTGGTGCGCGAGGCCAAGGGGTATAGCCGGCAGAAGGGCTACTTGAATAAATACGTCGGCAGCGAATACAGCATGGCTTTTCTGCCCAAGGTCGAGATTAGCGTCTGGGTGCCGGATGCCGAGGCGGAGAAAGTGGCGGATCGCATCGTACGTGCCGCCCGCACTGGCAGGATGGGCGACGGCAAAGTCTTCCTCCATGCCACCACGCTGCTGGATCCTTTGGAGTTCTAGCGGAAACAGTGGTTCATTTATCTTGGCGGCATGTACGTCGATTTCTAGGAGAGGCTGTGAACCCATTCTCCCTGTAATTGGCAATAGTGTTCGGCACAAGTTCACCAGGTCAAGATTGCCCCGTTAGGGGTATTCGAAAATAGCCCAGCGATTCAACCGCTGGGGAAGCGCTGCGGTTCTCTAGTCCCGTAGGGACGGCTGAACCGGTCGCCGTTTCAGCCGTCCCTACGGGACTGAACTTTACCGGGTCGAACGCTAACCGAGCGATAAACAACATCTTGCAAGGATGAGGATAAGCCCTTACAGGTTAAGGAGAATGGCCGAGTCCAGAAAGCCTTTGGCGCTCCTGCGATTCTGACTTGTTGAAGCATTTCTGTGCAAAAAAATGCTTTCTGTGCAATAATTGGCGTTTCTGTGCAAAAAGCGTCATTTCTGTGCAACCCGAGGGGTGTGTGGTTTGCACAGCAATTTGCACACAAACGGCGCCCAAGAGGTGCTATGTCATGGTCGGCAATCGAAAACAGAGGCGACTTGCGACCAACCCCTTCTGAACTAACGGTCGGAAAACTATGCCGCTTTTTGATCGGATCTACTTCAACGGCGTTTTCGGAGCATTGGGCGGTTTGCTCGGCTGGATGCTCTTTGCGGTATTCGGCGACAAAAGCGCCTCCCAGAACGAAGTGAGCGTTCAACTGCTGCTGGGCGGCGCTTGCATCGGGGGGGTGATCGGCTATTTCGTTGTAAGCGTGGACGCCATCCGCGACCGCTCGCTGGTCCGCTTTTGCCGGCTGGCCTCGTATGGCGCCGTGCTGGGCGCGGTGGGCGGCGCCGTGGGCATGTGGGTCGGGGACACGGTCAACTTCAAGCTCGTCGAGTGGATTGGGGCGGTTCGTGGCACCAAGGAGTTGCTGCTTACCGTTTTCGCGCGAGGGCTGGGCTGGATGTTCCTGGGCCTGGCTGTCGGGGCCAGCGAGGGGATTGCGTCGCGCTCGCTGGGCAAATTCACGTACGGACTTGCCGGGGGCGCTTCGGGCGGTTTCCTGGGCGGGATTCTTTTCGCCCTTTCTTATGACAAAGCGAAAAACCAATCCGGGTCGGCGGCCGTTTGGAGCGCTCTGGGATTGGTCATCCTCGGTGCTTGCATTGGGGCGCTTTCCGCCTTAGTGAGAGCCGTGTTTCAACCGGCTTCGGTGAAAGTCCTGCGCGGTTGGCAGGAAGGGCGGGAATATCCGCTGGAGAAGCCCGAGATTCTGCTCGGCCGCGATGAGCGTGCCGATATCGCCCTGTTTCGCGACATGCGCGTCGAAAAGCAGCATGCGCTTATTCAGCGCCAAGGTAAGAGATTCATCTTCGTCAATCACGATGCCCCGCCCGAACACACGCGCGTCAATGGGGATGCCGTCACCTTGAGCTGTGATCTCAACGACGGCGACCGCATCGATCTGGGCAATGTCACGTTACGCTTCCAAACGAAAGAAGCTCAAAGGCGCAAGGCCGCCCGATAGCCTCGAATTGGACCTTCTCTGATCAACCGTTTTGGCCCTATGGGCTAGCCTATTCCACCCTGTAGCTCAAGCGCCCCACCCTCTAGACCCGCACACACTGAGCTACAGGGTATGAGGGTTTACACCTGTAAACCTATGCGCTCAGTTGGGGCCTTTGGCGTTCTTTGACTCCAAGGTGGCCAGCGTCGGACCAAGGGTCCCCCGCATTTGGCCTGGTCACCTTCAAATGAAAGAATGCCAAAGAGCGTTAGGGGGCATAACTTCGAATCGGCAATACTCGCCAGCATGTCAGGTTGCGCGGACGACAACGACCGTGGCATTGTCCGTCGCCCCTTCGACATTGACAAGGTTGACCAGACGCCGAGCAGCCATTTCGGCGGAAGTGGCCTCGCTTTGCAGCATTTCTTTGAGCATCCGGTTGTTCACGTGATTGGTGAGGCCATCGGAGCAGACGACTACCCAATCGCCCGGCTTCATCCGTCCATGATAAACGCCCGGCTCGACATCGGACCGGCCGCCGATCGCCTGCTGGAGCTCGTTTTTGCGCGGATGGTTTTCGGCTTCTTCGGGGGTCAATGTGCCCAGCTCCACGAGCCGACCGACCAGCGTATGGTCGCGAGTCAATTGGATTAGCCGGCCTTCGTGCAGATGGTAAGTCCTGCTATCGCCGACGTGGCCGACGACCACATGCGTGCCGTTGACGTAAACGACCTCCGCTGTACATCCCATGCCGCGTTTGCCGACGCCGTTGCGCGAAGCGTTGTACACTTCCTTGTTGGCGTTCTTAAGCGCGGCGAGAATAGCTCGCTGGCAGGATTCAATGTCGAACTCGGCAACTAAGCCGTCAGCCGGCTGAGGCGATTCGCTGACGGCCGCCTCGTGCCCGGCCAGGCGCTGAAACGGCGGCTGTTCAAGAAGATGTTTGCGCAGAGAATGAATGGCCAAGGCGGCCGCCACCTCGCCGGCCTCGTAGCCCCCCATTCCGTCTGCCAAAAGAATCAGGGCGGATTCTTGCAAATTGTCTTGGCCCGATTCGACCGCATGCATCAAGGCGAAAGCGTCTTCATTGCCCGAGCGCACCACGCCGGTCGTCGTCCACGCTGCGATCTCCAGGCGCACGTTGTCAAAAGTTTGCCTGCAAATTTCCAGGACTTTAATCAGTTCCGTAAACCCGGTCGGATCCTCTTTCGCCGCCTCCTCAGTTGGGAAACGACTCCTGACTTCACGGCGAAACGTTTTGCTCACAAGCCGGCCGAATAGCGGATGAATGTCGGGGAACCGCGGAATAAACGGCTTGGGAAAGCCCGGCCTCTCAAAGTCCATGTCGCCCAATTCGCGGCCAACGTGCAAGGCATACAGCATGGCCCCGAAGCTATAGAGATCGGCGCGGGCGTCCACTTCATGGCCGGCATGAATGAGCTCCGGCGCCGTGTAGAAAGTAGCCCTCAGCGGAGCGTCCGCGGGCAGCGGCACAGGCAGCAAATCGGCCAGGTCGGTAAAGCGAGCCTTGCCGGCCTGGTCGACAATAACGATGTCCGGCCTTAGGGCCTCCAGAATAGCGCCGCCCATGTGAAGGGCGTGAAGCGCTTCCGCAATCTGCTTGAGCCAGCCAAAGCGCTGTTCCGCTGTCGCCTCGGGATCGTCCCAGGCATCCCAAAGCGAATGGCCGGCTGGTATTTCTTCGACGAGGTATTCGAAGCCGTTTTCAACAAACGAATCCACGATTTTCGGAAAGGCGGTATGACCGACGACTTGCAGGAGATTGCGCTCCCAACCAACACTGGGCCATCCCGGGGCAGGCGGCATGCTATCCGTAATGGGTATTCCGGATTGTGGCGTTTCGAATCCGGATAACGCCTCGTCCTCCAGAACGTCTTTGTTCGCGGAGGGTTCTGCTTGCCCCGTTGGCGCCGCCGCTTCATGGAAGGAGTCGACGCCCTTCTCGCCGAGAAGGCCTTTGTCGGTCTCACGTGGGTTTTCGCCTACGCGTTCTTGAAAATTTGGCAGAGCCATGCGTACAAGTACAACGGTGGATGTGGTCTCGGAACCCGACAGGTGATCCAACCCTCGAAAGCGTTCGACGCCACAGCGTTCGCTCGTTTTGGCAGTTATTTCGTAACGCCCTATCAAGCGGCTTTCAAAATTCTGGGAGGCTGAGGACACGCAAGTAGCCTTTGACCTATCCTCAGCCGGAAAGTGATAGCCGCAATTGTCGCAATAAGAATCCTTCCCACGAACCGCCTGACAAGCCGCACAATAGCGAACTGGCGGCGGCTCTGGTTTGGCAACCGGGCTTGCCGCGGCTTCCTTTGCCGGTTGTAGTTCCTCAACGGGTGACGATGGGACGGGGACATCGTGCGCGCTAAGGCCATTCGAGGGCGCGTTGATCTTGGGCATAGCCTGGATTGGGCCGACTGGCGGCGAATCGGCCATCGGGACCGCCATTGCGGTCAGCGCACTTTTTTCTGGCTCCGGACCGGGATTAACGAGCGGCGGACTAGGAGTCTCTTGAGGAGACGAGGCCGTTGGAGCCGATGCCGGGTTATCCCAGGTTGGCACGATCTCTTCGGATGAGGGTGCTTGGTTTGCAGTCAAGGCTTGCATCATCCCTCGCAGGCGCGCCAGCAATCCTCCGGTTTTGCCAGAGCCAGGGTCCAAGGGAGTTGTCATCCGAGTGCACCTATGGATTCTGGCGGCCCAGAAGATACTGAGAGCAAACCCTTAGCGCAGCGAATTGCCGCAATGAATGCAATAGCGGCTGCCCATGCGGGTGATCTTGCCACAATGTGAGCAGGGGGGAGCCGGGTCGGTCAACGGCGCGGCACAGCGCGAACAATACGGCGTGCGAACCGCATTGAGCTGGCCACATTGCCGGCAAGCTGTCTCCTTGGTGACACGTCGTTGCTCCAAATCTGCCTTGATTTCGCGAGCCGAGAAATAGCGGTCTTTCACATCTTCGGCAAGATTGATCTTCAACAACTCAAAAAACCAGCGCTCAGCAGGAGGGAAAAGACCATCGGAATCGTTGAGCTGCTTTTCCAGTTCGCGGGCAGTGTAAAAGCCTTCAGGTGATTTGCCGCTTACCAAGTGGTAAAGCGTCCCGGCCAGGGCAAAGAGATCGCTGCGTGGCTCGGGTTTGCCGATGATTTGCTCGGGCGGGGCATAACCCTCCGTATAGACGCGTGTTTTCGCTGAAACCCGATCCTTTGACGTACGGCCCAGATCGCGAGCGGTTCCGAAATCAATCATCTTAATGGAACGGCCGTCTTCCAAGAGCATGATGTTATCGGGTTTAAGGTCGCGGTGCACCAGCGGGGGCGATTGGCGATGCATCTGCGTCAAGACGTCGCAAATGCTTTTGCCCCACTCAATCGCCAAGTTGACCGGGAAGGGTTTATGGCCGTTGGTTTCAAGCAGCTTGAGAAGGTCTTGGCCGGGGATATATTCCATTACCAAGTGAGCCGTCTGGCCTTTCTCAATCAAATCATAAAACTGAGGAACGACAGGTGATTTCTGCAAAAGCCTTAGGATCTCAGCCTCGCGCCGGAAAAAATTAAGGCGAATGGCGAACTCTGTCGGATCGGCGCAAATCATGTCCTTGATCGCGACTGTACGATTATTTTGGCGCTGGTCGTTCGCCAAGTAAACCGCGCCAAAGCCGCCGATGGCCAAGAGTTTCTCGATGCGATAACGGTTGTGAAGCACTGTTCCGGGGGGAGTCGGCAAAGGGTTGCCGCAGCGCTGGCACGTTCGTTCACCTTGCGGGTTAGCAACGCCGCAAGCTGGGTTGGTGCAGAGATTGGGCGGCCCGTCGATTTCGGGTGAACTGCCTTCGCTCTGCAAGAGATAGCCGCAATCCATGCACGCGATGGCCCCGGGCAATAAAGGGGCCTTGCAAGCTGGACATATATCGGCGGCCGATACAGGCGAAATGGGTCCTACGCGAGCATTCAACTTCGGAGCGGCGGGAACGGGCGACCGAGGGCTCGCCGGTCTAGAACCACTCGGGCGGGGCGCCGACGAAAGCCTGGCCGGACTTGGATCGCTGGGCAATGGCGACTTCCCCGAGGCTGTAATCGATGCAGCCGACCCGGCGGCGACCGGCTGGCGCACGGGCAAGCCGACCAGCATGGCCCGATTGCACTTCGGACACAGCACTTGCTTGCCGGCCGAATTGTCAGGCACCTGCATCGCCTGCGAACAATGCGGACAACGAATCACTTGCGCCATCAACAGCGTCCTTGAAGACGAACCCCGTCCGGCCAGCCCCGTTGCGAAGGCCTGCCTGGGTGCAAAAGCACCGGCAATAGACCCGGCCCTTATGCCACCCTGATTTGAAATTTCCTCATTACTGAGAATAACCGGAGATGGAGACTTAGACAAACCGATAGATTACTCCATTTTAATTGGTCGGTTTTGACATCGCCTGCTCCACAACCGTCGAAGCCATCGCCAACCCGGCAGACCACAGGACTCTTGCCGGTCAGCCAATCCGTTGAGCGATACGGAAGCGCTGGGTCCTCCTATTAGCAAAGTGACGGGGACGTAAAAACGCTGATTGCCATTAGCTCGCACGATGACTGTTGCATTGAGGATTTCACCCGGACAATTCGGAACGCTGGGAACTTTTAGTGATATTCTCACCGTGCGCCCTTGGGGCCTCGAGCGACCGATATTCAGCCAATTCTGATCGCTCGCCGCATGTGCGTAAATGGGCCGGTTCTCGTCGGCATACACCTCAAGATAATGCCGAAGCGCCTCACCTGGATTGCCACGTAGTATCACTTCTGCTTCACGAATCTGCACCTTGGGAGGGGGCGTTAGACCGAGCGCCTCGAAGTATTGTTGCACCGCTGCCAACCCCTTCGCCATGGGGCCGGCAATGGGATAGGTCCAGCCGTTGGCATCGTACCAACGAGCCACGGCGCCGCCTTCAAAGAGCCTGGCAGCGTCTTTCGGAGCGGCCGTTGCCTTCTCAGCAACCTGGCGCGGGCTAGTAGCGCCCGCTAGAACGCCTTCCGCGAAAGGGTGAACGGGCACGTCTACCCTAACGAGCACTGATGTCGAACCTCCGTTGGATTCGACGGTCAATCGTCCCTTTAACGGCTTATTACTCGCTCGCAGACATTTCCCAAGGATGTGCACGGGAAACGTCTTTTCGGCTTGAAACTGAAAGAGCCGCCGGTCGCCGCTGGTCGAGCCACCCAGACTAAGCCAAGGACAATCTTCACTGCTCACGGAGCCGTACAGCAGGCGCATACCTTGGTTTTCCAGATGGAGCTCGAAACGGCGCTCTTCGCCAGCAGGCACGACTCCCAGGCTAACCTCCAACGGGTTGACACGAAGCCGGGGCGGTTCCAAAACTCGGGTCGGGAGACGGGCAAGGAACTGGTCCAATCCCCGGTCGGGATCAGGATAATAAGCAGCCTCGCGGGCCCCAAGGGCGAGGTCCGCTCGGCCCAGGCCCTCCAAAAACGATTCCAAGCGCCCTTCAAGCAGCAGATCCCGGGCGGTCGTCCACTCGGCTTGACAGCCCAGAGCCAATTCATCGAAATCTCGCGCCACCCGCCCACTCGGAAAAATAAAGGGGGAATTAAAGGTGGTCTGGTCCGACCTGACCGCGGCGCTGGCACGCCCGCTATTGCCTAGGAGCGTGCCATCGTGGTAGCAGTAGGCCGCCTCGGCGGGATTGATTCGCGAACACCGACCGCAAGTCTGTGCCATTAAGAAAGAACTGTTGTTTCCGCGTGTCCGCGCATTGGACAGCACTAAACAATTACACGCAGCTGGACGTTGCCGATTTGGATCACATCGTTGACGTTCAATACTTGACTCTTGCCCGGATAAATGCGCGAGCGATTGACGAACGTGCCGTTGGCGCTATTGAGGTCCTCGATCGCCAATTTGCCTTCTTGGAAAGTGATCAAGCAATGCTGGCGGGAACACCAGACACGGTCCGGCGGCTCCTGATCTTCCAAATCGATGTCCACGGGTTTTTCGTCAGCTCGGCCGATAAAATTCTGGCCTTCATAAAGAGGATATTCAACATTGCGCTTTTGGCCGCGGAGAACGAGCAACCGGGGCTGCGCCTCCGCCGGAAGCACGCTGGGCTCGGCGGATCCGGCCGCCAGACCAGGTGTCGCATAGACCGGCGTAGCGGCCATCGTCATAGGCGAACTAGACGATGCAGAATTCGGGGCGGCGGGAATCGGGGCCACGAAAGTCTCGCTCGATGCAACCAGGGTCTCGGAAGGCGCCTCCGGTTCCGGATGGGCGGGGACAAAAGTAGAGGCGTCCGGCAGCGGTTCCTCCGCCGGCCCGGCATGGGGAGGCGCAGCACTGTTTACGGCGTCGGCCGCAATCGGAATCGCTTCGGGTATCGGCGTCGCCACGGGGATCGACATCCCGTCATGCACTTCGGCAATCGGCTGAGCCAGAGGAAGCGGCTCGGCTGCGGCAAGATCCGATTTGCACTGCTCGCAAAAAAGAGCGCCATCCTCGTTTTCGAATTGGCAGAAAGGACACTTGACCATGGCAGGTAAAACCTCGTGTACAAGAAGCAACTTGCAGTCAGATGTCAGAATTCACACCGCCGCTTGATTTCAAGTGGTTACAGGCATCTCCTCCGCTAGCCGGGCCACGTCGTCAACTGCCAGCTGGGTTTTCTTGGAAACGCGACCACCGGCGTTTAGTTCTTGGAGAACTTGGCGAGCCAACATGGTTTTCTTGGCGCCGCGCGGGCCCATAACCTCGCCCTTTTTCTCGATGGTTTGGGCGACGCGCTGCGCTTCCCCCTGGTTATTGGAGGCAATCGCCTGCTGAAGATTTTTGTTCAACTCGTAAATCTGCACTTCGTCAATGTGGCGAGCGACTTCCGCGTTAATATAACCCTGAGCGCCGGCCGTGTACTGAATTTCCAGGGGGACTTCGCCCGTGCTCTCGCGGCGGCCTGTTCCCAGGTCATAAGCAACTTCCAGTTTGGCAATGGCGTATTTGCCGTCGAGCCGCTTGGGCAGGCTCAATTCCAGAATATAGCGGGTCGGCTTGTCGCGTTCGAGCGTGCCCAGGGAAGCTATGATGGCTGACCCTTCTCCCTCCATTACGTTCAGTTCTTTAATTTCGGGAACCACTTGGCGAACGCGCTTAATTTTGATGTCTTTGAACGGTTTCAGATGCATCTGGACGTTTGTGAATGTCGCGGAAGCAAGGTGCCCAAATTCCTCCAAGAAGATGCGCTCTGCTTCCTGGGCGTCGTTGACATCGACGTAGTACCATTTGCCTTCCGCCAGGTTGGCTAAGTCTTTGATCAAGCTGGCATTCCACTCCGTGCCGATCCCCATGACGGTGAAGTGAATCTTCTTTTGAGCCGCTTGCTGCGCCAACTGCCGGCAGATCTGCTCGCCGGAAGTTTCACCGTCAGTTAAGAGCAGGATTTGTGACAGTCCGCCGGCGTTGGAATGCTTTTCCACTTCGGAAAGTCCCAAGGCAATGCCTTGATCCATGGACGTGCCGCCCGGGTCGACGTCGAAAAGATCGATGCGCGAAATCACATCCTCTATTTGCTCTCGATTGGCAACGCGCGTGGAGGGCAGGACGACTTGGGCATTATGCGCGAACGCGATAATCGCCAAATTATCGTCGGGTCGCAGCATTTCGATCGCGGCTGAGGCGGCGTGTTGAACGCGCTTGAGCCGGCTGATGCCCGTGCCGTCTTCCTCGTACATAGAACCGCTGACATCGACCACCAAGGCCAGGTTCAAGCCCACGCTTTTGGCTTGGCCTTCCTTGCTGGGAATGAGTTTGACCAAGGCGTAGCTGGCGGCGGATTCGCCCGGGACTGCAATGCTGCTCCGGTACATCATCCGCTCGATATGAATCTTCGCCGACATCCTCGCTGACCTCCAGGGAATATCTGACGGGCAAAGAGCATATGCTCGCGAAGGGTCCTGGCGGGAAATGCCTTCGACCGACCTGACACAAATTGCGATAAATTAAGGCGCCTCGCTAATTCAGACCGTCTTGATTTCTAACATACCAAATCGAGGGTAGCAACAATAGGGTTGGGTAATTCCTTGCGGAATGGGAGAAAGTAGGCGTTTTTCCACCCTCTGTTCTCAGTCCTCGATTCCAGTTTCGGAATCTCTATCATCTCAATAGAAGGCGCTGCGCGTCCCCCTTTTAACGGTTTGTTCATTTGATGCTGGCCCAGTTTTGTCTGCGCCTGGCCGTGGGTTTGGGCGCGGCCTTGCTCATTCTTTCACCCGGGCAAATCAATCCGCGCTTCTATCGTACGCATTTTCTGACGATTATCGGTTTGGCCACTGGGGCGCTTTTGCTTCTCCACGGGTCGATGGCATTCTGGCTGGGACTGAGCCTGGGCCTAGGTCTGGCGTCTGCTTTCCTCGGCTCATTGGCCTGGTCGTTGCATGGGGCACCGGGGGGCCGATTGCTTACGGGTGTAACGGCTATAGCATTGGGAGGGGCGCTGATCGCTTTTGAAGCGGATCCAATGAATTCACGAGGAACACCCTTTCAAGGGATGGGCTGGATCTTGGCAAGCGATTTCGCGTCGGCCTGGCTGCTCGGCACAGCCACAACGGCGATGCTGATGGGCCACTCGTATTTGGTTGCCCCGGCCATGTCCTTAACGCCGCTCTTGCGCCTGTTAGCAGCGCTCCTGGGCGCGGTGTTTATCCGGGCAGGGTTGGCCGGTTGGAGTCTGGTGTTCTGGACCCGAGAGCATTCCTTGGTTAATCTAGAAGATGTAACCATTTACTGGCTGCCGCTGCGTTGGGGCATGAGCTTCTTAGGGCCGCTGATTTGCGGCTGGATGGCGTGGCAGTCGGCCCGGATTCGCTCGACTCAATCGGCGACCGGCATTTTGTATGTGGTCGTCGTCTTTTGTTTCCTGGGCGACCTAACCGGTCAGTTGTTGCAAAGCGCAACGGGCTTATGTCTTTGAGAATGTTTCTTCATGATCCTACGATTTCTTTGTCCCGGGTGCGAGCAGCCAGGCCGATTGGACACGTTTCAGAGCCAGGAATGGCAATGCCCCAAGTGTGATCGCTTGGTGCAATTTCTCAAGTCCGCAACCAATGAGCCAGGAAACGAACGTTTGGCAATATGCCCTCTTTGCGGCAATGAAGAGCTTTACAAGAAAAAAGGTTTCCCGCATTGGCTTGGCTTGAGCATTTTGACTGCCGCTTGTATGGCGTTTCTTTTGTTGCACAATTGGTACCTGCCCTATTGGGCCTGGGCCGTTTTGCTTGGCTCCGCCCTGTTTGACGGCGTCCTTTATGTTTGCGTCGCGGATGTGCTTGTCTGTTACCGCTGCGGCACGCATGTCAGCGGCGTGCAGACCAGCGAAGCCCATAAGCCTTATGAATTAGTCATTGCCGAGCGCTATCGGCAGGCTCGGCTACGAAAAGAACAACAACACAACATCCGTCCCGTTTAGCCGCGACCCGCGGGGGAGCGCGTATGTTGGATAAAGCACAACGCGAACGAGTTCGAGACGATTTGAAGGGGATTGTCCGGGGCGAATGCCTCTTTGACGACCTGAGCCGGTCTCTATACAGCACCGACGCCAGCATTTTTGAAATTGAGCCGGTGGGCGTTGTTACGCCCCGTGATGAAGAAGATGTCCAAGCCCTCGTCCGTTACGCGGCAGAAAAGAACATCCCTTTAATCGCTCGCGGCGCTGGGACGGGGCTGGCCGGGGAGTCGCTCGGCGCCGGCATCATCGCCGATTTGAGCAAAAACTTTCGTTCTATTCTTGAAATAGGGAACGATACGGTTCGTGTTCAGCCCGGCGTCGTTCATCGCCAGCTCAATACGGAGCTTGCCAAGCGAGGCAGGCGTTTTGCTCCCGACCCGGCCAGCGGCGGGCAATGCACCATCGGCGGCATGCTGGCCACGGACGCCTCTGGGTCTGAGGTGTTGCGCTCAGGCTATACGCGCAATCACGTTGCGGCTTTGCGAGTAGTTCTGGATTCCGGCGAGGCAGTGACTGTGGGAAAGCAGCCGCGATGGCCCAAAGCCGACTCTCAACCTGGCCGTCTCGAAGATATTGTAGCGTCTTTATGCACGCTCTTGGAGCAGCATACCGACTTGATAGCCGGCTGCCAGCCGCGGACGCCGTTTAATCGCTGCGGCTACCAGATGCAGGGCGTTCTAAGTAGCGAACACTTGGACCTGGCGCGCTTCTTAGTCGGTTCCGAGGGAACGCTGGCGCTTTTCACCGAAGCAACGTTGCGCACTATCCCCCTGCCGGTTGAACGCGCGTTGGTTGTCCTCGGTTTTTCCAGCCTGGAGTCGGCCGTGCACGCCGCTCAACTAACGCTCCCGAGCGCGCCCTCGGCCTGTGAACTCATGGACCGCCGATTGCTGGCCCTGGCTCGCTCAGCACTTGCGCAAGCCACAACTTTTGTTCCGGCCGCAGCGGAAGCCGTTTTGTTCGTTGAATATGAGGGCGATCATCCGCTGGAAGCGCGGCAAGCCGCCGCCGAACTCGCTTATCAATT
The DNA here is from genome assembly GCA_045802525.1 of Gemmataceae bacterium. Lineage (GTDB taxonomy): Bacteria > Planctomycetota > Planctomycetia > Gemmatales > Gemmataceae > JBJMQT01. Next base: position 42,273 of record JBJMQT010000048.1, read on the forward strand.
GCAATTCCAGGAGCGGTTGGCATTTTTCGCCCATACGGCCATCGATGCGAAAGATATTGATCGCTGTTGGCAACTGCGCGAGGCCGCCTTGCCCAGTCTCTACAGCTTGCGCGGAGGGTCCCAGCCCCGAGCCTTCATAGAAGACGTCGGCGTTCCTCCTGAGGAACTTCTTACTTATTTGCACCGTGTTCAAGACATCATGCAACGGCATGAGACGACCGCTTCATTCCTGATTCATGCGGCCACCGGCCAGGTGCATGCCCGGCCGTTTCTGGATCTCAGCAAAGCGGAGGATGTGAACAAGCTCTGGTCGATCGCGGATGAAGTTTATGGCATGGTCCTCAGCCTTGGGGGCACCATTAGCTCGCAACATGGGACTGGCTTGGCCCGCACCCCGTGGGTGGCTCGTCAGTATGGCGCGTTATTCCCTGTGCTTCGTGAAGTTAAAGCCATATTTGATCCCCGGCACTTGTTCAATCCTGGCAAGATTGTCGGGCCTGATGCCAATCAGCCGGCTTGGCCGCTGCGCCGCTTGCCCGCCGTCGATTCCGCGTCGCCGGCGCGCCTTTTGGTATGGCAGCCCGGCCAGGTGTGCGAAGAAGCCGTCCAGTGCAATGGCTGCGGCCAGTGCCGTACGCAAGCGCCCCGCCAGCGCATGTGCCCGGTATTCAGGGTGACGAATTCCGAACAGGCCGCTCCTCGGGCGAAGGCCAATCTCCTGCGCAAGATCCTGCTAAACGGAACCGATACGGCAACCCTCTCCTCTGAGGAAGTTCGCGCGATCGCCGACCTGTGCGTCAATTGCAAAATGTGCGCTCAAGAGTGCCCCGCCCACGTCAATGTGCCCAAACTGATGCTTGAGGCCAAGGCTGCCAACGTCGCCGAATATGGCCTCGACCGAGTCGATTGGGCTCTGTCGCGGACGGAAAGTTTCGCCCGGCTAGGCAGCAACTTCGCCGCTTTGGCGAATGCCGCTCTTTCCAGTCGTACGCTGCGTTGGTTGCTTGAAAAGGCTCTTGGCGTCTCGCGCCGCCGACGCTTGCCAAAGTTCGCCATGCGCAATTTCATGCGCCGGGCCCGGCGCGGGGGCTGGACTCGCAAGCCGCCCCCCGGCCGTCCACGAGTCGCCTATTTCGTCGATATCTTCGCAACCTATAACGATCCGTTGATTGCTGAAGCAACCGTGGCCGTGTTGCAGCACAATGGCATCGCTGTCTATGTGCCGCCCACGCAGCTAGGTTGCGGCATGGCGCCCTTGGCATACGGCGACCTGGACACGGCTCGGGAAGTCGTTGAGCACAACGTCCACCAGCTGGCGGAGGTGGCTCGCGAAGGGTATCGCATCGTCTGCTCAGAACCAACCGCAGCATTGATGTTGAAACAAGATGCTCTGGACGTTCTAGACGATCCCGACGCGCGGCTGGTGGCGAGCCAAACCGTGGAGTTGACCGCCTATTTGGACGAGTTGCATCGCCAGGGCCGACTGCGGACGGATTTTCAGCCTTTGGCCTTCTCTGTTGGTCATCATGTGCCCTGCCATGTCAAGGCGCTTGGCGGTCCGGCAGTCGGCCCCGATCTCCTTGCGTTGATTCCGGGTCTGCGCGTTCGTAAGATTGAAGTGAGCTGTTCGGGCATGGCAGGAACGTTCGGCCTGCAGGCGCGCAATCACGCCATGTCGCTCGAAGCCGGCCGGCCCATGTTGGAAGAGTTGGCGCGCCCCACTGTGCTTTTCGGTTCCACCGAGTGCAGCACGTGCCGGCTTCAGATGGAAGACGGGGGCGGCAAACGCACCCTTCATCCCGTTCAGTATTTAGCGCTGGCGTATGGCTATCTTCCGGAGTTATTTAGTCGACTTCGCGAACCGTTTCGCGATCTGGTGCTTTAATGCTCATCCAGGTTAACCTTTTTGCCCGGTTCAAGGACCTTGCCGGCGCCGACCAGATAACCGTCGACTTGCCGAATAATGCAACCGTTCGTGATCTGCGCCAGACCCTAAAGCGCATTTATCCATCGTCGGCGGGTTTATTGGAACGGTCTGCTGTTGCCGTCGATAATGAGTTTACGGAAGACCGCACTGCCATCCTGGCCAATGCCGAGGTTGCCTTGCTTCCTCCAGTTAGCGGCGGATGAGCCGGTATTGGCTAAAGCCGTTGGGGAATGTCGCCGAATGTTCCGCCTCACCAGGGAGCCCATTGATTCACATACCGTGACAGAACAGGTTCGGCGTCCGGAATGCGGAGCGATCGTTACATTTCTCGGCACCGTCCGTGATTTGACGGACGATAAGGTGACCACAGCGCTCGACTATGAAGCTTATCCGGGCATGGCGGAAAAGAAGCTTGCAGAGATAGAAGCGGAAACGCGGGATCGCTGGCCGGTTGGGGAAATAATCCTGGTCCACCGCCTGGGTCATCTGGAAGTGGGCGAGGTCAGCGTAGCGGTGGCGGTCAGTTGCCCCCATCGCCACCAGGCTTTCGATGCCTGTCGTCATGCGATTGACCGGCTCAAGGACTTGGTGCCTATCTGGAAAAAAGAAAACTGGGCGGATGGCACGGCGGAGTGGGTTCACTCTTGACACGTTTGGCCAGACTCCACGCCAAACGAATCTCACTAATGAAAATGGCAAAAGAATTGATCGATACTTTCGGCCGCGTGCACAACAACCTGCGCATCAGCGTTACGGATCGCTGCAACTTGCGCTGCACGTACTGCATGCCCGAAGAAGTTACTTTCATGGACCGCAGTGAGCTTCTTAGCTTTGAGGAGATCGCGCATTTCGTCCGGGTGGCGGTCCCCTTAGGAATCGACAAGATCCGGCTAACAGGCGGCGAGCCCCTCATGCGCCGTGATCTATTTCGCTTGGTGGCTTTAATTGCAGCTATTGAAGGCGTCAAGGACATCGGTTTGACCACAAATGGCATCCTACTCGTCGACCAGGCTCAGGCCCTTTATGACGCCGGCTTGCGCCGCATCAATATCAGCCTCGATACTCTCGACCCGGCCCGCTTCCGGGAGATAACCAGGCGTGATGGTCTTGAAAAAGTCATTGAGGGAATTCACGCGGCAAAGCGCGCCGGTTTTGATCCGGTAAAAATCAACGCGGTCAGCATTCGGGGCATCACGGAACAGGAAGTCGGTCCGTTAGGTCGATTCGCCCGCGAACACGGCCTGGAAATGCGCTTTATTGAATACATGCCAATTGGCGCCGATACATGGGAACGAAGCAAAGTTTATTTTGCCCACGAGATCATGGAACAACTCGAAAGAGAGATTGCCCCCCTCGTGCCTGTTGAGGACTACGATCCGCGCGCCCCGGCGATGGAGTTTCGGTACACCGACGGCGGCGGCCGCGTCGGCATCATCGCCTCGGTATCGCGACCCTTTTGCATGAGTTGTAATCGCATCCGCCTGACCGCCGAGGGAAAGCTGCGTAATTGTCTATTCGCTCTCGATGAGGTCGATATTAAGCGCCTGCTTCGAGGCGAAAAGAATGATGCGGAATTGGCTGACTTGATTAAGAAGAACGTTTGGTCGAAGTGGGAGGGCCACGAAATCAACACGGCCCGTTTCATCAAGCCGCAGCGCACCATGCATGCGATTGGGGGATAGAGCGGCGGCTTGCGGTCTCGCGCCGGCGTTATTCCGCACGCGAAATCTAACCTTGGAAAAGGCGATTGCAACTGGCGCAAATAATCTACTTGCGTATTCGCCAAACTTCTAGAACGTAGACCAATGGATGAGCTTTAGCGATGCGGAATAGAATTACGAGAGGGATTTCGAATTGAATACGATTTAAGCCGGATCTCGATTCGCCAACGGATTTAGGATCGGTTTGCAAATCGCTCTCAATCTGATTAGCTGCAGCGGTAACAGCCGCTTTATCATTTCCTTCTGACCATATGCGAGCCAGTTCCTCTTCCGCCGTCGGCTTCCATACAACGGTGCACTTCATGAAACGCCCAGCCGCTCCCAAATTTCTTTGAGAGATCTGCCTCGCGGTTCCTCCATGCGCTGATCCAATTCGTCGTCACTAATCCGGGCTTTCGACAAGGCAATAAGCCATTCTCGAAAGAGGTGCTGCGGCAAGAAGTGCCCCAAACACTTGCCGGAATCATCACATAATTCCAAGTGGTCATTTAAGCCATTCAATTTAGACCGAAGAGCATCATTTATAACTACTTTTTGCATGCCGGCACCAGGGGAAGACCGCGTTCCATTACTGACCAAATACTACCTTGTTCAATTGAGATATGAAATAGGATAGGTCCCCGGCATTTTACTGACGTCAGCAGATTTATTGGTGGCAAAGACTGAGCTTAAGCATCATCCGGGCGCCAAAGCTCAGCGAAATAATCCTCCTTCCTCCGTCTGCTGCTTCGGCTTCCCCAACGACTCATACGCCCGTGGTGTAGCGATCCGGCCACGCGGCGTTCGGACGATATATTGTTCGCGCAACAAATACGGCTCCACTTCATCGCTTAGCGTATCCGTCGGCAAATTCATCGTGGCAGCCAGCGCTTCGACGCCGGTTGGGCCGCCTTCAAAAACGCCGATGAGAGTCTCCAGGTAGCGGCGATCTTGTTTGTCCAGCCCTTCACCATCAACCTCCGCCATCTTTAAAGCCGCCCTGGCGACTTCAATGCAAATGCAGCCATCCTCTTCGCTCGTCGCGTAATTGCGGGTCCACCACAACCGGGAATTGGCGATGCGGGGCGTTCCGCGGCTACGGCGGGCCAGTTCAAGGGCGGCATCATCGGTGATCGGTGTATTCAGTTTCTTTGCATTAATGCGAACAATCTGGGCAAGCTCCTCGACGGTGTAAAACTCCAGATGCTCCTGCATTTTGAAGCGGTCGCGCATCGGACCGGACAGCATGCCGCTGCGCGTTGTCGCCCCGACGAGTGTGAAGTGCTTGAGCTTCATCGATATGGTGCGGGCGTTGATCCCTTCGCCGAGCACGATGTCGATGCGGAAATCCTCCATCGCCGGGTAGATAAATTCCTCCACCACGCGGGGCATTCGATGAATTTCATCAATGAAAAGAAATGAGCCTTCTTCGACGTTGGTGAGAAACGGCAGCAAATCGGCGGGCTTGGAAAGGGCGGGGCCGCTGGTCATTTGAATCGACGTGCCCAACTCGTTGGGCAGGACGGTGGCAAACGTGGTTTTGCCCAACCCGGGAGGACCGTCGAAAAGTATGTGGGAAATCGGCTCCTTCAGCTTCCGGGCCGCGTTGAGAACGATGTTAAGCCGTTGCACGACTTTTTTTTGTCCCACAACCTCGCGCAACCACCGTGGCCGAAGCGCGGCATCGCGCTGGCGTTCTTCTTCGGGAGGGGCGGCCGATACGATTGGTTCACGAGGCATGAGGACTCCGGTTCGATCCATGATCACTCGTTTGATTCTTTAAGGAAGGCGTCGATCTGCTCCCACAGCCACTTGGGTTGATCGTACATAATGAAGTGTTTCGATTCGGTGGTCACAATGAACTTGTGATAAGGCGCTTTGGAAATCTGATCGGTGCAGCGTTTTTCGTAATCTTCACGTTTGACGCCGAACCTTTCCAGATCCTTCGAATAGGCTCCGATCAAAAGAATGGGGGATTTGGTTTTGGCCAATCCGGGGCGAGCGTCGCCTCCCATTACCTCGCCCATCGCGCGAGCAACCGTGGCCTGATCCGAATCGCTAATCCATGAATGGACTTTTTCCAATTTGTCTTTATCCGTAAACCAGCCCGCAAAGAAGTCCTTTTGGTTCTTGAGGAATTGGTCATGAGGCATATCTGCCAATTGCTTCTCTCGCGCCTCGGCTAACTTTTTGAGATTAGTTTCGTCTGATTTCTCTCCAAAGGCTGCCATGATGCAAGGGAAGCCGTCGACGGCGATCACGGGGCCGACAAGGTCCGGCTCGCTTCCCGCCAGAAAAAAGAGGAGATAGCCCCCTAAACTGTGGCCGACGATAACGGGCTTGTCGAGTTTCTTGTCTTTGATGTACTCAGCGATGCTTTTGCGGATCGTTTCCAGATAACGGCCCTTAATTTTGAGGGGCGGTTGACCGGCAAAGCCGGCAAGCGTCAAAACATGGCACTCGTATTGGTCCTTATAATGATCGACCGCCGAATCCCAAACGGCCCCGGAGCACGCAAGCCCCGGAATGAATATGATCGGTCTGCCTTTGCCCGTTACTTTGACCGCGAAGGGAGCATTCGGTTTGGCGATGCGCTCATTGTCTGCGGCATCGAGCTGGAAAACGGTTAGTGACGCCAACAGGATGGTTGGCACGATGACGAAGAAACGCATGGGATGAAATTCTCCTGGGCAGTTTAGACCTGGATTGCCATATCGGGCCCACACCCTTCAGCTTACGGATGCTTGTAAATGGCGAGCATAATGTCCTCTACGGATTCATAGGTTTTGCCGTTTGCCAACGCTTTGTCGAGCAGGACACGGGCGTCGCCGGGACTATGTCCGACAGAAAGCAGCGCGCGATAGGCGTCTTCAATTAGATTGCCATCGACCGCTGTTTGCGGCGTTCCCGGTTCCTCGGTTTCTCGCGGCGGGGCCATCAATGCAAATTTGGTAACCTTGCGGCGCAACGTAGCCACAACTTGCTCCGCCGTCGCCGCCCCAACGCCAGGGAGCGTTGTCAACCATTTCGGGTCCTGGCGCTGAATGGCGTCGGCAATCTCCTTGATGGGCCGCACTAAGGCCTTAATCGCCTTACGGGTGCCCACCTTATCCACCGTGCAAAAAAGCTCGAAGAACTCTAATTCCGCTTCCCGAATAAAGCCCAACAACCGGGGCACAACCTTGCCTTGCATCGGATTGCCATCGAGATACTGACTTGTGAAAAGCGTGATTTCCTTGCCGACATGATTCTGCACCTGCCGGCGAACAAACTCGGGGATCAATACTTGGTATTCAAGCGGACCAACCTGGAGCCGAAGCTCCTCATCGAGCACCCGATTCAATATACCGGTGATCTTGGTAATCATGCAAAACGTCCGCCAAGGCGCCAATTTCCGCTTTTTCGTAGGTCAAGCTTCCAGCTTGACTAATAGAGAAATTCGTCAAGCTGGAAGCTTGACCTATTAAACGGCCACCTTTTGGATGTAGTAATGGCATAGAGCCGCAGCCAAGGCGTCGGCTACGTCGGGCGGATCAGGCAATTGACTCAGGCTCAATTCTCTTTGCATCGTGCGCTGCATCTGGAGTTTGGACGCCCTCCCGTGGCCCGTAATCGTCTTCTTAATCCGAGTCGCATTGTAGCTGACGACCGGCAAATCATATTGAGCGGCGGCCAGAAAGAGTACGCCGCGCGCATGACCCATCAGGATAGCCGTCCGCGGATGTTTGTAATGAGCGTAAAGCTGTTCGACCACCACTATTTGCGGGCGAAACTGTTGGATGACTTCTACTGTACTAGTGTATAGATTTTGAAGACGCGGAGCCAGATCCACTTTTGAACCGCCCACGGCGCCTCGAATGACGCCGGCTTCGCAGACAAGGGGGCCACTTGGGCCTGCTTCCAGGACCGCATAGCCTGTGATTTGCAACCCGGGGTCGAGTCCCAGAATACGCCGCTTTTTGGTTTGCGCATTAGCGTCAGTCAGTACGTGGGAGCCCGAAGGAAAGCTGTTCATGGCTCTCAGACTAACGCCGCCGCCTCTTAAGGCAAAGAGCGATCCTGCTCAACGCAAGCGGCGGGCTTTATGCCCGCCGGATGTGTTCGCAGAAATGGTGGCTCAGGCGCCTTGGCCACCCACTTCCATCACAATTAGTATCGGAATTCGACGCCGAAGGAAATGCCCTGCGCCCAGAAGTCCGTTTCTTTAAACAGAACTGCGGGCCGCGAACTTGCGACGGGCGGCGCAGCGACGCCGAAGTTCGGGATTTGATTCACGTCCACCACGCGATCGATTTGGCCGCCGGGCCGTATCACGCGGCTCCAGTAAAACATATCGTAGCCGACCGTGAAACGAAGGCTTTCGCCGAACTGGTAGCCGAGCTTCAAGCCGACCTCCGGTACGACCGCGAATCGATCACGGGTGAAATGGCCGCTATTGCTGGGCAGTGCCAGCAACCCGCCCGTGAAAGCCGTGGAATTGCCGGCGGGCGTCGTGATGAGTTGGTTGCCGCCGATGTTGAGGGTTTCATGATTTTCGCCCAAAGCGACCTTGGCTCTTCCATCAATGAACCAACTGCCCGAACGATATTCGGCGTCAACGCCGACCTGGCTGCCATAGAACTGATTCCGCGCATCGAAGCGATCCGAGACAATGATGCGGTCGCCGCCGAATTGAGGAACATTCGGCAGTACTTGGAGATTCTCGGTTACATGCAGACCTTCATCCAATTCGGCATACCGAAAGCCGGCCAGGAAATCGACGCGATAGTTGCAACCGCAGCAAAGCTTCTCACGCCAGTTAAGCTCCGCGCCCCACAGGCGGCTTGGCGAATCAACGCTCACACTGCCGGTGGCCAGATCGGGTCGCGTTGAAATCTGCGAAAATTCCCGGCCGTTGTTCTGTTCGAAAATGGGCCGGGCCAGCAGCGGGAACGCATCCGAACTGGCGAAAAAACTCGTGGTGCGCTGGTTCAAAAAGAAATAACTCCCTTCGATGCCCGATTCCTGGCAGTCATCCAGCCAGTAGCCCAGAGTAAATCGGCCCCCGGAATGCCATTCGTTGTTAGTCTGCTCATTGCCAAACAAGATCACGGTGCCGGGTCGCCCTAAGATGCCGGATGAGGCAAACGGCCCCGTCGTCACCAAAGGGAGAATGCGGTCCCCCTTGGTGAACCAGACAAGGTATTCGCCTTCGGCATAAAAACGATTCGGTTCCACAAATTCAACGGTAGCGTTGGGAACGAGTCGCGGCTCGCCCAACTTGATGTTGGTTTGATCCAGCGGACCGGGCGGGTTCTTGTCCGCAACCGCGGGCAGGTCCTTGGAGGGTGCTTTATCAATCGATTTATTCTCATCGGATTTGCCCGTCTTGTTTTGTCCCGCAAGGCCGGGGTCAATATCCTCATCCGGTTCGGTTAGATGGTGAAAGGCGGTTATCACTTTTGGCTTTTGAGCAACGGTCCGGTCAGAAGCAAAGCTCTTATCGTCAGTGGCTTCTTTGGCGGGCTTTTGATTCGAGGTGGCCTGCTCGGGTTCCCGGTCGGAGGCAAACTGATCGCTCTCTTCTGCGGATGCCCCAACGGCTTCCTTATTGTCCCTAACCCCTTCGGTCCGATCCTGAGCAAAGGCTTCTTTGATTTCCACATCCTTGGCCGAATGCGTAAAGTTGCTATTTTGAGGCGGCGAAGCAGATTCGGCCGACGATTCTTCATCCACCGGTAAAGTTACCGGCTTCCTATCAGCCATCTTTCGGCGGAGCGTTAAGGGCCTGGCGTGGACGGGCTCGGGAGACGGGGTCATCGAATCGTCGGCGCTTAGGTCCTCACTGCTTTTTAGGGCGGGCTCCGCTTCTTTGGGGGTTGGATCGGCAGCCACGGCCCTAGCGTCTGGTGAAGATGGGGGCAAATCTTCAAGGCTTTGGGCTCGAAATATCGGTTTACGGCCTGCCCGTTTAGTAAGGGAAAAGGGACCGGGTGCTTCAGGTGCTTTAGGTCCTGCCAAAGCCGGCACTTGGCTTAGGGGCCGAGGTTTTTCCAAGACAACCGGCACCGGGCGGCCCAAAGTCACTGCCGTGCGCTTGGCCGGCGCCGCGGTGTTGGGGTTGGCCTCGGACCACACGTACGGTTTCGTGGCCTCATCGGGCTTCTCTTCAACGATTCCACCCAGCGCCCACCAACCTAGCCCAATGACCAGCCCGCTGGCCCACGTGCCGTTCATTCTGCACCCTCCCTAGAAAACATCCGTGGCTTCCTTGAGCGCCGAGGCAGTGCCGTCATGGAGCGTTTCAGCTTTTTGCGCGTGTCAAGGCCGTTTGGAATGCCTTCCCTTTATTTCGGCGGAACAATCGCTAGAAGCGTAATCCAATTGCTAAGCGAACCTTCATGAACAGTTCCTAGAGCTAGGCTAATCCATTCGCTTTGCCTGCTTTGCCCAGACCTCTCGTGAGCCGCTGCTGCACTATTTCGACCCAGATTTTCGGCAGGAAAATTGACCTTATCGCTGGACGGAGTCCCCGTTAGTATCGCCATCCAGATTCCGCCTTGGCTGCCCGCAAAACAGCCTGCGGAATGAACAGCAAGGAACAAAAGGAGGTGGTTTGATGCAGAGATTGTGTAAGGCAAAGCGAAGGGCTTGGGTCCCAACGCTTTTCGCCTTTGGTTGTCTAATTTTCGTCGGATCCGCAGCGAGAGCGGATGTATTCGTAAGTCAATTGGGCGACCTACAAGGACCGGGAATCCACGTCCAGGGCTTTGCGCCCGCCTCGGCTCCTAGCTTGGATAGGAGTTCCGATTTTGTCGACACTGTAGGACTCAACCGATTGGCGTTGATGACCAGTATACTTTTCTTTCCCGGTGATACGCCCCCGGGCGGCGGTGACGGAGGCGGCGGTGGGGGCGGCGGCGGTGGCGGGGGAGGAACTACTCCAGGCTCCAGCGAAGCGCCCGAACCGGTCACCTTATTGTCGGGACTCGTTGGTTCCTGCCTCCTGGGCTTCTATGCCACCATCAGGCGGCGCCAGGCGGCCCTTTCGGCCGGTTTCCAACTGGCTGCCGAACCTGGGCTAAAATAGCAAGCTCGGCGGGCGGTACCGCGTTCAAGGTCTTAAGCCTCCCAAAGCTCCTCAAAATCAAAGGGGGCCAGGCCAACTGCGGGGCCACCTTAGCCCGACGCTGGCCACCTTCGAGCCCGACGCTGGCCACCTTCGAAGGAGAGACGCCCAAGACAACGAAAGCGCGCAAGTCGGCATCAAGTGTTCAATTATTGATCACCCTCTGGCGCAGTGTTGGGGGACCAGAGGGTGGGTCACTTGGGCCAGAGGGTCAGGTGCCAAGACCTTCAAAAGCCACGAAAAGGCACAAAAACCCACAAATGCTTTCCACGGGCCTGTTTTTGAGTGTTTTCGTGTATTTTCGTGGCTAAGATCGCAGCCCATCAAAAGGCGGCCGTGTTCAAAAAGCGGCGGAATAGTTCCGTAGGACGGATTGGCTGTCCGTCCTACGAAAAGCCGCCTCTTAATCTTTGCCGGCCAAACGTGAGGAAATCCGTTCCCGGGCTAGACGCGCCATCAAATCCTCCGCTTCACCGCGCGACAAATCCTTTCCCAGGCAAATGGGCAAGCTGCCAAGCAGTTCGGCCGCATGCTCGGCGGTTCCGCCCCGTTGGGTCCTTAGCAGCGTTGCCAGCCAATCTTTCGCCGGTATCGGAAAGGCGGTCACCTCCACCGAGCAATCCCGCGCGACCGGCTCGCGGCGGACCAGGCGCTGTAAATCGGGCAAGCCGATCAAGGCGATCAGGCGATCTCCCTTGTTCAGGCGCGCCTGTAGCGGCTGTTCCACGGCTTTGCCGTCCCCAGTCAATACCGCCGCCGGCAATAGCCGGTAGTTGACTGCAACGGCTCGAGCGGGCTGGCCCAATAAGACGTTGTCTTGTTCGCCGATAATTACGTCGAGCGCGGCCAGCAAACGGCCCTGGAGCAGAAAAACGCTCAAAACACGGTCGCCAAAAAGAGCCGCCACGAAGGCCGGAGCTGCCAGCGTCGATACCGAGACCGCCAGCCGGACGTTGGCGGATTCGCGCAGCATGCGCGCAAGGTCCGCGTCCGCCAACCGCAAGACGACCCGTTGATTGGGATTCTCGGCTCGAACTAGAAGGGCGATTTCTAGAGTGATGATTTCCTCGCTAATCGCCGCGACCACCGCTCTGGCGCTGCCGGCATGCGCCTGCCTAAGCACTTCCGGAACCGTAGCATCCCCGATGATGACCGCCGCGCCCAAGCGCCGAGCCGTGGCCACGAAGCGATTATTCGGAGCAATCTCAACCGCGACCACGCGCACGCCTTGATTGATGAGTTCTTCGATAACCCGAAAGCCGAGGCTTCCCAGGCCGCAGACGACAATGTGGCCGCGATCCGGTATACGGCGCACTTCCAGGGCGCCGCCCAGGCGAGCCCGCAGAAGATAATTCGTGACAATGGCCGTGAAAGCCGCGGTAATCGCGGCGCCGAATATGCGCAGAAACGCCGCGAACACCTTCAGGCCGGGCGTGCTTCTCAAGTCATCGCCGTGCATGTCGCCGCCGGTGGCCATGATGCTGATCGTGCGAAAGAAGGCGTCCGCCGGGCCGTCTTTTTGCACACCGAAGTGAAAAATGAGCGAGCTAACAACGATGACCGTGAACAGGACGCCCGCGCAAATCTTAACCGGCTTATCGACTTCCGTGGCGATCCTGCGCAGCGCCCGGCCCTGCCGTCGCAGCCAGCCTGCCCAAAGGACATCCGTCGCCGCCTCGTCTTTTTCCGCCAAGAGCGGCGCCAGCGCCTTCGGGTCGCCACACACTACGATTCGATCGCCGGCTTCGAGCTTCCTCTCCAAATTGACTTCATGGAGCCATTGATCCTTGCCGTCCTTGGGGAAATAAGCAACTACTTGCGCCACCCCGGTCACTAAGTTGTCAATCGACCGGCCCAACCACGGCGAATTCTCGTCCACCTTGATCTCGGCCACCTGCCGGCGTCCTTCCGCCATCCCTTCAATGCGAAACGTCCCCAATGCCTGCCCGGTCATGGCGGTCAAGGCGATTAATGGAGCCGTCAAGTTGGAAGTGCTCAGGGCAAACACGTTATAAACCGATTGGCCCAACCGGGCGATGAGGTTTTCATTGAACATCCGCATCACGATGCGGACGTCCGGGTGCAGGTTGCGAATCGTCAGTGCGGTGGAAATGTTGATCAGATCATTGCTGGTCAGGATTAAGACCCCACGCGCTTTGTCCAAGCCCGCTTGCGCAAGGATTGGCCGCTCGCGGCAATCGCCCTGAATCAACCGGGCGCCCATCAAGCGCGGATCATCGAACGTACATTCGGTATCAATCACTACGACCGTCATCCCCGCCGCGCGCAGATACTCAAGTACGCGCCGTCCAACCCGGCCCAGTCCACACAGAATGATTGGTTGGTCCATTTGTCAGTTGTTCGTTGTCAGTTGTTCGTTGTTCGTGTCAGTTGTTCGTTGTTCGTTGTTCGTTGTAAGGATCATAGTACATTCGAGATCATACGAAGTAGAATGGTTATGGACTTTATTTGCAACGAACAACGAACCACTAACAACGAACAAATGGACAAATGGATCTAGATGCCAAGATCTGTTACTGCTTTCACGTCAATAGGCGGAAGCTCGTCAATTTCATCCGCCTTAATAAGCCGCGCGTGCCGAGCCAGCTTTCCGAATGCGGTGGCGCCGGCACAGGCTGCGGCTGGTGCATTCCTTTCCTCAAGCAACTTCACGAGCAAGGCGTAGCCGGCGGCGATACGGAATTAGAACGACTCACGCCGCAGGAATACGAACAGCGCCGCGCCGCTTATATCCGCTCCGGCCAAGGCACTCCACCGCCCGGAGCGACGCCGTTGCCAAAGATCGACTGAGCCTCGTTGGGCTGCTCGCGTTGCAGTGCCGCCTTTAGCCGTTCTGCCGCTTAAAGACGGTGCTCCAGCGACCGCGCTTAACGGTTGATAGGCCGCGCTAGTTGCACTACCATCAATTCCCGCCACTATTCGCGCTGCACCAACGGAGATTGCGATGAAGTCGATTCGCTACGTCCTTGTCCTCGTTAGCTTCTTATTCGCCGCGCACGCCCATGCTCAGAAGGAGCACGGCTTCGACAATACCAAAGCCTCCGGCCAGCCGTACTTGACGCCGGAGGAATCAGTCAAGCGGATGAAGGTGCCCGATGGTTGGGAGGTCAAGGTCTTCGCGGCCGAGCCGGACATCATCAATCCGATTTCGTTCACCGTCGATGAAAAGGGCCGGCTCTGGGTCGTCGAATGTTACGAGTATCCAAAAAGAACTGCTGCGGGCCAGAAGCCGCGCGATCGCATCAAGATCTTGGAGGACACCAAGGGCACGGGCCATGCCGACAAAGTGACCGTCTGGGCCGAAGGCAAGGACTTCCCGCCGGGCGACCATAACAACGGCTTTGATCTTGCTAGCGGCATCGAAGTGGGCCACGGAGGAGTCTTTCTCGGCGCGGCCCCGTACCTCTTCTTTCTGCAAGACAAAAAGGGCGTCGGCAAATGCGATTCAATCGAAGTATTGCTGAAAGGTTTCGGCAGCGAAGACACGCATGAAGTGTTGAACACGCTGCAATGGGGACCCGACGGCCTGCTTTACGGCTTGCACGGCATATTCACGTTTTCCAAGGTCGGCGGCGTGAACATGGACGCGGCGGTCTGGCGCTACGATGTCCCGTCCAAGAAATTCGAGATCTTCGCTGAGGGCACTAGCAATCCCTGGGGCATGGATTTCGACGAACATGGTCAATGCTTTCTCGCCTGCTGCGTCATCCCGCACTTCTTCCACATCATTCCTGGCGGCGCCTACATTCGCCAAGATGGCCGGCAATCGGGATCCAATCCCTATTCTTATGGGCAGCTCAAGGAAATTTGCGACCACATCCATCACCAAGAGAGCGGCTGGGCCCACGCGGGCACACTCGTCATGCAAGGGGACAACATTCCCAAGGAATATCGCGGCTCGGTGCTGATGGGCAGCATTCACGGCTGTAGCGTCAAGCGCGACGTCCTATCCCGCAATGGATCGACGTATGTCGCCAAGCACGGCCCCGATTTCCTCCTCAGCGGCGACAAAAACTTCCGGCCCATCAACATGCGTTGGGCGCCGGATGGCTCCATCTATCTCATCGATTGGCACGATCAAAATCCGTGTCATCAAGCCGCGCCCGATAGCTGGGACATGACGCACGGCCGCATTTACAAGATCCAACGCAAGGACGTCAAAACCGGGCCGGCTCCGGACCTCAGCAAGAAAACCAGCAAGGAGCTCGTCGAGCTGCTCAAAAGCAATAACCCGTGGACGTACCGCACCGCCCTGCGCTTGCTGAGCGAACGCGCGGCGGCCAAAGTGACATTCGATCGCGGCTTACTTTCAGATGTCTCCGATTTAATTTCGGAAAGTTCGGACGAACGCCTCGCTCTTCGCGGCTTATGGGCGTTGAAGTCGATTTCCGGCTTCGTCGGAGACTTCCTGTATCAACCGCTCATGAGCAAAAATCGCTGGATACGCGCCTGGACCATTCGCATGATGAGCGAATCGGGAAACATCACGGAGTCCATGTTGAAGACCTTGGCCGAGCGAGCCGAGACGGAACCGGCGCCGGAAGTTCGGTTGCAGCTTGCCTGCACCGCGCGGCAACTCACCAAGCTAGACACGCTGCCTCTTCTGCACAATCTGATGAACCACAAAGAAGACGCCAAAGATCCCTGTATTCCGCTCATGCTGTGGTTGGCTTACGAGCCGCGTGTGGCCGCAGACGGCCATGCTGCACTGCGATGGCTCAAAGACCATGCCGCAGGCAATGAACTCGTCTTAATCCAGATTGTGCCGCGAACCTTGCGCCGCCTCGCAGCCACAGGAAAGCCCGGCGACTTGGCGGCTTGTGTCGCCTTTCTGGGCGAGGTTACGGACCCGACGGTACGGCGCGCCGCGCTGGAGGCTTTGGTGCAAGCGCTTCAGAGCGAGCAGGTTGATCCGCCCGAAGGATGGAAGAAAGTTCTCAGCTCTCTGCTAGCCGACAAAGATGAAGAAGTGCAGCGTCTAGCGCGCCGCCTGGCAATAGACTTCCGCGATTTGGAAGCCCTGGAGCGGGCCCTGGACGTGGCTCAGGACCGTGCGAAATCCGTGAAAGATCGATTGGACGCCTTGCGGGATCTCGGATCGGCCCATCCCAGCAATGCCCTCCAGCCGCTCCAGACGTTGCTCACCAGCGAGAAGAATCCTGAATTGCTCGCCCAGACGTGCCGCACGCTGGCCAACTACAGCGACCCAAACATCGCCAAGATCGTACTCGCCGGCTGGAAAAACTATCCCGCCGGCGTTCGCACCGAGGCGGTCAACCTCCTCGCCGGCCGGAAAGAGTGGGCTAGGGACCTTCTCGTCGCGGTAGGCAAGAAGGAAGTGCCGCGAACGGATCTGAATGACAACACGATCCTGCGCATCCGCGCCCTCCGCGACAAGGATCTCAATGGCCAAATCGAGGAAGTGTGGGGCCGCGTTCGCGACACGCCCGCCGAGTTGGCCGGCTTGATACATAAAATGCGTCAGGAGCTTTACCAAGGCCGTGCTTCGGCCAGCCGCGGGCAGAAAGCTTTCGAGAACGCTTGCGCCAAATGTCACAAGTTTGACGGCAAAGGCCATGAAGTCGGCCCTAATCTGGATGGGGCGGCCCGCGACATCGAGTATTTGCTGGTTAACGTGCTCGATCCCAACCGCGTCGTCGGCCAGCCCTATTTCACGCGCCTGGTGGAGCTGAAGAACGGGACCAATGCCACGGGTCTGCTGGCCGCCGAAGATGAAAAGTCGATTACCCTCAAATCTGAAAACGACGTCTTGAAAGTGATTCTCAAAAAGGACATCGAGCAGATTACGATCTCCGAAAAATCGGTAATGCCCGAAGGTCTCGACAAGTCCATGACGGTCCAGGATTTCCGTGACCTGGTGCGCTATGTCATGGCGAATCCTTTCTTAACCGAGGTGGCCGTAGCGGGGCCGTTTCCCGTGGACAAGGTGCTGGCGATTGATCCACTGAAACCGCTAACCACAAAGGAAGCCAACTGGCAATGGCCGCTTGTTGGCGTGCCCGGCCGCATTCCGCTGCCGGCGGTCAAGGGCGATGGCCAACGCGTTGCCTACCTCACTGCCGAGGTGACCGCGCCTGACGCGATGGTCACAAAGCTGCAATTGGGCGCCGCCAGCCACCTTCGTGTCTGGGTTAACGCCAAGGAAGTGTACAAGGGCCAGCCTTCAAAAGAAACTTCACCTGATCAGGCCTTTGTTGACGTGCACCTGCACCAGGGCGCCAACCAGGTGCTGATCCAAGCGACTTACCGGGGCGACAAAGAGACGGTTTTTGCTCGCTTTCTCGATCCGAATAGAAAGTTGCAGTATTCTGAAGGGAAAGGGAAGTAGCTATTGGCGGTCGGGCTTCAAACGAAAGGACGCCAAAGAACGTTATAGGGACGGGCTCTTTACGCAGCGACGGCCTGCACCAATTGGCAATCTGCCCGCGAATCCCCGCGAAATCTTTCTACAGATGGCCAAGCTGACCCGACGCCTTAGGGTTCCTTTGATTCAATAAGGAGTTGACGATGCATAGATCATCCATGAGAAGGCTTACTTTCGTCGCATTGCCCGTGCCCGCCATGCTTTTGATCGCCTTTGCCGTCAGCTATGGCCAGAATACGGCAGCCAAATCGAATCCCGATCCCAAAGAACAACCGGGCAGGCAGCCAGACATCAAAAGAATCGAAGGGTCCAAGCTACGCCTTAAAGTCTTTCGCTTAAGTCACAGCGACCCTGAGCAGGTAAGCAGCGTCTTGCAGAGCGTCCTCCCGCAGGACTCAGGCAGCGGTCTCGCCGGTTTGGGCGCCTTGGGATTGGGCGGTGGCAGTGGAATCATAGGACTGGGCGGCCCCGGCTCGGGAGGCGCCCCTCCGGGCATCGGCATTGGCGGCGGGGCGTTTGGCGCGCTTGGTGGGCCCCCTGGCGGCGTGAACGGTCCCAATTGGCGGCTGACGGCCGACCCGCGCACCAAATCGCTCATTATCCGCGGCTCCGAAAAGGACATCGACCTTGCCGCCGATCTCGTCACCGTCCTGGACCTTCCGGCTGACAAGGCCATCCCCAAGGTCAAGAACTTACGGGCTTATAAGCTAAAACATGCCAATGCCGGCGAGCTAAACTCTGTCCTGTCCAGCCTAGAAATGGACGCACGCATGGTTCCTGTCGAAAAAGGCAATATCCTCATCGTCGCCGGATCGGAGGATGTGATGAAAGATATGGATAGCGTGGTTGAGGCCTTAGACATCGAGGTGCAGCAATCGAAAGAACCTCCTAAACCTGACAAGGAACAAAAATCCAAATCCGAAAAGCCTCTCGAATCTAAAGAACCTCCTAAACCGGACAAGGAACAAAAATCCAAATCCGAAAAGCCTCTCGGACAGTAACCGCGTGCCTTGGCGTCCCGTGGCGATCCCTCATAGCTGTAGGTTTTTCACCGTTCTCCCCTCTCCCCCGCCTCAGTGACCGAAATCCGTGCCGAAAAATATCAGGTGGGGGAGAGGGAAAACCTACACCTGAAAGCGTGGCGATCCGGAACGAAGAGGCTTACAGCTTCTTACGCGGCGCAAACGGCATTTGCATGAGGTTAAGTTCATCGCCCGCGAGATGATGGTCCAGCAAATCGATGCGGCCCGCTTTCTTTAGAGTCTCGAAGAGCTTTCCCATTTCATCGTGCCAAATGCCGGCTAGGATGTTGGGATTTTCTCCCCGGAGCTTTTGATATTGAGCCAGACGCGCCAAAAACGCGGATGCATCCGCGCGGGCGGCGGACCGAATCGCATTGGCTTCGCCTTTGGCCTGATTCAGAATTCTTGTCTTGGCTGCCTCGGCGCCGCGCAAGTCGCGTAACGCTTGTTGGTCCGCCTGATTGACGCGAGTCTGAATTCCCGTTTGAGCCTGCGTCACTTCGTCGAAGGCTGCCTTAACCTGGTCGGGAGGCTGCGTCAGGGCGACTGTCGCGTCCTGGATCCGCAGTCCGAGTTGATAGGGTTCGAGGCGATCCTGCGTCTTCTTAATCAATTCCGCCGGCAACAGAGCCTTGGCGGTGATAAGGATTTCGTCCACGGTGCGGCCAGCCATCCATTCCGCCAAGACCGTGTCGGCCGTGCGCTTTATTAATCCGTCGACGCGGTCAGCCTGGACGATGTACTGCTCCACCTCGTCTTCACGAATCGTGTAGTTCACCAAGACACGAACATTGACGATGTTATGATCGCCGGTCAGCAGCTGCCCCACCGGCGTCTCCAGACTCTCGGAGTCGTCTTCGGGATCATAACCGACGGCCACCCGGCGCACTTTCTCGATAGCCACCACCTCCACGCGATCGATGCCCCAAGGAAAGCCAAACCATAACCCGGGACCGGGCTTCTCAGCCAAGACGCGACCCAGCCGGCGCACCACGGCCCGCTCGCCGGGCCTGACCTGCGTCACCCCGGTGGCCCCATAGGTGGCGGCCAAGACAAGTAGCCCACCTAACAGTATTACTCGGCCACGGTTCATGGCTTTTTGTCCCCGTTTGGTTTGGCGCTACCGGCGGATTTATCTGTCTCGCGGCCGTTCACGCCATTGCCCGGAACGGCACCGCTCGGCCGTGGCGGCTGAAAGAGGAGATCGAACATTTCGCGATGGCTTGATAAAAGCAGCAGGGTTTTGTTGTCGCCAAGAATGCGTTGATACTCCTCGAGCTTCTTAAGAAAGGCGTAAAACTCCGGGTCCTTGGATTGCGCTTGGTTGCGAATGCGATAGGCCTCGGCATCGGCTTCGCCCTTGATCCGCTCGGCCTCCGCGTTAGCGCGCGTGCCGATCTCCCGGACCTTCAAAGCGGTTTGGCTTTCGATGTCGCTGGCCAATTGGTCGCCCTTGCTCGCATAGTCCGCCACCTTCTTTTGCCGTTCGCTCTTGATTCGCTCGAAGATAGCCTGGCGGACCTCGGGGGGATGGGTCGCCCGGCGCAGGCGGATGTCGACTATTTCGACGCCATAGTCCCTGGCTACGCCATCTTGGCCGCTCCAGGGCTTCAGCAATCGTGCTCGTAACGCTTCCCGGCTTTTCTCCACTTTGTTCGGCTCGATGCTAAAAAGTTCCTCCAATTCCATTTGTCCGATGGCGGCCCCCAATTCGCTACCGATGCGCTGACCAATGATAGCTTGGGCCTGCTCCGGCGTGCCGACCGTCTTGATAAAGCGATCGACGCCGTCTTTTTCTACGACCCGCCAACAGACGTAAGCGTCGAGCGTCAAGGTGCGGTCGATGGTTTGGCCGCGCCGATCGTGGGTGAGCAATTCGGCCGCCGGAAGATCGAAAGCTTGCAACCGGCGATCCAGGCGCTGAACCGACTGAATCGGCCAAGGCCATTTCCCATGCAAACCGGCTTCGTCGTCTTGGCCGCCGTCATACGTGCCGACATGCCGTCCAAACTGAGTCAGGTAAACGAACTCCGTACGGTCGACGGTAAATAAAGATGTACGAATAATGACCGCCAGGAGAATGAGGCCCATCCCAGCCAAAATCAGCGTTCGCATGGTTCAACACCCTGTACTCAAGTTTTCAGCTATCTCATACAAGAAATTACTTGCCGGCTCCATCCAAGCGCGGGTCATCACTCTTGTTTCGATCGGATGGGCCGAGCATCGGCAGCCGAAGGAATTCCGGATCGAAAAAGAAGAGCTGGCGTTTGCCCGCAACTTTGTCGGAATCGATGATCACCTTTTCTCGTCCTGTAAGCGCCAGGCTCAAGGCATCCCAGAAAATCCGGAAATCGGTCAGCGCAGCCTGGCGCGCAAGGCGTTCTTTGCGGTGCTCTTCATATTCGAGTTGAGCCTGGGAGGCCGACTGGCCGTTCCGGACGGATTTGGCGGCATCCGCGGCCAGCGCCCACTCGTCGGCCCACGGCAATTCCGCGCGCTCACGCAGACGCGCCAAGTAGACATCGCGTTCGGCTGCGGCTTGCTCAACCTTCGCGATCCGGTCCGCTTTGGCTTGTCGGACTGTCCATAGAGCGACAGCCCGCGCCTCGCGATCCTTCTTAAAGGCGGCGGCCTGGGCACGATTGATCGTTTCATCGGCAGCTTCCATCGCCCGCATCACCGCATGGTAATCCGCCACAACTTCGCGCGGAGGATGCAAATCCGTGAGGGCAACGCCTTCGACCCGGACGCCTATTCCTTTTTTCCCGCATCTGCCACAGCGGGCCGACAGCTCCTTGCAAACCTCGTTTTGCAAGAGTTCTCGATTGGTTGTGAGCAGGCGATCAAAGGATTGGTTGGCGACCGTCTCGCGCAGCACAGCTTCCGCTGCCGAGCGTAAGACGGCCAGCGGTTCCTTGGTGTCGAATAGATAGGCGCGAGCATCGGCGAGCGTGAAGCGAATGGTCGCCTGCAATTCCACGAGGTTGCCATCGCCGGTGATCATGACGGATTCGTCGGGAATGCGCGCTACGCCGTCTTCCCCGTGCGGATTGGACCATGTCAAGGACTCTCTCTGCGCCTCGGACTTTCCAAGGGTCCGGAAGCCAATCTCCAGAAGTTGCACGCGATTGGGCTGAGCGCGAAGAATCTCATCAACCGGCCAGGGCCAGCGCCAGTGCAGACCGGGTCCGAGATCTTCATCGAGCAGGCGGCCAAAGTGACGAACGAAAACAACTTCGTCTGGCCCCACAGCAATCAAGCCGCTTACGGCATAGAGCATGACGAAGATGGCTGCCAAGGCTCCCAAGGCAGCCCGCCAGTGATGACTGACCCTATGCAACGCTTCACCAACATCGAGATGATGCTCCATCCATTGATCCGCTTCGCGCAGCCAGTGCCGGCTGCGTTGCAGCGTTGAATTCGTGGCCGCGCGATCGAACCACAGCAAACGCATCGCGTTCAGCAACACGGCCAGCGAGCCGAACTGGTGATAGATCACGGCCGCGACCGGCGCTTGCTCGTACCAGCCTGCCGGAGCAAACAGCGGCCAGAGCCAGGCGGTTAAGATGATGCCGGCGAAGTTTACGCCGAAAGCAAAGATGATGATGTTCTGGCGAATGATGCGCACGGTTTCGCGCGACAGCTTGATAAGCAAGGGCAATGGGCGCAAGGGGTCCGCCATCAAAACAATGTCGCCAGCTTCGGCCGCGACATCGGTCCCCGTGGCACCGATCGCGATGCCGACGGTTGCTCGTGCCAGAGCCGGGGCATCGTTAATCCCGTCGCCAACAAACGCGGTGCCATGTACTGCGTGCTGGTCAATCAAGCGTGCCTTGTCTGCCGGCAGCATTTCAGCATGAATCTCTTCGATCCCCAGCGCATTGGCGACCGTTTGGGCTGCGGCATGCCGATCGCCCGTTAGCAAAGCAATACGTTGGATACCAAGGCGCCGCAATTCTGACAGCACTCCCGCTGCCTGGGGGCGAATTTGGTCTCGGGCCCCAAGAACGCCCAGGATGTTCCCATTGCTGGCGACTAGAAGCGCCGACTGGCCGGCGGTGTCCATTTGTTCCAGCACAGATTGAGCCGCCGGGTTGACCGCGATTCCTTGGTCTTCCATCAGTCGGCGTGTGCCAACAATCAACACGCCGGTTTGGGAATGAGCGATCACGCCAGCGCCGGGTTGGGCCTGGAATTCCGCGACGGTATCCGGAATGATGCCTTTTTCGGAAGCCTCATTGAGAATAAGATGAGCTAACACATGTTCGCTGCCCTGCTCGGCGGTGGCGGCCGCCCGCAGAACCTCTTCCGCAGTTGCGCCGGCTAAAGCTACAACAGTGCCCAATTCCAAACGGCCTTCTGTCAACGTGCCGGTTTTGTCAAACGCAAAGGCCGTTACCGTGGCTAGCCGCTCGAGTGCCGAGCCGCCCTTAATGAGAACCCCCGTGCCGGCCAGCCGTCCCAACGCAGCAATAACGGCTGCCGGCGTGGCCAGGATGAGCGCGCAAGGGCAGGCCACCACAAGAACGGCCAGCGTCGGGTAAATGCTCAAGCGAAATGCTTGCCCAAAACTGAGCCGGGTTTCCGGACTGTGGAAGAATGCCGTACCATGAAAGATCAGATTTGCAAGAAAAGTGAGAGCCGCCAGGCCGAGAACGACGGGAAGAAAATAACGGGCTAGCCGGTCAGCCGTGCGTTCGAGCGGCGCCTTGTCCTTGAGCGCCTTCCCCGTCAATTCGATCACCTGCCCTGCGACAGTCTGCTCGGCAACGCGTTCGGCTTCGATAATTAAAGCGCCGTTGCCGTTGACGGACCCTGCCAGAACTGATTCCCCAGGCTGCTTATCTACAGGAAAGCTTTCCCCGGTCAGAGCACTCGTATCGACCGATGATCGGCCCTCTATAATGCGCCCATCGACCGGCACGCGTCCGCCCGGCTTAAGAACAACGCGGTCGCCGACCTGGAGTTCCTCGACCCGGACACGGATCTCCTGGCCATCGCGCAACAACCAGCAACGTCGAGGGAAGACCTCGGCGATATGGCGCAGGGCGCGCTGGGTGCGCTCGAATGTGAAGCCTTCCAGACATTCGCCGAGCATGCCGATGAATACAATTTCCGCGGCAACCAGGGGTTCACTAATTAGAAGTGCGGCAATGCCGGCAATGGCCAGAGCCAGGTCAGCGCTGATGCGACCCTCCAGGAGCCTTTCCACGGAACCGACAAGCGTTCGCGCCACGCCAAGAATCGCCGCGATTAGCACAATGCGATAGCCGCCGATTTCGCGCGGCCATGTGGGCAAGCCAAGGCTGGTCGCGCCCGACCAGGCGGCAAAGGCGGGCCACAGATCGATGCCGATGAGCAAACCGAGCAAACCGGTCAACAGATAGAGTGACAGGTTGCTGTCATGGCCGAACGCCTGATCGGCGTGCGAAATCTCACGATGCATGGAAAATGCCGGCTGTCAGGAGAGTAGGAGTCGAGAATTCCATACGTGTAGGGGTCCTAGAAAGAAGCGCTGCGCAAACGGCGGCCTGCTTCAGCCTGCGCCCGCGCCTACCCGGTATACGGGACCGGCCCTCTTAGGGCAAAATGGAAGAATCTATGAAGCTCTACTACATGTTAATTGATGCGGAGCGCTTTCACCAGAGGCTGGCGCCGGCTCTAGGAGCAAGCTGGCGTAGGCGGAGCTTTGATCCGTGTCGGACGCTATGCACCGACTTGCTGCCGGCCGTCAAGGCGTTCGCGGAGCGCTATCATATGACGTTTGAGGATTCCTTACTCCATCAATTCCAGGCGAGTTTGCCATTTGATCGGGCCACCTGGCGCGCCCTGGTTAGTGAGATCTTGCTCTACAGCGCGGCCGAAGTGCCTGAGTTGCCCAATATCTTTGCGACCCTGAAGTGCGTGTTAGCGGGGATGCCGACGGTCAATGCGGATCGCCTCGATTTCACGCCCTTCGAACAGATTGAATTAGGCTCCCGGGATTTGATGTTCGGGGGTGGTTACTATCGTCCGGAACAGGCCGGACTTAATGATCGAGATGACGTCGCTCGCCTGGCGAACTATTTGAATTCACTCCAACCGGAAATGTGGACTGCTTCGGCTCTAGAGGGGCTGTCTGAATTGCCATTAAATGAGGAACGCGAAGAAGAATTGGAGTTCGTTCGCCAAGAATTCCCAACTCTTGAACGGATTTACCACGGGGCGCGCTTAAGCGGTCAGGTCATTATCTGCGAGAAGTTCTGAAGCGTTTTCGCCGTGCCTTTACGGTTGCCTACGCTTGAGAAGTGTTTTCGTATAAAAAATGAAGCCGCCTGGTAGTTAGATTCCGTTCGCACGCCTTTTCCGGGAACCGCAACAGCGCAGAATGCGTAGACCTCATAAGGCCGCGAAAAAACCCGTAGCTGCCGCAATTCTGAGCCCGAAGGGTCGCCGAGGGACATTGTTTTCCTCGTCGGCCCTTCGGGCTCAGAATTGTTATTCAAAACCTGACGATTGCTCCATTCTTCCGGAGGTAGTCTTTCCTTGTTAGGCCCCCTGTTCAATCGGGAACTGTTGACCGTTCCACGCCGTTCCCGGCATTATGTGACGCGCTCCGCCTATTTGGGGGCCTTGTGGATTCTGGGCCTGACGGCCTGGCAGGCGACGGTCGGCTGGAATCGCACTGCCACGCTGGGCGAAACGGCACGCTTCGGCCTGCTGCTCTTCCAACTCTTCACCTATGTGCAATTGACGCTGATCTTGTTCTTCGCCGCCTTGTCGGCCGCCAGCGCGGTGGCCCAGGAAAAGGATCGGCGTACCTTTATCCTGCTCTTGCTCACCGATTTGCGCAGCTACGAGATTGTGCTCGGCAAGTTGGTGGGCAGCATGCTGCAGATTCTTTTGCTTTTGGCCGGGACGGTGCCTTTGCTGGCGATGCTAGTCCTCTTGGGCGGCGTCTCGCCCAAGCATGTTGTCGAAGCGGTGGTCATCATGGCCGCCACTGCCTTGGCCGCCGGTTCGCTGGGAAGCGTCATCGCTCTGTGGCGGGATCGCACCTTTCAAGCCCTCGCCTTGACGGTGCTGTTCCTCGTTCTTTACCTGAGCATCGTGCCGGCTCTGGCGCTCATTCCCGGTTTGGGCGGCTCGGGAACCTCGAGCGATGCCGGCGATGGGTCTATAGCCCTTGCCTGGCAGCAATGGCTCGATCCTTTTCAAGCGCTCAAGGCGGTCTTGGGTAAGTCCACGTCGGGAGCGGCGATTCCGGTCGCTTACGGATTCGCCGGGGCGATGCTGCTCTGGACCGTGCTTCTGAATGGTTTGGCCATTTTCCGTCTCCGGGTCTGGAATCCCAGCGGCGAACCGATTATGCTGCGCGAGCAGCCCGCGGAAATGGAAGCCGAAGAGAAAGACCGCCTCAAGGCGCATGCCGCCCCCGGCCTGGTGCGTCAGGTCTGGGAAAACCCCATTCTGTGGCGCGAGATCCGTACACGCGCCTATGGCCGTCGCGGTTTGCTGGTGAAACTGGCTTACTTTGTCGTTCTTGCCCTGATCTGCTACTACGCCCTGGCCCCACTCAAGGCCTACTTCCATAGCGGCAGCTTTTCCGACCGTCCCGCCTATGCCGCCGCTCAAGGTCTTCTGCCGGTGTGCGTCCTCAGTCTGCTGTTAGTCAGCGCTCAGGCCGTCACCTCCATTACTTCAGAACGGGATACCGGGGCTCTCGATCTCTTGCTGGTCACCGATTTGACGCCGCGCGAGTTCATCTTCGGCAAACTCGGCGGCATTGCGTTCAATACGATTTTCTACCTCTTGCCGCCCTTAATCTTGGCTTTCTTTTATTCCTATTGGGGCCTGCTCGCCATGCCGCCGCGCGGCCATTTGGAGATGCTTGGCCCGCGCAATGGCGAAGCCTTTACTTACCTGACGCTCACGATCATGGTGCTCTTATTCTTCGCGATGGTCTTAGGCCTGCACGTCGCCCTGCGCAACATGAACAGCCGGCTAGCGATCATCAACACCCTGGGCACCGTGTTCTTCTTGACCGTCGGCACCCTCGTCTGCGTTTACCTAATTCTGATCAACGGCCGATTCGAGTATCAGTGGACAAGCTTCCTGTTCTTCCTTGGCGCCGGCATCGGCGGGCTGTGGTGGGTGCTCAACGGCGAAAGGCCGTCCACAGCTCTAACGATCGCCAGTTGGCTATGCCCGTTCGGCGTCCTCTATTGCGTCTTCAATTTGTTGGTCGCCAAGCCCGGCTCGGAAGAATCGGCCGACCCTCTCATCCCCGGCACCGTGCTCATGCTGGTATTCGGCTTCACCATTTCCGCCATGCTGGTCCCGCTCATCAGCGAATTCGATGTTGCTTTGGGAAGAACAACCGCCGGCGGAGAATAAGACTGCCAACGGCGCCAACTGAGCGTATAACCCTTCTGGACCAACTACGTGCAGGTCTAGCCCGGCGGCGGGACGGCTCCCGTTGAACGGGTTCGTGCGCACTTGGATTCCGTTTTTCATCCCCCTCCCACCCCCCTCCCACCCCCGGTGAAAACAAAGCGGAAGCATCCTTTCACCTCTTTTGGCGTTCTTTCGATAACGACTTTCGTGAAACTCGACTTTAGTCTGCCCAACCCCGCAGCAAAAATCCGGTCAAGCTGAACAAATCTTATTTGAGGGAGGGTAGGGCTAATGAAAAGCAAGGCGGCTCTTCGTCCGAAAAATGTTGCGATCGATCTCCCCTCTCAAGTTCCCTGGAGAATCGTTGATATACTCAGCGGGGACCGGACCCCCTCACCCCTGCCCCTCTCCCCCTGAGTGCAGGGGGAGAGGGGAAATGCGCAATGCTTCCTAACATCCTAACATTCCGATTAGTACGCGTTTCTTTATGGTTTTCATCAGTCCCGGGTAGGGCCACTTGAGCTACAGTGCCGGGAGTCTTCGCGCCAAAAATACGTTGCATTGCATGCGCCCCCACCCGCGCGGCGCCGCGCCGTTGAGCGTCTTATGATGTCAATGAGTGTGTCCGTCCGACAAACACGTCTTGTAGCTACCTGCAGCTATTTATCGACGGCGATGAATGGGCGGGATGGCCTCAAAAAATTGAACGCCCGGCGACCGCCGCCGGGCGTTCCTCTTTGGGGAAGAGTTGGTGCCGAAGGAAAAGGCGAGACGGCCGGCTCCGCGCGTAAAATTGCCGATCGGGGGACGGGCTCCGAGGCAGGGACCAAAGTCCACAAAAGGTTTGTGGCGTAGCGTCCGTCCGGCGGCGCACTAATCACGGGGTTGTTCCGGCTCGTCTCACCGGCTAAGCCGCTTCTCCGGCCAGCAGACGGACGCGGCAAAAAAAAGGACTTGCGCGCTGAAATGAATTTTTTCCGAAGATATCGTCAAGTGATTCGGGCAATCGTCGGCTAACCGGCTTTTCTTTCCGGCGAGACCGCCTGACGCCGCGTCGCCACACGCCTTTGGCCGACCCAAATAGGCGCGTTGCCCAAAGAGTCTAGGGGTAAGGATGCGGCTTCTGAAGGAGACGGCAGCGTCCACCGTTGACGGCATCGAGGGCATTCTCCCGGACGGCCCGCTTTCGTTGCTAAATACTTCACTTTCTGGCCGCACTCGGCACAGCGAAAGAAATGGAATTGATCTTGCCGGCGAGTTCTTTGGCGCGCGAAGACCAGGACGCCCGCTATACAAACGGTCAGGATTCCAAGCGCTAGGGTCACCAACATGCCGCACCTCCTCGTGCCGGTTATGGCCTATTTTCCGATCGACTTACAAGGCCAACTTTATCATGGCAGGCTTAAAGGCTCATTAACGCGCCATGAAAAAAGAATGAGACAGAGACCGAGCAATTTCTTGCGGCATTTTGCCCCGGTTTTGAAGAAATTTGACCCCTTTTCACCCCGTCAAGGCAGTACTATCGGAAGGATGACCAATCGCCTAATGAAGACGGCTGAGCTTCACTAGAGGTTCGCACATGATGAACGGCCAAGCTGCCCTCATCCTGCGTCATCTGCATCGGCTAGCCCCGGAAAACGTTCTGGGCAAGCTGCGCGATGGCGAGCTTTTGGATCGCTTCACGCGCGATCACGATCAGGCCGCTTTCGAAATGCTCGTAGAACGCCACGGCCCCATGGTGCTGCGTGTTTGCAACCGCGTGCTTCAAAATCGCCATGCCGCCGAGGATGCCTTCCAGGCGACCTTTCTCGTCTTCTTGCGTAAAGCCCGTTCGCTCAAGAAGCGCGACTTGCTTGCCAACTGGCTCTACGGCGTCGCTTACCGGCTAGCCTTGCGCGCCCGAACCGATGCGTTCAAGCGTCATGTCAAGGAAGCCGGGTGCGCTGCCAACCCGGCGGACGATGTTCTGAATCAGGTGACGGGGCGCGAGCTGTGTCGAGTGCTGGACGAAGAGTTGCTTCGTTTGCCGGAGAGCCTTCGCGTACCGTTTCTACTGTGCTATGAGGAAGGCCAGACAAGAGAGGAAGCGGCCCGGCAATTGGGCTGTTCGTTGACAACGCTCAAGCGCCGGCTGGAACAGGGACGGGAGTTGATGCGTTCACGCCTGGCCCGGCGCGGGTTGAGCTTGTCCGGCGTGTTGGTGGCGGCCGGCTTGTCCCAGAACGGCGCGCCGGCGGCCGTGCCCGTTCTCTTGTTGGTAGCGACAACGCGCTTGAACCATTGCTTAGGCGCCGGCGGAAGCGGCGCGGGCGGCGAGGTTTCTGCCAAAGTCATCGCCCTTGCAGAAGGACTTCTCAAGACGATGCTGGCGACGAAAATAAAATTGGCATCCGTGTTGTTGCTAAGCATGGCGGTTCTTGTCGCCGGCGCCGGAGCGCTGGCCCACCAAATGCACGCGGCTGGTTCTCCCGATGCCCTGGGTCCTCAAGAAGCGACCGCTCCTCCTCAGGAGAAAGTCACGCCGAAAGCGATCGCTGCGAAGGAGAAGCGCCTGGACTTTCAGGGCGACCCGCTGCCCGAAGGCAGTTTCCTACGCATCGGCTCGGCGCGTTTACGGCATGGCCATCAAATCACTTCTTTAGCGTATGTGCCGGGCGGCAAAACGCTCGTCTCCACCGGCACCGACCACGTCGCCCGGCTTTGGGACACGGCCACCGGCAAAGAAATCCGCGCTTTCGGTGAGGAATCCGCCCGATCCAATCCCTTTGCTCCTTCGCGCTGGGTCTACTGCGTCGCCATTTCTCCGGACGGAAAAACTTTGGCCACTGGCGATCACACGGCCGGCTGGGCTCTCAATACCATCCGCCTCTGGGATGTCGAGACTGGCAAGGAGCTTCGCAAAATTCAAGGACACAAGGGCGGCATCTTGACGCTCGCGTTCTCGCCCAACGGCAAGACATTGGCTTCGGGCAGTGCCGACAAATCCGTACAGCTTTGGCAAGTTTCCACGGGCGATTCGGTTCAGCCGTTTACGGGAAACCTTGGTGAAGTTCGCTTCGTGAGCTTTGCCAAAGACGGCGCCGTTTTGCTCAACAGCGACGGCAAGGCGATCCGTCGCTGGGAACTAGCGTCGAACAAAGAGCTGCCTCCCTTGACCGGCCACGACAACGATATCACGACCGGCGCCCTATCCCCCGACGGCAAGGTCCTTGCTACGGCCGATGCCGGCGGGGCGATTCGACTATGGGACATTGCGACCAGTAAAGAGCTGCGGATCCTCACGGCTCACAAAAAAACAGTAAAGTCCGTCGCGTTTTCGCCGGATAGCAAAACCCTCGCCTCCGGCGGCGACGATCAAATGGTCCATGTCTGGGATGTGGACACCGGCAAGACCTGGCCCGAGCCAAGGAAGCAACTCGGCCCGATTCAGGCGCTCGCCTTTTCACCCAACCGCACTACGCTGGCTTCGGCCTGCTTGACCAGTCCTATCCATTTTTGGGAAGTTTCCACCGGCAAAGAGTTGCTTCAGCAACCCGGGCACGAAGACGCGGTGGTTGCCCTGACCTTCGCGCCGGACGGCAAGTCCGTTGCCTCAGCGAGCCGGGATTGGTCGGTGCGGCGGTGGGACGTTTCGACGGGTAAAGAAGTCAAGCGGCTAAACGGCAATTGGGCCATTGCTTTGTCCGAAGACGGCAAAAGTGAATTTTCGGCCGGTGACGACGGCATCATTCGGCTCATCGAGTTGGATTCCGGTAAAGAAGTCCGGCAATACAAGGGGCATACCGGGCGCGTGGAGCAGTTGGCTCTTTCGGCTGACGGCCGGACGCTCGCCTCCAAGAGTCTGGATAAGACCATTCGCATCTGGGATGTCGAGTCCGCCAAGGAGATGCATAAGCTGGACGAGGCCAGCTCCGCCAAGAAAATTGCCCTCTCTCCGAACGGCAAAATTCTGGCGATCGGCGGCGGGCTGCCGTCGCTCCGGCTCGTTGATCCCGCAACCAAACAAGAGCTTCACCAAATCACCTTTGCGCAACACGTATTCGAGTCGTTCACGTTTTCGCCGGACGGCAAGTTCTTGGCCACAGGCGATCAACAAGGCACAGTCGTCGTTTGGGAAGCGTCTTCGGCGAAACAGGTGCACGAGTTCCGAGGTCATTTGGGCTACGTTTTCGGCTTGGCTTTTTCACCGGACAGCCGCACGGTGGCGGTCGGAAGTTGGGGAAGCATTCGTCTATGGGAAATGGCCAGCGGCAAAGAACGCGTTCATTACCGGGGCCTCGCCGGCGATGTGTGGCCGATCGCTTTCAGCAACGACAATCGCCTGGTGTCGGCCGGATGCGGCGATACGACGATCGTGGTTTGGGACTTAACCGGCCAAGCGCTGGCCGGCCCCACAAAAAAAACGGTCCTCAGCACCAAGGAGCTTGACGCTCTTTGGGACGATCTGGCCAACCCTGACGCTGCCCAGGCTTTCCGAGCTGTCGGGAAGCTGGTCGATGCACCGGAGCAAGCGGCGGCTTTACTGGCCAAACAGCTTCACTCGTCTGCCCCAGCGGACGCCAAAATGATCGCTCAGTTGATCAAAGATCTCGATAGCGACGATTTCGACACTCGCGACAAGGCGTCCACCGAACTCGAAAAACTGGGCGAGGCGGCCGAGCCGGCCCTGCGCGAAACCTACAAGAACCTCCAATCGGCTGAGGTCCACCTGCGCCTGGAAGTGCTCTTGGCCAAACTGG
Source organism: Gemmataceae bacterium (assembly GCA_045802525.1). Lineage (GTDB taxonomy): Bacteria > Planctomycetota > Planctomycetia > Gemmatales > Gemmataceae > JBJMQT01. Next base: position 73,551 of record JBJMQT010000048.1, read on the forward strand.
ACGGTTCCACCCCGTCTGCCGCCGGTCTGCGCATCGCCCGCTCGCTGGAAATTTTGGAACGCGTTAATAACCCCGAAGCTCGGGATGTTTTGAAGGCTCTAGCCCAGGGCGCTAGCGATTCGCGTCTGACGCAGGACGCGAAGGCTGTCTTAGATCGGCTTGCAAAGAAATAAGGGGTTCGCGATTCAGAGCGAGTTCAATTCCTAACGCTTTAAAGTCGATGATCACGAAGTGACGGGTCCCGATTTCAGACCTGCTAATAGGCGGCGAACCGCCATCAAATCTGCATGGTTCATTTGCAACCGAGATATTGTCGCCCTGCCGCATGGGCTTTTGCCTTGGAGTTCATAGGGGTTGTCCGACGACCATTCCAGATGTTCAGACCAAAGCTGCAAGCGCGGGTTAAATAGAGGGGCTGTTTGACCGGTATGGGGATCAATACCGTCGACATGTGCCCATTTATGGGCATTGCAGTGCGGGCAGGCGAAAGCCAAGTTCGTCAATTCGGTTCGGCCGCCTAGCACTCGAGGGATAATGTGATCAATGGGAAATCGGCCTACTTGTCCATAAGACGGAAGAAGGCAATATTCACAGCAATCCCCCGCGCGCGTCGCTACGCTCGAACGCAGGCTCTCCGAAATGATGGTCAAGGGACATTAACCAGGTCGGGGAAGGCTTCCCGAAGCCGTTTAATGGCTGTCCGCGCTTCAAGCATTTCGACGGATCGTTGCTGCGAAAAGGCAACGAGCGCTAGGAGTTCATTGTGCTCTTCAGGGCCCAAGAATTCCTTGCGTTCCCCTAAGTCCAACATACGTTTATTAAGCGCAGGGCTGAGCCGGTAATTCGCGACTCGATCGAGCGCTTCTAGGGACGTTCGCAAAGCGGCCTGTACACGCTCGTCCATCAAGCTGCTTGTTGACACGATCTCATACCCCTAAATGTCGGCCGACAGGCCTCTAGCCACTATTGTTGCATTTTGAGCAAAAGGCAACAAGGCGGAGCGAGCCACGTTGAGGATGCCCGGTACTAACCTACCCCACCGCCTGGGGAGCTCTTCGCCACTTTCCCACCAGCAGGCCCAGGCCGGCGAGGCCCAGCAAGGCGGCGCAAATCACGCCGATAAAGACCGATGCGCCGCGGAGGCCGTCGCGCGTGCGGGCCACATCGCGGTCGAGCGGATGAATGATCTCCACCACGCCGCGCACTTCGCCGACGTGCCAATTTGTCTTGGGGCTGTCCGGATGCGTGTTGTGGCAATCGACGCAGGTTTGCTGCATCAAGCGCGCCGTCGCATAGCGGAGGGAAGGACGACCCTTGTAATCCTCGAAGCGATACACCGGCTCGGAAGGATTCTTCTGTAATTTCTCCAGGGCTTCTCTTTCAAAAACGTCCTTGGGGCCGCCGTTGCGCCGCGAACGAAAGGGGTAATCGCTGTAGAGGCGAATTTGCACGCCCGTATCGCTGCTGTCGCTGATTTGTTGGCCCAGTTCGATGGTAAACGTCGCGGGGATAGGAATGGCGGCCGGGTCGCTCGCGTAATCGTGCGTGATGGTGAGCTTTCCGGCCTTGGCCCTTTTCACGACATCGGAATAGCTGTCATTTACTGCCAGCAGCAGGTCGGATTGCTGAGCGGCGCTCTCCAGAGCGGCCGACCGGACGAGGTGATCCGTTAGATTGGAAAGATACCAGACACCCAACACGAGGCAGAGCGTCGTGGCGAACAGCAAACTTGCTGGCACCGGATAACGTACGCACCAGTGCCAGAGCCGCTTGCCTGGACCCGGAGGCCGGGCCAATATCGGCTCACCGTTGAGATAACGGCGCAGATCTTCCGCTAGCGCCAGAGCGCTAGGATAGCGCTGGCTCGGCTGTTTCTGCAGGCAGCGAAGGCAAATAGTTTCCAGATCGCGGGGCACGTAAGGCTGCAAGCGGCGGGGCGGCGCCGGCTCCTCGGTAATCACTTGCTGAAGCGTTTCCAGGGCACTGCCGGCCACAAAAGGCGGACGGCCTGTGAGCATCTCGTAAAGAATGGCGCCGAGAGCGTAAACGTCCACGGAGGGGCCCACTTCGAGCGTCCTGCCGGTGGCCTGTTCGGGCGCTACATAGGAAGGCGTGCCAACAAACGCGCCCGTGCGCGTCAAGCCGGCCTCGCCGTGGATCTGTTTGGCCAGCCCGAAATCCGTGATCTTAGGGACGCCGTAGAGCTGTTCGGCGTGCGAGTCGGAACCCCCCGCGCTTCGTTCCACCGGAATCGTGGAGAGCAGGATATTGCTCGGCTTTAAGTCTCGGTGAATAATGCCGCGTTGATGGGCGAGATACATGGCGCGAGCGAGCGTCTCTACCAGCTCCGCCGCCGGCCGGCTTGGTTGCGGCGTGCCGGCTAACTTCGCCGACAGCGTCGGCCCGTTCACAAACTCCAGGGAAAAGAACGGCAGGCCTTGAACCTCGCCCACCTCATAGATTTGCACGATATTCGTGTGCTGGATCTGTGCGATGGCCGTGGCTTCGGCCTTGAACCGGGCGATCTCTTGAGGCTGGGCGTGCGGGCCGGCCAGAATCATCTTCAAGGCCACCAGCCGGTTGAGCCGCACTTGCCGGGATTTGTAGACCACGCCCATGCCGCCCTGGCCCAACTTACCCAGGATTGCGTAGCCCAATCCTTCAAAGCTGGTGAGCGTGGCATCAAAATCGGCCGGTTGACCGGCGCTGGCCGGCGCTGCGGGCGGGGTGTGAGCGACGGTGTCGCCGGCTTGCTCGGGAGGGGGAGTGGTCTTGTGCGGGTCGGCCGCAAAGGGCTTCTTGCACCGAGGGCAGGTGATCATTCTTCCAGCCGGGATCGTCTTGGCCGATTTGAGGACGGCGCCGCACTCCGGGCAAGCTAATTTTGCGGACATCATGAAAGACAAATGCTCGTGAGGAAGTGCTCCAAACAAAGACGCTAATCCACGCCGGCCCTACTCGCTTGTTCGCCTTCGCAGAGAAGCGCCTCGGCAACGAGTTTGCTGCCGAAGGAACCCGGGGCACGGGGAGAAGTCCCGAAAGGAAGGTCTTACTCGGTAAGCAGGAAAGAACGATTCTATCCGCCCGACCCAGTATTGCAAGCCGTTTCAACGCTCGATTCGCGACCGATCGTTGCAATTCCTTTCACACATGAGAATCATTTTTGTGCAAAAACGCTGTGTTCTTTTGCTTGGTAGAGGCTGTGATGGATCGAGAAGGCGCCAAGGGAGTTTCGTGACAAGCGCACAGGGATCGGGTAAGATTAACCAGCGTCTTGAAACCTCTTACCCAAGGAGGTCCACCCATGTCTCGGTCAGCACGCAAGGGATTTACCCTTACCGAACTCATTGTCGTGATTTGCATTATTGCCATTCTCATAGGTCTTCTTCTCCCGGCGACCCGTAGAGTTCGTGACCCCGCCGCGCGCATGAGCTGTCAGAACAATCTCCACCAACTGATGATGGCAATTCACAATTATTCGGATTCGCATCCCAACGGACAGCTCGATTACCCCAATCCGGCATCCCTCCCTCCCGGTTGTATTGGACTGGGAGGGTCTCCCGAAGAGCGGCTGAGTTGGATGGTGGCGCTCTTGCCATATCTGGAACAGAATTCCTTGTATCGGAATTTCGACGTTGAAAAGGGATACGCTGGAAATCTCGCCGCAAGCCAGACAACCATTCGAACTTTCCTGTGTCTCGGATCGGAGAAAACAGAAACGCCGGACGCGGTGACCAATTATGTTGCGATGGCAGGCATCGGACTGGATGCTCCATCGCGACCCCCGGGCGCTCCGGGCAACGGCTTCATGGGATATGATCGCTTGACGTCGTGGGCCATGATCAAGGATGGGACCGCCTGCACGATTGCCCTGATGGAAACGCGCTCCAATCTCGGACCGTGGGCACGCGGTGGCTCATCTACCTTGCGAGGTTTCGATCCTGACGACGTGCCGCTTTTGGGCGACGGACGCCCGTTCGGCGGACTGCATAAAGGAATGAACGCCGCGATGGCCGATGGCTCGGTCCTATACCTCACCACTTCAATGGAGTCGAGTAAATTGGCCGCTGCGCTAACCATCGACGGAGGCGAACCGTTTCGATTTGGCGATTTGGAATGAGCATCTCAGTGCGGGTGAGAATTCTAACGACGGTTCTACGCTGGCTCGCGGTCTTGTTGATTCTGCGGGTGCTCGTCGCGATTTTGGCCAACTATCCCGATTACTTCCCGCCCAATTTCGATTCGCTCTTCCTTCAGGGCCGCGAGGCGACGTTCACTGGCGTCTACCGGCCGGCGTTCTACATTCACATCTTTTCCAGCCCGATTGTGCTGTTGGGCGGGTTGATCCTGATGAGCGAATCCGTTCGCCGTCATTACCGGGCCCTGCATCGGTTTTTGGGTCGGGTGCAGGTGATCGTGCTGGTGCTCTTTGTGTTGCCGAGCGGCGTGGTGATGTCGCGGTATGCCTTCGGCGGTTGGCCTGCCGGACTGAGCTTTCTCACGCTGTCGGTGGCGACCGCCGGCTGTGCGATCGTCGGGGTCATTTACGCACGCCAGGGCCGCTACGACCGGCACCGTCGTTGGATGCTCCGCTGCTATATCTTGATCTGCTCGGCGGTGGCTCTGCGTCTCATCTCCGGAACAGCGGGACTGGTTGGGGTGCCGAGTGCTGAGGAAGCGTACGTCGTCGCGGCCTGGATCAGTTGGCTAGTGCCGCTGGCGGCCTTTGAGATCGTTGAGCGGGGGCGGGCGTATCGGCCACACCGGGTTGCACCGCAAGAAGCAAGCGTCGTTTATGCTAGCCGCCTTTGACGCTCCAGATTGAGACCGGGGAACGCGAAATGCGACGGGCTGGCTTTTCTTCGTGATGCCCGGTCGATCTGCGACTCTTGCATCTGTGCCCCCTTTCGGCGACCATGCTAAGAACGATGCCGCTAATTATTGCTTTGCCCGCCATTCTCTTCCAATGCCATGAACGCCGTCCGTGATATTCCTGAAAGCGAGGGAGGCCAGCCGTCTTCGTCCGGAACGTCGCGCAGCTTGTTGGTGCGTGTGCAAGGCGACGAGCCGGCTGCCTGGGAGCGATTGGTTAAGCTTTATGCCCCCTTGGTGCTTCATTGGTGCCGAGGCAGCGGGCTCCAAGATCCCGACATTGCTGATATCTTTCAGGAAGTGTTCCAAGCTGTGGTGGTTCATGTCGGCAGTTTTCGCAAGGAGCGGAAGGAAGACACGTTTCGCGGTTGGTTGCGCAGGATTACGCAAAACAAGCTCCGGGATCACTTTCGCAAGTCAGGCCGGGAAGCTCGAGGGGTGGGAGGGTCGAGTGCCCAAGAGCGGCTCGCCCAGTTGCCATTGCCTCAACATGTCGTCCCCGATCTCGCTCCTGAGGACGAGCGCGAACGGCGTCTCTTCGCCCGCGCGCTCGACCTGATTCGCAGGGATTTCGAAGAGCGGACATGGCTCGCCTTTTGGCGAACCGCCGTGGAGGGACGGCCGCTGAAAGACGTTGCCGCCGAGCTCGGCCTCAGTCCGGGCGCCGCCCGCGTCGCGAAATCCCGCGTCCTCCATCGCCTACGCGAAGAGCTGGGCGATGTCGCGGAGTGAATCAAACTGAATTGTTAGACGGCCGCCCGACCACAACAGCCACGGCTCTTGTAACGCTTTTGCGTTAAAATAATGGACCGCGGGGGCCACGATTTAATCATTAAAGGGCAGGGCGGTTGGTCGATTCCCGGGTAAGGTGCGCTATGGAAAACGGGCATGCGAAAAGTTCGGACTGCCCCGATCGAGTAGAACTGGCCGCCTTTGCCACCGGCAACCTTTCCGCAAAAGCATTCAAGCGGATCACGCGCCATGTCGAAGTTTGCCCCGCGTGCGAAACGGCCCTCGGGGCTCTGGACGACCATGCCGACGCCCTCGTCTCCCGCCTGCGCGGCACGGCGCTTGGAGATATGGCGGTGGAGGATCCTGTCCCGCCGACGCTGCTTGCCGCCGCCCAATCGTGTTACGGCGAAGGAGCCGGCCGGTGTTCCGAGGATCGACGACGCCTGGGCAAATTTGAACTTTTGGAAGAGCTGGGGCTCGGCTCGTTTGGCCACGTGTATCGGGCGCGCGATACCGAACTGGGCCGCACTGTCGCCATCAAATTGCTCCGAGCCGGCCGGCTGGCGAGCCGCGATGAGGTAGAGCGGTTTGTTCGCGAAGCGCGCAGCGCGGCCAAATTGCAGCATCGCGGCTTGGTCGCACTCTACGAAACAGGCCAAACGGAAGAGGGCATGTTTTACCTCGTCGAGGAGTTCGTCGAGGGAGAGACGCTGGCCACGCGCTTGAAAGCCGGGCAATTCGGCTTCCGCCCGGCCGCGGAATTAGTCGCCACTGTCGCCGACGCGCTGGACTATGCCCATCGCCACGGCGTCATCCACCGCGATGTCAAGCCTTCCAACATTCAGCTCGACATGGAAGGCCGGCCGCATCTTATGGATTTCGGCCTCGCCAAGCACGAATCCGACGAGTCCCCCATGACCCTGGACGGCCAAGTGCTAGGCACTCCGGCGTATGGGTCACCCGAACAGGCGCGCGGCGAGTCAAACGCGGTGGACGGCCGAACGGACGTCTATAGCCTCGGCGTCATACTCTACGAACTGCTTACCGGGGAGCGCCCGTTTCGGGGCAATCGCCAGATGCTACTCCTCCAGGTGCTTAATGACGAACCGCGGCCGCCGCACCAGCTCAACGACAAAGTGCCGCGAGATCTCGAAACGATTTGTCTCAAGGCTATGGCCAAAGCGCCCGCGCGGCGTTACGCGTCAGCCCAAGATCTGGCGGAGGACCTGCGGCGTTACCTGCGCGGCGAGCCCATCCGGGCGCGGCCCATCGGCCGCGTGGAACGGCTGGGGCGCTGGTGCCGGCGCAACCCCGTAGCCGCCGGCCTGCTCCTGGCGGTGTCGCTCAGCTCGGCGTTCGGGCTGTGGGAGCTGTCGCGGCTTTCCGAGTACCTTGTGCGCAGCAGTGCTCTAGAAAGCGCGGCCCAGCAGTCCGAGATTCTCGATGAGGTGAATAACTTCTACAGCGCCGATGTCGTCGAGCGCGCCAAACTCAAAGGGGTGGCCGCCACGCACGACTATGCCACGCGCGAGGGCGCCATCCCCCTCCCGGCAACCCTCACCATCAACCTAGGTCAGCACATCAGCGAACGCAGCGAATCGGGCGTGCAGGTCCGCCTCTACAGCGACCACCCCTTTCGGCCGCGCAAAGACGGCGGACCCAAGGACGATTTCGAGCGCGACGCCCTGGACCACTATCGCCAACACGACGACACGGGCCCGTTCTATCGTTTCGAGGAGTTCCAGGGACTGCCAAGCCTTCGCTACGCGACCGCGCAGCGAATGCAAAAGACCTGCGTCCAGTGCCACAACGGCCACGACGACAGCACCAAGAAAGACTGGAAAGAGGACGAGATCGCCGGCGTCCTGGAAATTATCCGACCTCTGGATCGAGACGTGGCCCGAGCCCGCGAAGGTCTCCGCTTCACGCTGATCCTAATGGCCGCGATCTCCGCGTCCCTTCTCGGCCTATCTGTTCTAGTGCTCCTCGTAGGCAACCGCCGCCGAGCGATCCCGCCGGGGTGAAAGTTGCTTCTGGAGTTGCACGGGATGAGCCAAAGAGCGGAAAAGATGGTCTAGCTGGGAACTTTGGTTCGCAAGAAATCAATTAGCGCCCCCGCGTCTACCAAAATCATGGCAAATGATCCTTGGCATGGCGAAGGTCATATTCGCGCTGCTTTTGGTATGCGTCGAAATCGTACTCTTCCAGTTCACGCACGGCTTTCATGGCCGCATCCCAATCGCCTGTGACCGGAGTTATGGCGGGTGTGTTTTCTTCTTGAATTACGATCTCCACAGTCTTGCCGATCAGCGGCCTCAGTTCCGGCAAATGCAGCGTTTCCGATTCTAGCTCCGACGAATACGTACCGCAGCCATAGGAATCCCTCCGAAGCGCCATTATACACATGACCTCCTTTTGCTTCCCGGCAAATGTCCGAATCTCCTGACGGACACCAAAGATCTGTGCAAAAGCCCAGCAATGCGGGAAATGGAATATCCGCGGGACGGGCCATAGGTCGCGAGGAAGGGAGGTGTGCGGTCGGGCGGTGCGGCGGGACAGAGACCCGCTCCGAGCACGGTGAGCGGAAAAGTTCTCGTGTCCTGTTTCCGCATACCCCCGGCATTGGTTTTGCACCGACAAACATAAGGTCTTTTACTAAACGGACGCTGAACCATCATCGGACCTTTGGCTTGCGACAAGGGGAGGGTTAGGCCATGACTGCCGGAGCAACGCCTCAATACAGTCTCGCCATGAGCGAGGAGGAGCGCAACATACTAGTAGATGTCCTGGAGCAACTCTTAAAAGAGACGCGAGTTGAGGAACATCGAACAGAAGCGTTCCGGGCCAAAGAAGTGGTGCATGCACGGGTGGCGGCCATCGAGTCTCTGTGCAACAAGGCGCGTGCCGCTAGAGCGGGATGACTTGGCACTCATCCCCTGTTTTTCAACCAGAAATCTCTACCTTCCCAAGATGACGGTCCAGGCTTTGTCCAGCGCATCCGGCAGGCCGTAAAGGTCCAGGGCGGTAATCAGAACGCAGGTGGTCCAGCCGGTTAGGAGCAAAAACCAGCCGAGCCGATGCCCGCCCATCCGCCTCTTCGAGCTGGTGAAGTGCAGCAACGGAAACATGGCGAAAGGCAATTGCATTGCCAGAACCACCTGACTGAGAACCAGCAAGTCGGTGACGCTTCCTTCTCCCCGCAATCCGATAATCACGATGGCCGGCACGATAGCAACGAGCCGGGTGATCAGCCGGCGCACCCACGGCCGGATGCGCCAGTGCATGAATCCTTCCATCACGACTTGGCCGGCGAGCGTGCCGGTGATCGTGCTGCTTTGGCCGCTCGCTAAGAGAGCCACGGCGAAGAGCGTGCTGGCCAGCGCCGTCCCCAGAAGAGGCGCGAGCGTTAAATACGCGACTCGAATCCAGTCGGGGCTCCATTCCGGGTCGTCCGCGGATTTGAGCTGTACGAAGTCGCCGCTGGCCAACGTGACGCCATCCTTGCCGTGAAATACGGTCGCGGCTAGCACGAGGATCGCCGCGTTGACGAAGAACGCCAAGGACAGAGCGATGACGGTGTCAATCGTGTTGAACCGGATCGCCCGGCGCAGCTCCGGCTCAGCCCCTCGTATTTTTCGGGAGTTGACCAGCGCCGAATGCAGATACAGGTTATGCGGCATGACCGTCGCGCCGATGATGCCAATGGCCACGACAATCATGCCTTGGTCGCGAAACCAGGGAGTTAGCAGAGCATGACCCATCTCGGCGAAATGGGGATGCGTCTGAGGCAGGACGAAAATCTCGATGAAATAGCAGCCGCTAATCGTACCGATGAGAACCAGGATGAGCGCCTCGATAAAGCGCATGCCCAGTCCTTGCAGGGCGAGCAACAACAAAACGTCAAAGGCGGTGATGAGCACCGCCCAGAGAAGCGGAATGTGAAACAGCAGGTTGATGGCGACGGCGCTGCCCAGGATTTCGGCCAGGTCGCAGGCGGCGATGGCAATTTCGCAGGCCAGCCAGTTGGGCCAGCGCGTCCAGTTGGGGTAATAGTCCCGACAAGCCTGCGCCAGGTCTTTGCCGGTGACCACGCCGAGGCGCGCGGCAATAATCTGCATGACGATCGCCATCAAACTCGACAACGCCACGATCCAAAGCAAGTCATAGCGATACTTGGCCCCGGCTTCGAGATCGGTTCCCCAGTTGCCCGGATCCATGTAGCCGACGCTGACGAGAAACGCCGGGCCGACGAACGCGCGCCATTGCCGCCAAAAGCCCGCCGTCGGCGGAGGCACCGCGACCGTCCCATGTAGGCCTTCCAGCGACCGACTGCCGGCGTGCCCGTTGGCTGAAGGGTCAGCACCCGCTTCAGGCGCCGCCGTGCGCGCTGGCTCCGTCTTCACCCTTGTCTCGATTCCCCGATCCATTGCCATTCGATTCCAAAACGGAACATGGTCTGACGAGCACGCCAGTTAGTCTAACCTATTTCGGTGATTAGTCAAGGCTAATCGGTTCGCGTATACGGCGTGAGGCAAGGTTAGTTAGCCCTCCGGATTCGTAACACCATCAGTCCGATGCGTTTCGTAACAATACGTCTACACCTATAGCGGCAAGGGTTTACGGAAAAATAGCGAGGTGTGTGTTATGAGATGAAATGAAACGGGCGAGCACCGGGGTAGGGCCCGCCCCAATCACCGCTGGTTATCTCCTTCCGTCTCTTTCCCAATGGATTCGCCAAGCAGACCCGCCAGTCCTTCGGCGGCCAACGAAAGGACTCGGCCGCTCACACGCACTTCAAAGACGCCGTCAAGAGGCTGGTAGCGCAAAAACGTCACGGTCGCGCCCGGCGTTAAGCCGAGATCGTGCCAGCGTCGTAACCGCTCCGGACTGTCATCTTGCACTTCGCGAATGAGCGCGCTTTGGCCTGCCCGAAAGAAATGGAGCGGCTGCAAATTGCGGGACGGCAATTGGCCCTCCGACGTGGGGATGGGATGGCCATGCGGATCTTCGAGCGGCTCGCCCAGGTGGGCCGCGATGGCCTGTTCCAGCCGGGGCGAGATCGCATGTTCGAGAGCCTCAGCCTCGGCATCGACCTCGCTCCAATCAAGGCCGAGCACGCGCGTTAAGAAAAGTTCAACCAGGCGATGCCGGCGGATGACCCGGCGGGCCTCGCTCATCCCTTCCTTGGTCAACTTGGCGCCGCGTCCGGGTTCGTATTCGATCCAGCCGGCTTCGCCTAGCCGCTTGAGCATGCCGGTCACGGAAGCAGCGCGCACTTCGAGCTGAGCAGCCAGATCCATCGGCGACACGACCGTGTCCACGCCGCCGAGGCTGTGAATCGCCTTCAAATAATCCTGAACCGCCTTACTCGGCTGCTCGGCCATGTCAAAAGGTATCCGGGACGGGTTTATTCAAGGAGCGCGGTTTATTCTTAGCATTCTAACCGGTTAGGGTCCACCAGAAGACGGATTCCCGCCTCGTTCTAAATTGACGTAACCCCTTGAGCGGCTTAAAGCGGCCGTCATAATGACGGGTCGGGGCTGTTTATGCCTTGTCGGGCAAAGAAACTTTTCCGATGGTTGCGCGGTCCCAATAGGCCGCGACAGCATCCTTTCCTTTAGAAGACATTCCATGACCGGCAAAGCCGAGTCACCCGACGTTTGGTTGACCCGCTATCGGGACTACTTACGTCTCCTGGCTCGCCTAAATCTTGACCCGCGGCTCCAGGGTAAAGTTGACCCTTCCGATGTGGTTCAGGAGGCCTTGCTCAAAGCTCAAAAGAGCCTTGTGCAGTTCCGGGGCACTACCGAGGGCGAACGGGTAGCGTGGCTGCGATCCATTTTGGCTACCACTCTCGCCGAGTTCGTGCGACGGTTTACCCGGCAGCAGCGCGACGTTGCCTTGGAAAGATCGTTACATGCCAGCCTTGAAGAGTCCTCGAGCCGACTAGAGGCCTGGCTTGCTGACGGAAATAGTTCCCCTGCCGACTTGCTTGCCCGGCAAGAAACCTTGGTGCAATTGGCGGCGGCACTAGAGAGTTTGCCTGAGGACCAGCGAGCGGTCCTGGAACTACGATACCTGCACGGCAAGCCCATCGCAGCCATCGAGCAAGCGACCGGACGGAGCAAGGCCTCGATTGCGGGGCTTCTCAGGCGCGGATTAGATCGTCTACGAGAGCTTCTGGAAGAATCCTCATGAAAGCCGCCCCAACCTTCGAAGCTGAAGGGGACTGCCAACTCGATGAAGTGTTGGGGGCATATTTGCAGGCGCTTGACGACGGAAGCGCCCCCGCGCCCGGCCAACTTCTAGCCCGTCATCCCGAGTTATCCAATCGACTAGAGCGGTTTTTTGCTAATTCCGAGAGGGTGAGTCGCTGGACGGCGCCATTACGAACGATCGTGGAAGCCGCGCGCGCTCAAGCTTCGGAACCGGCCGTAGCCGGGACTCGCTTCGGCGACTATGAGCTGCTTGAAGAGATCGGCTCAGGCGGCATGGGAATCGTCTACAAGGCTCGACAACTGAGGTTGAATCGAGTCGTAGCTCTAAAGATGATCCGAACCGGCCAACTCGGCGCCGCCGAGAGACAACGATTTCGCAACGAAGCCGAGACGGTTGCTTTGCTGGATCACCCCCGCATTGTGCCGGTATATGAGGTGGGGGAATGGGTCGGCCAGGAAACCGGCCAGGCGGTGCCCTACTTTACCATGAAGTGGTTCGAGGGCGGCAGCTTGGCCGACCACCCCGATTGGTCCAGGGACGAGCCGCGCGCCTCCGCTTTGCTGATGGTTGAAATCGCTCGAGCGGTTCATCACGCCCATCAGCGCGGCGTGCTCCACCGCGATTTGAAGCCCAGCAACATTGTTCTCGATGCGGAAGGCCGCCCGCATGTAGCTGACTTCGGATTGGCCAAGCTAACAGCCTCACAGAGAAAGATAGACGAAGTAAGTCTAACCGTCTCAGGGGCTCCGGTGGGCACTCCGGGTTACATGGCCCCCGAGCAAGCGCAAGGCTTGCCGTTAGCAACGGCGGCGGACGTTTACGGACTCGGCGCTATTTTTTACGCTTTGCTGACAGGCCGGCCGCCTTTTCGCGCCGCTTCGGTACTGGAGACGTTAGAGCAAGTGCGCGACTGTCAGCCGGTTTCACCCTTGGCCATCAACCCGCGAGTCGATCGCGATCTGCAGGCCATTTGCCTCAAGTGTCTAACCAAAGAAACCGATCAGCGTTACGCCTCGGCCGAGGCCTTTGTGGATGATTTGCAGCGTTGGCTGGACGGCCGCCCCATTGTGGCCCGTCCGGTCCCTGCCGCCGCGCGGTTGTGGGGTTGGTGTCGCCGTAATCCCGTGTTCGCCGGCCTTTCAGTAACGGCCGCCCTGGCTATATTAGCGGCTCTCACGATTCTGATTGTCGGCGCCGCCCTGGTCTGGCGAGAAAAGGACCAAAAGGAAGCCGCCCTCGAAGCGGAAAAGGATCAGCGCCTTCGCGCGGAGGAAAAGGAAAAAATGGCGCGCCGCGCCGTAGGCGACTATATGCGCGTCGCGGACGAATGGTTGGCCTCGGAGCCGGGCATGACTGAGGTCGTGCGCGAGTTCCTGGAGAAGGCTTTGGCCTTTTACGAAGAGCTTTCCCGCGAACAAGGATCCGACCCCGACGTGCGCTATCGGACCGCTCAAGCTCACCATTTCGTGGCTCGCATCCACATGCGATTGGGGAACCATGAAAAGGCAAGTTTCAACTATCAGCGTCAGATCGAACTGCTAAATGACTTGATTGCGGATTTTCCCCAGGAACGAAAGTATCGATTCGATCTCTTCCATTGCCACTTCGGACTTGCCGGCGTTCCCTTTCAACGGCGCGAAGACAGCATTCGAACCGCTCGCCTCATCATTCAAGAACTCGTTCGCGATTATCCCGAAGAGCCTAACTACCGCGATGCTCTGGCGTCGGCGACCCTTCATTTCGCGGTCTTGGTTTCCGGTCAAGGCGACTTGAAGGAGGCAGAGCGGCTTGCACGGCAATCTCTTGAAATCGCCCAACAGTTGGACCGCGAATATCCAAACAAGATGACGCCGCCTCAATACCCGGCTAATGTGGCGCGGAGCCTGGAATGGCTGGCGAACATCCAAATACGAACGGGGCGGATGAAGGAGGCAGAGGAGTCCTACCTGAGGGCTATCTCAGTCTGGGACAAACTCGTCACCGATCATCCCAAGGATCCCGACGAGCCAGGCCTTCGGCACTCGGCCATGAGCGCTCGTGTTAGACTTGCTTCTCTTTACCTTAACCTGACCCAGGCGAATGAAGCCCTCGAGTGTCTCGACAAATGCCTCCCCGCGGCAGAACGGCTGGCGCGCGAGTACGCCCATGGCTATTCGAAGCGGCTTGAGGTCGCAGGGATCCTCCTCCGGAGAGCTCATTGTCTCCTCATGTTAAGCAAGCGGTCCGAAGCCCAGCATGCCTTCCTACGATGCGTCCAATTCTCGGAAGATCTGATCACTGAGTTTAAAGATGCACAAGAGATCAAAGCGTTTCTTGCTGACCAGATTTGCACTTTCCCATTGGCCCGGTCAGAGGACTTAACGCGGGCCGTCAGACTTGGAGAGACAGCAAGCCTGGATAGCGCAGAATCGTACCGGCTTGGAGCCTATTACTATCGAGCAAGGCGCTGGTCGGATTCAATCCGAGAATTGAAAAAGGCTACGCAAGACCGGCGGCAGGCCAGCGTTATTTCGTTCCTCTTTCTCGCCATGGCCCTTTGGCAGAACGGCGACAAGGAGCAAGCGAAGACGGTCTATTACGAAACGATCGCGCGCCTGGACAACCAGCTCGATTACACCGCTCGCCCTATCAAAACGGAGGCGGCGGAGCTGCTGGGATTAAAGTAGTTGTTTGTGGTGCGGGCTTTAGCCCTTTTTCGCCCGGCACGGGCCAAAGCCCAAACTACAAACGCACATTAAGGAGCCCGAAATGCCTCTAAGTCTCAATCGGACATTGCCCTTTGTCGTTGCCCTTGCGTGCTTACTTACTGTCTACTTTGCCAACGCCTCGGGTCAGACCTGGCAACAACAGCAACAACAGCTTCAGCAACAACAGCAACGTGCTTACGAGGATCAACAGGCCCGCAATCGGCAATGGCAGGCTCAGCAACAACAGCAGCAGGCGCTGGATCAGCAGAATAGAGACACTAAACGCATTCTGGAGAATTCTCGGCGCGAAACTGAGCGGATGAACGAAAATCTCCGCCGCAACATGGATGAAAGTAGGCGGCAGCAAGACCAATCGAGACAAAACCTCCAGCGCCAGCAAGACGATATGATGCGTCAACAACAGGAATGGACTCGACAATACCAGAGCCAACAGCAAGCCTGGTCCCAGCGCCTTAACCAAGCCCGCAATCAATCGACGGAGAGCAATTCACCTTGGAATCAGTCGCGGAGCAAACGTTCTAGTCAGGTTACTAGCGCATTTGACCGACAACTTGACGCCGACAGAGATCGCTGGGAAACGGCCGCGCACGCGGTCACCAGTCGCATCGACCGGGCCCACGAGCAGCGCCGCAAATCCGACCGCGTGCAAATCATGCTGGAACAACGGCGGTCGGCACGGAATCTAGACGTATCCAAACGCATCCGTGAGGCGACTAAAAGCGCCGGCCAAGTCAGTGGACGGGTACGGCAGCGAATCGATCAGCGCCAGAACGAGGACATTAAGCGTCTAAACAAGGCAAAAGCGGCCAAAAAGCCTGTCGGATCTTCACTTCAGCATGCTAAGGCTCAAAAGAGGAATGTTCCTATTCAGGATGATGGTGCGCCGTTGCCTGCCTTGAGCGCGAGATTTTCTAAGTCACCTTGGCGAGTAAACGATGGTAACCGCGGTTTCCTGGTTCAAGCTCTGTCCCGACGTGAAGAGTGGGAGGAAGCATGAACCAGACTTGCCCCACGCCCGGCTGCCGCACGGCATATGACGTTTCCCCCCGGAACATCGGCCATCGTTTCTCCTGCAAGAAATGCTCCGCCCCGCTGATCGTCGGCGAGAACGGCGTTCAGGCCGTTGAGAACGGTGCGGCAACTGCCGTCGCCTTTGAGGAGCTTTCAGCAAAACCACCGCCGGCATCGGCGGCAGCCATGAGAAAGAGCCGAGTTCCCGCGAATACCGACGAGTGGCGCACTTTCCTGCTGGGAATAGCGGACCGCTCCACCTGGCTCTTCGGCGCCGGCGTCTTTTTATCCGTTTTGTACAGCTTCTTTCCCCTGATTGACCAGGCGAAAGTCTCAAGGCGCGAGGCCGCTATCATTGGGGGACAACTGCGCGAAGATCGTTTGCAAGCCGATTTCAAGAAAAAAGAAAAGGCGAGCCCCGACGAGGCCGAGCGCCGCAAGAAGGGTCAGGAAGCCTGGGAAAAAAGGAAGAGCGAGTTGGAGGAGGACGTAGAAGATGCCGAGGTGGATTTGCAACGATCGATGTATTGGTACCGCTATGGGATGCTTTTTGGAGTGCTCCTTCTTACGACAGGTTCCCTTGCCTATGCCCATCCGAGCCAACCTCTGATTCGCCGGGTCCTTGGCACGATTATCTTGGTTGCGTTGATAGTCGCTGTCTTCAATTCGTTTGGGCGGTTCGGTTTTCACCTGGATTTAGGCGGCCATTGAAATAAGCGAACCGGAGAAACCGGTCCATGATGCAAATGCATGAACTCAAAACCCGATGCCCCAGATGTCAGACTCTGATCCGACTCAAGACTAAATCGGACGAAAAGGCCTTTCCCTGCCCCAAGTGCAAGGCGCCCGTCAAGGTCTCCATCAACGGGGCAGCCGCGCCGGAGCGCACAGCGCCGCCTGTGGCCATCCGTGCCTCCGTGCCGCGAGCCTTGCCTCCACCAGCGCCTGCGCAAAGCCAGGAAGCCCTGGTGCTGCCTTTGCCACGGGAGCAACCCGTCGTGCTGGAGCCCGTGCTCGTGAGATTACCGAACACGGGTTTGCAAAGCCGGCGCATCGGATTCCGTACGCACTATTTGCGCGGCGTTGTCAGCCGGGTCAGTCGCTCGGCGGATATCTCCGGCGATCACCACGGCTTTTCCACCAGTCAGATCTTGACTTGCGAAATCGACCGCCACGCTATCAGTCTTTGCATGCCCAAGATGCCCAACATCCACGAAGGGGATGAAGTCGCCGTTGCGGGGAAAGTCAAACAAGGAACCCTGGAAGGAGCGGCGTATCGCAATCTCAGCAACGGCTCGAGCGGGCGCTGGGACTACGGTATCATGAACATATTCTGGCTTGTGATTGGTGGGCTCGTTTGTTTGGCGTTCGCGGGTTTAATTCTGCCGGGTTTGCTTGCTCCTTTTATTTTTTTCTTGGCTGTTCGATCGTTTTTTGGGGCTCTGTACATCAGACGGGCTTACCGCGCGGTGATGAGGGATTGGGCCTGGTAAGTTGAAGCCCTAGTAAGGCCAAGCGAGGGTTAGCTTCATGTCTATAACCATTGTTTGCTCGTTGTGCGGAGCTCGTTTGAAATCGGAGGCTGCCCCAAGGGCCGGCAAAGCGCTCACCTGCCCCAAATGTCAAAAAGCATTTGTCTATGAGCCAAGTGGTTTGCCGGCCATTGTGGCGGCAATGCCAGAAGCGAATCCTCGCCCCCTGCCTTTGCCTTTACCACCTGATACATCGCATCCGGTTCAGCCGAACGAAACTTACAGGATAGGTGGCTCTCGCTTCCTCCTAACAGGCATTGCCCTTGCGGCGCTGGCGGTCGTCCTCGTGGTAGGGAAGCTGTTTTTGTTCAGTAAAGATGGCAACAATGACAGTCAAGGCGGTGGGTCACAGTTGGGCCTCTCCAGCAAGGCAATCCCCGACGAGGGGGATCCTCAATCAACAGAGAATGGAAATGAGCACCTGACCACACCAACCTATGTCGGTGAAGAAATCCAGGAAATGCAAGTCGATGAGGACGATTACTTCCCGCAACGCAAGGCAGTCATTCCGCTCGTCAAAGGTCAGCCCCATGGCGAATCCCGCGCCTACGATAGCCAAAAGCGGCTCATTGTCGTCGAGCCATCGGTTCGAGGCATTGTGCACGGCGACCGGATCACCTACTTCCCCAGTGGCAAGAAGTTTGGCTTGATGCATTTCGTAAACGGACACGTCCAGGGCACTGCCACGATTTGGTTCGAGAATGGAAGAGTCGCGACAGAGACCGAGATGAAGGATGGCATTCCAGACGGAAAGCAGAAAGTCTATTACGCAAACGGAAGTTTATCTAGCGAAACTTCGTTTGTTGGGGGGAAACGGCATGGAGAAATGCGCCACTATGTTCCGGATGGTCGCTTGTTCGCAATGACTCAATGGGAGGATAACAAGCAAATCAGCAATAACGAACTCTTTGAAGTAACCGAAGAAGATTATCAAGCCATTCTCGAACGCGAAAGATTCTCAGCCGTCTTAAAGGACCACTGGAAAGAAACTAAGGAAGCGCCAAGGGTAAAGCAGAAATCCACACCCTCTAAGAATGCCCGGACACAAAGGAACGATAAGTGGGTCCAGCTTTTCAACGGCAAGGACCTCGACGGTTGGGTAGGTCAGCCCGGCGTCTGGCAGGTTAAGAATGAGGCAATTACTGCCACCAGCTTTCCGAATGGGCGGAAGGAGAACACGTTTCTCTGCACCAATCGAGAGTTTGCGGACTTCGAGTTGGAATTCGACGCCCAATTAACCGGCAACAACAACAGCGGCGTGATGATCCGCAGCAAGTTAGTCGATGCCGACAAATACTGGACCAGCGGCATTAAAGTTGATCTGGGAGGCAACCAGGCCGGGTGGGGCGGCCTGGTGAAATACAACGGACAGAATGGCGGGGTGCTCAGGCGCGCCGGCCGAGAAGCAGCCACTGCGGTCCGAACCGATGACTTCAATCACGTTTACATCGAGTGCATCGGTAAAAAGATCGTGGTCAAAGTAAACGACGTCCAGGTTCACGATACGGAGCTTAGTGAACTGAACCCGTCAGGGGTGATCTCGTTCCAATTGCGCCATACCAACCCAACCTCGATCACTATCAAGAATATCCGTTTGCGTGAGATCCGCTGAGGCAAAGGCCGTTCCTTTTTGGATGGTGACACATAGCTTTCGTCGGCCCGCGGGATCGGAAAAAAGATCAGTGAATTCCGGCTCGTGCTTAACATTGCGGCTCATTGACATCACTAGGCGCTTGTTAAAATCCGTGCGCTAGCATGGGTCATCACACAACGCAACGTATTGCTGGTGCGAAGGCTCCCTGGCCCTGTAGCTCAAGGGCCCATTCTCTACACCTGCCGAAAAATCCCGTCAATTAATTGATAGGCAGCGGCAAAAGCGGGCTTTATAATCGCCCGATGCCGGATGCGGCGCGGCATCTGCGGTCGCGCCCCGGCCAATCCGTCCCATTCGTCATCCGTATCTCTCCCTAGAAAGTGCGCGTATGTTCGACCCTTACGAAAAGTGGCTTCGCATTCCCAAAGATGAGCGCCCCGTTACGCATTATCAACTGCTGGGCGTCGATCCCGAAGAGGACGATGCGGACGCCATCATTCAGGCGGCCAAGAAGCAGAAATCGCGCGTTATGGCGCATCAAGACGGCCCCAACGGCAAGGCCGTGAACCGCCTCGTTAAGGAAATTAATCAAGCCAAAGCCACGCTTCTAGACGAGGACAAGCGCGCGGACTACGACCGGCGCTTGTCAAAGCTAAGCAGCAAGAATGGCGAATATGTCGACGACGATTGGGATGACGACGAAGAAGACGCCCCGGTGCGCGGCCGGCGTTCGCGCGCGCAGGCAAACCCGCCCTGGCTCTGGCCGGTGATGGGCGCCGCGGCGGTCTTAGTTGTTGCCGGCATTGTGGCCGGAGTCGTACTTTCTCCTTCCAAGAAGGCTCAGGAGCCAACCAAAAAGGAAGAAGTCGCTCAAACAACGCCAAAAGAAAAAGAGCCGGATCCCGTAGTGCCGGTTGCCAAAGAAGAAAAGCCGGCGCCGAAGCCAGACAAACCCGCGGAAGTAAAGCCGGCGGCGCCTCCGCCCCAAGCCGCCCCGCCCCCGGCAACTGCACCCGCGCCGGCGCCACAGCCCGCTCCACCACCGCCGCCTCCGCCGGCCAAGTTCGTCAAAATGAAAGTGCCCGACTCCACGGCCCAAGCCAAAGCCGAGGAGACCCTTAAGAATGCCTACAAGGCCGACTATGCCAAGGAAAAGCCCGACGACAAACTGGCCCTAGCCGCGAAGTTTCTCCAACCGGGACGGGAGAACCGCAAGGATCCGGCCGAATGGTTTGTCATGCTCCGTGAGGCCCGGGATCTGGCTGTTCAGGCCGGCAGGCCGCGCCTCGCTGTAGAAGCGGTTAAGGAGATTGACAAGTGGTTTATCATCGAGCCTCACCGCATGAAGATCGACGTCCTGACGGCGGTCAATGATTCGGTGAAAGAAGATGCCAAGGAAGTGATCAAAGAAGCGGCGGCCCGGATCATCGCCTCGGTCGCTTTAGGTCAGGTCAACGCCGCGCTCGACGACAATAACTTTGACGCCGCTCTCAAGTTAATCGCCCTTGCCGACTCCGCTGCCCGCAAGCCCAAGCAATTCACTAAAGAAAAATCCGACGAGAAGCCCGAGGAAAAGAAAGAAGAAAAACGAAAAGAGAAGGCCGACGACAAAGCCAAAGACAAGGACGAGGAAAAGCCCGACGAGATGCCCAAGGAAAAGAACAAAGACGAAACCCTTGCCAGGATTGAAGCGCGCAAGGCGGAAGTGGAGGCGTATCGAAAAGATTACCAGACATTCCAGGAAGCCCAGAGCAAACTCAAGCAGACGCCTGATGATACGGCAGCGAACCTGATCGTCGGCAAATATCTGTGCTATTTTCATGGCAAATGGGACGAAGGTCTGCCGTTGCTTGCCAAAAGCGCCGATCCCGTCATTAAGCCCGTGGTTTTGAAAGAACTGGGCAAGCCGGCCAAGTTCAAAGACCAAGCGGACTTGGCCGAAGACTGGTCGGCTTTATCTAACAAAGAGGAAGGCCGTAAGCAAAATAACGTCGCGATGCACGCGCTCACCTGGTTCGCCAGTGCCGATCAACAAGCCAAGCCGGAAGACAAGTCAAAGTTGGCGGAACGCATTAAAGAAGTGAAGAAAAAGGGACCGGTGCACTTGCCGCGTCTGTTGCCGGGCAGTTTCTACGGAAGGGCCAACGCCGAGGAACGAACCATCCTCCTGCGCGAAGGGGGCGGCACGATGCGCTCCGAGGAAGCCGTAGCTCAGGGTCTCGAGTGGTTGGCTCAGCATCAGTACCACAGGAAAAATCGCGGGCTCTGGGCGACCGATACTTTCAATCAGGCCGGGCAGTGCAATTGCGCTAACCCTGGCGAAAAGCATGACATCGCCGGCACCGCGCTGGGGTTGCTGCCTTTCTTGGGCGCGGGCGAAACCCACCGGAGCGGCAAATATAAAGAGGTCGTCGAGCGCGGTCTTAAGTATCTGCTATCCAAACAAAAGAAAGACGGCAATTACGACGACAACAACTACGAAAACGCCCTCGCCACGATCGCGGTCTGCGAGGCGTGTGCCTTGGCCCGCGACCGTGACTTAGCGCGGAGCGCCCAGGCAGCGGTTTTGTACATCGCCACCACTCAAAACGCCGACGGCAGTTGGGGCTATGGGAAGGGATCGGCGGGCGATTTATCCGTGACGGGCTGGCAGTTTTCGGCGCTCAAATCCGCCGTTTACGCCGGCCTCCGGGTGCCCAAGGGCGTTATCGCGCGCACCAGCAACTTTCTGGACAAGGTGGCCGATTCAAGCGGCCTGGGCTACGGCTATAACTCGCCCAGCGCCGTGCGCACCACCTCCGCCACCGGCTTGCTTTGCCGTGAATATCTGGGCTGGGGACCGGACAACGCCAGGCTCACCAAAGGCATCAACAATCTTCTGCAATCCGCCAACTTCCCGACGCGCGAAAGCCCCAGTTTGTATTTCGTCTGTTACACGACCCAAGTTATGCACCATTTGGGCGACAAGCCCTGGGAGACGTGGAATCGCGCCTTTCGCGATTTGCTCATCGACCTTCAGGACCAGGGCAAAATCTCTGCCTTGGAACACCAAAAGGGGAGCTGGGCGCCCAGCCCGGGCGAATATGACAAGCAGGGCGGACGTCTTCTCTATACTTCCCTGGCACTCATAACTTTGGAAACCTACTACTACCATGTACCGCTTTACGGCTACGGCGAGGCCTTGTGGCAAGAATGACCGTAGGAGCCGGAAACTCAGTCACTTGAAATCTTTGGAGATCCTCATGCGCAGAGTCCTAGTCGCCTTGTTTGTATTTGCCTCAATGCCGGCCCTGGCAGCCGCGGCCCCGGACGCCGATCAAGCCAAAGCGATAGTTGAAAAGGGCATCAAGGCCCAGGGTGGTGCGGACAAGCTTGCCAAGCTGAAGGCCGGACGCCTCAAGGCCAAAGGCAAGGGGGATTTTCCGATGATCGGCGAGCAAGAGTTCACAATCGAAGACACCTGGCAAGGAACTGAGCATTACAAAACCGTTATTGAAATGAACGTCGGCGGCCAAGCGGTGAAGATTACGCAAACGCTTAACGGCAAAGAAGGCTGGATGGCCGTCAATGACATGGTCATGGACACCCCCGCCAAGGAACTCGAGGAGTTTAAGGAACAAGCCTATGCGGAGAATCTAGACCGGTTGGCTTTCCTCAAGGAAGACGGCTATAAGCTCGACGTATTGAAGGAAACCAAGGTCGACGACAAACCGGCGGTCGGCGTCTCGGTTTCAGCGAAAGGCCATCGCGACGTGAAGCTTTACTTCGATAAAGACAGCGGCCTGCTGATAAAGCGCGAACACGAAGTTTTAGACGAAAGCGGCAACAAGGTGAATCAGGAGGTCTTTTTCAGCGACTATAAAGACAAAGACGGCCTAAAAAACGCCTACAAACTCGTTGTCCATCGCAGCGGCAAGAAATTCCTCGAAGCCGAGGCGACGGACATCGAGTTCTTCGACAAGAAGCTGGACGATGACTTCTTCGCCAAACCGGGGAAGTGAGCGCGTGTGCCGGCCGCTGCCCAATGGTTCTCTCCATTTCGCCTGACCCCCCGTGGAAAGAAATGGAAAGAATCCGTTTGAAACGCTCTTGGTGGCTCTTGATGTCATGAGACTCTTTTGAGCTACCAGCCCGCGGCGCCAGCAAGGGAGTCCCTTGCTGGCACTGCAGGGCTGGTGTCGTTTTTCACGTAAAGGATCCCCGGAGAAACGCGAAGATTCCTTTTCACATTGCTGGCTGAGTCGTCTTTAGGCCTTCGGGCACCTTCAGCTTGTCCTTCTGCTTTTGCATCTTCTCCGCATTTTCTCGGGACGTGACATAAAGCACGTTGTCCAGATGAACGACGCCCAGGTCGGCCATGTCGGCCAGGATGCGGACGGCCGTGTCCACGGGCACATTGCTGAGTTCGGCTGTAACTTTGGCCTTTTCGACCCGGCGTGGATCGATGACGATGTTAAAGCCGGTGGAGTGGGAAATCTCCTTGAGAGCGTCTTCGAGCGGCGTCTTATCGAACGACGCAATCACCAACGGCAGCAAAGCGGGCAGCATTCGCCCTACCGCCTCATCCTCACCTTGCGGCAGAGGCAGGCTGAGACCGAGTTCTTGCCGCAGGGCCGCCCGCGTCGTTATTTCGATGTGATCGCGCCGGATTAAGTAGGTTGCCCCCGATTCACACGGAATGCGCGACAGAACTTTTTGAAGGAGCGTGGCAAGACGTACCCGAGACATTCTGGGAATGGGCTGTTCAGTGATCGGCGTTCTCATAACATCCGGGATGCTTTCCATCTTGAAGGCCACCTCATTAACCATGAAGCTTAAATTAAAGCGATCGGAGATTTGCTCAAGGAACTCGCCCAGAGTACCGTTGGGATCATTCATCCCTTCAAAGGGCGATTCTTTTTCCAGCGCGTCGCGGAATAATTCCGAGGCTCTCTTGCCGGAGCTTTTGGCGGCCAGGTTTGCATTGGCATCTTCCTTAGGCGCCGGGGCTTTCCCTCCTGCCTCGCCTTTCAATTCTCCTTTTTCCTTAGGCTTCTCCGCCTCTTTCTTGTCCTGCTCCTTGCCGTTGGCCCAGGCGTTGTAGGTAAAGGCGCCGCCGCCCATGCCGACGAGGCCCACGGCCAGGATGATGGCTGCTGCGATTTTCAATTTGGTTACGAACATGGCTTGTAATACTCCTTCGGTTAACGTGGCGACCTGCGCGGAGATCACGCCGGCCGCCAGGGAATTTCCCGCCGCGACCAGAAGTGCGGCCTTGATGGTATTTGTTGCCAGCGCGGCTGGGACCAGCATCGCCGAAGCCGCGTTTTGAGTAAGCAAAGTTGCCAGGGCCGCTCCGGAAAGCGTCAGCCCGCGGCGGGTGAGCCGAGCCCGCAAGAGATCGCGGCCCCGAGCCAGCCGGCCCGAGACCGTGCCTTCCGCCCAGCCGAGGATGCGCGCGGCCTCCGTATACGTTTTGCCCTGGAGATAACAGAGCACCAGGGGCGCCCGGTATTTATCCGGCAAGCATTTCAATTCCTCGTCCAGCACAGGACGAAGCTCTTGCCAGCCTGGATCGGAGATCGCTTCCGTCGCCGGCATATCGACCATCTCCTTCACGCGAGCCTGACGGCGAAACGCTTCGCCGCGCGCCTTGAGCGCCGTTCGGCAAGCCACGCCATACAACCAATTGGCCAGGAGTTCCGGCTTGCCGATCGATTTGGCTTTGCGCACCAATACGAGAAACACCGCTTGAAAAACATCGTCGGCATCGTGCGCGCCATGCAAAAGCCGCTTGCACACGCTGAGGACCATCGGTCCATGGCGGTCGACAAGGGCCGCGAACGCGCTTTCGTCGCGCGTCTTGATAAAACGCTCGAGCAGTTGCCCGTCCGACGATTCGCCCGCCTGGCCGGCGCCGGCCAGCTTGCGAATGTACCGAATAACCGGATGCAGTTGTCCCGTCGACATGGGCCTAAGGCTCCTGACCATGCGTGCTCATCACCTATTACTGCCGAAAAAGAGGCGGGCGCGTACAAGAATCTTTGGGAAAAAATTGGGTAGTGTAGAGCCGACGAATCTTATGGGCCTTCGATGAACTGAATAAAGCTTCCAGGCTACTTGGCAGTTTTCTCGGGCATAATCGTTGGGATAGGGCTTCTTCCAAACTTCCGGTAAACCTTGAAGTCCTGATCCATGGTAAGCACGGCACACTTAGAATTGGTCTCGGCCATGCGGACCAAACAAGCATCCGCGAACGACATGGGTAGGTCGGAGTACTGTTCCAGCAAATTGGCGATCACCTCAGATTCTTCAAGCAATCGAAAAGGGATGTGCATTACTTCCCGCCTAAGCAGTTTTATAACTGCTTGAGGGCCGTCACTCAATTTTCGCAAGAGAAAGCAGGCCTCGGTTATAACGGCTTCACATGTTAAGAAAGGAGCTGGAAAGCGAAAGAATTGATCCTTTGCCCAGGAGTGATAACGATCGCGTCGATCCAAAGCGGCAACCAGAGGTCCAGTATCAAGCAGAACGGGTCGCCTCACAGGCCGAATCCTTCCATGTGGTCCTTGTTGAAAGACAAGTCGCCCGGCCCTTCCAGGCTGCCCAAGAGGTTCCCAGCCAGTTCGCCGCAGGTGACTTCTCCTTTTCCATTGACTCTAGCGACATAGTCTTCAATGGCTTCCTTTACCAAGAGCGAAGGCGTCTTTTTTTGCTCTTTTGCCAGCGCGCTGAGCTTGGTCGCCAGCGTGTCAGTTAGCTTCAGCGATAGCGTTTTCATGATTCGCTCCAACCGATTCTTCCTTCACCAATTCGGACACTACAAAAAACCCCCGTTTAAATAGTCCCTCAGCTACACCACCCGCAGCCTCCCTTGCTCGTAGGACTTATCGACGACGCGCTTATTTTTCAAGTCCGGCCCATCGCGAATAAGGGCGGGTGTTCAGTTTACCAATCAGGAAATTGAACTGACACGGTTAATTCCAGGTGAACTACACAATTGGATCCTAATCTTGCTTCCAATACTCCAGGATTCTTTCATTGATAATGGCGAGAGGGCGGCCGTACACATTCGCAATTACCAAGATTGCGCCTTCGACTTTTGAGACTAAGCCAAGAGGGATCCGGTTGGCCTCGAAAATTGATCCCGAAATGATTCAAGAACCGGCCCTCGGATGGTCGATTTAACCTTATTCCCGCATGAAGCCTTTTGGCCGGCGCCTTTAGCTCATTTCTCTCTGTGTCTATACGGCCGAGGGTTACGGGCCGGTAATCTCTTCTTCAAGAGGTCTTGGATGAATGGCAATCTCACGGCGCCAGGGGCCAAATTCATTGCTTTCCGTCCATTTCGATTTGTAAAGAGAGCAACAAAGAGACTTGTCCCCCTCGTCTTGGCCGTCTATTTCGTCCCGGTCTTTTTCGCTGTTTATGTCGGATTAGGCCTCTTGGATTTTGTTCGCAACAAACGGCGAACTCTTGCCACTCTCGACCGGTATTTTGCGGGCAACGGCTTCTTTACCTGGATGCTTTCCCCGTTCAACTTATTGATGGACGTGATCGCGCTGCCTTACCGGAATAAAGGCATCTACCAACTCGCCGACCTTCCTGATCCCTACCAGGACGAGATTCGCATGATCGTCGAGGCGGCGCATCGGAATGACCTTGTGGGCAAACTGAAAGCAAAAATGGAAGGCAATAAGCGCGGCATGATATTCTTCAAATGGTACGGCAAAGACGTAGAGACGTCGGTCGAAGTGCCGGAATACCGGCGTCCTTACAAGTACATTCGCACGATCGGCGTATCGGTCTTTAACACCAAGCAATCCACGGGGAAGCATTTTGGCCCGCTTCGCGTCACGCTGCGGGTCCTTTACAATATCAACGGCATCACCAGCGAAAATGTCTACATCAAGGTCGGCAATCACATCAACTACTGGAAAGACAACAAGCTCTTCATTTTCGACGACACGTTGCAGCATCAATCGTGCAATCAATCCAACGAGGTTCGCTATTGCTTGTTTGTAGACATTCTCCGACCCAGCCCTTTTCCTCGCTTGATGAGCGCCATTCTGGCCTGCCTGCGGGTGATGATCGCCCGCTTCAACTCAGCCTTTTACAAACACTGGGCAATCGTCAAATAGAGTCGAGAAAAGGTAGGAACCTTCAGCCGCCGAGGAACGCGAGACGCTCGTCGATTGATTATTAAATTACAAAATAAACTTGCTCAAATCCTCTTTCTCCAAGACTTCCTTGAGCCGGCCGTTTACGTAGTCGCCGTCGATGGTGACTCGTTTGCTTTTTAGGTCGGGGCCCTCATAGCTGACTTCTTCGACGACGCGTTCCAGGATGGTGTGCAGACGGCGGGCGCCGATGTTTTGCGTGGTGCGGTTGACTTCGAAGGCGATGTCGGCCAAGGCGGCGATGCCGTTTTGCGTGAAATCCAGCGTGACACCCTCGGTGGCTAGCAGCTCGGCATATTGCTTGGTGAGCGCATGCTTGGGTTCGGTGAGGATCCGCAAGAAATCTTCGCGCTTGAGATCGGTCAATTCCACGCGGATGGGAAAGCGGCCCTGAAGCTCCGGCATGAGATCGGAGGGCTTCGACGTGTGAAACGCCCCGGCCGCGATGAAAAGGATATGGTCGGTGCGCACCGGACCATAACGCGTGTTGACGGTTGTGCCTTCGACGACCGGCAGGAGGTCGCGCTGCACGCCCTGGCGAGATACGTCGGGGCCGTGCGTCGAGGCGGGACCGCAGACCTTGTCTAGCTCGTCCAGAAAGATAATGCCCTGGTTCTCAGTCAGCTGGACGGCTTTCTCGTTGACCACTTGGCGATCGATGAGCGCTTCCGTCTCTTGCTCCAGAAGGATGCGGCGCGCTTCGCGAATCGTCAGTTGCCGCTGCTGATTCTGCTTGGGCATGATCTTCTCGAACATGTTTTGCAGATCGACATCCATGTTCTCCATGCCCATGTTCGAGAAGATCTGCACGGGCGTATGTTTTTGTTCGATGTTGAGCTCGACGGTTCGTTCCTCCAATTCGCCGGCTTCGAGGCGGGCCTTCATTTTGTCGCGGGTGCGCTGGCGGCGCTCATTCTCCTCGACGTTGTCGGCATCCCAGGTGGAGGATTGCGGGAGCAGCAAATCGAGAAGGCGCTCGCTGACGCGCTCCTTGGCCTGCGTTTCGACGAGGCCGCGTTGTTCTTGCCGCACCATGCCGATGGCCATTTCCGTCAGGTCGCGAATCATGCTCTCGACGTCGCGGCCATGGTAGCCCACCTCGGTATATTTGGTGGCCTCGATTTTGAGAAAGGGCGCACCGACCAATTGGGCGAGCCGGCGCGCAATCTCGGTTTTGCCCACGCCCGTGGGCCCGATCATGATGATGTTCTTGGGGGTCACATCCTTGCGGAGGTCTTCGGGAAGCTGCTGACGGCGCCAGCGATTTCTAATGGCGACCGCCACCGCTCGCTTGGCCGCATCTTGGCCGACGATATACCGATCCAGCTCTCCAACGATCTGCCGCGGCGTCAATTCCGGCACGGGCAATTCTCCAGTGGCTAGTGGCTAGTGGCTAGTGGTCAGTTGCTAGTGGTTAGTGGCTTGTAAATCGAGGTTATCGCGACCTTAATGCTTTAACCAATCCGCAGACGAGGCGGCTTACTTCAGCAATTGATTCCAGGACCTTTGTAGTGGTCATGTCATCTATGTAGTTTAGGCGTTTGGCGATCATGATCTGGGTTTCCACTTCTTGAAGCGATCCCCGGGCTATTGAAAGGAAATGCAAGAAGTCACGTGTTGTTGTCCTTCCCCGTCCCTCGGCAAGGTTTGACGGAACTGAAACCGCGGCTCGCCGCACTTGATTCGCAAGTCAAACATTTCATGCTTGGGAAAATCGGCACTTGCCTTATACACTGATATGACTAGATCCATTGCCTTTTGCCAAGCAATCAGGTCACCATAGTGCTTAACAGGGATCGAACCCCCTTGGTCTAGCCACTAATCACTCGCCACTAACCACTCGCCACTATAACTCTTCCACTTCAATATTCCGGTTGGTGTAAATGCACAGGTCGCCGGCGATTTCGAGGGCGGCGCGGGCAATTTGGGCGGCGCTGAGGTTGGAGTGGGTCATCAAGGCGCGAGCCGCCGCCAGCGCGTAGGGGCCGCCCGACCCAATGGCTGCCACCCCTTCGCTCGGCTGAATGACGTCGCCGGTGCCGCTGATCAGCAAGAGGTGGTCATGGTCGGCGGCCACGATCATGGCCTCCAGTCGGCGCAAGGCTCGGTCGGTTCGCCAGTCTTTGGCGAGTTCGGTGGCGGCGCGGGGGACGTTGCCCTGGAAGTCCTTGAGGCGGGCCTCGAACCGTTCCAGGAGAGCGAAGGCGTCGGCGGAAGCGCCGGCAAAGCCTGCCAAGACTTTGCCGTTGTGCAAACGGCGGACCTTATGCGCGTCGCTTTTCATGACGACGTTGCCCAGCGTCACTTGGCCGTCGCCGCCCAGGGCTACTTTGCCGTTGTGGCGGATAGCAAGTATCGTGGTGGACCGAAATTTGTTCAAAGGGTTTTCCATTTCGAATTTGGTGGGCGGGCGACCGGTTAACCGAGCATCCGGCTAGTCGCGGCGTTTACCTCGGCGAGGATAACCCACCCGCTCACTCGGTCTATAAATACTGGACATCTGAGTAGTTCTTCCTCGTCTCTTTTCATTTCCGTTGAACCAAGGATAATGATACTAGAGAATGCTCCTAACTCGCAGCGGTTGTTTCGTGGTATTCTAGCGGAGACTTAAGTTATGCCCCCTAAAACGCGCGGGCTAATGCTGACCCTGGTATTTGCGGTCAGCCTAATAGCGGAGGCTACCGCGTCGGCGGCCGGTGTGCTGGAGATTCGCGACGATGCGGGCCTGTTCAAGGACGACACGATCCGCAAAGCCAATGAGGTGATCAAGGAAATCAAGGATGAGCATAAGCTTGATTTGTTCATCCAGACGTTCAAGGATATGCCCGAGGATGTGAAGAAGGACTACGACGTAGCCAAAGGGGACCGGGCGAAACGGAATGAGTTCTTCCAGAAATGGGCCCGCAAGCGCGCTAAGGAAGCGGAGGTCAGCGGAGTCTACATCCTCCTTCTTCAAAAGAACAAAGATCACGACGGGCATTTGCAGATCGAAGTCGGCAATCAAACTCAGAAGAAGGCGTTTAAGCTCGAAGACCGCGACAAGCTCAACAAACTCTTTTTGGCGAAGTTGAAAGATGAGAAGACCTACGACGAAGGGCTATTAGAGGCGGTGCGGTTCGTTCGTGACACCGTTAACGCCAATCTGGGCAAACCAAAATCGCGTGGGGAAAGCACACAAGTCGTTTCGCCCGACACAGGCCATAAGCAGGCCGAGGGCGGCGAAGGGGGTAGAGGAATGTTTGGTGGAAACCCTGCTGGTTGGATTTGTGGTGGACTTTTCATTCTCTTATGCATTTGGGTAGTTTTCGCATTGATTCGAGCCTTGACTGGCATGGGTCGTGGTGGATATGGCCCCGGTGGAGGAGGCTACGGACCAGGCTACGGAGGAGGGTATGGAGGCGGTGGCGGCGGCTTTATGAGCGGCCTCATGGGAGGCCTGTTCGGCGCAGCCGCGGGCAGCTACCTCTATGATCGTTTCTTTCACGGCGGCTATGGCGGCGGTTACGGCGGATCGAGCGCCTACGGCGCCGGGCCGGATGCAGGCGCAACGCCCGAGGACACCGATTACTCCGGCACCGGGGGCGACTTCGGCGATACCGGCGGAGACGCCGGTGGTGGAGGCGGCGGGGATTTCGGCGGCGGCGATGACGGCGGCGGAGGTGGCGGCGGCGACTTTGGCGGGGGCGGTGGAGACTTTGGGGGCGGCGGGGGCGATTTCGGCGGTGGTGGAGACTTCGGGGGTGGCGGCGACTTTGGCGGAGGAGGCGGCGGGGGAGACTTCTAATCGAATATGTCGACCTCTGATTGCCCGTTTTGTCAAAGGCTGGCCCAGCTGGAATTACAACCGGATGTCGACGTTGTTTGGCAGTTTCCGCATTCCGTGGCGCTTCTCGGTCCGTGGCAGTATTATCAGGGTTATTGCATTGTCGTCGCCCGGCAGCATGCCAGCGAACTGAATCAATTGCCTTCTGACCTCCGGTATGCCTATTTCGCGGAGATGTGTTGCGTCGCTCAGGCCCTTGAAGGCGCCTTTGGGCCGCTGAAGCTCAATTACGAATTGCTGGGCAATCAGGCACCGCATCTGCACTGGCACCTCTTTCCCCGCTATGCCGATGATCCCGGGCGGCTGCAACCGGTCTGGCTCGCCCTCCACCGTGCTAAAAGCGATGTAAATGAAAAGAGACGGCTCCAACAAGGCCGTCTAGATCGCTCGGCAATTCTGCAAAAACTACGTGACACGATCTCTAACCTGACGTCTCTTCGTTCATGATGGCTCCTATCCGCATCGGCACGCGTGGCAGTCGGCTCGCCCTCTGGCAGGCGAACTACGTAACCGACCGGCTTCGCCGGCAAGCGTTAGGTCGACCTATCGAGCTGGTTGAGATTGAGACGATCGGCGATCAAATCCGCGACAGGCCGTTGTCCCAAATCGGCGGCGACGGCCTATTCACCAAAGAGATCCAGCGCGCCCTACTCACCGGCTCAGTTGATGTCGCGGTT
This sequence comes from Gemmataceae bacterium, assembly GCA_045802525.1. Taxonomy (GTDB): domain Bacteria; phylum Planctomycetota; class Planctomycetia; order Gemmatales; family Gemmataceae; genus JBJMQT01. The sequence continues at coordinate 104,878 of JBJMQT010000048.1, forward strand.
CACAGCCTCAAGGATCTGCCGACGCTCGCGGTTGAGGGCTTAACTTTGGCCGCTGTGCCGCCGCGCGGTCGGGCCGGGGATGTTTTTGTTTCGCGCAAATATCGCAGCTTCGATCTGCTGCCTGAAGGCGCGAAGGTGGCCACGAGCAGCTTGCGCCGCCAGGCGATGATCTTGCACCGCCGGCATGACCTCCACGTAATAAATATCCGTGGCAACGTGGAAACGCGTTTACGAAAACTAGATGGGGAAGAGCTGGACGCGATCATCCTTGCTCAAGCGGGATTGGAGAGGCTCGGCCTTGGCGACGCGATCAGAGAAGTTTTGGACGCCTCCTGGATGTTGCCGGCGGTCGGCCAAGGGGCGCTCGGGTTGGAATGCCGCGTTGAGGATCAGGCGACTTTAGACCTGGTCCGCCGTTTGGATGACTATGCCACGCACCAGGCCGTTTTGGCCGAACGGGCCTTTCTGCGCGGACTAGGAGGCGGTTGCCTAGTTCCCATCGGTGCGGCATCGCTCGTAAAGCATGAAACCCTCAGCCTGCGCGGCGCCGTCCTTCGGCCTGATGGCAGTAAGCGGATTGAGGCTGAACAGTCCGGAAACGTTCAAGATCCAGATCACCTAGGCCGGCAGCTGGCCGATCGGTTATTGGCCTCTGGCGCTGGAAAATTGCTAGAGCTGGGGTGATTAGGCTTCAGTCCCATCGAAACGAAGGGTTTTTGATCTTTCGCTTCTCATTTTCTTGGCCGTTTTTTTCAGGACATTGCCAACGAAGGACTTCCCAACCACGTTGTACTTCTTGACGGAACGGCCAGTCCGATAAGCTGTTGAATGCAGGAAGGCGGCTGTTTGCGCTACGTTGACAGCACTGTTGGGCTCGTGTTAGCTTAATAGTAAGAATTTCTCTGAAAATGCCTTGCACTGCAGCCTTAAGCCGTTTCTCATAAGGCGGTTGAGCAGGGCAATCAAGTTTTCAATCCTAGCGGCTCCGGGAGCGTAAATTATCATGGCGACCAAACCCTTTGGCGTCTGGGGCATTGATTTGGGCCAATGTGCCCTCAAGGCATTGCGGATGGAGATTGGTGAAGAGGGCGAAGTTGTCGCCACCGCTTTCGATTATGTCGAACATCCCAAGATCTTGAGTCAACCCGACGCTGACCCCGACCAACTTACCCGCGAGGCGCTCGAAAAGTTCCTGTCCCGCAACACCTTGCGCGGCGATCACGTGGCCATCAGCGTGCCCGGCCAGAGCGGCTTGGCGCGTTTTGTCAAGCTGCCGCCTGTCGAGGAAAAGAAGATCGGCGATATCGTTCGCTTTGAAGCGAAGCAGCAGATCCCCTTCAATCTCGATGAGGTCGTATGGGATTACCAAAAAATCGGATCCGGCGCGGTTACCGACGGCTTCGCGATGGAAACGGAAATCGGCCTGTTCGCGATGAAGCGCGACATGGTCAACCGCTATCTCCAGCACTTCAAGGAAGTCAAGGTCGAGGTGCATCTCGTCCAAATGGCGCCGTTGGCTTTGTGCAATTTTGTTGCCTACGATCTGCTTGGTAAATCCCAAGTCGAAGAGCCCAATGCGGGCGCCACTCAAGCCTATGGCAAGAAGCAATGTGTGGTGGCGCTGGACATCGGCGCCGATAGCTCCAATCTCGTCATTACCGACGGCGGCCGCATCATCTGGCAGCGGCCCATCCCGCTCGGCGGCAACCACTTCACGCGGGCCCTGACCAAGGACATGAAGCTGACCTTCGCCAAGGCCGAGCACTTGAAGCGCAACGCCACTAAGTCGCCTGACCTCAAGCAGATTCTGTCGTCGCTGAAGCCCGTCCTTAATGATTTCGTCGGCGAGGTCCAGCGCTCACTGGGATATTTCACGAACACTCACCGCGACGCCAGCATCTTGTACATGGTTGGATTGGGCAACGCCTTCCGCCTGCCCGGTTTGCAGCGCTTCTTGAGCGAGAAGTTGCAGATAGAGGTCCGCAAGCTGGCCAAGCTTGAACGGCTCACCGGCGACAGCGTGGTAACGGCGCCGCCTTATACGGAAAACGTCCTCAGTTATGCCGTCGCCTATGGCCTGGCGTTGCAGGGGTTGAATCAGGCCCATCTGCGCACCAACTTGTTGCCCCCGGAAATCCAAGTCGATCGCATGATCCGCGGCAAGAAGCCTTGGGCGGCCGCCGCAGCCGCCGCGCTCTTGCTCGGCGGAGCCGGTGTGGCTTTGAGCTACGCCCTTGAAGTGCGCGCGTACGGCGGCGTGCAGAAAAATGAAAATGATCCGGTTCAGAAGGCGGAAGCCCAAAGCAAGCAGGTCGTCAGCACGGCGAACGGTTGGGAATCCAAATTCAAGGACCAGGTCAAAAAGGCCGAGGACGAAGAGCGAGCCGTCAAGAGCATCATTGCCGGTCAAGATGAGCGCGAGAACTGGATTAGGCTGCAACAATTTGTCAGCAGCGTCTTGCCTTATCCCGAAGTTCACATCCATACCGGCCAAACGCCCCAGGCAAAAGATTTTGAGATGGCTAACCTTCTGGCTCGCCAAGAAACGGCCAAGTATCTTAACGCCAATGCCGAAAGGGCCTTTGAGATCTTCCAAAAGAAACAGGAGACGGGGAGGTCGGCCGGGTCGACCAGCGTCGACGGCAAAGAAACCAAAGGGTCTGACCGCGATGATGAATTCGAAAAGTATCTGGTCCAGGTCAATATTGAATCCGTTGATGCCCGCTTTACCGACGATTTGGCTTCCGCCTGGAACAGCATCAAATCTACAAGCAGCCAAACCGAGGGGCGCGTGCGCCCGGTGAAGCATTACAGCGAACCGCCGAAAGAGAAAGAGGCCGGCTGGGTCGTGGAATTGCGCGGCTACACTTATCACGAGGATCATGATCTTTTCATCGTCAATACTTTGATGGAAAACATTGCCCGCAAGGGTGTTCCGCCGGCGGCTGCCGCGAAAGATGCAGCGCCGGCGAAGGATGCCGCAAGCCCCACGTCGCCTCCCGCGCCTCCCCCTTCGACTTCCCCGCCCGTTGCCCCCGCAGCCGGTCAAACCGCGCCGAAAGCCGATGGCGGCGCCAAACCGGACCAACCAAAGGACCCCAAGGAACAGAAAAACGCCGAACCGGTCGTCGGCAATGTCAGTCACGTCGTGCTTTACAAGACCGCCGATACGACTGCGGGCGGCAGTGTAACGCTACCGAGCGCCCTGGCAACGGTTGCGACCAGTACCGGCAGTGCCCCGGCCGCCGGGGAAAAAGCGCCGCAGGCAGGGGCAGCCAATCCCATGGCAACTATGATGGGCGCGGGCGGCGGTGGTGGGGCACGAAGTAGTTGGAAGCCCCTGGGCAGCGGCCAAGGCGGCGGGGGCGGCGGACTGGCAGGAGCCGGCTACTCTGGCGCTATGAAGGCCATGATGGGCGGCGACAAGGGGCCTGCCGCCAGGGGCGCTACTACTATGCCGGGCTCTACTACTATGCCGTTTGCTCCGGGTGGTAAGGGCGGGAATCAGCCCCTCAATCCCGAGTTTGCCGGCGGAAAGGGCAATCGAAATGTTGCCAATCAGCCCGGCACACATAAGCGCACCGAGTTTGTCGTTCTATTCTTCTGGAGAGAACCGATTCCCTCGGACAAGCTTCGCTCGATGCAAGAAGGCGCCACCCCGGGCGGATCCGGGCCGTCCGGATTCGGACCCATGCAAAATCAGCTTATGAACAGACCGGCAAATATGTCGGGTGGGCCTCCAGGCGGCGGTGGCGGCGGCGGCGCAAACAACTAAAGGCGGGCGGGCAACTATTCCGCGTGGCTCTAAGTAGTTTTTTTCAGCATCGCGAGTTCTTTAACCCCTCGGGGCCGAGATACCTATGAAAATGGACAAAGAAACTTTCATTAAGCATCGGTTCTGGTTCCTCTTAGGCGCCGTCGTGCCGCTTGTCTTGATATCGGTTTGCGTTCTCTCCTTTGGCTTTGGGCCCGTGCTCCAGGCCAAGCAGAAGGAATTCGATGATGCGGTGAAAGGCGTTAAAGCGATTAACAGTCCGAAGAACCAGACCTTTCTCGATCCGGTCGCCAAGAAGGAAAATACCCTTCAGGCCAAGAAGAACAAGGTCTGGGAGCAGGCGTGGAAAGCCCAAGGCGACATCATCACGTGGCCCCCCGAAATGCAACGAGATCTGGGCAACAAATACCTCGGTGAATTCATCGACGAGGTGGAACGGCGGCGCTATGCCCGGCTGTATCCTAGTTATATTGCGGAAGTGGAAAAGGAATTCACGCAAATGATCGCCCCGGTGGAATTCAAGGGCGGCTTCAATGGCGTTATTCGCACCGTTTCGCAATGGGACGACAATAGGCCGCCGCTCCTGGAGGAGTTGTATTTGGCTCAGGAGGATATATCGGTTCAGCGGGAGCTTCTGAAAATTGTCAAAGACACTCTGGACACCCTCAAGAAGTTCCATCCCGTCGAAGGGGCTCAGGAAACTGCCAAGGTTGGCGATGCCAAGGCCGGCGACAAGAAGGAAGCCAAGCCTGCCGGGTCCGGAAAAGTTCTGGTCTTTCGCAATCCGAACTGGGAAATCACTTTATCCCTGGACCAGAATGAAAAGAAGCAGCTAATCGTCAGCGGCCCCAATAGCAAAATCAAGAACATCAATCCCAGCAAACGCACTCTTGCCGTGGACGTTGCGCAATTCCAAATCGTGCAGGGCCAAGCGGGCGCGGTGCCTTTCCGCGTTCCAGCCGAGTATCTGCTGTGGAATCAGGAGTGCCCCTTGCACAATGACGTCCTTATCGACAAGTTCAACAAAAACGCACCGGTCCAGGTGGAGCAGGTATTCGACTGGCAAAGTTCGCCTATCAAGCGCATCGATGCCCTGGCCATGGGTTACAATTCCCATCGGACTTCCAACTACGCCTTGAAAACCCGGCCAATGAAAGACACCCTGCAAGTGACGGCCGGACAGGCCGGCTCCACCGGCATAAAAGGCTATGGGGCCATGCTAGGAGGTCCAAACGCTGCCTCGGCTCCCGGGTCGGCTCCCGGGTTAGGCGGCGGGGCCAATACTCCGCCGCCCGGGGCTGCTGGCGAGGGCGATGCCGCGGCTGCCGCTGAACCGGAGACTCCCAACAGGCTCAGCCGCTATCGCTATCTCGATGTTCGACCTCAAGTTCGCTGGATGCCGATCGGCCTGGTGCTGGTTATCGATCAGTCGGCCATGCAAGATGTGCTGGCCGCGATCGCCAACTCGCGGTTGCGCATTCAGACCACGCAGGTTTCCTGGAGCCATGTCGCTAACGTACGTTCGGAGAAGGGCGAGACGAAGGGCGGTGCGGGATTGGAAACCGCCGGCGCCAAATCCAAGAAGGGCGGGCCGGACGAGGGAGGTCCGCGTGGGGGATCGCGGCTGCCAGGCGCTCCTATGATCGGCTATGGTCCGCCTGCTCCAGGCGGCATGGCCACGATGGGACCTTTTGGTTCGGGCCAAATGCGCCGTTCTCTCGGCGACCAGGACGACCCCAATCTAATCGAACTGTCTGTCTACGGCATTGCGTCCCTGTACGAGAGGTATCCTCCTCAGCCACCCGCAGCTCCGACAACGGAGCCCGCCAAGCCGCCCGCGGGGAAATAGCAATTAACGTCAGGTCGCGTTTCCGATCGCGACCCACGGCCCCAAAAGATTAATAGCGGACACTCACTATAAGGAACCCGGCCATGGCCAAGATCGAATTTGATTTCAAACAATTCTTGCTCCAAAAGGGAGAGAAAGTCGGCCTGTGGACGTGCGTCGGTCTAGGCGTCCTCATGCTCGGCTATAGCCTGTTCAGGCCCGGCAAAGGTTTCCTCAGTGGCAGCCGGGATTCGCACGCGGCGGAACTCGCTAATTTGAGCAGCCAAAAGGACCAACTGATCTCTACTAATCGGCCGAGCGGTCCTCTTGCGGAGGCGGAAATTGATCCCCGCTTGAAGGGGACCATTAAGCCCCCCGAAGCCATGGTGGCTTCTGCTTACGCCCTTAAGAATCCTCTGTTTATCAGCACGTCCGCAGACGACAGCCGGCGCAACGAACCGGTCGTTCTCACCCCGGACCCGGACAGCATTACCGCCACGCCGCTCTTCCTAAAGCTGAGTACTTACAAATTCATCGACAAAGGCGAGAAGGTGGGAATCATTACAGATCCCGTTGTCTCTAAGGAGAAGAAGGAACGAGAGAAAAAGAAGAGAGAGCGCCTTGCCAAGGGCGGCAGCTTTAGCGGCATGCCCGGGGGCATGGCCGGCGGTGTGTCCGGAATGCAGCCCGGCGGCGGCGGTATGATGGGTAGTATGCCTGGCGGCATGCGCGGCATGGGCGCGATGGGCATGGGCGCCATGGGCATGGGTGCTATGGGAGGAGGAGGAATGCGCGGCTCCGGCGGCGGTATGCCGGGGATGGGAACCATGGGCGCAATGGGCGGTAAAGGTATGGGCGGGCCGACCACCAACAAGGTCATCACCTTCGTCAAGGCCGATGAATTGGACAAGCATCCCAACGCCGTGATTGCCGAAGAAATTCGGCCCACGCGCGCGGTTGAGATTGTCGCCGCTTTCCCCTTGCGCGAACAGTACAGGGCCGTTGAGCGCGCTCTGCATTTACCCAATACCCGAGCGGTGGTGGGCGAATTAGAATTTGACGGCTATAACGTGGAGCGCCGCCTGCTGCTTCCCGATCGCAAAACGCCGGCCCCCGGCGCCGCCTGGGTAGCTGTGGATATTAAGCAACAGTGGGCGTCGCTTTACGTTACCGGCGGCAAGCGCGTGGAGCCGGAGGATCCGGAGTTGCAGCCCCTCTTGAGTCCCTGGTCCAAGGGTCTGGCTTACCCGCGCCTGCAGCAGCAAATCGCGCATGGTTCCGGTTCTTTCGGCAAGGAAGAGGCGAGCCGCTATCCCAAGGTGGAAATGCAGGCGCCCCAAATCGTCAAAGCTCTGGACGATTTGAAAAAGGCCGGCGAACAAGTGATTCCGCACAAGGACCTCAAAGACACGACCGGCGTCGATCCCTTTGAAGTGGGGGCGTCTGCTGAAGTCAGCGCGCCCGGAATGATGAATCCCGACGATATGAAGAAGCGGATGATGAATTCCGGCCGGGCGCCGGCTCCGTCTGGAAAGACGGGTAGCCCGGAAGAGAACTCTACGGCGGCAAAGGCCGACTATGCCGATAAGCTGGAGGTTCCCGAATATTCCCTGGTGCGCTTCTTCGATTTTGATCTGGAACCGGGCGCCATCTACCAATACCGCTTCCGCGTGCGCGTCAAAAACATGAATAAGGACCGCACCGACGTGGCCTATCCCGAAATCGCCGACAAGAAAGTCTTGACCTCTCCGTGGGTTACCGTGCCTAAACCGGTTCCCATGCCGGACGAGATGCAGTATTTCGCGATTGACCTTAAGAAAGTCGACTGGCAATACGACGACAAGGGAGAAAAGAAACAGGTGGCTAACAAAGCGGGAATCCGGGGAGCGGCGGATCCCGACCCACGGCGTGGCCAGGCCGTCGTTCACATTCAGCGCTGGCTCAATACGATCAATGTTAGCAGCAATCCCAAGGAAAACGTGCTCGAAACCGTGGGGGATTGGGCCATGGGCGAACGCGTGGCCGTCTATCGCGGGGAGTATATGGGGCACACGGTTAAGCAAAAGGTCGCGATCTGGTCGCCCACCGAAGAAGACTACATCCTGGCCACCGACCCGTATCGTCGCGGCAGCGAAAAGACGGTGATTGGCGTGTCGTTCGCGCCCGAAGCCGGCTTTGAAGACGCCATCCTGGTCGATTTTCAGGGCGGCAATATCGAATACAATCGCGTTGCCGTGCCGGCCACGGAGGACGAGCCGGCCAAGTATAAAGCCGTCAAGGACAATGCTCCGATGGAGCTGTTGATCATGACGCCGGATGGCCGTTTAGTGGTCCGCGACAGCGTTGAAGATATGGAGAATGCCGACGCCAAGACTCGATATATCAATTGGCTCGAACGCATTAAGGAAGTCGAGAACAAGGCTTCCAAAGACAATCAAGGCCCCGGCAAACCCAATCCATTCGGCGCTCCCGGCGGCAAGGGCGGCGGTGGCGGCGGCAGTTGATAGGCCTTTTGCCAATACGAAAGCTCACGGGCGTAAAACCCGTGAGCTTTACTTTTTTAGCGACGGACAGCCGCGCAGCCCGTAATGACCTCTAAGATCGATTGAGTGAGGATGGCGGTACAATCCACGTACCCGTAGAACCTTACGAGGCGATTTTTCGGTATTCTGGATTACCGAAATGTTTTCTCTAGAATTCCCCAATAAATCAAGTTTTGATTGTGTCTGCGCGGGGATAACTTCTTGTTCTTACGAGAGGAATGGCCGATGTCTGAAGCCGAAGAGCGCCTGCTTGAGATTCTGAAGAGGCGCTCATTCAAAGGGGAAGGGCCGTATAAACTCGCGTCGGGCGGCACGAGCGACTATTACATTGACGGAAAGATGACAGAGGTTTTCTCCGCGGGAGCCTTCCTTATCGGCGAAGTCCTCTACGAACGAACAAAAGACCTAGGAATCCAAGCTATCGGAGGTCTTGAAGCCGGCGCTATCCCTCTTACAACGGCGGCCGTTATCGCCTATCACCTAAAAGGCAAACCTATGGAGGGATTCTGGGTCCGCAGCAAGGTCAAAGACCACGGGACACAGAGACACGTCGAGGGCAATCTTGAAGAAGGTTCCCGGGTCGTGATCGTAGATGACGTAGTGACGCGCGGGTCATCCGCCGCGCACGCTATTGAAGAAGTCAAAAAGAAGGGTTGTAAAGTAGTTCAGATAATCTCGTTAGTGGATCGCAACGCAGGCGCCCGTGAATTGTTTGCTCGGTGCGGCATTACAGAATATCATCCAATTTTCACAGTGGGTGATTTGCGGAACGCCGGCCTCGGGGGAACTCCGCTCTAAACTGCATCTGGCCGCACAGAACACGCTGTTCGCTGACATCCCGTTTTAGCTGACGCTCGTTAAACCCGTGAGCATTTTTTGCTTCACGTCTCCTTTAGCGCCTTCCTATTTCTACTATTCCGCCAGGTCCTCGTCCTCACAGCTATAAACCGCCTGCTTCGCCCGGCCAGTTGGGTTTGACTGGATGGGCCACGGTGCTACAGTGGAAAGGGAGCCTCGTCAAGGAAGCCCGGGCTTTTCGGAACGAGGAGAACAAGCCATGATCATGTGGTCTCCCAAGCCGGACCATCCGCTCCGCCGTCTGTTTGCCGGCATCACCGAGCAGACGTTCCTAAGCCGCTTAGGGGTCGGCGATCCCCTTCTCATCGACTACCTGTCCTCTCTGTTGTCGCGCTTCATTCATATGGACGCGGTCCATCGTTTGCGGAACGCCGACGGTAGACGGCTCGAAGAAGTGGCCGACATGCTTTTGGAGGCCGAATCTTTGCCTCCCGAGGGACGGACCCGCCGGGAATATCACCGCCATATCGGCGATTTCACGCTGTTTTGGGCGGGCGTCTATCCCGAAGCGCTCAATCGCCTGCGTTCGGCCCTCCGCAAAGATTCCTTCATCGATTACTGCGAACAGGGCAAACGATCCTATTACATTGCCAGCACGTTTGAGGAAGATCCGTACCGCGAGGAAGCGCCGGTCTTGCGGCGTTTGAGTGAAGAATTTGAGCTGTGCGCTTACGGCCTCAATCAAGTCCGCCGGGAATGGGAGACTAAACGCGGATAGCTTCTTAGTCGTCTTTCGGCGCGGTGAAATCCCCGATATACAGCTGCGCGGAGCGCCTTCCGTCGCGCGTTGAGGTCCACATCAATTTCTTCTTGTCCGGGCTGAACACCGGCAACACATCGGCGCCGGGCGCATAGGTGAGCCGCACTTTTTTGCCGGTGTCGATGTTCATCCAATAAAGATCGTAATTCGGCCGCACTTTGGGGTCGCTGTGGTCGGCGCCGGCGTAGACGATGTGATGCTCGTCATACCAGAACGGGCCCCACTGCACCCAGTCCGGATCATCGGTCAAGGCTTTCTCGCCGGCGCCGTCGGCGTTGATCACGTAGATCTGGAGATGGTCCGGTTTCTTGCGGTCGCTGCGAAAGATGACGCGCTTGCCGTTGGGCGAGAAGAAGGGGCCGCCGTTGTAGCAGTGGGGCGCGTGCGTTAATTGACGGACGTTTTTGCCGTCGGCGTCCATGATATACAGTTCGAGATTGCCGTCGCGCTTGGAACAAAAAACGATCTGCTTGCCGTCGGGGGAATAGCTTCCCTCGGCGTTATAGCCTTTGTCGTCGGTTAGCCGCTTGAGACCGGTGCCATCGGGATTCGCCTCGAAAATGTCCATGTGCGGATCGAAATCCCATTTGTAGCGCCGGTGAATGCCGGCTTTCTGGTCCGCCTGGCGCTGCTCGTATTCTTCTTGGTGATGCTTTTTGGCATCCGGGTCGAGATGACTGCTGGCGAAGATGATTTTCTTGCCGTCGGGACGGAAATAGCTGCATGTCGTCTTGCCGACGCCCGGACTGACACGGACCGTTTTGCCCGTCGCAAGATCCATGGTGAAGATCTGATAAAACGGATTGCCCGTGTCTTTCTCTTCGGCCTGAAAGATTATCTGCTTGCCGTCGGGCGCAAAGTAACCTTCGCCCGCGCGAACGAACTCATGGGTCAATTGCTTGATGTTTTTGAGGTAGGGCTCCTCCGCCTTTTCCCAATCGGCGGGCTCGGCGGCCAGGGCCAAGCAAGTCAGCAAAGCAAACATTATTTTTTCTCCAGGGTTGGCGCTATCTTGATTCGCGGTAAGGCATCGAAGACCATTATAGAGACCGATGGCGTCCACCGGTGATCGAGTCTTCGAAACCTTGAGAAGTTATGAGCGGAGACGAAGTTCTGAGGCGCTTGCCGCCCGGTGTTCGAGGTTTTCTGGACCAGGGCGGCTGGTGGGTAGTGATAATTGTCGGCGGTTTGCTAGGTCTCGTGCTTTTTTTTGGGGCCGTGCGTTTGGTGTGGCGCAAGGCGTTTGCCGCGCGGCGTCGGCCCTTTTTGGAATCGGACCGTGAGTTTGAGGAGAATCTTGCGGATTGCCCGCTGTCTGCGGCGCCGCCTCAAGAGCGGCAATTGACTGTTTACCACCTGCCGGTGCGTATGCGCCTGGTCGTTGTGGCGCCTGTTGGTCGCGAAGCCGATTTCGATGCCATGGCCGTTGAAAATTTACTGGACAAGGTAATCCCCGGCCTGGGCGACATCGCTCGCTGGGACCGTCCCCGGATCCGGGTTTGGCCGGCTCAGTACAGCACCCAAGGGTTTGCGATTGCCTTTCAGCGGCGACTGCACAAACCGGACCCCGAGGGCAAGCCGTCGCGCTGGATCCTCGTCGCGGGCAGAGCGCTTATTGGCCGCGTACCGGTTATGATCGGTCTAGCGCTATGGGCGGAGAAGGCAAACATGATCGGCAAGGTCAATCTGGAACCGCATCAATGGCTCGACGTGCTCCGCTTGCAACGGGCGGGAAATTGACCAAGCGCACGCTTGCGCTTTTGGTGGCGCCGCCGTCTCTGTCGATGCTGGAACAGACAAAAATGTCTGTTCCACCGGGCACGAGATAGACATTGGTCCGCGCGACTTAAAGCCCGTTGCGATAGAATGGCAAGCACCGACGAATACCGGAATATTTGGCTCTAGTTGGCTCCTTTCCATGGCTGCCGCCGTCTGTCCACGCTGTCAACGTGCCAACGCAAATGAAGCGGTTTATTGCCACTTCGACGGGTTCGCCTTGCATCCCAACGGGGGACCGTTGTCGGCGGGCGGGTCATTTTCGCAAACATTCGTTTTCCCTTCCGGCCGCAACTGCAAAGATTTCGACCAGCTCGTTCAGGGTTGTCAGGAGGAGTGGGAGGAAGCCCGAACCTTGTTGCGCGGCGGCGGCTTTCAAAAGTTTCTCGCCGCCATCGGCCGGATGGATCTGGCCCGGTCCGCCGATGAAACGCGCCATCAACTGGATGCCGACATTGCTCTGCACGATTTCGTCGCGGCTCTTCCCGGCACCCAGGTAAAGGGCCCGCGCCTTGACCTAAGCCCTCGCCGTTTGGTGCTGGACGGCATGCATGTGAACGAAACTCGGCAGGTCAAGATTACGGTATCCAACGGCGGCAAGGGCTTATTGCAAGGCAAGCTCGCCGTGGACGAGGGCGGCAGTTGGCTTCACCTGATCGATGGCAACGATACGGGCCAATGCTCCCTCAAGACCGCCCGCGAGCAAATTGTCACGGCGCTCATCGATACGCGTGGCCTGGCCCCGCCTCGGAAATACGCGGCTCGGCTGACCGTGATCACTAACGGCGGCATTGCCGAGGTGCCGGTCGGGCTGGAAGTCGTCTCGTATCCATTTCCCCATTCACCGTTCAAAGGCATCGGCAATCCGCGCGAAATGGCGGAGCGCATGCGTGGTCAACCCAAGGCGGCGGCGCCTCTCCTAGAAAGCGGCGAGATGGCCCGCTGGTTCGCAGCCAACGGCTGGGCTTACCCGGTGGCCGGCGCGACGGCCAAAGGCATTGCCGCGGTGCAGCAGTTCTTCGAAGGCATGGGCCTGTCCAAGCCGCCTACCGTCCAGCTTTCCATGAGCGAAGTCAGCTTCTCGTGTATGCAACCCGAAGTCCTAAGGGGCGAAGTGGCCTTGCTCACTCCCTCCAAGAAGTGGGTTTATGCCCAAACCGATAGCCAGGAACCGTGGTTGCGCGTCATCACGCCCAACGTCAGCGGTCCGCAGCAAACCGTGGTCGCCTACGAGATCGACTCGAAGCTAATGAAAGCCGGCAGCCAAAGCGCGGGCATGCTGCGCGTTGTCGCCAATGCCGGACAAACGTTGGCCCTGCGCGTGAAGGTTGATGTTCGCCAAACGCCGGCCTCTTTAGGCCGCAAGGATCTAAACCCGGTATTAATCGGCGCTTTAGCGTTGTTCTGTTACCGGCTTGTTATGACCTTCCCGGTCGACGTGTTTGCTCGCTTGATGGGAAGTGAGGACGGAGCTTACGACGATTGGCTCTTAGCGCCGTCAGTCCAAGGGAGATTCGCCATTCGGCTCGTACTGGCGACTTGGTGGCTGGGAGCGATGCTGGGCGGTATGCGGCTCTGGCAACGTGGCGGGCGGTGGACGGACGTGCCCTTCGGCGTACTGGTCGGCGGGGTTGCGGGCATACTGACCAGCGCGAGTCTAGCCTGCCTTTGGCCGGTGTTGGATTGGCCCGGAAGATTGCTTTGGCGCGCGTTTGCTCCTTTGGTGCAAGGCCACGCGGTCGCGGCATACAGTTGGCTTTGGACGCCAGCCTGGATTGTGACGGCTGCCCTGGGCTGGGCGTTCCTTGGAGCCGTCTTGGGTTTTGCGGCCAACCTTGTCGGTGGCAAGGCGGCGCGTCTGTTCGAACTGGTTTCTCGACCGTTAACTTTGGTTCTTAAATCAATGGGTTGGAGGAAGTTTAACGAGTTAGGTGCGAAGTGATGGTGTCGCTGAGCGAAGGACTTGCCCTCGCCCAGCGACGGAATTACGAGGCCTTCAGGATTTACTGGGGCGGCCTGTCGCGGCGGTCCCTCCGGTCATCGCGACGCTCCTCGGCGCGGCCGCGTGGGCCGGGCCTTACGCCGTAGAATTTATTAATCCTTTCGATGTACTGAGTGTCCGAAAAATCGGGCCACTTTTCCCGCGTAAATGTGGGAACGTCCTTGAACCTGTCTCTTTCAATGTCGACCGTGACGGTTCGCTTAGAGAAATCGACCCGCGCCGAACTCCAAGGGACGAGAATGAACTTTTGTTCGAAATCTACGACCAGATAATCGACACACCCGCTCTCGTTTAAGACAAGATCCTCGACCTTGCCAAGAGAAGCGTTTTCCCGCAGGCTCACCGTGGTGCCAATTACGGAACTAACCCGGCGGACTTGAACGCCCGCCCGTCCATCGCCACGTCGCGGATCGATTTCTCTCCGCTCTTGAGCGCCGGCCAAAGCGGTTGTCAGAATAAATAGACTGCAAATGAGCCCGCCACGGACCGTAGTTTGATTGCCCATCATTTACGTTCTCCTTCCCAAAAAAGGAAACATCGGCGAGACGCAGAGGGCGTCTCGTTCCCCTCTGCGTCTCGAAGAAACGCTAATTTTGAGCTTCGTGCGTGGGCGTATCCTGATGTGTGCGGCGTTTGTAATTGACAAAGCCGCAATTGGAAGTGAGCAAATTCTGTACCGGATTAGTCGCCGTAGCCGTTGGGATGGTTCTTGTGCCAGCGCCACGCGGTTTCAACAATGGGACGAAGATCGGCATAGCGCGGCCGCCAGGCGAGATCGTGACGAATCTTATCGGAGGCTGCCACCAGGGCCGGCGGATCCCCTGGCCGGCGCGGGCCCTCTTTGACGGCGATTTTCTTACCCGTCACTTCCTCCACGGTCTGAATTACTTCGCGGACGCTGTAGCCGCGCCCCGTGCCGACGTTGTACTCCAGGCCTTTGCCTGGTTTTAGTTTTTCCAGGGCGAAAAGGTGAGCTTCGCCGAGATCATCCACGTGGATGTAATCGCGAATGCAGGTGCCGTCGGGCGTGGGGTAATCCGTGCCGAAGACCTCGATATGCGGCCGCTGGTCCAGGGCGACTTGGATAACTAGTGGTATCAAATGCGTTTCCGGATTGTGGTCCTCGCCGATGGAACCGTCCGGACGGGCGCCCGCCGCGTTGAAATAGCGGAGAGCCGCATAGCCCCATTGATACGCGGGGGCATAATCCGCGAGAGCTTTTTCAACGGCCAATTTGCCATTGCCGTAGGGATTGATCGGATGCTGAGGCTCTTCTTCCGTGATCGGCACGGTTTGCGGATTGCCATACGTCGCGCACGTGCTGGAAAAAACAATCTTTCCGACGCCGTTGCGGCGCATGCATTCCATCAGATTGAGCGTGTTGACGAGGTTGTTCTGATAATACTTGCCGGGGTTGGTCACCGACTCGCCGACAAAGGCATACGCCGCGAAATGGACGACCGCTTCGATGCGCTTGGTTACGAATAAATGATCGAGCTTGGGAATCTCGTTGAGATCGCCAACGATAAGTCGCTCTGCCGGCACGGCAGCGCGATGACCCATGGACAGGTTGTCGTAGACCCAGACGTCATGCCCCCGGTCAAGGAAGAGCTTGACCGAATGACTGCCGATATAACCGGCGCCGCCGGTGACGAGGATTCGCATAGAAGTGAACCAATCAATTAGATCTTTTTGCTCACCGAGCTTCAGACTCTTCCCCAACACCTCGGAACCAAGCGGTCACGGCATCACACGGCTTTGGCGTTATCGGGCTCGTCCCAGGGATCTTCCTCATCTAAACGCGCCATCGCGGATCGGGTAAAGTCCCGCTCATCCTCGACAGACCATTCGTCACTGTCGTCTATTGGCTCTTTGTATCCGTGTCCTTGTCGTAGCTGATTGACTAGCTCCCTAACTTGGACCAGTTTCTCAAGAGGTAGATACCACAGCGACAAGGTGATATCGCCGATTTCTTTGGCCTTGAGCATGACGCCTCTAACAACAATTAAATGAACCTAAGGCTCGCCGTTGGAAACCTATCTACCCCACATCCGCCTTCAATCCCTGCGCCATCTTAACCTCAGTGCCATGATTCACCGTCCAGGCCGTCTTGTGCGTCACGGCCTCGATGAGCCCGGCGGCGGAGGGATGGCCGTTGCCGCTTTTTTTGACGCCGCCGAAGGGCAGATGCACCTCAGCGCCGATGCAGGGCAAGTTGACATAGCCCATGCCGTAAGCGCACTCGTCGCGGAAGAAACGCATGGCCCGGTAATCCTCCGTAATGACGGCCATCGATAGACCATACTCCGTATCGTTGTAAATGCGGACCGCTTCGTCGTTATCTTTGAACGGGATCACGGCGACATGCGGACCGAACACTTCTTCGCGAATGGTCCGCACGCCGGGACGGTGCTCCATGCGATAGATAAAAGGAGACAGAAAGCAGCCCTTGCCGAGATCTCCCTGCGTCATTCGGCCGCCTTCGAGCAGCACCTTGCCCCCTTCTTTGCGAGCCAATTGGTTGTAACTTTCGATTTTCTCGAGCGACGCTTGATGAATGACGGGCCCGGTAAAATGCCCCTCCTGGAGCGGATCCCCAATGTGCAAGCGGCGTGTCTGCGACACGAAGCGCTCGACGAACTTCTCATAAAGCGATTCGGCTACGATTATCCGGCTGGCGGAAACGCAGCGTTGGCCGCTCGTCTTGAAAGCGCTGATCAAGGCTGAAGTCACTGCCAAGTCAAGCCGCGCGTCGGCGCAAACAATGACGGCGCTTTTGCTGCCTGTTTCCGTAGCTACGATCCGGTCGAAATGCTCCGCCGAAAGCTGTTGGATGCGCCGCCCGACTTCGTAGCTGCCCGTAAACAAGACGACATTGACGTCGGGATTACGGACCAGCGCCTCGCCCACGTTGCCGTCGCCGTGGACCAGGTTAACCACGCCGGGCGGGAAACCGGCCTCCTCGAACAATTCCACCAGCCGTTGGCCGATGGCCGGCGTGTCTTCGGACGGCTTATAGACCGCCGTATTGCCCTCCAAGAGACTTGGGCCGAGCATCCAGAGCGGCACGGCGAAGGGAAAGTTCCAGGGCGTGATCACGGCCGCGACGCCCCACGGTTTGCGGCGCATGAACGCGTCTTTCTCGGCGATTTCGGATGCGACAATGTCGCCGATCGGCATGCGGCCGGTGCCGAAGACGTACTGAATCATGTGCAAGCCTTCGACCACCTCGGCCCGGCACTCGCTCAGCACTTTACCGCATTCGCGGGCCATTAACTTGGCCAAGGCGTCGGTGTCGCGCTTGACGAGTTGAGCCAGATTGTCAAAAAGTTCGGCGCGGTGAATGCGACTGGTGCGTCGCCAGGCCGGGAAATGGCGCCGCGCCGAGGCCACCGCTTCATTGGCTTCCGCGGCCGTTCCTTGGGGAAAAACGCCTATGACTTCACCTACATGCGCGGGATTAGTGCTTTCGAATTGGCCGTTAGCGGCCGCTTGCCATTGGCCGTTGATGTAATGGCGGCCTGCAACGGCAGGGGACGACGACTTGGCAGCCATATTTGCCTCCTCTTCCAGCAAACTAAAGAATAGAAACAAGAGCCAAGATTGCCCGCCGCAATTAAGCGGCAGGGCGGTCTTCCTTGGTCGCACCCGGCTTGATTATAGGCAGTCTTTCGCCCCCTCACAATCAGCGCCGCAGCAGTTGGAGCACTCCAGGGATAGCTATAATGCCTTTGGTCGAAGGAATCCACTGCCCCAGTAGCCCAGTGACCTCCGAAATTCGAGTTAGGTCTTATGCAAGTTGGAATCCCTTTTGGCCGAGACCGCCTTGAGCTGGATATTCATCCAGATCAAGTGGTGCCGGTGGAGCGGCAGACGCCCGCACCGGCATTGGCAAACGTCTCGGCCGCAGTCAGCGAGGGGTTGGAGATCCCCGAGGAATATCCGGCGCTTCGCCGCGCTTTGACACCCGACGATCATGTGGCGATTGTGGTAGATGAAGCGCTGCCGCGCGTGGCAGAATTGCTTTCGCCAATCCTTGGACACATTGCCAGTGCCGGCGTCCGGCCGGACGCCATTACCCTTTTGTGCCCGGCTTCCGCCTCACGTCAAGAATGGATCGAGCAGTTGCCTGAGGCCTTCGAAGAAGTGCGTCTGGAAGTGCACGATGCCAATGACCGCAAGAAATTGGCCTACTTGGCGACCACCAAGCAGGGCCGGCGCATCTACCTGAACCGCACGGCAGTGGATGCCGATCAACTCGTCTTGTTAGCCGGCCGGCGCTATGACCCGCTGGTTGGCGTTTCCGGCTGCGAAAGCGCTCTTTATCCTTTGCTAGCCGATAAGGCCACCCGCGAGGAATCGTGGACGCATCTCTCGCCGGCCGCGCCGGAAGAGGCAGACTGGCCGGTGAGCAAAGAAGCGACGGAGGTGGCCTGGCTGGTGGGCGCGCCCTTTGTGGTCCAAGTTGTCGAAGGGGCCGGCGACTCGGTGGCCCATGTTGTCTGCGGCTCGACCCAAGCCGGCCGGCAGGCGCGGCGGCTGCTCGATGCACACTGGCGGATCAGCGTGCCGGAGCGGGCGGACCTTGTCATTGCCGGCGTGAGCGGCACTCCGGCTTGGCATTCCTTTGCCGACCTGGGTCATGCCCTGGCATGTGCCGCTCGCGTTGTTCGCCCCGATGGCCGAATCATCCTCCTCTCGCAAGCGACCCACGCCCTGGAGCACGGCGCTGAGCTCATGCGCCAAGCTGAAGATCCCCAGCAGGCGCTGGCATTACTCAAGCAAAACAAACCGCCCGACATGAGCGCCGCTTACCAATGGCTCCTCGCGGCCCAGCAGGCACGCATTTACCTCTTAAGCGGACTGCCTGGCGAAACGGCTGAGGAGTTGTTCACTGTCCCGCTCGAAAGCGCCGCCCAAGTGCAGCGGCTGATCGGCCCTTCCGACAAAGTCTTATTCCTTGAAGACGCCCACAAAATGCTGGCTCTGGTGAAATAATATGCCCGACTCAACACCGCTTCACGAGGCTGCTGCCCAGGCCGGCGCTCACATCATCGAAGAGTCCGGATGGCTAATCCCGCGCGATTTTGGCGATCCCGTTGCGGAATTCGATCAAGCGATGCATCACGCCGTTTTATTTGACGTTTCTCACCGGACCAAAGTCGAGGTTAGCGGCGCCGACGCGGGCACGTTTTTGAACAATCTGTGCACGAACGACGTCAAAAGCCTGTCGGCCGGCAGCGGCTGCGAGGTGTTCTTTACGAATATCAAAGCCAAGGTTGTCGCCCACGGTTTTCTGTATCGTTTGGACAAGATGGGTGTCTATTGGCTGGATGCCGTTCCGGGGCAGGCAGAGAAGATTATCCAGCATCTCGATCATTTCCTCATCAGCGAGCACGTCGAGTTTGCTGACCGCACCCGCGAATTTGCGCAATTGCATGTGGCGGGGCCGGAAGCACGGTCCATTTTGAAAAAGGCATGGGGCGACGATTTGCCCGAGCTGCGTGGGCATCAGCTCGTTCTGCGAAATGTCGGCGAAGGGGCTGCTTGCCAGATTCGCAGACAGGATCTGCTTGGCGTGCCTGGTTATGACCTGGTCTGTCCAAACGGTCAGGCCTCCGAGGTTTGGGAGAAATTGCTCCATTCCGGAGTGCGCCCCGCTGGTTCCGCGGTTTACGAGGCGCTGCGCATTAGAGCCGGCACTCCACAGTACGGGCTGGATATCGACGACAATACGCTCGCTCCCGAAGTGAATCGGATTCCGCAAACGATCTGCTACACGAAGGGTTGCTACTTAGGTCAGGAACCCATTGTCCGGGCCCGCGACTTGGGACATGTCAACCGTACGCTGCAAAGATTGACGGTGGCAACCGCTGAACCGATCGTCCGCGGCGCCAAGCTGGTCCGTGATGGCAAAGAGGTGGGTCAGATTACTTCTTCAGCAACGGCTCCGGGAACGAAGGAGACGTTTGCGCTAGCTTACGTGCGCCGCGGCAACACGGACACCGGCACGGCAATGGAAGTGGTGATGGGAGAAGCAAGGTTCAAGGCGACGGTTGGCGGCGGGGTTGCAAAATAGTTAATTGCCAAGCGAATCTAACGGCCCCTAGCTCACCGGCTCCAGATCGACAGAAAAGCTAACGAATTGAACAAGGTATGAACCGTGATCGTAGGAACGACGCTTTGGGACCGGTAAGCCAACCAGCCGAGGCCCAAGCCTAAGGCGAAAAGCGAGACCGGCGACGGCCACACACCGATATGGGCTATGGCAAACAAGAGGCTACTGCCGTAGATCGCCCCCGCCACTTGGGGCCGCCTCAATTTTCGGATCACGACCAAAGCCGGTCCGGTCAGCAAAACAAACAAGAAGGGTTGTAACTGCAAAGCCAACTCATTCCAATTTTCTTCCAGCCATGCGCCGCGCAGATGTCGCCACCGCAGCAGAATGGTTAAGAGCAATGTAAGAAGAAACGCGCCCAGCCCGCCCCAGCGGACTTTGCTCAGCCACCCTTGCAGAAGGCGGCGAAACAGGAGCTCCTCGTAGATCGGCGCGGCCACTAGAACCGCGAAGGCAAGGAGCGCTAGTTCCGCCTTTGATTCCGCCTGCTGAATCAGTTCATCAAACGGGTGCCTTGTCGGCTGTTTTTGGTTCCATTTGATCACGAAGTTGTCGACCGCAAAGTTGGTCGCGTAAACGACCGGCGTAAGGGCCAGGAAGCACAGCAGGCCCGCGAAGAGATGGCGCCCCAATCGCTCCTGAGTTATGCCGAATTGATAGAAGCGGGCGCGTCGGGCCAAGACAGGGATTAGCACCACGGTGGCCAAATTGATGGGAAACCCCAATGCCCCGACCCACAGCGAGACGCGAACGGTTGAGAGGCCCGGCTCTTCGACGTGGCGGTTCTTTGAATACTCCTCGGTAAAGCCGGCGCCGTAAACTTGGTCGAGCGCCTGGCTCTGCACCAGGAGGTCGAACACCAAGCCGTTCCATACGAATTGAGTCAGGAAAACAACGGCCAGGACTTCGAGTCCGCCCCAGGGTACGGCCCTCTTCCGCTGCGGTCCGAAGAGCCAGGCGCGAATTGGCGGCTGCGAGAGCAGCACCACCGCCAAGGTCCAAAGACTGGCAATCATCAAGAGGATCAAGGCGATAATGCGAGCGCTCTCCAATAGAAGGTGCGGCGGACCACCAAACAGCTCATCCTACCAGGAGCCTGTTATCTCGTGTAGACTGTCAACACTTGGCCGTCAACGGCAATTATGAAACGCTCGCCTGGAACCCTCTTTGCGATGGCAACTATCTTGGACGAGATCGTAGCAACCAAACGTCGAGAGATCGCCGAGGCGCGCCAGCGGGTTTCGCTTGCTGAGTTAAACCGGCGGCTGGTCTCCGCGCCTCCGGTGCGCGATTTCCGAGCCGCGCTGAAACGAGCCCCCGGCATGGCGGTCATTGCCGAGGTCAAGCGCGCGTCCCCTTCCGCCGGGTTGATTCGCGAAGATTTTGATGCGGTCGCCATCGCCCATATTTACGAGCAGAATGGCGCCTCGTGCATCAGCGTTTTGACGGATGCGCCTTATTTCCAGGGCAGCCTGGAGCATCTGCGTGCCGTACGCCAGGCTGTTCACGTTCCTGTACTCCGAAAGGACTTTATTCTAGACGGCTATCAAATTGCCGAGGCGCGCTGTGCCGGGGCCGACGCAGTCTTGCTTATTGCTGAAATCCTTGACGATGCTTCCTTGCGCCAGTTGCTGAGCGAGACCGGGCAACTCGGCATGCAAGCTTTGGTCGAACTTTACGAGGCCGCCAATTTGCCGCGCGTCATTGACGCGGGTGCTCAGTTAATCGGCATCAACAATCGCGATTTGCGCACTTTGGTCACGCGCTTGGAGCACACACTCGATCTTGCTCCAAGAGTTCCGGCCGGATGTTGCCTGGTGAGCGAAAGCGGAATTAGCACGCGGGAAGACATCAAGCGCTTAGAGAAGGCCGGGGTCCGCGCCGTCCTGATCGGCGAGACTTTGATGCGATCCGCGGACATTGGAGTGAAACTCCGGGACCTGCTCGGTGTATCTTAACGCTACAGAGAGGACGTGGTGCGATCGCGCGCTTTTGCGTCAACTGACGGACAGACTCGGCGCCTTGGCTATCTCGTCTATTGGTTCGGACGCTGTCGCTGCCGGCCGGATTTCTTGGCCTCGACTTCGGCTCGTTCGCGTTGCCGTAGCCATTTCCAGGCACACCATAGCCACAGCGTTAGCAGTACATAGGTCTCCCAGGGTTGGCCATACGGGTTGCCGACGTCGAATAGATGTAATACCGGCGGGATCAACATCAGAATGAGCACTAGCGTCATTTCTACACTATTGAGCACCCAGATATGCCGGTGAGTTGCTGGGATAGCGGGAACCGGCGGGGGAGCCTCAATGCTCAGGCTGGGTCGATAAAAGTCAACCAACTCCTTGCCGAGTTCCCGGCGCTTGGCAAAAAAGATGACGACGAAGCGTGGAATCAAGTAACGGCGTGGCTCGGTGAAAAGTAGGAAAACCGGCAACGAAGCCAAAAGCACGTCGTAATACATGAAGTGAAAACATAGAAGCCAGGCCGACAAAAGCAGAAAGGCGGCCGGGGCGCCGTCGACCGCTCGGGCCGCCTGATGCTTGCGCAGACACGCCATTCGCATCGTCATCTCCAAGACCGCCATGAGCGACCACCAGCCAATCATTGCCGTGAGCAAGGGATAAGGGATGCGGTCCACTTCTTCCTCAAAGTTGAGCAACCAGCGGCGCGGCATGCTCAGGAGATCGCGGCTCAAGAAAATCCAGTTCTGATCTCTTTCGTAAATTCGCACGCCGTCGCGGGCCACGTTGAACCAATCCATCCAACTATGCCAGCCGACAAACGGCACGGTGGCCAAAATGATGGCGGCCGCGGCAGCGCCCATAGTGAAAGCCGTCTTCCAGCGGCGCATGAGCAAGAGCACAAAAAAGAACGACGCCGCCCAAACCGGCTTGAATGCCAGCAGAGCCCAGACAGCGCCTCCGGACCGCGCATACCCGCGGCTGACCAAAAACCAGCCTCCCATCAAAATTGCCAGCGTTAGTGCCGCATTCTGACCGAGATTGATAGTTCCGGAAAATCCGGGGAAGAGAAGGAAATACCCCGCGGCAATCGGCCACCAGACGCGTCCGCGAGCCAGGCCCGAGGCCGCCAGACCGGCGACGAAGGCGAATAGTAAATTGAGAACTTGGTTGATGCGATAGGCGACGCGGGGCTTAAACGCGCCCAAGGGATAATTTACAAACGCATTGACGGGTGGATAAAGTTGACCGCCGATGCCCCGATTCAGCTTCAATTGCCAATGTTCCGGTTCGCCGGCGCCTTCGGGGAGGTCCAGGCCCATGAGCCAATCCATCAAGTTCTCAGCATCGCTCTTTTCGGCGTCCGGGGCCTGATCTTCCTCGGGGTAGGAAGCTTGCAAGACGGCGCGCTGCTGGCTGCGCAAGTACAGGCGCCGGCCATGACCCTCGTATAACATGCGGCCCATAAGCCACTGGCCGCCGAAGTCAATCATGCAATGGCCGTCGTTGACGTCGCGCCGCTTGGAGCCCGGCTTGGTGCTTTCCGAGTGGTTGTCAAAATGAATCCAGGCGTTGTAAAGAATGCTGGCCGCGATCCCGAGCACCGCCAACCACGACAGCACGTAATAGGTCCGGGATTGAAGCGCCCATCGCATTAACAGCTTGCCGAACGGCTTCATCGGTCGCGCCTGCTCCTCCGGCCCTTGCTGTTGCAGAGATCAAGCCGGCCGCTTGACCCTCTATCATGGAATAGTAAGTAAACAAGGTTTTCCCGCCAATTGCCAGCGGAGCATTTTACGCCATGACCCGACTTCCCCCTTTGGTGGGACAAATCAAAGCCTGGCTTGAACGCCACGATGTCAGCAACGAAGGCATGGTGATCGCGGTCTCCGGCGGCCCGGACAGCGTTTGTCTTTGGCGCGCCCTTCTGGCTCTAAAGACTCAAAAGTCAAAACGCCCGCTTTGCATCGCCCATCTCAACCACTGTCTACGCGGGCCCCAAAGCGGTGCCGATGCTGAATTCGTGCATGAACTTCATCGCAGTTTGCTCGCCGAGAATCCCGACGTGGTGCTTCGTATGGGGAAGGCCGATGTAGCCGCTCAGGCTCAGGCGGAAAGGACCAATTTGGAAGGCGTTGCCCGGAGGCTGCGTTACGAATGGCTGGCGGACGTGGCGCGGGAAATGGGCGCACGCTGGATTGCTACCGGCCACACGGCAGACGACCAAGCCGAGACGATCCTGTATCGTCTGTTGCGCGGGACCGGGATCCAGGGTTTGCGAGGCATCGCCGCGCGCAGACCCGTGGATCGGGCGCTTACAATTATCAGGCCGCTTTTGGGCACGCGCCGAGTCGAGGTTCTCGATTACTTAAGCCATATTGAGCAGCCTTTTCGCGTGGATGAAACAAACGTCCAGACGAAGTTCACACGGAACCGTATTCGGCATGAACTCTTGCCGTTGCTAGCCAAGGAATACAATCCGGACATCGCCTCGGTGTTGGCTCGGCTCGCGGAACAGGCCGAGGAAATTTTTGGCGAGGTGGCGTGCCAAGCGGGAAAGCTTCTACAAACCGCAGAGTTGCCGCGTGCGGGAAATGTTTTAGTCTTCGACCGCCAGATTCTAGCGGCTGCCTCCCGGCCGTTGGTGCGTGAAGCATTTCGCCTGCTTTGGAATAGAGAAGGCTGGCCCCAGAGCGGTATGGACTTTGCTGCCTGGGAGCGCGTGGCTGACGTGGCACTGGGTAAATCGCCCGCGGTTGATTTCCCTGGTCCGGTTCAAATGCGTTGTCGAGAGCGCGTGATCCAGATTGAAACGCGTCCATAGTTCTATCACGCCCTTCTGGGTGTTTGGCTAATGTCTGACAGCTACAAGCTGATAGCCCTCTTGAAAGAAAAATGAGACAAAAACAGCAATCAGCTTTTAGTTCTCAGCTTTCAGCCAAGCTGGGGAAGATCACTAAAATAGTTGCGTTGAGCATAAACCCGCCTAGGAATCACCAACATGACCGTCCGCCCTATTCGTCGCGCTTTACTGAGCGTTAGTAATAAAACCGGCCTTGTCGATCTGGCCCGCGCCCTGGCGGACAAGAGCGTTGAACTCGTCTCCACGGGCGGCACGCACAAGGCCCTGAAGGCCGCCGACCTTGCCGTGCGCGACATTTCCGACGTGACCGGTTTTCCTGAGATCCTCGATGGCCGGGTTAAGACGCTTCATCCCAACGTCCACGCCGGCATACTTGCCGTCCGCGATAATCCTCAACATGTTGGAACATTGCGTGAACACCACATCGAGGGCATCGACCTCGTGGTCTGCAATCTTTACCCGTTCGAAGAGACGCTGGCCAAACCCGGCAGCACCAAGGAAGAGATAATCGAGAATATTGACATCGGCGGGCCGACGCTTGTGCGCGCGGCCGCCAAGAACTATCACGATGTTGCCGTGCTTACCGATCCCCGGCAATATGGCAGCTTCCTGGAGGAATGGCGGACTGAGTCGGGCTCGACCCTGGCAACGCGCGAACGCCTTGCCGCCGCCGCGTTCGCCCGCATAGCCGCTTATGATCGCGCGATTGACGCCTACTTCGCCGGGCTAATTGCCGGACCTGAGCTAGGCAAAGAACTACCGGCTCAGTTGGATCTTCACTTTCATAAGCGGCTGCCTCTGCGCTACGGGGAAAATCCCCATCAGCAGGCCGCGTTTTATGTCGAACCGGCCAGCCGCTATGCCTGTGTAGCGACTGCCGAACAACTGCACGGCAAGGAATTGTCCTTCAACAACATCCTCGACCTGGACAGCGCTCTGAATCTCGTCCGCGAGTTTACCGAGCCCGCGGCCATCGTAATAAAGCACAACAATCCGTGCGGTGCGGCCGTCGGTTCCGCACTGGCCGAGGCATTTGCGCGGGCCTTCGAAGGGGATCCGCTCAGCGCCTATGGCGGCGTCCTGAGCTTTAATCGCGACGTAGATGAAGCGACGGCTATGCTCGTGACCGAACCTAATCGCTTCGTGGAATGCATCATCGCGCCGGATTACAGCCCTGCCGCCCTCGAGATCCTAACGACGCGGCCGACCTGGAAAAAGAACGTGCGTCTGCTGCGCACGGGGCCGCTAACCGATCAGGCCAAGCGGCCGCCAGCGCTCGATTTTCGACGCGTGGACGGGGGGCTGCTCGTGCAAACGCCCGACCGCGGCGGCGATAATTTCACCCATGCGAAGGTGGTAACGGAACGGCAACCTACGGCCAAAGAAATGGCCGACTTGCGTTTCGCGTGGCTGGTGTGCAAGCACGTCAAGAGTAACGCCATCGTGCTCGCCAGGGACGGCATGGTGGTCGGCGTGGGCGCGGGGCAGATGAGCCGGGTTGATTCGGTGCGCATGGCGGTGCGCAAATCAGCCGGGCGCAGTCAAGGCGCTGTCCTGGCCTCGGATGCGTTTTTCCCGTTCCGCGACAACCTCGACGAAGCCGCCCGCGCCGGCGTAACCGCCGCCGTCCAACCCGGCGGCTCCATGCGCGACGCCGACTCGATTGCCGCGTGCGATGAACACGGCATGGCCATGGTGCTGACAGGGATTCGGCACTTCCGGCATTGAATGAAATACCGTTAAGCATCCTTCCAATTGGCGACTTTACCTGATCGAAACGCGATGTTGCCCAAATGGGCTGCCGCGGCGGCGCCGACGCCGGCTTCGGCCGGGCAATTCGGTTTCTTGCGGTTGCGGACACATTCGACCCAATTCGTCAAGTGCAACAATTCGCCGTCCGGCTTATCGTAGAAATCCGCGCCGCGCTTGCCTGTGCCGAGGACGAACTCCTCGTACTTGCCCCGGCCGCGTTCGGGATGGATTTCATAGCGGCCGCGATCCAGGTAGAGCGTGGCGTCGGAGCCCATGAACTCGAGCATGGCGCCGTTGCGCGCGTTCACGAACGTGCCTTCAAAGTAAACTTGCAAATCGTTGGGATAACGCAACAAAGTCTGAATCGTATCGGGCGTCTCCCAGACGCCTTTGCTGATGAAGTTATCGCCAATAGTTGTCGCCTGGAGGGGATGGTCCACATCCAGGTACCAGTGGACGACGTCGATAAAGTGCACCATCAAATCGGTAAGGATTCCGTTGCCGAAATTCCAAAACCAGCGCCAATTGCGGAAGCGGTATTCATCGAAATCCTGAGCCGGCGCGTTGCCCAGAAACGCCTTCCAGTCCACCTGTTTAGCGTCGACGCCCTGCGGCCCTTTACGGACCCGATCGCCGTTCCGATTCCAGGTGAGATGCACCTTATAGATCTTGCCCAGCCGGCCTTCCTTGATAAGGTCATACGCTTTCTGAAACTGCGGCATGCTGCGTTGCTGCGTGCCTACTTGGACAATGCGTTTGTTCGTATTCTGGGCGTCAATTACCGCCTGCCCTTCGGCAAGATTGTGCGTGAGCGGTTTCTCGACGTAGACATCCTTCTTGGCATTGCAGGCGTCCACGGTCATGGGCACGTGCCAGTGGTCGGGGCTGCCGATCAAGACTGCATCGATGTCCTTGTTATCGAGGAGTTCCTTGTAATGCTTAGTGGTAATGGCCTTGGGGTCGGCGATCTTCTTCGCCTGGTCCAGGTGAACGTCGTAAATGTCGCAGACGGCAGCTATGCGGACGTTGGGGATCTTGGCCAGGGCCTTCATCAGATGCTGGCACCTGCCGCCGGTGCCGATGCAGGCGACATTGAGCGTCTCATTGGCGCCCAAAACATTGGCTGCCGGGATGCCAAACGCGGCCACTCCGGCCGCGACGCCCGCCGTGGTCTTTAACATGGAACGACGGCTAATTTCTGGAGAGTTGCTCATAGCTTTTCACCTAAATCTGGAGGAGAGGGCACGCACTTCAGTCCGCCATTATAAAGCGGGCCGAAGGTCGATGCCGAAAGAAAGTAACGCCCCGCTCCGCGGCGGAATCCGCCGCCGAGCGGCGGGCTACTTTAGAACCATTGTCCATGTAGAATACAACTGATTTGTCTTCTAAGTCTTACTCTCCAAGTGCTTTCATGCCGTTTTCCACTCGCCGCGGCTTCTTAGAACAGGGCCTCGCCGCCGTATCGGCAGCCGTCCTGCCAAGCTCTCTCTACGCGGAGACCCCTATGGAACCGCCTCCCTTGCGCGTTATCGATACCCATCAACATCTCTGGGACCGTAAGCAATTCAAGCTGCCGTGGATAGAGAAGGGATCGCCGCTAGACCGCGACTTCCTGATGGGTGATTATTTCAAAGCTACGGAAGGGCTCAACGTGGTGAAGACCATATACATGGAAGTCGATCTGGATCCCAGCCAGCAGCAGGCCGAGGCGGATTACGTTATTGCGCTGTGCCAGAAGCCGGACAACCCGATGGTCGCCGCCGTCATTTCCGGCCGACCCGCCTCGGAAGCCTTCGCCAAGTACATCAAGCCCTTTAAGAACAACCACTACGTCAAGGGTGTCCGCCAAGTCTTGCATAACGACGCCGCTCCCGCCGGGACCTGTCTGGGCGATCAATTCAAAAAAAGCATTCAATTGCTTGGCCAACTGGGCATGAGCTTCGACCTGTGCATGCGGCCCACCGAACTCCTTGACGCCGCCAAGCTCATCGACGCTTGTCCGGACACGCGTTTCATCCTCGACCATTGCGGCAACGCAAGGGTGCCCGACAAGGATCGCACCCAGTGGAAAAGGGACCTGGAAGCGGTCGCCAAACACAAGCGCGTCGTTTGCAAGGTGTCCGGCATCGTGGCGTCGGCCAAGCCGGGCCAATGGAAAGTGGAGGACCTGGCGCCCATCGTCAACCACGTGCTTGATACCTTCGGTCCTGACCGCGTCATGTTCGGCGGCGACTGGCCCGTCTGCACCCTCGCCGCAAGCTACAAGGAATGGTTTGATGCCCTAACAACGATCGTTAAAGACCGCAGCCGGGCAGCGCAGGAAAAGCTATTTCACGATAACGCCGTCAGGGTTTATGGGCTAAAAGCGGACTAGTGACTGTCAAAGAACGGCAAACGAGACGGGGGCCAAAGCAAAATGCGCATCGTCGTTGCCACCTTCGGCTCGTTGGGCGATCTCCATCCCTATATCGCTATCGCCTTGGGCCTGCAAGCGCGCGGTCATGTGCCGATCGTGGCGGCCGCTGAATGCTACCGCACTAAAATCGAAGGGCTCGGGCTCGAATTCCGGCCCGTACGGCCTGACTGCGCTTTGATTTCCGATCCGGTGGTGATGCGGCGGCTCATGCATCCCAATTGGGGCATGATGCGGATCATTCGAGAAGTGTTGATGCCTTCGTTGCCGGAGGCATACGAGGATACCCTGGCCGCAGTCGAAGGGACGGATCTTCTGGTAGCAAGCTCGGCGGTTTACGCCGCCCGCTTAGTGGCCGAGAAAATCGGTCTCCCCTGGGTATCGGCCATGCATATCCCGATGGGCTTCTTTTCCGCCCATGATCCGCCGCTGCTTCCCGGCGCCCCGGTCTTCTCGAAGTGTCTTCTCCCATTTGGCCCGGCACTTTGGAAACCCCTAGGCGGCTTCCTGAAATGGGCCACACGTTCTTGGGCGAAGCCCTGGCATCGGCTGCGGCAGCAGATCGGCTTGCCGCCCATCAACAACGAAAACCCTCTCGTGGACGGACATTCGCCCCTTCTGCATCTGGCGTTGTTCTCGAAGTTGCTTGCCGACAAGCAGTGCGATTGGCCTGCCCAAACTCTCGTAACCGGGTTCCCCTGGTTTCAGGGCGATGCCCCAATCGGTCTGCCGGCTGATCTGGCACGCTTTCTGGACGCCGGCCCACCGCCCATCGTCTTCACGCTGGGCACGGCAGTCGCGGCGGACCCGGGGTCGTTCTATGAAGTGAGCGCGGCTGCCGCACGGCAATTGGGCCGTCGAGCCGTGCTTGTCCTCAAGGAACCGCGCAACTGTCTCCGGTCACTGCCGGACGATATAGCAGCGGTTGACTACGCTCCCTTCTCGGAGCTGTTCCCGCGAGCCGCGGCCATTGTGCACCACGGCGGCATTGGCACAACGGGGTTGGGCATGCGCTCCGGCCGCCCCATGCTGATCGTTCCCTGTGCGTGGGACCAGCCGGACAATGCTGCGCGTGCCGCCCGTCTAGGAATCGCTCGGGTGCTGCCTATTCGCCAATATACTCCGGCCCGTGCGACGGCCGAGCTACGCCTGCTGCTCGAGGAGCCGCGCTATGCAATGCGGGCGCTGGAAGTTGGAAAGCAGATCTGCCAAGAAGATGGCGTCGAAGTAGCCTGCGATGCGCTTGAAGCATTAGTGAAGACCACGCCGTCCGCCGAAGCGGGAGCTATCCTTGCTTTTTAGGCTTCTCTCCCTGCGGTCATTTTTGAATCGGTCATGCGACCAGGGCCGGCTCTGTAGCTCCCAATTTCCTTTGTGATTCCGCTTCGAAAAAGGTAAAGTCAATTCTTTTGCGGCTCGCACAAGTCTTTTTTCAGTCCCCAGGAGCCCGCTATGAACTGCGTGTGTCCGCGCTGTGAGGCAGAATTGCGGCTGGCCAACTCCATTCGGGCCGGCAAGCGAATTGCCTGTCCGAGCTGCCGGGCAGTATTTCGTATTCGCCCAGATCCCTCTCGCGCCGCGCCAGTCAACACATCGCTGCCAACGCCCGTAGCACCGCCAGCGGAGCCCCGGCCGGAACCGCCGGCGCGTTCCTTTCGGCCCAGAAGATTCAAGCCGAAAGAAAAGTCTGTAAACCCCGCACTCATTGTCCTTCCAATCGCCGTCGTCTCGGTGTTGCTGCTTGGCGGCATGGTCGTGGCGGTGATCCTGGTTCGTAATAAGGACAAAGACAGCTCAGTGGCCAAGGCGTCCACCACCAGCTCTAAACGCGACAACACTAACTCGAATCCGCCGGTTAGCGGATTTTCCGGATTTCGACCTGAGCCAAACAATACGGGCGGGCTGGGCCAACCGGGACCCGGCAGTCCAGGCCAACCCGACAATCCACCTTGGCGCGAACCGACCTTTCCGCAACTCCCTCAACCGCAGCCCCCGCAACCCATTCCGGGGCCTCCTCCTAGCGCCCCGCCGCCTGTGCCCAGCGAACCAGTCGCCGGTACGGAAGTCGGCAACCTGGCCCGGGAGATTGAAGGCGAAGATATCGACCGGAAGAAATTCAAGCTGAGCGACTATAAGGGCAAGGTGATCCTGCTTGATTTCTGGGGCTTTTGGTGAGGGCCTTGCCGGGCCATGATCCCTCATGAGCGGTCGCTCGTGAAACGTACGGAAGGCAAGCCGTTTGTTCTGCTCGGCGTCAACAGCGACGAAAGCAGGAAAGAAGTAAAGATCCTCCTCAAGAAAGAAAAGATCACCTGGCGGTCATTTTGGAACGGGGGCTCCATCCGGGGAC
This sequence comes from Gemmataceae bacterium, assembly GCA_045802525.1. GTDB lineage: Bacteria > Planctomycetota > Planctomycetia > Gemmatales > Gemmataceae > JBJMQT01. The sequence continues at coordinate 135,877 of JBJMQT010000048.1, forward strand.
CCATTTCCAGCGAATGGGGCGTCGGCAGCTGGCCAACGCTGGTGATCATTGACGCCAAAGGCGTAATCCGCCACCGGTTCAACGGGGCTCCGGAAGGGGCGGTGCTGGACAAGTTAATTGAAGAACTGCTGAAGGAAACAGAAGATTCCAGGTAGGACATCATTTCAGGGTTCGCGTCCTCTGAAGGTCCCCGCCCAATTCCTGAGGCCCGCGGTCAAGTGTGGCACGCCCTGAGGTACGCCGAATGGCGTGGAGAGGTTCAGCTAAGTGTGGCACGCTCTGAGGTACTCCGAAGGGCGTGCCGAAGCGTCCAGCGCCTTATCCCTTGCCAACTCTCTTGAGACGGGTCCCATACAAATAGTGATCATGCTGGGCCGCGGCATCCGTGGGCCAATCAGGATCGCTCGGCAACTGGTCGATCACTTCGGCCAATTCCGCCAAAGGCGTTTTGGTTGCCGCCGCTGATGCCCCATTGGGGAGCGGAATGTCTAATACCCATCCCACCGGCAAATCCACCGGCGACTCCGGCACGAAAACCCGGCCGTCATAGCGAGCTTTAATGGTTGTCATGGCTGGCTCCTTTTCCGGGCATTGTAACGGATCGCTCCCATTATGAGAATAACCGGCGCTTAGCAAAGTGGCGAACTCGCCCTTGTCGTGCCGCGAAGGTCAACCCTACCATACGCCGAAAGAATCTATTCAACCCCGTCCAATTCCTGAGACCTGCAGCCAAGTGTGGCACGCTCCAAGGTACTCCGAAGGGCGCGGAGACACCGCGAGACGCTGGCGGGATAAGCCGGTGAGAGATTACTCGACTGTGCCGGCAACTACCGACACAGCCCCAGCCAACACAATGATCGCCGCTGACACATCGGGCATAGTATTTCTCCGTCGCACGACGCAGTTCGGCAGGCCGGCGACAAACTCAAAGAAGCACCAATTGTCGACGGTCTGCTGGGGCGACCGGTTTCGACCTTACTTGTCCCGCACCACGAGAAACACTCGAACACTGTAAAAGTCTTTGCCAGACGGCCAATCAAAAGCCGCCATTTCGGCCTGCATCTCCTCCCACGCATCGTTGTCCAGCAATACTTCGCAGGCGATCGCCTTGCCCTGCATCTGAGCGTAGTACAAACGCACCCAATGAGTCCCTGGGCCAAGCGGCTTACTCTTCAATTTTTCCTCGAACGGCTTGAACCAGCCGACCAGTTGCTCTCCTTGAACAGGTGGCTTGCCCCTGATCCCGACATCACCAATTGTGACCTGCCTTGGCCTTCCCGCTATCGTCCATTCTTCCTCTGAAACCTGTTCCTCATTGGGCTTGAGAAACGCTGCCAGCAGCACATGGAACGAGTTCATTGCAAAGTTGTTTAACGCATCAGCAATGGCTTGCTCCCGTGTCTGGCCCACTCCCGCAAACGACTCGATGATGGTTCGGTCAGGGGCAACCTCGAACAGAACGTCAAGTTGCACCGACATCCCAGTTGCTTGCGGCATTTCCCTGACAATTGAGGCATTTGCCTTCATGCCATTTTTCGAGAAGACGATCCACTCGCCCTGCGGCGCGCAATCGACGCCGTGCGCCTGGAACAATTCAAGCAGGGATGCGTTTATTCCTGACGCGGGAATTTGGTCCCCTCCGCGCGGCACACCTCGGGGACAACCCACGGAGCCGACGCTGACCCCAAGAATAAGCAGTGACAGACGCCGCATGATTGTAAGGACCCTCCCCAGCCGAACGACGTGTGGCACGCCCTGAGGTGCTCCCGAGGGCGTGAAGACGGCGCCAGAGGAGCACGCCGTTCGGAGTACCTCAGAGCGTGCCACCAAGCCGTTCGGCAGCCATAGCGGCGCGTAAGGCTCCGCCGGCTGCCTTATCACTCCCTAGATTCGCGCTGAATTAGCGGGTGGCGGAGCGGAGCGGTGATACTGCCTACAATTCTACCGTTCTCAAATCCAGTGTGCACGCACGCATGCTCATCTGATGAAAGCGTACGTCCGAGTATCTTTTCGCATGTCGCAATCGACGCTCGATGGCACGCTTCCATCCGCTCGCGTTCCTCACTCGTGGGCTCGCGCGGATCGATTACAAGCGGAGGTAATTGAAACGGCTGCACTGCTTCATCGCGCGTCCAGACAGGTGGCTTACCCAGCTTCTGATCCCAAGTGCCCGCAGCTTCGGCTTTCGCACGGGAAAATCCGATTAGCTGCCGTTCCATCCACTCCATCACTTGCTCGTATTCGGCTTCAACGTTATGGAAGCCAAAGTCTACTCCAGAAAAGTGTTCGATGTATATCTCCAGAAACGTCGAGCCATCGGTGCAGTCACAGAGCGCTGCATCGACGCTTTGGATTTCACCCCAATTCACCACGATGTCGCGTTCGCTTCCCAAGAAGTGAATCCCGACTACATCGGCAGCAATTCGAGGTAGATTAGTCGCGGGTTGCATAACAGGTGGCCCAAAAGAGTTCCTGATTCAATCTAATTCGATCAGAGTTTAGGGTAGATCTGCCCGTGGTGCCCTAAAACGGACCAGACATTCAGGTCAGACGTTGTGGCCGGTACGGATTTCGCAGACTTTGATCGCGCGAGCACTCGGCAGTGTGGCACGCTCTGAGGTACTCCGAAGGGCGTGGAGACTCCGCTAGAAGAGCACGCCCTTCGGAGTACCTCAGAGCGTGCCACCCAGCCTCGCGCTTGGACTGCTCCCTATTTTCCTATCTTTGCTAAACGCTCCCTCACCAATCGCTCAACAGTATCGGCGCTTCCCCATTTGTCCTCATCGTACCAATGTTCTAAAGGAAGGACCTACCTGGGATTGCCCAAAACCGCTTCCAACAGCATCATTTACCTCTTAAAAGGTCCGGTCTCACGTTAACTCACGCCATGCGCGGGAAGGATTTTGCCGTGAATCCTCTATCAAGTTTTTTCTCTAATTTTCTAATAGGCATGACCTTGATAGCTTTCTCACCATGCGCCTATGCTGATGACACCATTGAGGAGGCAGATAAGGCTCTCAAGAAAGAAAGCTGGGACAAAGCCATAGAGCTATGCAGTTCTGCGCTAAAGACCAATCCGACCAATCCAATTGCCTATCATTTTCGCGCAGTTGCCTACTACAACAAAGAAGCTTTGGATAAAGCGCTATCTGATTGGAATGAAGCCATTCGTCTTGATCCGAAGTACGCGGTGGCCATTGTCGCTCGCGGCACGCTTTACACTGCCAGGGGCGACTATGATAAAGCCATTGAGGATCTATCTTTGGCAATAAAAATGGACCCTAAAGAGTCGAAGTCATTCAGCTATCGGGGTCTCTGCTACTTGGGAAAAGAGGAGTTTGACAAGGCCCTTGCGGACGCCAATGAATCCATCAAATTAAATCCGCGTCAAACGGATGCCTTCATCGTTCGATACAACGCACGGATTAAGTTGGGTGAGCTTGCCAAGGCGATTGCCGACGTCTCTAAAGTGATAGAATCATTGCCCGATGAACCGCTGCACTTTTTCAAGCGAGGAACCTGCTATGGCTATTTTGGAGAGTTTGACAAAGCTCTTGCTGATTACAACCAGGCGATTCGATTAAATCCGAAGGAAACTGTTTATTACAGCCAGCGAGCCAAAATCCAATTGGCAAAATTCAACTTTGCACAAGCCAAGTGGGACAGTGAAGAAGCCTTGGAACTCAATGACCGGAATACGGATGCACTGGTCTGTCGGGCGGCAGCGTTCCACATGACGGAAGAGCCTGATAAAGCTCTCTCCGACCTTAACAAGGCCATATCCCTCAAACCGAAAGCCAAAGACGCAAGAGTTGACCGCGCGAGTCTACTGCTTGAGAAAAAGGAATATGACAAAGCCTTGACCGATTGCGAAGTCGCTTTGGGAGAGGATCCGAACGAACGACTAGCATACGTCTATCGAGGCATGGCACATCTTGGTAAGAAACTTTATGAGAAGGCTCGGGACGATTTTGCTCAGGCGCTCGCGATCCGGCCTCAACGAGCCCTTGAACTGTGCATAATCGCGGAAATATTTGCAACCCATCAAGATGACAAAATTCGGGATGGAAAGAAGGCATTTGAGTGTGCCAAACTGGCCTGTGAACTAGAACAATTTCAAGGTGTTCGGAGCTATTTGGCATTGGCTTCTGCCTACGCCGAAAATGGTCAATTCGAGGATGCCCAATGGTGCCAGAAAAAGGCCATTGAAATAGCCGAAAAGCGCAATCATCCGCGGAAGGATATGGAGGAGTTCCGTACAATCCTTCAACTTTATGAGGATAAGAAACCATTTCGCAGTAGCCATTACGGTCAGAATTGACCGACCAGGTTGTGCGACAGTAAACAGACGGCAGGATTCAGCGGCCGCTGCGCCTACGTAAGCGCGAAAACGCAAACCCAAATCACCCTCGCCCCTCCGCTTCCTGCCGGAAGCTCCGCAAGCGCATCAGCAGGTCGAAGACGCGGTGGTAGCGGCGCCAGGGGTTCTTTCTCAGGCAGCGTAGGCAGGCGGCCTCCAGGGGAGGCGTTACGTTGGCGTTGAGGTGGGAGGGTGGAATCGGGTCCCGCGAGCGCACCTCGTCCAGCGTTTCGCGGGCGCTTGCCCCGCCGAACGCGGGTCGGCCGGTCAGCAGCTCGTAAAGGATCAGCCCTAGGCCGTAAATGTCCGTGAAGGGGCGCAGCTCCGCGGCCGGGTCGCGGGCCAGCTCGGGGGGCAGATAGCCGAGACCCGCGGGCTCCGACTCGTCTTCGGGCAGCGGCGTCAGGAAGAGACCGCCGCTGGGACGGAAGTCGATGACGCGTGGGATGCCGTCCGCGGCAAGCAGGACATTACTCGGCTTTAGATTGCCGTGAACGACTCCTTGCCGGTGCAGGAACCCGACGATCTCCGCCAACTGTTCGACCAACCGGAGGGCCTGGTCGATCGGGTGAGGCCGGCCAACGAGCTTGGCGGCCAAGCTGCCCTGGGCGACGTACTCGACGGCCAGGTAAGGCACGCCGTTCCACCAACCGGCGCGGTTGACCGGTATGACATGCGGGTGCGCGACCGCCGCCCACAAGTCGCCGTTTTGCTGAAAGCGGCCTTCCCATTCTTCCCGCGTGCAGACGTTAACAGGGAAAACCTTGAGGGCGACCGGCTGCCTGAGCGCGCCGTAGTGTGCCAAGTAAACGGTGCTGCGGGGGCCGCGGCCAATCTCGCCGACCAGCTCGTAACCGTCTCGTGCGGCCAGGCGTTTCAGGCCGTCCATCTCGCTGACCGGCCGGGCGACAATGGGCGTGCCTTCGAGAAAGCGATCCAGGTCCTCCGCCAATTCTCCGGCGCGGAGGTAGCGCTGGGCGGGCTTCTTTTCCAGGCACTTCAGACAAATCGTCTCCAGGTCCCGAGGCACGCTAGCGGACAACCGCGTCGGCGGCATTGGCTCATCGTGGAGCACTTGGTCAACCGTCCCGTTCCAGGAGTCGGCTTGAAACGGCGGCCGACCGGTGAGCAACTCGTAGAGAATTGCGCCCAGCGCATAGACGTCCACAGCCGGTCCGATGTCTCGGGCCTGTCCGGCCGCCTGCTCGGGAGCCATATAACTGGCGGTGCCCAATACGGCCCCATCCTGCGTCAAGGCTGTGCTGTCGCTATCGAGGCGTTTAGCGAGACCAAAATCGGTGATCTTGAGGGTGGCCTCGTTTAGCCGGGCGCCGGAGGCGAGCGCGCTCGTTTCGCCGCCCGCGCTCGCCTCCGGCGCCCGGCTAAACGACAAAAGGATATTGGCCGGTTTCAGGTCGCGATGGACGACCTTCTGCTGGTGGGCGTGCCCGATGGCGCGAGCCAGGGTCCGAACCATTAGGGCCGCCTGATGCGCGGGCAGCGGTCGGCCTCCGAGGCACTGGTCCAGCCCGCCGCCCTCGATGAGTTCCATGGCGAAGTAAGGCCATCCCTGGGTTTGGCCTACTTCATGAATTTGTACGATGTTGGGGTGGCGCATCCGCGCGGCCGCCTCAGCCTCGATCCGGAAGCGAGCCCTTTCCTGCGGGCCGGCCAAAGAACCATCGCGGATCAATTTGAGCGCGACCAGCCGGTCGGGATTCAGCTGCCTTGCTCGATACACGATGCCCATGCCGCCCCGACCCAGTTCGCTGAGGATCTCATAGCCGGGGACACTGGGAAAATCTACCGGCCCTGCCCCTGCCGCCGGCGGCCAGATAACGGTAGGGGGACGGTCGCTCATCCGGAATTCTCCTTTCTCCCTATCTTGAGGGGATTAGGCGCCACAAACTTCGTCTTCAGGGCTCCGTCCGAGTGTATGCTGACCGATATAGGCATACAAGGTCAGCAGCAAGGCGCGGAAAGTTGGCGCGTTTGCCCTGCGCGACCCTCTGGCCCAAGTGACCCACCCTCTAGTCCCCCAACACTGCGCCACAGGGTTTACACCTGTAAACCTATGCGCTCGCTTGGCGCCTTTTGGAGGTTCTCACGTTTTCTGGCCCCGTGCATCCGCTCTAGATTCGCTGTAAGATAGTTAAGCGCCCTTAGAGTTTTATTGTTCAGTTTAAGTGTTCATCATGCCCTTATTCGCTTTCTTCTTCGGCACTCCCCTGGCGGCCGCGGCCGCTATCGCCGGGGCGGCGGCGATTCCTATCGTCATCCACTTGCTCAATCGCAAGCGCTTCAAGGTGGTAACCTGGGCGGCCATGCGCTTTTTGCTCAACGCCCACAAGAAAAACACGCGGCGGTTGCGGCTGGAGCAGATGGTTCTCCTGGCCGTACGCACCGCGATGATTCTGCTGCTGGTCTTGGCGATGGCCAGCGTCATGCCTTGGGCCGAAGGGTGGTGGCACAAGATCTTTCCCGAAAGCATGGCGTTTGCCGCCTCCAGCGGCCAGCGGACGCACAAAATCCTGGTGCTCGATGGCTCGTTCAGCATGGCCACCAAGGCGGGCGACGTTAGTTACTTCGAAAAAGCCCGGGATTTGGCGGAGCAGATTGTGCAGGATTCGCCGCGCGGCCATGGATTTAGCGTCGTGCTGATGAGCTCGCCCGCTCGGCGCATCGTTTCGGAAGCGTCCGAGGATACCAAGAAAGTGCTTGCCGAGATCGAAAGCGTGCGCTTGCCGCACGGCAATGCCGACCTGCCCGGCACGTTGGCGACGATCGAGGACCTCCTGCGGCAATCACCCACCAAGTTTGAGGATCACGAAGTTTACTTCCTAACGGATATGCAACAGGCGTCGTGGAGCGTACGCCAACCGGTCGGCGTCGCCGCGCTAATTCAGAAGATTCAGTCACGGGCCCGAACAATCCTGGTGGATGTAGGCAAAGAAGGCGTCAGCAACACGGCTATCACCAATTTGACCCTGGGAACGCCGCTGGTAGGCACCAGCGGAGCCACGCCGATCAAAGTTACGATCCACCACTTCGGCAATGAAGCCCGCGATGCGACGCCGATTGAACTTTGGATCGGCAAGGCCGCCGCGAAAACCAGCGATAAACATTTCAAAGAGGACTTCCGCCTTGCCTACCAAGAGACTCGCAAGCTGAGCCGCGGGCCCAACACCATCACCATTCCGTATCGCTTCACCAGTCCCGGCGATTACGTCGTTCAAGTGCGCATTGGCGCCGATGCGCTCGATCTCGACGATGTGCGTTCAGCGGTGGTGCATGTTAAAGATGAAGTGCCTGTCGTATTGGTCAACGGCAAAGCGGCCATCGATCCGTGGGACCAGGGCACGGAATGGCTGCGGATCGCGCTCAATCCGTTCGAAGGCAAGCCGGCGCCCGGGCAAGTCGCGGTTAAGCCGAAAGTGCTCACCGAATCGCAATTCGCCGATGCCTCGGCCGGGGACTTGTCCAACTGCGATTGCGTGTTCCTGTGCGATGTGCCGCATGTCAGCCTGCTGGAAGCCCGCCGGTTAGAGGCGCATCTGCGTAGCGGCGGCGGCGTGGTCGTGTGCTTGGGCAACAATGTTGATCTAGGTTCGTACAACGAGGTCCTCTATCGAGGCGGCAGCGGGCTTCTGCCGGCGCGGCTTCTTGCTAAACAGGAAGCCTCGGACCCATTTCACTTTCAATTCTCCCTTGAAGGAAAATCGGAACTCGAACCTCCGCTCGACGCCTTCAGCGACGAACGCGACCGGGCCAGCCTCTTGCAGGCCCGGTTCAGTACGTACATCCGCACAGAACTGGCAAAAAGCGGAGGCGCGCGGAAGGTGCTTTCGTTTGTGCCGACCGGAGATAAGGCCGGCTCAAAGGCCGTGGGCCAGAAATTGCCGGTCGGCGATGCGGCAATTGTTGAGTGGCACCCGCCGTTGGCCAAGAATTCCGAAACCCGCGGCAGCAATTCGGCTCATAGCCGTGGCCGCGTCCTGCTCGTGACCAGTACGGTCAACAGCGATTGGAACAACTGGCCGGCCACACGCGGCTACCTGCCGCTCATGCAGGAACTGCTTCGGTATGCCGTTGCCGGACGCTTACGGGAGCAAAACTTCACGGTCGGGGAGCCTATCGAGGAATACCTGCAAGGCACGATGGCCGCCTTGAGCGTCGAGATGCACACGCCGGAACGCCTCGATAGCTTCAAGACGCAAGCACTCGATGAAGCCAGCGTCTTGCGTTGGACCGATACGGAGCTTAGCGGCCTTTACCGGGCGACAATCGGCCAGGATCCGCATGAGTACTTGTATGCGGTCAACGTGCCGTCGTCCGGCGACGCTCAGCAAGCCGGTGAAAGCGACCCCACAAGGACCAGCGCCGAGGACCTCCAGCGCAGTTTCCCTGAGTGGGACATTCAGGTTGTGACTGATTTGGCGGCCATTAAGCACACGGGTGGACTGTCAGCATCTGCGGGCAGCGACAGCGCCTTGCGGCCTATTGGACCCCGCATCGCCCATTGGCTTCTCTTAGGCATGCTGGTTTTGCTGGTGGCGGAAGTCGTGCTGGCATGGCGGTTTGGTCATTACAGTTCTGTCGAGGGGACATATGACGGGCCCAGCGTAAAAACAAGGGGCCGCCGCGCCCTAAGCGTATTGCTGGTCCTTTTACCGATCCCGCTCTTTGCCCTGGTACTGGCCGTTATCTTGGTGCTGGCTCATTATGTATGGACGGCGGACTTCTTGGGTTTCTTACCGGACAGTTTACGTCGGGGTTTTGAGCAAGCGTTTAACATTCCTGCGCCGGCGGCCGGGGAAGGAAGTCATTGGCGTCTCGATTTTGTTTCGTATATCTGGGATCTCCAAACTGATCCCTGGCTGGCAGTCGCCTTGGGTTTCGCCGTCGCCACGCTGGTCGTGTGGATTTATAAGCTGGAAGGCGCTCAGCGCGTCCGCCCTGCCGTTAAATTCATTTTGTCCGGACTGCGCATCTGCTATTTACTCCTCGTCTTGATGATTTTGCTGCCCCAGGTCAGCCTTTGCTTTGAGCGCGAAAGTTGGCCGGACATTGTGCTTCTCTTCGATGATTCGCAAAGCATGAGCACCGTGGACGCCTACCAAGATGAAGCAGCGCAAGCTGCCGCCCAGGACGTCGCCCAAGCCGCTAATTTGACTGCCTTGGAACGTCTGCGCCTGGCGCAGGCGTTGGCGACGCGGCCCGACAACGATTGGCTGGCAACTTTGCTTCGCCAGCGACACGTCAAAATTCATGTCTATCATTGTTCGACGCGCGCCGCCCGCCTGGCCGATGTCGCCGACGAATCGGAACTGACCAACGCCCGCCAAGCCATCAAGGAGTTGCAAGCCAGTTCGGCGAATGATTCCAGCCAGCTGGGCAACGCCGTGCATCAAGTGCTCAATGATTATCGCGGTTCCTCGCTGTCGGCGATCATTATGCTGACGGACGGTGTGACCACCGAGGGAGAAGATCTGGTAAAAGCGTCCAAGCATGCCGCCAAGATCGGCGTACCGCTTTTTTTGGTTGGCTTGGGCGATTCCCTGGAAACGAAGGATCTGCGGCTTCACGATCTGCAAGTCGAAGACACCGTCTTCGTCCACGACAATTTGGTTTTTGATGTGCGCTTATCCGGACCTGGGTATGCCGATCTCACGGTACCGGTGGCGCTTTATGAAAAGGGCAAGGACAAGCCGCTCAAAACGGAAATGATCAAGCTGGAAAAAGACGGCAAACCGAAGAAGGTCGCCTTCGTTCATCGACCCGAGGAAAAGGGCCAAAAGACGTTTGTCATCAAAGTCCCGGAGCAATCGGGCGAAGCGCAAACGGACAATAACGTCCTCGAACGCGACGTCGACGTCCGCGAGGCTAAGCTGATCAAAGTTCTGTATGTGGAAGGTTACCCGCGTTACGAATTCCGCTTTATTAAGACGCTGCTGGAGCGTGAAAGCGCCCGCACCAAGGGGAATAAATCCGTTGATCTCAAAGTGCTGCTGACCAGCGCCGATTCGCAGTGGGTCAGCCAGGACAAAAGCGCGATTAGCGAGTTTCCAGCGCGTGCGGAACTCGATCAATTCGATGTCGTGATTCTGGGCGACCTGGATCCCAACGGCGGCTTAAAGGTCAAGGAAGGCATGAAGAACTTGGCGGATTTTGTCCGCGAGCGCGGCGGCGGCTTACTAATGATTGCCGGGCCGCGATTTACTCCCCATGCTTACAGGGACTCCCCGTTGCGCGATATCCTGCCCATCGACATTGGCAAAGGACCTCCTGAGGAAGAGCCAGGCGACGGCTATGAAAACGGCTACCGGCCGGAGTTGACGTTTGCCGGCCGATCGCACCCGATATTCCGGTTCAGTTCGGATGAGCAAGAGAATGATGCCGTCTGGAGCAAGCTCAAAGAGCTTTTTTGGCATTCGAAAGGATATCAACCTAAGCGGGCAGCCGAAGTCTTAGCTGTTTATCCCAAAGCAATCGATGCCCGATCCGGGACCGGCCTGCCGATCGGAGATCCCCTAGTCCTCCAAGAGTTTGTAGGCTCGGGGCGCTCGATGTTTTTCGGATTCGATGAAACCTGGCGCTGGCAATTTCGCGAAGATAGAGTGCACTTCAATCAATTCTGGATTCAGACCATGCGCTATTTGGCGCATAGCCGTTTGGGCCGCGTGGAGCTGAGGCTCGACAGACAGACGCCCTATCGGCGGGGAGAACCGATCCGCATTACCGTTCGCTTCCCCGACGACGTGCCGCCTCCGGGGCCCGAGATCGCGGTAAGAGTAGCCGTCGAGCGCTCGTTAACCCGCCCTGGAGCGCCTCCGGAGAGCGAGGTACAGAGTGTGCAACTAGCCAAAGTTGAAGGCAGTCGCGCTACGTATGAGGCGCTGCTGACGCGCACTCCGGAAGGAGACTATCGCATGTGGTTGAGCGAACCCGCGCTGACGGCGGACAAACCAAAAGCCGAATGTCGAGTGCTGGCGCCGCCCGGTGAAATGGATCAATTGCGCATGAACCAAACCGACTTGGAGAAGGCTGCCGAAGAATCGCATGGCCATTTCTATACGCTGGCCAATGTGAAAAACTTGTTCGACGACTTGCCGGCGGGGACGCGGATGACGGTCAACGCTCCGGGGCCCCCGCTTCAACTGTGGAACCACTGGTTAGTCTTCCTGCTCGTGCTAATGATCGTGACCACGGAATGGATTTTGCGCAAGCGTTTGCACCTGTTATAGTCGAAATGCCGGGTCGGAAGCGGTTGAGGGAACGCTGCAGAGACGTATTTTGTCGTTAAGAGCGGCAGTGAAGACCTCCTCGCGCCGGCTAAGTTCAAGGACCACCCGCCATGGCGTTGACGGCCGACCTGGATTTTGAATCTAAGCAGTTGATCAAACGGCTCTCCCGCCTGCGCCGCCGATTATGGCTAACAGTGGCGTTTTACGGGGGATGTTTGCTTTTCAGCTTCCTCGCGGCCGTAGTGGTGATCGCGGGCCTCCTGGATTGGCTCTATCACATTCCCGGCATAGTTCGCGCATTAGCTCTGGTCAGCGGACTAGCTGGCGGCGGGGTCCTTTTTTATCGCCATCTTTTTTATCCGCTCGCAGGCAAAATCGATGACTTATCACTTGCCCTGCGTGTGGAACGCGCTTACCCCGACCTCAATGATGGTTTAGCAAGCACCGTCCAATTCATTCAGCGAGCTCAGGAACGATCGGTGGAAGATTCCGCCAGCATGCGGCATGCGGTTGTCCGCCGAACCGTCAACCAAACTAGAAAACGCGATTTTACAAAAGTAGTCGAAACCAGAGGCTTGGCAACGGCCGGATTGACCATGCTCTTAGTGGTCGGTCTTAGCCTGCCCTTGGCAATTCAGTTTCCAGACACGGCCGGGACTGCTCTTGTCCGCCTTACCCAACCGTTCGGTGCTTTGGAATGGCCCAAGCAGACGCGTATCGAATTGGAGCCGGTTCGCACAAACATCGGCCGCAATGAACTCTTCGAAATTCGTGGCTGGATTCGAGGCGTTGTTCCCGACAGGGCCGTTGTCGCTTTTCGCTTCGACGGCACGCGGGAAACGGCTCAGACTTACGACTTGATTGCCGACGACGAAGGGGCAGGCCGCTTGCTGGCGAAGCTTGAACCAACCCGTATGCGAGACAGCTTCAGTTTTCAAGTCCGGGCCAACGATGCCTTTACGAGCTGGCAAGAGGTCACCGTCTTGCCGCCTCCCGTATTGGTTTCTTTGGAAGGCCAGCCTTCGCCGCAGGTTCATTTGGCGTTTCCCGATTACACCGACCTGCCAACCATGAAGCTGACTCCAGGCGTTGGCAACATCGATGCGGTGCAGGGAACGCGCGTCTCGCTCCGAGCCGCGGCGGATCGACCTTTGGCCAAAGCCTGGATTGAGTATTTGCCGCAGTCGAGCGTTAATGACCTCGGGGGCTTTCTCGCACCCTTAGCGACTACCACGACCCTTGACTCCTTGACGTTTTCAGCGCGACCTCAACTGCTCTGGGGGCCGGTGGAAGCTCGCTTGGAATCCGACCGCAAGATTTTCCTAATTGATTTTCTGCCTCACTCGACCGGGTTATATATCGTTCATTTTGAGGATGAAGACGGACTTCATAATAGCCGGATCTTTGAACTTCAGGTTCAAAGCGACCCGGCTCCGACGGTAACCCTGACGCGGCCCAACGAACGGCTAGATAGTTTATCTCTTTTGCCAGGCGCCGAATTTAGGTTGGAGATCGCCGTAGAAGACCCGACTTTCGCGGTCCGCGGAGCTTGGTTGGAATATCGCTGTAGCGAGAAGGAGCCGCCTCAGTCGTTGTCGTTATACGACGATCTCATTGCCGGTAGTATTTCGGCTCATCTGGCCGCGGCAAATTCCAAATTCCTACCAAGGCAGTTGCTGCCGCCGCCTCATTTGCGACCCAAATACCTGGAAATCGACCGCCAGTTTTCGCTTGCTCAGTTTAGACATCAGGACGCTACCCATTCCCGGCTCAAAGAGGGAGACATCCTGACTCTCCAGGCAGCGGCCGACGACTTTGATGATGTCGCGGCCGACAAGCTGCCCGGCCATAGCCATCAGGTGCAGATCCGCATCATCAGCCGTAATGCTCTCGATGTTCAGATTAATCAGGATCAGGCCAAGGTGGAGCAAGAGATCGTCCGTCTGCGGGAACAACAACGCGAGGCCATTCGCAAGGCCGCCGAGGCGGAAAAGGCCCTGCGCAAAAACGGCAAATTGACGCGCGAGCAGACTGCCGACTTGCTGCAAGCCGAGACGCTTCAACAACAAATCCGCGAGAGCATCGGTGCTGAAAACCAGGACGGGCTGAGGTCGGAAGTCGATCGTATTCGACAAACTCTTAAGGATAACCAGTTACCGCGATCGGACACGGATCGCCGCCTCGAAGACGTGGCCAAGCAACTTGAGCGAGTAGCGCGCGATGAACTGCCGCCGATTGAGCCGCGCCTTACCGAGGCGCGCAAGCTAAGTGAAACTACTCCGCAATCACCTGAGCAAAGCAAAGCAAACGGTCTTCTTGCAGAGGCTCGCAAACACCAAGACGAAGTGGAAAAGACGCTGACCGATCTCCTGGCGCGCCTGGAAGCCTGGAGCAGCACGCGCGAAATCAAAGGGGAAGCCAAATCGATTCTGGAAGATCAAAAAAAGCTGCGCCACGAAACGGAACGCCTCGCCGGGGACACCCAGGGACGCACGCTTCCGCAAGGCAATCCTTCCAAGGGCGATCTCAGCAAAGAACAGACTGAACAGCTCAAGGAAACGAAGGCGGCTCAGCAAGCTCTGGAAGAGCGAACTGCCAAGTTGCTAGATAGGATGAGCCGAGTAGCTAAAGAACGCCAAGAACGAGACCCGCGCGCTGCCGAGCAATTAAGCCAAGCCCGAGAGCAAGCCGTTAACGATTCGATCATCGATCAGATGCAAAGAGCAAGCCATGACATTGGGCAAAACCAGCTAAATAAAGCCGTGGAAAGCCAGTTGGAAAGCATCGCAAAGCTCGATAGGTTGGCCCAGGCGCTGGATAAGCAACGGGAGGCCGGCCTCGATCAATTGGTCAAGAAGCTACGGCAGGCTGAGAAGAGACTTGCCGAATTAACGGACGACCAGGAGAAACTCAGCAAAAAAATCCAGGAGGCCTCGGCTCAGAGCGATCCGCAGACCCGTGAAGAAAGCCTTAAGCGCCTGGCGCTCGAGCAAGAGCGGCTGCAAAAAGAAACGCAAGACTTGTTGAAGGAATTATCGCGGCTGCAATCCGACCGAGCGAGCCAAGCGCTAGCCCAGGCCGGAAATCAAATGAACCAAGCCGGCCAGCGCTTGCAGCGTGGTCAATCCGGCGCCGAGGAGCAGGATGAGGCCCTTGATCGCCTCAATGAAGCGCGCGAAGAATTACAAAAAAGCCGTGAAGAATCGGAAGAACAGATGGCACGAGAGCAAGTCGCCAAAGCTTCCGATCTCCTTGAGCAAATCAAGCTGCGTCAAGAAAGCTTGGTTGCTGAAGGCCGGCGGATTCAAAAGGCTTTGTCCCAAGGCGACGCCAACGACCGGCCGGAGCTTCTGAGTCTTTTGCAGTTAGGCGGTAATCAAGCGGATTTAGGCCAAGAGATTGCGCAAGCAACTGAGGAACCACTGTCCCAGGCCAAAGTCTTCAGCCGCTTATTAAAAAAAATCGCCCACACTATGACCTTGGCCGGGGAAAAGCTGAAGGAGCATAGCAAAGAAGTAAATGAAACGGGCAAAGCGGAAGATGAGATCGGCGCCGAGGCTTACCGGTTGCAAAATGAAGCGCTGGCCCGGTTGAATAAACTACTTGAAGCGCTCAAAATGGATGCTTACGCGGCGATGAAGCCGGCGCGTTCCAATAAAAGCGATGGCCAGGAAGGTGAACCGAGCAGTCAGCCTGAAGGCGATGGCATACCGTCGATTGTCGAGTTGAAGTTGTTGCGGACGATGCAGGCCGAGGTTAATGAACGAACCGAGGCATTCAGCCGTGACCATTCAGACCTAACAAATTTGACGGAGCTGGAAAAAAACCAGTTGCAGGAACTTCGCCGGGAACAGCAAGAAATAGCCGATCTTTTGGAAGAGTTCACGAATTCAGCGGATTCCAATGGAGAGACGCCGTGATACGATTGCCGACTCTTGGCGCTCTAACTGTGGCATTCTGCTTGGGCAGTGTTTCCATTGCCGATGAACCCGGCGCCGCCCGAGAGGAACCACCCGTCCGCCTCAAAAAGAAAACAAAACCGGGCGCCGCGCCTGAAAACAAGCCGGCCCCGGACTCGCCGAAAAACCCTGCGAAACAACCCGGACCGCCCAAGGTCATGGATCCGCAGGACGATCCAGAAGCGCCCTCCCCAGATGAACCGGAAGCAGACGAACAAGAGCTGCTGAATCGAATTGCCAAGAATATGCGCTCCGCGGAGACGCGCTTGGCGAATAAGGAACTGGGGGAGGACACTAACCAAGTTCAGCGCGATATCTTGAAAGACCTTGATCGCCTCATCGATCAAGATCAAAAAGCGAACCAGAACCCGTCCAGCTCTTCAGCCGATAAGAGTTCGAGCGCGTCCAAGTCGATCAAGAATTCTCAAGGCAAGCAATCGGCACAGGGTCGCAAGCAAGCAAAGAAAAATGGCCGCGATCAGGCAGCCGGCAACAAAAAAAACGACCAGCCCCAACAGCAAACCGGCCAGCAACCCGGTGGTAAAAAGAACGGTGCAAT
>JBJMQT010000049.1:0-45317 GCA_045802525.1 Gemmataceae bacterium
ATAGCCAATTCGGCGGGCGCGGCGACGCGTCACGCTCCAGGCGACAGGCTTGAGTTACCCGAGGCCGAGAAGTCCCGATCGTCCCCAGCCCCGCAACCGTCCGGAGCTCCGAAGAGGCGTTAGCGGTCAGCGAAAGTTCCCCCGGCGATGTCCAACCGCAACCGGCCCGCTTTCGCTGCGTAAACAGGCACCGGCATCCCCCCAAAAACTGACCTTGACGTGTGGAGGACAGGGTCTTCACTTGGGCCAGAGGGTCAACGAAAATGCACCGAAAAGGCACAAAAAGTGTCAAATGCTTTCCACGGGTCTATTCTTGAGCGTTTAGACCCGCACACCTGAGCCCCAGGGCAGATCGTTAGTGTCGCAACAGTCTCTTAGCCAACCGCCGGTTTATGCTATTCAACGACCAGGTCCTTCTTATTCTTCGTGCGGAGCCAACCGGGCAACTCGACTAAGAGATTGCCGCCAAGAATCAATCCGCCGCCTATTAAAAGGTACAGGGTAAGCGTTTCGTGGCCTAAAGCGACCGAGAACATGGCTGCGAAAACCGGTTCCAGAAGGTAAATGAGAGCCGCCCGATTGGCCGAGATCCGCGGTTGGTACACATTCATCCAATGAAACGTCAATACAGTGGAGAACACGGCCAACAGGCCAAGTCCGCGCAGGATCGGCCACTGGGTCAGCATGCCGATCAACCATTGCCACCATGCCGTTAATCCGGGGCCGGCGCTTATATAAGCGAGGCCGAACAGGCAAGCCGCTAAACCCGTTGCTGAGAAAAAGCCTACCGTCAGAAGCCCGGCAGGGACTCTTCGGCCCAGATGGCCAAGGAGGAGGATTTGAACCGCGAAAAACAAGGTTGAAACTAAAGTCAACGCCTCGCCGCCTTCGAGCGTCATTCCGCCGCCGCCGTTGATCGCCAAACAGGCCGCTCCCAAGATCCCCATGGCTAAACCAGCCAGTGTCACCCAGGAGACGGCGATCCGTAAATAAACCCAGGCCACGAGAGGCACCCAGGCGCTCGACAGGCTCGTTATAAATGCCGAAAGTGCCGGCGTCGTCCGCGCCTGGCCCACAACCTGAAACGCGAAGCCGCCGAAACAAACGCCGCCAATGAGCATGCCGATGCCGTGATCCCGCGAACTGGGTGCACGAAACAACCGAGGCGAAAAGACTGCCAGGATGGACAGCGCCAAAACCATTCGCAACGCAATCAAGGTGAGGGAAGAGACGATATCGCCGCCCGGACAGCCTCGTGCGGCATCCTGCCAATCCTTGACCAGGGGAAAGGACAATCCCCATAACAAGGTCACCACGATAAGCACTAATGTGGCATGGCGCTGGGAGCCGAAGAATCGACGCCGTGGCGCCGTTTCCCGGTTGGGATGGACCGAAGGAATGGGCGGGGCAGGGGACTTCACGTTTTTCATAGAACGGGTAGTCTATTTAACCGAGAACGGGAAAACAGAAGGACGTCCTGCCCCCCGCCGGTCCGTGCTTGCTTTGAGGTCAAAGTCGCTGCTACACTTGAGCGGATGAGAAAGACGTCCGTCGCGAGGAGTGCCATGATCGATGTCGGCAGTTTTCAGGCGCGGTTATGCGAGGGAGTCGATCGCCGCGCGTTCCTCAAGGCGGGCCTGCTGGCGCCCCTCGGCTTAACGGCAAACCCGGCTTCTCTAGCGCTGGCGGCCGAATCGAGGAAGGTTCGCTCGGTGGTCATTCTCTGGCTGTGGGGCGCGCCGAGCCATGTCGATACGTTCGACCCCAAGCCCAACGCGCCGGCGGAGTTTCGCGGCCCTTTCTCTACGATTCCCACGCGTACGCCCGGCGTCCGCTTTACTGAGCTATTGCCTCGGTTAGCGGCACGCAGCGATCGCTTTACCCTCATCCGCTCTAATCGCAATTTCCACAGCGGACATACTGAAGCGGGGACCATAGCCCTCACCGGGGCGCTTGATGGTGCGGCGGGCATCCAACCCAACTTCGGCTCCATTGTGGCAAAAGGTCGACCCGCTTCGAGTCTTCCCTCGTTCTTGGCGGTCGGCCGCGGCTTCCCTCGCGACGTTGTCGGCCCCGTCAAAGGCTATGGAGGGGGCAACTGGGGCAAGGTTCACGATCCGTTCCTCGTTCAGTGTTCGGATGTCGGCGAAGTCGATATCCCAACGTTGAAATTGCTGGACGGCTTGACGCCCGCCCACCTTCAAGATCGCCGGGAACTGCTGAAAGAGCTGGACTCTCACCAACGCAAACTTGACCAGGCCGAGATCGGCAAATGGGATAACACCCGGAACAAGGCCTATGCCCTGTTGACTTCGCCCGAGGCGCGCAAGGCGCTTGATGTCACTCGTGAAAAAGAATCAGTCCGCGAGGCCTACGGGCAGACCTCCTTTGGTCAGAGCTGCTTGCTGGCGCGCCGCCTCGTCGAAGCCGGCGTTTCCTATATTCAGGTCAATTGGAGCCAGTATGTCGAGTCGATGACGCCCAATTGCGATTTTGGTTGGGATACGCATATTTACAATTTCGAAATGCTGCCGGATCGCCACTGTCCGATTCTAGACCGCGTCCTGTCGGCTTTCCTTGACGATCTAAACCAGCGCGGGCTTCTGGAGTCGACGTTGGTCATAGCCATGGGCGAATTTGGGCGGTCGCCGCGGATCACGCCTCAAGCCGCACGGGACCATTGGCCCAATGTCTACTTCTCCTTGTGGGCCGGCGGCGGCGTGCAGCCGGGTCGCGTCATTGGCGAAAGCGATCGACTCGGACAAGAGCCTCTGACGGAGCCCATCACACCGACGATGGTCGGCACTACCATCCTCGAGCGTACGGGCTTTGATGCGCAGGCGCGAGCGGAGATGCGGGTCCTTCCAGGAGGGCGGGTCATTCATGAACTCTTCTAAGCCCGTCCGCGCCGACGAAAAACGGCTCACGACTGATGGCGTACTGAAGTGGGACCCCGTTTTCATCAATGGCGGGGCCGATGTCGTTTTCACGCTTCAGCAGACGCCTACCCAGACCCGGTTGATGCGGCTCAAAATCGAAGACGGCAGCGTCTCGCCTCTGCACCCGGACGCAACGACCTCGGAATTTGAGGCCACCTTCTCGGCGGACAGCAAGATTTACGCGTTCGTGCAAAACCGCGCCAACTTGAATTTGAAGCTCGTCCTTCGCGACACCGCTATGAAGAAGGACGCCATTTTCGATCCGGGCGGCGGCTTTGCTTGCATTCGCCGGCCTTCCATATCCGCCGACGGCAAACAGGTCGTCTTTAGCATGCCTAATGCCGCCGGCCAGCAGATTTACCTGGTCGACTCCCAGGGGGCCAATCGCAAAGAGTTAACGCGCACCTCGCTCAATAGCTGGCCCGCTATCTCGTCCGACGGCAAGCACATCGCCTTTTCTTCCAGCCGCGACGGCAATTTCGACATTTACTTAATGGAAAGCGACGGCGGCAAAGTAGCCAGGCTCACCCATAGCCCCGGCATGGACATCCGCCCGGCGTGGTCGCCCGATGGCAAGCGAATGGCGTTTACCAGCAACCGCAACGGCCGGTATCAAGTCTTCCTCATGCAATCTGATGGCAGCCGCCCGACGGAGTTAACGACGGATTCGGATAGAGATGATTACGCAGCCTGGCATCCCGACGGCCAAAGTCTAATCATGGTTTCGGAGAAAAAGGGCCGTTCCGACCTGTATGTCGTGCCCGTTCCGATTTAACGCGTCCATGAGCCGCGACCGTAACATCATTTTGCAAGGATTGTCGCAAGTCGTCCTCTGTTTTCGATTGCCGACCATGACACAGGCCTCTTGGGGCACCGTTTATGTGCAAATTGCTGTGCAAACCAGACACCCCTCCGGTTGCACAGAAACGACGCTTTTTGCACAGAAACGCCAATTATTGCACAGAAAGCATTTTTTTGCACAGAATACACTTGTTGCACAGAAATGCTTCAACAAGTCTGAATCGCAGGAGCGCCAAAGGGCGCCAAAGGATCCTGAACTTGGCGATTCTCGTCATCCTCTAAGGGCTTATGCTCGTCCTTGCAAAATGTTGGTAAGGGAGAGTTAACCTGCAACGCTCACTTACGGTCGCGGCTCTGATTATTCAACTTGCTCAAGCCGCAGTTCAGCCAATTCTCTCTCCAGGTGCTCTTTCAACTTCTGAGCCGCTTCGATAAGCGCCTCAAGCGCGGTCTCGGGGTCCGGGCCATCTTGAAGCGGGTAGCATGTTTGGAGCAATATTTTGAAGAAACGATCGCGAAGCTCTTGCTCTTCGGGGGACATAGCCATGGTGGTGGCCCTCGGCGCTTTTATAGTCAACTCAGCCTCGTACGCCGCTAATCGCTAGCCTGATTCAACCGCTCAATCGAGGCGGCATCCAATTTGAGTTTGGTCGCCGCAATCAAGTCGTTCAATTGTTCAAGACTGGTGGCGCTGGCGATGGGCGCTGTGATGCTCGGGCGCGCGATTAACCAGGCGAGGGATACTTGGGCCGGAGTCGACCGGTAATCCTTGGCCACTTCATCCAGAGCTTTAAGGATGCGAAAACCGTGGTCGTTTAGATACTTCTTAATTGCCTGGCCGCGGGCGCTTTTGGACAGATCCCTTTCGGAGCGGTATTTTCCGGTCAAAAACCCGCTCGCCAGCGAATAGTAGGAAATGACTCCTAGGCGCTCTTCTAAACAAAGAGTTTCGAGCTTGGTTTCGTAATCGGCACGATCAAAAAGGTTGTACCAAGGCTGTAGGCATTCATACCTGGGATATCCCCGTTTCCGGCTGACCTCCAGTGCCTGGGCCAGGCGCGCCGCACTGTAGTTCGAAGCGCCGATCGCCTTAACCTTGCCCTGTTTGATAAGCAAGGCAAAGGCTTCTAGCGTTTCTTCGAGCGGCGTGTTGGCGTCGTCGGTATGAGACTGATACAGATCAATGTAGTCGGTCTGGAGGCGTTTCAAGGAATCTTCCACGGCACGCAGAATGTAGGCTTTAGAGAGCCCTTTCCTGTCCGGGGCCAGTTCCATGCCGACCTTGGTGGCAATGAGGACCTTGTTCCTATTGCCCGTTCGCTTAAGCCAGTTGCCGATTATGGTCTCGGACTCGCCGCCCTTGTTGCCGGGAACCCACTTTGAGTACATATCCGCCGTGTCGACTAAATTGAAGCCCGAGGAAGCAAACGCATCGAGAATCTTGAAAGATGTTGTCTCATCGATGGTCCATCCAAAGACGTTGCCACCCAAGGCGAGCGGAGCAACCTGCAAACCCGACTTACCTAGTTCGCGTTTTTCCATGCTAATACCTCTGTTACTTGTCTTTCGCCGGGTTTGCCTGCTCCGCTCCCCATTCTTCGCGCTACTTACGTTCGACCGGCCCGCCTAAGCGCTGCCATTCGTCGAAGCCGCCTTGCAAAGCATAGGCTTCGTTGAAACCTTGATCCCTAAGCTGTTGCGCCACCCGGGCGCTCGATCCTTCATTGGGTCAGGTTCAGTAAACGACTGTCAATCGGTCCTTTGGCCAAGACGGCTCCACGCGGAAGCTTCCCGCCTCGGCACGAAAGGCGCCTGGTATTTTGGCATTGCTGGAGCCCCACGCAGCCGGATTACGAACGTCAATGGCTGTGAACGGTTCCCCGGACTTCATCCGGGCCTTGAGGTCTTCCGGGCTAATGCGCGGCGCATCGACCATAGTGGAACTTTGGTTTGCCATATTTCATCTCCCTATTTTTTTGCCAAAGATCTCCCTATGAACCCCAGAAATGAAGTGCAGGAGCTGTGCCGAACTGTGAATAATCCTCCCACCATCCCCGTTAGCACACCAAGTTTAAAGCGAGCCAAGGAGCGCCTTGACCTTTTCCCCAATCAGATCCCGCACCGCTTTGAACTGGTCGAGCGGCAAGTTTTTCGGGTCGGGAATCGACCATTCTTCATATCTCTTGGCATTCACCAGGGGACAGCCGTCGTCTCCGCAGCCCATGCCTACGACGACATCAAATTCGCCGGCCGGTAAGTCGGCTAGTCCCTTTGATTGGTGCAGCGTTAGGTCATAGCCTACTTCGCGCATGGCTTCAATCGCCTTCGGATTAATGCGGCCCGATGGACGAGAACCTCCGCTAAACGCTTCGACCTGATCGCGGCCATGCATGCGGGCAAAGGCCTCGGCCATTTGGCTGCGGTTGCTATTCTCCACGCAGACGAACAGGACTCGCTTCATGTCGGACAAGCGCCTCTGGGTTGGGGACAGCAGCACGGCGCGTCGTGTACGCACCGGCAAGCAAAAACCGCCAAGCCGGCTCCCATAAAAGTGGCAGTCATGTAAATCCACAAGCCCTCAAGGTGCCCGGAAATGACGGCCGGGGCAAGAGACCGAGCCGGATTCATCGAGGCCCCGGTGATCGGTCCCGCGAATAGCGCTTCCATCGCGATGACAGATCCAACCGCGATTCCTGCTGTAATGCCCTTCTCTTTTGCCCCCGTGGATACGGAAAGGATGACGAACATGAGAAGCAAAGTGAGAAGAAGCTCCATCACGAATACTTGTAGAGCATCCCCCGCAGGAATGGTGGCGCCCAACGTGGGGTGGCTAGTAAAGAGCATGCGCAACGTTAAACTTGCCAGCAAGGCGCCCCCGCACTGACTGAGAATATAGGAAAACGCTAATCGGGCCTCGAAGCGCCGAGCCGCAACAAAACCCAGCGTTACCGCCGGGTTAAGATGAGCGCCGGACACTTCACCTAATGCGTAAATCATGGCCAAAACCACGAGGCCGAAAGTAAATGCGATCCCCACATGGGTTACCTGCCCGTTTGTCGATTCATTGATGATGATCGCGCCGGTTCCCGCAAAGACCAGCATAAAGGTTCCGAAGAATTCCGCTGCAAGCTTTCTCACGAGCTGAGTCTCCTTTATTCCGCAGCAAAAAGTCGCATACTTTGCAATGGCTTTATGCAAGCGGGCGAACGGCCTACCACCGGCTTCGGCCATGCCATCCTATAATAACTCTATGGCCATCAAATCGAAATCGCCTCTCAAATCCTCAATCACCTTTTGGGGCGCCACTCGGACAGTCACGGGCTCTATGCACCAAGTGGACGCCTGTGGACGGACACTGCTACTAGACTGCGGCCTTTTTCAAGGCCGCCGATCCGAAAGCCATCGCCGCAACCGCGAGTTTCCATTTCGACCCAAGGACATTGATGCCGTTCTGCTCAGCCACGCCCACATCGACCACTGTGGCAATCTGCCTAACTTGGTTCGTCAAGGTTTTGCCGGGCCGATCTACTGTACTCCCGCCACCAGAGCCCTTGCTGCTGTCATGTTGGGAGACGCCGCCAAAATCCAAGAGGAAGATGCCGCTTACCTTAATCGTAAGCGTGCCAAGAGGGAGCCGAAGATTCAGCCCCTCTACGATGGCCGCGACGTTTACCGGACGCTGCTGCGGCTTAAGAGCGTGCCGTACGACACGGAAGTATCAATAGCGCGAGGCATCGAAGCCACGTTCGTTGATGCCGGACACCTGCTCGGTTCCGCAATGATAAGTCTTCAAACCGACGGTCACCGGTTGACGTTTACAGGCGATCTAGGCCGGCCAGGCGTGCCAATCCTGCGCAGTCCCGCGGCCGTTCCGCCGTGCGATCTGCTGGTAAGCGAGAGCACTTACGGCGGCCACACGCATGAACCCGTCGAGGAAACCGCCGAGCGGCTTGGTCAGGTGGTGCGGCAAACGGCGGATCGTGGGGGCAAGCTCATCATTCCGGCATTCAGTGTCGGCCGCACACAAACGATCGTATACTTCTTGCATCAGCTCATGCGGGCCGGGCAACTGCCGGGCCTGCCCATTTTTGTCGACAGCCCGATGGCCGTGCGGGCCACGGAAGTCTTCCGCGCTCACCCCGAGTGTTTCGACGAGCTAACCTTGCGTCTTGTACGGGAACACCCCGACCTTTTTGGCGAGCAACGCATTCGCTACGTGGACAAAGTGCACGAAAGCATTGAACTGAACAGCCGTCCGGGGCCTTGCGTCATCATATCGGCCAGCGGGATGTGCGAAGCAGGCCGGGTCGTGCACCATCTTAAGCACCATATTGGCGATCCGCGCAGCACCATTTTAATTGCGGGTTACCAGGCCGCTGAGACCCTGGGACGGCGAATCGTCGAGGGCCGTCCCGAGGTGCGCATTTTGGGGAGGAATATCCAGGTGAAAGCTCAGGTAGTCGTCTTGAATGGACTTTCCAGCCATGCCGACCAGCCCGGCCTCTTGCACAGTCTCAGTCCTCTTTCAGTAACGGCACGCCAAGTCAGGCTGGTGCATGGCGAACCCGAACGAGCCGCGGCATTGGCGGAGGGATTGCTGAATGCCGGCTTCGCCAATGTGGCCATACCTGAGCGCGGCGAAACCACTGCGATTTCTTGAGAAAGCTTCGACGGCGGCCTCGCCTACTTTCCTTAGCCAGGGAAGCGCATAGAAGTCAAAAACGTTTTCGTTCTTTTCGCGCTTCCTTGTGTTTGTTGTGGCCAAGTTTTCCTTAGCGGCTAGCTTGTGAATAGGGGCTTGCCTTAAGTAAAAGCCGGCTTGGAAAGATACGGGAGTCTGCATGAGCGGCTTGAAAATTCGCCAAGATCCATGCGAGTTGGACTTTCTCTCGCTCGGCGCTATGGTGCACCGCCTGGATCCCGGCGTAATCCCGTTTCGCAAAGCCCGCTCAGTTGAGATTCATGTCTCGGGCGGCGAGTATAACGTGGCCGCCAATCTCTCGGATTGCTTTCGCCTTCGCAGCGGCATTGCCACCGCCATGGTCAACTACGGAATCGGTGAACTCGTGCAGGCGCGGGTGCGCGAAGCCGGAGTGACCCCCTATTACAAATGGTTTGAGCATGACGGCGTGCGCGGTCCGAATATCGCGACAGTCTACAGCGACCGAGGGCACGGGGTTCGCGCCCCGGTAGTCTTTTATAATCGCGCGAACGAAGCCGGTGCGCTTTTAAAGCCGGGAGATTTTGATTGGGCGAAAATCTTCGCCAGGGGCGTGCGCTGGTTCCATTCAGGAGGCATTTTTGCCGCTCTTTCGGAAACGACCTCAGAGCTAATCGTCGAGGGGATGCAGGTCGCCAAGGCCCGCGGGGCTATTAACTCCTTTGACCTCAACTATCGAGCCAAGTTGTGGGCCTCGGTGGGCGGGCCAGAGCGGGCCCGCCAGGTGGTGGGCCGTATCGCCAACAATGTGGACGCTCTTTTCGGGAACGAGGAAGACCTGCAAAAAGGCCTGGGCATTGCCGGCCCGGACGTGGCGTCGCGATCCAACCTCGATCCCGATACGTTTTTTCTCATGATCGACCGCGTTGTCGAGCAACATCCCAATATTAAGCTGGTGGCGACTACTTTGCGGGAAGTCCATTCAACCAATCGCCATGACTGGGCCGCCGTTCTATGGCTCGATGGCGAACGCTTTGTGAGCCCCACATGTCATCTCGATGTCAGCGATCGTATCGGGGGAGGGGATGGCTTCGCTTCAGGCCTTATCTATGGCATGGTCACTGGCCGCTCGCCCGAAGAGGCTTTACGGCTCGGTTGGGCGCACGGGGCGTTTCTCACCACGTATCCCGGCGACGTCACCATGGCTAAGTTGGAAGAGGTTGAAGCGTTTGCCAAGGGAAGCACCGCTCGCGTCCAGCGCTGAAGCGAAAATTATTGTTTAACGCGGCTTGGGGGCGAGCCTCAGGATGGCCCATTGCAACGCGCTCGCCACTAAATATCGGAGGCCTTACGCCAAAATCGTTTTCACCACATTGCCATAGACATCCGTCAGCCGGTAATCGCGGCCGGAGTGGCGGTACGTTAGTTTCTCGTGATTGATTCCCATCAAATGCAAAATCGTGGCATGGAGGTCATGGACATGGACCTTGTCCTCGACGGCATGCCAGCCCACCTCATCCGTCGCCCCGTGAACCAGTCCTTTTTTGATGCCGGCGCCAGCAAGCCACATGGTGAAGCCAAACGGGTGATGCTCACGCCCGTCGGTGCCTTCGGCGGTCGGCGTGCGGCCGAATTCTCCGCCCCAAAGAACCAGCGTGTCTTGGAGCAAGCCCCGCGACTTAAGATCCTTCAAGAGCCCGGCAATCGGCGCATCAGTTGCCGCGCAGTTGGCGGGCAATTCCGTCTTGAGGCCGCCGTGCTGATCCCAGAGCTGACAACTAGACCGCTTAGCCGTTTGCGTGTGATAAACCTGCACAAAGCGCACGCCGCGCTCGACCAAACGCCGGGCCATCAAACACTGCGTACCGAAGATCTCGGTAGTCTTGTCGCCGAGGCCGTAGAGCTTTTTTGTGGCCTCGCTTTCTTTGTTAGTGTCGAAAGCCTCCGGCGCCTCCTTCTGCATCCGAAAGGCCAGTTCAAAGGAAGCAATGCGCGCGCTGAGTTGGTTGTCTTCCGGCCGCTTCTTGCGGTGCAGTTCGTTAAGCCGATTGAGCGTGTCAAGCTGAGCGCGCTGCTGTTCCAAAGTAAGCCGGCTATTCTTCAAATTCGCTATGGGGTTTTTCAAATCGGCAACGAGCGTCCCCTGATAGGCGGCGGGCAGAAAACTGGAACTCCACAACGGTGCACCCTGGGCCGGTTGCGAGGGACTGAGGACAATGTAACCGGGCAGGTTTTGGTTCTCACTGCCCAGACCGTAGACGAGCCAAGAACCCATGCTGGGTCGGGAGAAAGCTTGCTCGCCGGTGTTCATTTGCAGACACGCGCCGTTGTGGTTGATGTTGTCGGCGACGACCGACCGAATAATGCACAAATCGTCCACGCAACCGGCGACTTGGGGAAATAAGTCGCTCACTTCGATCCCGGATTGGCCATGCTTCTTGAATCGAAACGGCGAGGCCAGCAGGTTTCCCGTCTTGGTGCGAACCAGCTTGGGCATCTCAAACGGCAACGGCTTTCCGTTGTCTTTGGCCAAGCGCGGCTTGGGGTCAAACGTATCCACATGCGAAGGTCCGCCGGACATAAACAAAAAGATGATGCGTTTGGCCTTGGCCGGGAAATGCGGCTCGCGCAGAGCCAGAGGGTTCACGGCGGCTGCCAGTGACGGGCTGTCTTCGGAAGCGCGGCTCTCATCGGCCAGAAGGCCGGCTACAGCCATCATGCCAAAGCCGTTAGCAAACCGCTTCAGCATGTGCCGCCGATCAAAAACGGGATTCACTGGAGGATAAAACTTCATTGGACTCAACACGCCCCTCGTGGACTTCGACAGACTGGTTCAATTCAACATGCGTTCGAAGGCAGGTTCTATCTATGATAAGCGGTTCCCGAATCGACCGTAAACTGTCTTTTTTAGATATCTCCAAATTCCGAGAGCCTTGACGATTTGGCGGCCGTAAAGCTTAATGGGAGTCGTTAGCAAAGGCAGGCCCGTCCTCTCGCCAGTGGGAATTCTTATTCTCGGCGAATTTCGTTTCCGAGATTTGTCATGAAAGCCTAATAGGGGCTGCCATTGAGGTTGAGCAAAGCAAGAGCCGGATTGCTAACGACATTCCGGCTCTTTGGTATTATCGTAGGTGTAGCACTCAGTTGGTGAGGAGCAAAAGACATGCTTCGAGGCCATCCATTGAAAGTGCGAGCGCGCCCGTAGCTCAGGGGATAGAGCATCGGTTTCCTAAACCGAGGGTCGCAGGTTCAAATCCTGCCGGGCGTAGTTCCGTAACGGGTGACGGCTCCAAGGATTTGCCGCCTTGACCGGTCACTGAACTCGCACTATTGACCTTTCAATTTAGTATTGCACGTCGGCGAACGGAGCGGCGTCAAGCCTTGTAGGACCGGCCAGAATTTCACCACGAAAGCCACGAAAACCGAGTTTGACAAGCACCTCTTATCTCTTCGTCCGACATCTAGGCTGTCAAGGCGGCGATGCTGCTGGCCTCCTTGAAATGAGCGCGTCTCAAACAGCTTCCGCTCTGTTTACCGTGCGCAGGTCCTCCGGCCCGAGTAGGCGGCCGTCTTGCGAGCGCAATTCCAACGGCTTAACCGGCTGACCGGTCTGCCGGTCCACTAGGATGACATCCGGCGCCCCATTTTCAAAGAGATGGCTTTCGCCCCATTGCCGCATTGCGACAAGGATGAGGTAAAGGCTCCGGCCCTTTTCTGTGAGCCTGTATTCCTGGTAAGCACTGCCATCCGAGGCTGGGGCGGTGGTCAAGATCCCATGCGCAACAAGTTTCTGAAGCCGGACACAAAGGATGTTCTTGGCCAGCCCCAGGCACTTTTGAAGCTCACTAAACCGCTTCTTTCCTAGAAAGGCGTCACGCACGATTAACATCGACCACCAGTCGCCGATTACGTCCAGCGTCCGCTCAATCGGACATTTGGATTCATCTAAACACTTACGTTTCACGGCGTTATCTCCGTCCTGTTCCGGAATAGCAAAAGATTATTTTGAAAACCGGTTGCTTTTTGAAACCACCTACCCATAGTATACGGTTGGTTGCAGTATTAAACCAGTTGTCGCGGGCCTCGATCATCGCGTTTAGTGGTCCATTCTGCGAACGAAAGTGAAGCACCTATGAATTCCTTCTCGCGTATCTGTGTTGGTTCCCAACTAGCCATTGCGGTCTGCGTGGGCCTGACGGGTTGCGTCAAGGCTCCTTCGGAAGCCGCTCCTTCACCGGCACCGGTCACGGTCAGCTACCCCGTTGAACGAGAGATCACTGATTACGCGGAATTCACCGGCCGGACGGCCGCGGTGGAGTCCGTCGAAGTGCGGGCGCGGGTCTGGGGTTATTTAGACAAGGTCAACTTCAAGGAAGGGACACTGGTCAAAAAGGGTGAAGTTCTCTTCGAGATTGACCCGCAAACATACCGGGCAACCCTGGATCAGGCGGAAGGCAATTTGGCGTCGGCCGAGGCCCGCGTCGACCGGCTCAGCGCGGACTTCGCGCGGGCACAGCGACTAATCGGCACCGGCGCCATCAGCCGGGAAGACTACGACAAGGTCGCGGGCGATCGGGCCGAAGCGGCAGCCGCGCGCTTGGCGCTCAAGGCCGCCGTGGAGCGGGCCAAACTGGACCTCGCGTATACGAAGATCATGGCGCCCGTTGGCGGCCGTGTCAGCCGATACATCGTTACCGTAGGCAACCTTGTCCAGGCCGGCGACCAGAACGGCGGCACCCTGCTCACGACCCTTGTTTCGGTGGACCCGATGTATGCCTACTTCGATGTAGACGAGCGCACGGTGCTGCGCGTTCGGCAGTTGATCCGCGAGGGCAAGGCCAAATCGGCGCGCGACGTAGAAATGCCCGTGCGGCTGGGCCTTGCCAACGAAGACGGATACCCGCACAAGGGCGTCGTCAATTTCGTGGACAACCAGGTCAATCCCAAGACTGGCACTCTGCGGTTGCGTGCAACCTTCCCCAACCAAGATGAGGCGCTCGCCCCTGGGTATTTCGCCCGCGTCCGTGTGCCTATCGGCTTTCCCCATCACGCTCTTCTCGTCTCCGACCGCTCCTTCGACACCGACCAGGGCCAGAAGATCCTCTACGTCGTCAATGATAAAAACGAAGTGGTCTCCCGCCCTGTCCGCCTGGGAGCGGTCCACGACGGCTTGCGGGAGGTCACCGAGGGCTTGAAGCCGGGCGAGCGGGTGATCATCACCGGCCTGCAACAGGTGCGGCCGGGCGTTACGGTCGAGCCGAATGTTGAGGACATGCCGTCGCAAAATCTGAAATCCGAACCTCGAAACGCGAAGGAAACCCAAAACCCGAAGTCTCAATGACCAAACGTCTGCGTACCCGGTTTGAGTCATTTGGATGTCACTATTTCGATTAGTTTCGGATTTCTTTTTTCGGATTTCGGATTTCTTTGCCGGAGGCAACCATGCTGGCTCGATTTTTCATCGACCGCCCCATCCTCGCGTGGGTCATATCGATTGTGATAGTGTTGCTTGGCGCGATCGCGGGGGCGCTGCTGCCAATCGCTCAATATCCGCAGATCACACCGCCGACTGTTCGCGTCACGACGCTTTACCCCGGCGCCAACGCCCAAGTCGTCGCCGACACGGTTGCCGCCCCGATCGAGCAGCAGGTTAACGGCGTCGAAAACATGCTCTACATGTCTTCTCAGTCGAGCAACGATGGCTCGTACACCCTGGACGTGACCTTTGAGCTGGGCACCGACATCAACATGGCTCAAGTGCTCGTGCAGAACCGCGTCGCCATCGCTCAGCCGCAGCTCGCCGATGTCGTCAAGGCCACCGGCGTCATCGTTAAGAAGCGCTCCCCGGACATCCTCCTCGTCGTCAACCTCTACTCCGAAGAAGACCCGGCAACCGGCAAGCCCTTTTACGATCAGCTCTACCTGACCAATTACGCGACCATTAATCTCCAAGATGCGTTGGCCCGGCTGGAAGGCGTCGGCGATATCTTTTCATTCGGCGGGCAGGATTACAGCATGCGCGTCTGGCTTGATCCGGAAAAGTTGGCGTCTCGGAATCTCTCCGCAGGGGACGTGATCCGGGTGTTGCGCGAGCAGAATGTGCAAGTGGCGGCGGGGCAGGTCGGCCAACCTCCGGTTCCCAAGGGCCAAGACTTCCAGTACACGCTCAGCATTCTCGGTCGGCTGATCGAGCCTGAACAATTCGGGGACATCATCCTTAATACCGGCAAAGAAGGAGAGGTCACATTTCTCAGAGACGTGGCCAAGGTCGAGCTTGGGGCCAAGAGCCAAGACCAGAGCCTAACGCTCAACGGTAAGCCGTCGATCGGCCTGGCCATCTTTCAGCTCCCCGGGTCGAATGCCCTCGACGTCGCCAACCGCGTCAAAGCCAGGATGCGGGAGCTGGCCACGCGCTTTCCTCAGGGCATCCAGTATCGCGTTGCCTATGACACCACTCCCTTCATTCGCGAATCGGTGCTGGACGTAGTTTGGACCCTGCTGGAGGCGGTTGTCCTGGTAGCCTTTGTCGTCCTCCTGTTCCTGCAAGACTGGAAAGCCCTGCTCCTGCCCGTGATCGACGTTTTAGTGTCGCTTGTCGGCACTCTCGCCGTCATGACGCTTATGGGATTCTCGCTGAACAACTTAACGCTGTTCGGTCTGGTGCTTGCAATCGGGATCGTCGTAGACGACGCCATCGTTGTGTTGGAGAACATCGAGCGCTGGCTGGACAAGGGCCTGCCCGTTCGCGAGGCCACGATTAATGCGATGAACGAAATAACGGGACCGATCCTGGCCATCACCCTAGTGCTCAGTTCCGTGTTCCTGCCTAGCGCCTTCTTGACGAGTATCACGGGGCAATTCTTCCGGCAGTTCGCCCTCACAATCTCGGCATCGATGTTGATCTCGGCTATCAACGCCATGACGATGACGCCGGCACGCGCGGCATCGATCTTCGCGAGCCGCAAGCCCGGCCAGCACGGCCACCAGGGCAAGGAGGCCTTGCCCTGGTGGTTCTTCGGCATCCTGGGTGGGCTGGCGAGCGTGCGGCTGCTGGCGCCGACGTTGGGCGCCTCGCTGGGTCTGCCCTCCGGGGAAGAGGGGAGCGAGGGAGCGCCGGGCGGTTTTATGGCAACCTTGACGACCTTGCAAATTCACTTCGTCCTCTTCCTGCCCGGCGCGATCGCCGGCGGCACGCTCGGCTGGTTCATTATCCGGCCGGTGAACTGGGCTCTGGGAAGGTTCTTCCGAGGATTCAACTGGATCTTCGACCAAGCCACCCGAGCGTACGGCAGGACCGTCGGCTGGTGCCTTCGTCTCAGCGTGATCGTGCTCCTGGTCTACGCCGGGCTGATCGGTCTGACGGGTTTCGGTTTCACTCGTGTCCCCTTTGGGTTCATCCCCAGTCAGGACAAGGGCCGCTTGATCATCAACGTTCAATTGCCCGATTCCGCCGCGCTGGAGCGCACTAAGGAAGTGATGGCGAAAGTCGAGAAGATAACTTTGGAAACACCCGGGGTCGCGTATTCCATCGGCAACCCGGGCCGGTCGTTTGTCCTAAACGCCATCGGCTCGAACCTCGGCACCGCCTTCATCGGCTTGGAGCCCTTCGAAAAACGCCGCGGATCGAGGCTGGGCGCGGAGGCGATCAGCGCCGAACTCCGTCAGAGATTCCGCAGCGAGATCCCCGAAGCACGGGTCAGCGTTTTCGGGGCGCCGGCGGTGGACGGGCTCGGGAACGCGGGCGGCTTCAAGCTCATGGTCGAAGCCATCGGCGACGCCAATTACGGCGCGCTCCAGGCTCAAGCGGACAACTTGGCCGCTAAAGGCAACAAGCAGCCGGGCCTTGTCGGTCTGTTCAACGGCTTCCGGGCCCAGACGCCTCAGCTCTACGCCGACATCGACCGGACCAAGGTACGGACAATGGGCGTGGCCGTTAACGACGTCTTCGACACGCTGCAAGTGTACGTAGGGAGCTTTTACGTCAACGACTTCAACCGTTTCGGCCGCACTTGGCAAGTCAACCTCCAAGCCGATGCCCAGTTCCGCGCGAACGCGGAGACCGTCAAGCAGATGAAGGTGCGCAATGCCGACGGCGACATGGCGCCGCTGGGCGCCGTGGTGGACATCCGTGACTCCGTCGGGCCGCTCACGATAACGCGGTACAACATGTTCCCAGCGGCAACGCTTACCGGCGCCTCCCAGCCCGGCGTCAGCACGGGCGATGTCCTCAAGTCGATGGAAGCCCTTTCGGACAAGGAATTGCCGCGCTCCATGACCTACGAGTGGACCGAGTTGAGCTATTTGCAGAAGCAGGCCGGCAAGGTGGAGCAGTTCCGCGACTTGCGGCAGAATCCGTTCAGCGCGTTCGTGCTGGGAGCCTTGCTGGTATTCTTCGTGCTGGCTGGTCTTTATGAGAGTTGGTCGCTGCCCTTGGCGGTGATCCTGGTCGTGCCGATGTGTTTGCTTAGCGCTCTGGCAGGCGTCGCGCTGGCAGGCATGGATGTGAATATCTTCGTGCAAGTCGGCTTCGTCGTGCTGGTCGGCCTTGCGTGCAAGAACGCCATTTTGATCGTCGAGTTTGCTCGGGATCGTCAGCTCGAAGGCGTCTCAGCATTCGACGCCGCCGTGGAGGCTGCACGGGTGCGATTGCGTCCCATCGTCATGACGTCGTTTGCATTCATCCTGGGCGTACTGCCGCTGGTGATCGCACAGGGGGCCGGGGCCGAGATGCGCCGCACTCTCGGAACGGCGGTCTTCGCCGGCATGATTGGCGTTACCCTATTCGGCATCTTTCTGACGCCGGTGTTTTACTACGTCATCCGCCGGCTCACCGGCCAAGCGACCAAAAGGGTCGAGACGATCAACGAAATTCAACCTCTGCCGAATGGAGGGCCGACCTCGAAGGCATTAGCCGCCCACTAGGCGAGAGAACAGAGTGCGGAGCAGAAAACTAAACCGTTTAACCAAAAGGAGACCATGATGGCCGAGAAACTCAAGGGAAAAGTCGCCATTGTCACGGGCGCGTCCAAGGGCATTGGGGCTGCTATTGCCATTCATTTGGCTGCCGAAGGAGCTTCGGTGGTTGTGAACTATTCGTCCAGCAAGGCGGGCGCCGAGCGCGTTGTCGATCAGATTACCCGCAAAGGCGGCAAAGCCATCGCCGTCCAGGCAAATGTCGCCAATCAGTTAGAGATTCGGCGCCTGTTTGCCGAGTCCAACAAGGCTTTTGGCCGGCTCGACGTCTTGGTCAACAACGCCGGCGTCTACGATTTCGTGCCGCTGACCGACATAACCGCCGATCACTTCCACAAACTGTTCGATCTAAACGTGCTGGGTCTGATTTTGGCAACGCAGGAAGCCGCCAAACATTTCGGCCCGGATGGCGGCAGCGTCGTCAACATCAGTTCGGTGGTCAGCACCTATGGAGTCGCGAACGGCTCGGTCTACAGCGCCACCAAGGCGGCCGTAGACGCCGTGACCCGGTCGCTGGCCAAAGAACTGGGTTCGCGCAAGATCCGCGTCAACTCCATCAACCCCGGCATGGTGGAGACCGAAGGATTCAACGCGGCAGGAATCGGCGAGAGCCCCATGCGCAAGCAAACGGAAGTGCAAACCCCGCTCGGCCGCATTGGGCAGCCGCAAGATATCGCTCCGGCCGCCGTCTACTTCGCCTCCTCGGATTCGGCGTGGGTGACCGGCGAGACGCTGTACATTTCCGGCGGCTTTCGTTGATTCGGCCTGCGGAAGGACGAAGCGGCGCCATAAAACGATTACTTGGTTGGGCAATACCTGCAACGTAGGCGCAGATCGTGCGCCATATCCTCAATTGGAGATCGGATCCATGAAACGAACCGCCTCGGCTATCTGGGTGGGCGACCTAAAACAAGGTAAAGGCTCGCTCACCACCCAGAGCGGCGTCTTAAAGGAGACGCCCTATTCATTCACGACCCGCTTTGAGAACGGCATCGGCGCCAACCCCGAAGAACTTATCGCCGCCGCTCACGCCGGTTGCTTCACGATGGCGCTTTCCGCGTCGCTCGGCCGCGCGGGCTTCCCCCCTGAAAAGCTCTCAACGCAGGCCGCCCTCACCCTGGAACAGGTCCAAGGCAACTGGACCATCACTACGATTCACCTGACCACGGTCGCGGTCATTCCGGGAATCGGAGAGCCGAAGTTCCAGGAAATCGCCGCCGACGCCAAAGCCAACTGTCCCGTTTCCCGCCTGCTCAACGCTAAAATCACTCTTGAAGCCAGTCTTGAGGTATCATCACGGCAGCAATAGTGGAAGAGTTTAGTTGAATAAACCGGCGGCCGCGCCAATTCCGCCAGTCCATGAAAGGACACCGGGCATGGATGAACAGAATCTGCTGTCCATCGCCTTTCCGACTCTCGATGAGAACCAAATCACTCGGCTAAGCGGCTGCACCGCTGCGGCGCCCAAGTCTTTCAATGATGGGCAAGTGCTGTTCGCCGTCGGCCAACGCAATATGAAGTTCTTCGTCGTCAAATCGGGGGCGGTGGAAATCGTCGATTATTCCGGGGATGAACCCAAGCAGGTAACCGTCCATCACAAGGGGCAGTTCACCGGCGACATTACCCACGTGACCGGCGACCCCGCGGTTGTTAGCGCCATCGCGCGGGGTCCGTGTGAAGTGCTGGAGATTTCAGGCGAAGCCTTGCGGCGCCTTCTGAACCAATGCCCGGACTTGAGCGACATCATTCTTCAGGCGTTCATCGCCCGCCGGCAGTTGTTGCGCCAATCGTCGGATTTCACCGGTCTGCGCGTCATCGGGTCGCGCTACTCCGCGGACACCTTTCGAGTCCGCGACTTTCTGGCCAAAAACCGGGCGCTTTTCACTTGGGTCGACCTGGAGGCTGACCCGCAAGTGGACCGGCTCTTGAAGCAGTTTGGCGTGACGGAAGCCGACACCCCGGTGGTGGCCTGCGGCCGGCGCGTCATGCTGCGCAATCCCACGAACCGGCAACTGGCCGACGTTATCGGCATCCGCCAACCGCTCCAGCAAACGGTGTACGACTTGGCCGTGGTGGGCGCCGGCCCGGCGGGCTTGGCAGCCGCAGTCTACGGGGCGTCCGAAGGTTTAAGCACCGTGGTCCTGGAGCAAACGGCGCCCGGGGGGCAGGCCGGCAGCAGCATGCGCATCGAAAATTATCTCGGCTTTCCTACCGGGGTGACCGGCACCGAATTGGCCGGCCGGGCGGTGATCCAAGCCAAGAAGTTCGGGGCTCAATTGTCGGTGCCTACGCCCGTGATGCGCCTGGAGTTCGACAAAGCCTATCCCGTCTTGCATGTGGACGGCGGCGAGACGATCGCCGCCAAATGTCTTTTGATCGCTTCCGGCGCCGAGTATCGGCGGCTCGGAGTGGAGGGCTGCGAGCGCTTTGAAGGAACCGGCGTCTATTATGCCGCTACGCCTAATGAGGTGCAGCAATGCCGGGGCGCCGACGTGATCCTTGTTGGCGGCGGCAACTCCGCCGGCCAGGCCGCCGTCTTCTTGGCTCAGCAGGCCCGCAAGGTCTTGCTCCTCATCCGCGGCCATGACTTATACAAGAGCATGTCCAGTTACCTCGCCCGCCGGATCGAGAAAGTTGCCAACATCGAGCTTCTGTGCAACACGGTAATTCGGCGCATGCGCGGCGACGATCATCTTACCGCCGTCGAACTCGTCAACACCAAGACCGGTGAGGAGCGCACGGTCGAGACGCCGGCCGTGTTTAGCTTTATCGGCGCGGTGCCGCGGACCGATTGGCTGCCTCCCGAGATCGAGAGGGACGCCAAGGGGTTCGTGCAGACCGGACCGGCGCTGGCGAAATCCCCACACTGGTCCCCTCTGCGGCAACCGTACTTGCTGGAAACGAGCCGTCACGGCGTGTTCGCCGCGGGCGACGTCCGTGCCGCCTCCACCAAGCGCGTTTCCTCGGCCGTCGGCGAGGGCGCGATGGCCGTCCAGTTTGTTCATGAGTATCTCAAGGAGATGTAGATTAGTCCCGATCGCAGCGCCCAAGCGTCCCACGAGCCACAAGGAAAATCGCCATGACTCAGGATCCCTGCCCGCATGTGAGCCAAATCCGGCCGGTAAAGCCCAACACGAAGGGCTGCGAGGAGTGCTTGGCGACGGGAGACCGTTGGGTGCATCTCCGCCTTTGTCTGACCTGCGGCCATGTCGGCTGTTGCGATTCCTCCAAGAACAAGCACGCGACCCAACATTTCCAGTCAAGCGGCCACCCCATCATGAAGTCCGCCGAGCCCAACGAAAACTGGGCTTGGTGCTACATCGACCAGATCCCGCTCAATTCGGTTTAGGGCATTTTCTCGGGAAGTCGCCTCGCCAGAAACGCCTCGGAATTGGTTCCCTCCATCTCGCCTGACCCCCCGTGGAAAGAAATGGAAAGCATTTGGGACTGCATTTGAAGGCGGCCAACGTGTTGGAATCTCGGTCCGACGTTGGCGGCCTTCAA
The DNA here is from genome assembly GCA_045802525.1 of Gemmataceae bacterium. Lineage (GTDB taxonomy): Bacteria > Planctomycetota > Planctomycetia > Gemmatales > Gemmataceae > JBJMQT01. The sequence goes on from JBJMQT010000049.1 coordinate 20,878, forward strand.
ATGAGTGACAACTGAAGACAACGAGAGGGCGGAAGTCGGCAGGAGGTGTTCAATTATTGATCACCCTCTGGCGCGCGGGCGGTGCACCAGAGGGTCGTCACTTGAGCAACAGGGTCCAGCTGCAACAACCAAAGACAACGAAAGCGCGCAAGGTGGCCATCGGGTGGTTAATGGCAAGGACCCGATTGCCGACCCAAGGTAGCCCGACGCGTTAGCGAGGCGAGTTGAGGCGGCCGAAATGAGCAATCGTTTTCCGTTTTTCATCCCCCTCCCACCCCTGATGAAAAACGGAAGTTTGGAGTGAAAAACGGAAGCTGGGCGTGAAAAACGGAACCTAAGGTCTAGCTCGCCGGGAAGCCCCCTTCGATTTGGTTCTCTCCATTCCGCCTGACCCCCCGTGGAAAGAAATGGAAAGCATTTTGCGGGCTGCCCCTACGGCGGAAGGACTCACGCGATGACATGCCAACCAACAGTTATGGCAAGACTCACTTATGCTGTCTCCCCTCTGCGAAGTATCCAAAGACGATTCTTAAGGGTCTGTCCGCGCACCCTTTGTTTTTCAAGAGCCTTAGGAATGTCAGTCATGGCCGAGGCAATGATGGACAACGAAATCGCGCAACTGCTTTTGAGAGGCTTGGTTCATATCTTGACCGGCCGAAGCAGCAAGAAAAGGTGTCAGGAACCTTTTTCATTGACTTCGCGCAGGAAACCGGTGGGAAAAGGTTCCTGACACCTTTTCCTGATCTTTTGATTGTTCCTTTTGACTTTGTGTTTCCGTTTTGTCTCCGATCTCATTGTCAGTTACTTTGACAGCCCTGCCAATGGCTCTTTCCCTGGGTATAAACCCGTACCAAGCAATAGGTCAACCTCTATGAGCGGCCAATAAAGAATCCGCAATATGGAGTGAATAGTGAAGTGCGTTGGCGAACTTGGCGGCAAGAAATAGAAGCCCTGACATCCCAGAGCTTTACTCCATGAATAACCGATTCGCGAAAGAACAAAGTAGCTAAGAACATAACAACCTGCAACAACAAGAATCGCAAATCTGAAGTTCTTGCCAATGTGCCGTGGTTGTAACATTATTTCCTCCATAGTCGCAGTTCATTAACACTTTCTAGAGCCCCTTCGTCACAACATGCTGCGCCTGGTTCTGATGTCATTGCTATCTCGGTTCCCATAGGGATCGGCAAGATTAATTTACGCTGTCCAACGCTGTCCCCCTTTATTTGTGTACCCGGGTTCGAGTTTGTTGACCTTTCACTGATAACCCGCGCAATGCGGTCTCCTATGGCGATGGATCGTCGGACCGGGAATGGCTTGTCCCGACGGAAACTTTATACAAGCCGATTGTAAACCGACCAAAGCGTGAAGTCTTTGGGATTGTCACGAGAAACGGCGGTGGCGCTTGGCACGATTCTTCGAGAAGGACACAGTTCAGGGAGGACACCAAGAGATCGTTTTCTTCGATCCGGTCGAGCAACGAGTGCACAAATAGTGAATTTTCTTGCTTAGTTTCCAAGGGCACTGTGGGATCGAGGGTGACTCGTATCGCTCGTTGCTTTTCGAATTCCACCTGCTTTGGCAGAAGCACACGCGGCCGGACTCTGCCGATCACGTCCGCGACCTCGTCTCGAATATCTTGAATGATGGCGCCACGGAACGCAAAAGTGACATAATTTGCAATTATGCTCGACCCTTGGCTGCTTTTGGCAACTTGAATTCGGCGATTCGAAGTCAAATCATAACGCGTTATCATCAGGATCGGATTCTTCGAATACAGTTCCATGATAGCGGAAAGTGGGATTTCTGGATGAATCGGCACAACGATCCCTTGGAAAACAAGGATATGCCTGGAGAGATTCCGTAAGTCTACATGAATCGATTCCGATGGGGAGACATCATAATGGCGTCCTTGTACTTCGTTTCCCAGCTAGCCGTGATGACTTCTGTCGATCTAAGGAGCACCTTAACATCTCCAAACCAACCAATGAACACTGCAAGTGCATAGAGACTCACCAGCGACACAACTCCTAAGACACATGCAAGGTTGCACAGCCGCCAAGCAAAGAGTACTCGGCCGGCATTATTTAGAATTGGACTTCCCAAGCAGTAGCACAATACAAAGCTGATCGGGTATAGCGACCAGACAATCAGGATCCGAAAATTAAGGAAGTACGACATAAATCGTCGTGGCGAAACTGCAATAAGCTTGGGCGTGCTAGATTCAATAGATTGGATCATATTCATTCTTCACGAACAAATGCAGGGAACTCAAGTCGAGGGCCCCACCGCTCATGTGCCGATGCCTTGTCCTCTTCTATTCTTTCATTTGCATCTGGTGCGCGTCCCCTTTGTGCGCCCCAAACAGCAATAGGGCCCGGCCGCTTCTTGCGCTCTCCGGCCGTCGCCACAAAGGACAGGAAATGCGGATGGTAATCGGTTTCAGTTGCCGGCCTGGCGCCTGGCAGGCGAGGCTAAATTGCCCATGGCTATTGCGGTTCAGGGCTGTAGTTGCAACGACAACGGCCCGTAAAGAGAACTGACCGCTCGCGGCTTGACCGGCAGCCAGGGCCAACGCCAGTTAAGCCGCCGTGACCATCGGCCCCACCAGCGCGTTGCTCTGTCTCCGGTCACTGTCGCTCCGGCTCCATTTCGTTTTCGCTTCCGGCTCGCCTTTATTGTCGCTCGTGCGTTCGCACGGAAAAAAATACTGCCGTGCGCTTTTGGCACCTTGCCAATACGACCTACGGCACTAGGCTTCCCAGGCTCTTATGCAAAAATGCTGCAACTTCTTCTACGAGCGTGGGCGCCAGCGGGATGGACGGGTCCGTGTACGTCGCCCTTTGACCGAATACTGCCGTGGCTGTCGTCGCCTTCAAGACGTGATTCATTCCTTTGATCAAGCACAGCTTCGCCCCCTTCGCGCCTTTGGCCAGCAGCTCTGCTTCCTCTACCGGGGTCTGGAGGTCTGTAGTCCCCTGCACGATCATCACCGGCGCCTGAAGACCAGCAATCTCCTTCGCGGGGTCGTACTTGAAGTAGGAGATCAGGTAAGACTGCACACTCAGGCGTAAGTCTTCGAGTCCCTTGGGAACTTCGGCCACGGTACGGCCGGCAACCAGCTCATCGATGATGTGGCCGCCTTGATCCTTTAGCGACTTGGTTGGCAGATTCTTCGCGAATTGCCAGCGAAGAACCTCGGCCGCCGGGCGCCCAACTCCGGCCAGGGCAACAAAGGCATCGGCCTTTCCCTGCTTGGCGGCGAGCATGCCCACGAGGGAACCTTGACTATGGCCGACAATTCCCAGGCGCGCGAAGCGCCGATCCTTCCGGAGCAATTTCATCCACCCGACGACATCTTCAACCAGCATTTCGAAGCAGAGGTCTTCCTCCTTGAGCGCTATTCCGGCGCTCTTCCCGACTCCAGGCCGGTCATAGCGAAGAACCGCGATTCCCTTGGCGGCCAGCCCCTGACCGAGCTGTTTAAGGCAATCATTTTTGAGTCCCAACTTAACTGTGTTGCCATCCCGATCCGTCGGGCCTGACCCTGCAATGACGATGACGATAGGAAAAGGACCCGACCCAGCGGGAAGATCAAGCGTGCCATAGATCTTGCCCGCCTTGGTTTCAAGGTGGATCAGTTCGGCGCTGATCTTCGACTTCCCTGCACTTTGGGGCTCCTCGTCTGATCGTGCAACCTCGGCAAGGCTAAGGACGAGCAAGCTAAGGACCCAGACGCGGGAGCGATCGTTTATCCCCATGTGAAGCCCTCTATTCCACACGACGCAAAGCGGTTTAACGTTTAAGCTAGGGCAGCACTCCAACGAAGGCAAAGGGAATGAAGGCTCCAACTAGTGCTCTTTGACAGCTAAAATGTGGGTTCATTGAGACTAATTGGCAGGGTGGACATTTCTGGAGGTCATCACCAATCCCATGATCAGGACAGCGACCGCCGATGATGCTGTGGCCGTTTTTGGCCTTATCCGCGCACTCGCCGCGTATGAGCGCGTGGCTGACCGAGCCGTTTTCGATGAGCGGGAGGTACGCGAACATCTGTTCGGGCCGCGGCCCTTTGCGGAAGTGCTGCTTGCGGAGGAGGCCGGCGTCGTCGTCGGTTTCGCCGTCTTTTATCCGTATTACTCTACTTTTCAGGGGAAGCCCGGCCTCTATTTGGAAGACTTGTTCGTCCGCCCGGAATTCCGCGGTCGTGGCCACGGCAAGGGGTTGTTGGTGGAACTTGCCCGGCTGGCGGCCAGCCGCGGTTGTTGCTCGTTGGAGTGGGCCGTTCTTAACTGGAACGACCCGGCAATTGCGTTTTATCGATCCCTGGGGGCCGAGCCCATAAACGAATGGACGACTTACCGACTAACGGGAGATGCGCTCTTGAAGGCGGCCGGTCCATCCCAGGGATCATGAGGACGGCCTAGAGTGCTTTGTCACCCTGGCAGAATTAGGGTAACGTAGCACAAGCGTCTCGCTTGTGCGCTTGGCCAACACAAGCGAGACGCTTGTGCTACGGCCGCATGGTTCGCCCTAACAATCTGGTATGACAATGCACTAGCAGGCAAGGAGACTCAATGCCTTGGCCGAGTAACAGGCGACCAACTATTCAAACACTCGCTTTCCGGCGTCGCAACCATGCTGCCAACCCGGTGAACGAGGCGCCCATGCCGGCGATGACGATGCCGGTAGGTTCGGGCGCCTCACGGCCTTGGGGAGTGCCGCTTCCGCCGCCGCCATTGCCTGTGCCACCGCCGCCACTGCCGCCGCCTGTTGTCCCTGAGTCGGTCTGCAAAGCCACGTGAGCCCCAATAGAACCCAGCATCACAGAATCCGGATTGCCGGGGGCCGCATAAGGGCCGATGGTCACGGTGTAAGTGTCCTTGCCAAGCTTCAGGACCTGCGTCTGGGGACCGGTGAAGTGGTTGGCAATGTTGGCGGTGGCGACCGAAACCGTGCCGTTGAATACGCCGGAAAACGAGACGCTTCCGGAAAGCTGATTAGACAGGTCGGTGATGGCCAGCATCAGTTTGTAAGCTTGGTTGGTGAAGCGATCGGGAGCGGCCGAAGCAGCAGAGCTGAACGTGCCCAAGTTCACGGCCACAATGTCGGATGTCCCGGATGCTTGGGCCATCGGCTGGACGGTCAACGTAATGCCTCCGGTCCCGCCCTTATCGGCCGAAACAGTAATCGGCGACCGGGTCCAATCATAGCCCCATTTGATGAATTCGGCTTGCGCGGGAGACGTGAAAAACGGGATGAAGAATAGACTCGCGAACACGGTGGCGAGGCGGGACATGGACTCACTCCTATCCGTGATGAGGTGGATCTGGCCTGAGCAGAGGATGGAAGCCTGCGTTCAAAGAGGTGCAAGTCGCGACTGAGGGCTCAATAACAAGGTGAAAGTCAAGCGCCGGAGGTCTCGGTGTTTCCGGTTGCCGAGAGCCAGCGCCGCCAAGATTAACCGCCGCGCTCATTTCGATCAATAGAAGTACAGCAAACGCGTGCGCGCTGCTCGACGCGAACTTGTTAATCCAATTCTCGAGCATGGTCACTTCCCAAAATCCAATTTCGCAAGGGGAGCCGGGAAAGCCATGGAGAGCTGGAAATGCTCCTGCCTGGCGTGCAACGTATAGCCAGTGTCTGAGGCCAGTTGCGCCGGGACACCAGGCGTTGATGACCTTCTTTAGCTGGCATAACAGTTGCAACAAGAATTGACTTTCGAGGCCTGCAAACGAGCCGTGCATAAATCGGAGCAAAACAGCGGGAGCATCCCATGAAACGCCGAGAATTCTTGAAGACCATGACGGTTGCCGCCAGCGTTCCGGTCGCCGGCGACAGACTTCTGAATCCTTTGGAGGGCGCTGCTGCTGAGTCGGCTGGCTCCGGGGAGGCGTCAAAATCCTCGGACACGATTCGAGGAGAAATGCGCTATCGCAAGCTTGGCCGGACCGGCCAGGAAGTGTCCGTGCTCGGCTTAGGCGGCTTCCATATCGGCATACAAAAACAAGAAGCGGAGAGTATTAAGATCATCCGCAGCGCGATCGACGCCGGCGTCACTTTCCTCGACAACTCCTGGGATTACAACGAAGGCGCCAGCGAGATTCGCATGGGAAAAGCTCTCCAGGATGGTTACCGGAAGAAAGTGTTTCTGATGACAAAAATCGACGGCCGCACCAAGGAGTCCGCCGCCAAGCAGATCGACGAATCGTTGAAACGCCTTCAGGCCGATCATCTTGACCTTTTGCAGCACCACGAAATCATTCGACTCGAAGACCCCGATCGCATTTTTGCGTCCGGGGGAGCGCAGGAGGCGGTGCTGGCGGCTCAGAAAGCAGGAAAGGTTCGCTTCATTGGATTCACCGGCCACAAAGACCCGTATGTCCACTTGCGAATGCTCGAGGTAGCCAAGAAACATGATTTTCACTTCGATGCCGTCCAAATGCCGCTCAACGTCATGGACGCGCATTTCCGTAGTTTTGGCGAGAAGGTCTTGCCGGTACTGGTGAAAGAGGAAATCGGCGTACTGGGAATGAAGCCCCTCGCCAGCGGTGCAATCCTAAAGAGCAAAACGGCGAACCCTATTGAGTGCTTACACTTTGCCATGAATTTGCCGACCTCGGTGGTGATTACCGGCATGGACAGCATGGAAATGTTGAAACAGGGTCTGGAGGCGGTAAAGACCTTCAAACCGATGGCGCCTCAGCAAGTGGCTGCGCTTTTAGAAAAAACCGCCAAAGCCGCTGCCGACGGCCATTATGAGAAGTTCAAGACCGACAATCAGTTCGACGCCACGGCGAAGAATCCCGAATGGCTCGGCTAAGGTTCCACCGCCCAATTTCCGTTTGCAAATCCGTCATTTTTCCAACGAAACGGCCTGGAAGTATCTTGTATATATATGTACACTATACTCTAGAGCAGCCTATTAAAACGTTGTCGCTGGACTACCAAGTCCGGCTCCCAATATGAGGATCACAAAAATGTCGATGCTGGAAATGGCGGACGCCTTAGCCAGGCCGTTCGAGCCGCATGAAGTTACATGGAAGGCCCAGGCCGTAAGCAAAGATGGGCAGCAGGCGTTAGCCGTGCCTTATTTGAATGCGCGAGCGTGCATGGATCGGCTTGATGAGGTATTCGGCTTTGACGGCTGGAAGGACGCGTATCACGTTTTGCCCGATGGCTGCGTCGTGTGCCGGCTATCGGTGCGGGTTGATGGGGGTTGGGTTAGCAAGACGGATGTCGGCGAGCCCGGTCAAGACCACGCGGATTTCGCCAAGAAAGCAGCTTTTTCCGATGCGCTGAAGCGGGCGGCCGTAAAGCTGGGCATTGGCCGGTATCTCTATCGTCTGCCAAAGCAGTGGGTGGCCTGGGATAGCCAAAGAAAGACGTTTAAGACCCAGCCCCGGTTGCCGACCAACGCGCTGCCGCCTTCGCAGCCGGCGCCGGCACTGCCCGCCAACTCGACGTCCAGGCGGCGAAATGATTATGTTGCCACAGGACCGGTCGGCAAAACGGAACCGGTCCGTGTTCCAGAAGAAATCCCCTTCTAGACCGGCATTCAACGAACCAACGGCGAAACTCATCGCCTTCACTTACGGCCGCGCCAGGCAGGATGGCGCGGCCGCTTTTGTAGCAGGCGTGTTTCCCGTATCGGCGCGACCTTTGCATGAATGGTCTTCAGCTCTCGCCCGAGGAGAGGAACCATGGTCAAGAAAGCCACTACAACGACGCCGGATCCCGAACTGTCCACGCCGCTTGGAACGACAGAGCCCGACAAAGGCAAATCTCCGGACGATCCGCAAGCGCAGCAGCCTGAACAGTCCGGGGGCGGGGGCGCGCCCGAAACCGGTTCGGAATCGGCGGACGAGGAATTGCCTCTCTCTGCGGAATTCTCGCCCGGTGAAGGCGTTAACGAGGAACAGCGCAAGCGCTCCGGCTTGGACGATTAGGGCAATGTTCCCCAATGCTCTCGTTCCTCGTTTGGCACGTCGATTGCTATAATTCTGTATAGGTAATGACAACAGTACCCCCTGCAACTGTTAGTTGTGGGTGGCAAGTTCGTTTCTGTATAAGGAGAACGCCATGGCTAAAAAACAGCAATCACCTCCGGAAGGAAATAGGTTGAAAGACCCTGATAAGTGGAAGACCGGCGACGAGCCGATGACCCAGGCTCAGCGCTCGTATATGGACACCCTCGCGGACGAGGCCGGAGAACCCGCTGAAGAGGATTTGACGAAGGCAGAAGCATCCAAACGTATCGATGAATTAAGAGAAAAGACTGGCCGAGACAGTGACAACCAAAAGACTTGAACCCTTTTTCAACATGGCCCGAAGTGGTCGCACCGCTTTCGGGCCATGTTTTTCCTGTCTCCCAAGGCGGTCCAATCTTCTTATCCGCAAGCTAATGGATGGATCACGGCCTTATTGAACGCAATAGCGGACCGACGGCGTCGGCGGGCGCGCTGCGAACAGCTCTTGCTGTGGCATGGAATGGGCTTTGTCCGCTATGCTAACTCAAAAGGGCTATTCAATGCATACCGTTCGGCGCGGCTTCACCTTGATCGAGTTGCTCGTGGTAATCGCCGTCATCGGCATTCTCCTGGGCTTGCTTGTGCCGGCCGTACAAAAAGTGCGCGAGGCTGCTGCTCGGTTAAGCTGTACGAACAATCTCAAGCAGATGGGACTTGCTTGCCACGGATATCACGACATCCACTCGGCCTTCCCGCCGGGTTATGTAGCGGCGGCCTACTCCTCGGAGACTTCGCCAGGCTGGGGGTGGGCGGCTTTCCTATTGCCGCACCTCGAACAAGATAATCTCTTCAAGCAGATTGATTTTTCTCAGCCCGCGCAGGATTCACAAGCCATTCGAACGATGGTGAAGGTGTATCTGTGCCCCTCCGACACGCCCCCTTCTTCACCGTTTGCCTTGACCGGCCCCACCAATGAAACCGTTGCGTTGGCTGCTCCGTCAAGCTATGCGGCCACGGTGGGCCAGGATGCCTCCGAGGTGGATGATTCCGTCGGCGATGGCGTCTTTTATCGAAATAGCAAAACACGCATTGCCGACATCACCGACGGCACCAGCCAAACAACCATGATCGGTGATCGGGCATGGGGACAAACGAAAGGCATTTGGGCCGGCGTGATAAATGGCGCCCTCACCCGGCCCGGGGACCGCAATCCTTGGCGTTTCACAACTGGTCCGGCGCAGGCGCTCGTTCTTGTGCATAACAATTGGATCAATATCCAGACCGATGCAGATGGCGGTTTGGATGACTTCTCCAGCAACCATCCAGGCGGCGTTAATTTACTGTTTGCCGATGGCTCGGTTCGTTTCGTCCATAACATTGTCGCAGACGGCCAGGAGCACCGCGATTTCTGGGCGCTGGGGACCATTGCGGGCGGCGAGGTGATCCAGGCGCTGGACTACTAGGGCAGATGTTAATCGATGCGAATCGTTACTTTTGTCTGTGTGCTTGTTCTTGCGATCGGCTGCGGCCAAAAGAGCGGTCCCATTCTCTCCCACGGCAAACCCGTAAGCTTTTGGGCGCAGGCGCTCACTAGCGCCGACGCCAAGGAACGCAAAAAGGCCGTGAAGGCGTTAGGCCATGTTGGGCCGGCAGACACCTCCGTGATCCCTGCTTTAATCACCGCCGTCAAGGACCAGGACGCCTCTGTTCGCGGCCAAGCGGTTTTGGAGCTTCTGAATATCGGTCCTGATGCCAAGGATGCCATCCCCGTGCTGACCGAAGCACAGACCGATCAAGATGCCAAGGTTCGGGAGTACGCCGACAAGGCCATCAAGAGAATCCAAGGAGATTAAAATGAGCCGACTACTTACGCTCGAGGGCATGACAATTTGGCGCTGTCCTCCTGTAAGGGTCGGGTTGCTTGATTGACGGAATTCTGGTACAGGTGAACTAGCCCGCTTAACCGGTCGTAGTACAGCTATGGTTTCTAAGCTCTTGCAAATCCTGGCATTTGCGAGCGCGGCCCTTCTTGTGCCGTCGCCCGGTTGGTGCTGCCCGGGGTATGTCGGGAGCGGCTCCACCTCTGATATGCCGGTCAAGAAAGAAGCCTGTTGCTGTTGCCCCCAAGAAACCGGCGGCCAGCCGGCGCCGCCTCCAGCTCAACCCAAACCGATCAAATACTGTTGCTGCCAGCCGGATACGGCGAAACCTTCGCCTCCAAACCTTGGCAATCCGGATTGTTGCTTACCCAATCCGGCGCTCAATGCCAAGACCCAGAGACCGCCTATTTCTCTCACCGAATTGGTGTCGCCGACGCTTTTGAATGGTTCTCCTCCTCTGTACATCTTCCATTGCGCTTGGCTTTGCTAGCCCCGGTCCGCCAATCCTTTCTGTTTTTTTAAATGGTAGACTTGGTGCGCCTAGTGAGGCGCGGTTCTTTTCCAATTGGGAGATGACTTATGTTAATGAAACTCTTCGGCGGTGTAATTCTTGCTACAGCGCTGGTCGGTATGGGCGCAAATGGAAACGCCGTGAAGAATACCAAAGCAAACGATTGCTGCACGGCCGGCGCCGCGTGTTGCCAGGTCCAAGAGGCTTGCTGCAATGCCGCGACGGCCCCTACGGCGACCGCCAAGGTTGATTGTTGTGCCGGCGGCGCGGCTTGTTGTGCCCCGGACAGCCCGTGCTGCGCGGCCGCGAAAGAACCAGGGGATACCTGCTGTTTTCCCGGCAGTCCCTGCTGCACCGCGGCTTGCTGCGACAAGTAACTGACAAAAGCGACAATGCCCCCGGCTTGGGTCATGGACTTGAGCCGGGGCGTCTTCGTTTATATTTCCGATCGGCTGGCTGTCTGAACGGAGAGGCCGGTGCCTCCTGTTATCGGTCGTGCCGACGTTAGAACGGTGTCCATGATGCTTTGCGATCCCGGGCTAATTCCTGGAGTCTTGAGCAGATTGGCAAGCGCGCCCCACGGACTCTTCTCCTGGCTAGGGGAAACTCCTTGTTCAGCCGATTGCAATTCATTCACCGAGTAAAACGCTTTGGAATCGAATTCTTTGATAATCGCCACAACGCTTTCCAGCTCTTTGCGCTTGATGACCGTAGAAACGACTTGAACCGGGCCTTTGGCCCCCTGCGCGTCCAATCGCGTCACACCAAAGTTCGCGCACTTCAATCGATCGATGAGGTACTCGGTGTTGCGGTGAGAGGTAATCAGCACCATTAAGTTGCCCAGGGCCAGCTTTCTTTCAATAAAAATCCCGAGATAGGTGCCTACTCCGAAGCCTGCCGTGAATGCGACATAGCAGCTCAGGTCATTCAAATTCTTCATGATCTGACCGATCGCGAACAGCCAGATGGAGACCTCAAAGGTCCCTAATAGGGGCGCCAGGCGCTTCATGCCGCGCGAGACAAAGATGATCCGGATGGTTCCGAGCGTAACGACGCTCAACTCGGCAAAGAAAACAAGAAACGGCAAACTGGGCAAGCCAAACAAAATACTCATAAGGTCAATCCTTCGATCAGCGTGGACGGCAGTATTCCGAGAAGGTCAGCGTAATAACGACACACGCCGGGGAGTGACAAGAGCAGTTGGGGATCTTGTAAGCCGGACTTTCTATTTTTGACGGGAGCAAAAAACGCGAAGAAAAAGCCTTGAAAACCTATCGTGATTTGTCGCGTTTTCGCCTATTATCAGTACTTCATTTATTGCAGGGAGGCAAATCTCAGGGCTAAGCAGGCCAAGCGAGCGGAGGGCCGAATGCCCGCCTCCTTTAGGAGTATGCCCAATGGACCCCGATCACCTACAAACCATCTCGCAACGTGATCAATTATGGGCGAGCCTGCGCGCCCTCCAGCCCGACATCGAACGCCTTGCCGAAGGCGAATTCGACGGTTCAGATCGTGAACGGCAAATCCAACAGATTCTCGCCAAAGTGATTCAGGCTGAATTGCAATTCCGAGCCATGGAAGCCAAATGACCCTTTTGGTTCGCTGATTCATTCGGATTAATACCGTTCGCTTGGCAGCGTTCGTTCGAAACCAGTGCTTAGAAAATCGCCTTTTCAAAGGTTCAGATCGCCATACGCGCAAGTTCTTTGCCTTTGAGCCAAACAAACCGCTGAGCGGGCGAGTATAGAAATGGTCAACATGGCCGCCTGGATAATCGGCTGGCGCAAGAATCCTGATCACCTACGTTCGTTTGGCGACTCTAGACTAGCGGTCCAATTAAGTCACACTTTCATATTTTTTGGCGGTAGATGGGTGGAGGAGTCTTGATGGATGCGGTGCAGCCGGATTCTGCGGAAACGCAAACCCTGCTCCTGCAAGCCCATACGGGCGATCGCCGGGCGTTTGAAGAGTTATTCGCCCGCCATCGGGACAGTCTGCGCTGGGCGGTTGAATTGCGCTTGGATGCGAAACTGCGTGCCCGCGTGGATCCCTCCGATGTCGTCCAAGAAACGCATCTGGAAGCTTATAAACGGTTGGTGGACTATCTGGAGCGGCGTCCCATGCCCTTCCGATTGTGGCTGAGGAAGACCGCTTACGAGCGCCTTCTTAAAATCCAACGCCATCATCTGAAGACCGCACGGCGGGCCATGAGTCGAGAGGTGCCTTTGCCGGAACAATCCTCGCTTCTTCTGGCCGATCAACTGTTGGCAGACGTTCCGACGCCCAGCCAACAAATTGCCAAGGGCGAGTTGGCTAGAAGATTGCGCGGAGCTTTGATGCAATTACCGCCTCCTCAACGCGAAGTATTGTTGATGCGAAACTTCGAAGGGTTGTCTTACCAGGAAGTGGCCTGCATTCTGGACATCGACCCCGCCACAGCGCGCAAGCGGTATGGCCGGGCGTTGTTGCAGCTTCGTCAATTATTGTTGGAAGGCGGAGTTACGGAGTCGGAGATATGAAGGACACCATCCGCCCTGATGTCAAGGATCCCGCTTTGGAATCGTTGATCGCTCGCGTGGCCGACGAGTACTTGGAGCGTATTGAGCAAGGGGATCAACCAGACCCAGACGAGTACGTTCGTCTCCATCCGGAACTGGCTTCGGTGCTTCCTCAGGTCTTGCCAGCCTTGCGCCTCATGCGTTCGATTTCAGCGCCTCTGATCGCCTGCGCCGACGCCCTTAGTGCCGGTGGACCCGTCCGAGGCTGTTTGGGAGATTTTCGCCTCCTTCGCGAAATCGGTCGGGGTGGGATGGGCATTGTCTATGAGGCCGAACAAATATCGCTCGGACGGCGCGTGGCTCTTAAGGTATTGCGGTTTGCCGGCGCCCTTGAAGCCAAACATCAGCAGCGCTTCAAGAACGAAGCGCAAGCCGCCGCCCAGTTGCATCACACAAACATTGTTCCGGTGTTTGCCGTGGGCGAGGAACGCGGCGTTCACTACTACGCGATGCAGTATATCAACGGTCAGACCGTCGCGGGCCTTATTCACGAACTGCGCCAGATTCAAGGGCTGAACATCGCCGAGGCCGCAGCCTCCTCAGAAGCATCAAACGCTTCGGGCAAACACAGCTCGGCTCGCCCCGCTGTTAGCGATCGCCAGGCGGCCACGGAAACCATGCCGCCGGCGGGTCAATTGACCGATCGCTCCTCAGCGCGGAAAGATTCGGCCAAGCGTAAAGAGTTCTTCCGCGCTGTGGCCCGCATGGGGATTCAAGCCGCTGCCGCATTGGAGCATGCTCACCAACAGGGGGTTGTCCATCGAGACATCAAGCCGGCAAACTTGTTAATTGACGGCCGCGGGAATCTATGGGTAACGGATTTCGGATTAGCGCGCTTGCATGGCGACACCGGACTGACGTTGACCGGCGATATTTTGGGCACGCTCCGCTATATGAGCCCCGAACAAGCCCTGGCTCGGCCCACCTTGGTCGATCACCGCACGGATATTTATTCGCTGGGCGCCACGCTTTATGAACTGCTGACTCTGCGCCCCGTGTTGGACGGCGCCGACCGCCATGATTTGATTCGTCAAATCGCCAACGAAGAACCCAAGCCCCTGCGGCGCATCAAACGAGATATTCCTGAAGAACTTGAAACCATCACCTTGAAGGCGTTGGCCAAGGATCCGGCAGACCGGTATGCCACGGCCCAAGAGATGGAGAATGATCTCCAGCGCTTCCTGGAAGACCGGCCGATCTTGGCGCGCCGGCCTACCTTGGTGCAGCGCGGCACAAAGTGGATTCGCCGGCACAAGCCGCTGGTCGGCGCCGTGGCGGGTCTGATCATGCTCGCTCTGGCCCTGTCCTCGATCAGCAGCTTGATGATTTGGCATGAGAAAGGCCGGACGGACGCGGCATACCAGCGCGAGCAAGAACAGCGCCGCAAGGCCGAAGGGAACTTGCGACTGGCTTTGCAGTCGCTGGACGAGCTTTGCTTAACCGTTGCCGAAAAGCAGTTGCCCCGGGATCCGCAGCGCGAACGCGAGGACCGCGAGAATCTCCAGAAGGCACTCGTCTTTTATGAAAAGTTTGCCAGGAACAATAGCGATGAGCCCGGTGTGCGTCAAGAAACTGCCAAAGCTTATCTACGCGTTGGCCTTATCCAGCAAAAACTTGGCGAAAACGAACGGGCGGAGCAATCTTACAAACAGGCTCTGATTCTGCTTGGAGGTTGGGCATCGCGCTTTCCAGAGGAATTGGCGTACAAACAAGAACTGGCGCGCGGCCACCATAACCTGAGCCGCCTTTATGCAACAACCGGTCGGTTTTGCGAAGCCTTGGCCGCGTGCGAAATGGCTCTTAGCCTTCGCCACCGCCTAGCCAAGGATTTCTCGGACAACCCGGAATTGTGTAAAGATCTCGCCAACAGTCTTCTCCGATCGGGCAACCTGCTGAAGATCATGGAGAGGCATGGCGAAGCCATGGGCGCCTACCGTCAAGCCCTTCAACAATTTGAAAAGCTCGCCCAGACCTCGACGGGTCCTGATTACCAACAGGGGGTGGCTTCTTGTCAGAACAACCTGGGCATCCTCATGATGGAATCGGGAGACCTGGTCGAGGCCGAGAAGGCGCACCGCCAGGCCATTGATCTTTATCTCCATCTAGTCAAGGAACACCCCGATGCTCCGGACTACCAACAGGAGTTGGCTGCCTGTCAGGTCAATCTGGCCAACCTCTTGAAGAAAACCAATCGGTCCGATGAAGCCGAGCGCGTGTGTTTGGAAGCCATTGAGCGCTGGGAAGACCTTATTGAAAGATACCCGGTGGTTCCCGGCTACAAGCAGGAACTGGCCGACAGCTATCACAATTTGGGAATCTTTTACCAGGAAACGGCCCGGGTCTCGAAGGCCGAGAAAGCCTTCTTGGATTCGGTGGCCTTGTACGATCAATTGAAAGACGATTTTCCGAATTCGAGCAAATACTGCCGCAATTTGGCCACCACGCTCTATCGATTGGCCTTGCTCGTTCGCGACCCTCATCAACCGATAGCTCTCCACCAATTTGGCCCTCTCAATGGCAACCTTCGTTCGGGGGGCGGTTCCAAGTGCCCGGGTCCGGGTAAGGATCCCATGGCGCCCGCCGTCTTAGCTGTGGCGGGAGCCCATAGCGGCCGAAAGGAAAAGGTTAGAAAATCCGTCGAATCAACTGGCAAAGATCAACGTTGCCAAAATTGTTCCGAAGAGGATACTCTTTCCCGAACCGGCAAAACGCGTCTGGCTCTCGCCAAACAGTATTTTGCCCGGGCCTATGAGGAATATGTCGAAGCTTTAAGGCGTTCCGATAATGATGCTTTTTCTCAAAACAACTTGGCCTGGTTCCTTGTAACATGCCCGGACCAATCCTTCCGCGACGTTGACAAAGCCGTCCACCTGGCTCAGAGCGTCGTAAAGGTTTTCCCCGGCGTCGGCACATTCTGGAATACGCTAGGCGTCGTCCACTATCGTCGAGGCGAGTGGAAGGAAGCCGCCGTAGCTCTCAAAGAATCGATTCGGCTGCATCCCAACGGCGGCGATAGTTTCGATTGGTTTTTCTTGGCAATGGCTCATCACCGGTTGGGCGACACAATTCAAGCCCGCCAGTTTTTTGACAAGGCGGTCGAGTGGATGGAGACACACCAAGACTTTCTCGAAGAATTGACCCGTTTCCGAGCGGAAGCCGCCGCCCTGATGGCCTCCGAATCGGGCTCTCCGAAAAATAAAGAGCCCTACAAGGGCTGAAATAAACAAGTTCTTGACGAAGCGTCGGGCCAGCACGGTGCGCCTGCCGGAGACTCCCCGTAAATGGGACAGGCGCGATCGTGCAGTTTTCGATTGCAAACATGAACAACCTCTTAACCCGTTGTTCCATGAGGGCCATTTCCATGAAAAAGACTGCCGAGGAGTTCACGAGCCAGAGGGCTTGGATTAACGCGTTTCTGATCGGCAGTTTTTTTTTGGTTGCCTTCTTCTTAGTCCTTGGACTAACCAGGAGCCTGGGATTTGATCCCATTGAATTTCACGCCCTCATGATGCGGATGGAAGAACAGCGTGCCCTCAAGGAAAATCTCCTATCCCGCGATCGAGCGTTTATCGAAAACATCGAAGGCAAGAAGAGAGTTATCGACGAGGTGTTGGCGGAGCGATTGACCTTGCAAGAAGCCGCCGCCCGCTTTCGTACGCTGAACCAACTTTGTCCCGAATATGATTGGGAACGGTTTCGCATAGTCTTTCCCGGCCGCGATGATGACGAGCGCCATTGCCGGCAAGTGATTTATTCACTCAGGCAGGAAATACATAACCGGCCAGCAGCCTATAAATTGTTGGCCCGCTTGGAGTCGCAATTGCAGGAAGGCACGGTGCGGTCTTGATCGAAGCAAGCAATATTGAAGTGCCTTGGGCGATTAAGTTGCTTAACAGAGCCATATAGTGTGTCCTGATTGAGTCTATTGTTTCATAACACGGGAAGCGGGCCACGTTTCGTAACGATGTGTCTACATGTGCGCTACCAAGCACTTAGGTCAAAGGGGGGCAGTGTGTGTTATGAACGTTATGAAACGTATCCAATGATCTGAAATCCCTATAGTCTGCCGCGGCGGGGCGCCACCCCAATGGCAAGCCGCCCTCCATCCCGACCCCCAACGGGCTAAGGAGATGCGGTGGTGCCTTTTTTGCCTCCATATACGAGAGTGGAGACAGCAGAAGCCCAGTTGCCTGGGGTGGCGCCACGCCGCGGCAGATCCGTGCGAGTCCTATTCCGCCTGGCGCGATTAATATCGCCATCTCCTGAATTACCACAACTCTTCATCAATCGCCAAACAATTGTCGTTTTTTTGTTAAGGCCGCATTTCGGCCCAACTGCTTGTCCCTATCCGCGCCGCCTTGGAATTTCTGTTCTATGCTTGATTGCCCCTCGCGCCGATCCAGGCCATATGCCCTTATCACGTCCCCACTGTTCATGGCTTGGCATCCTTCCTCTCCGCTAGCGTTGGCTCCCTAAGAGCTAAACCAATCCCCGTTGCACGGAATCCTGTTCGCCGTGCCTTTGATGATCCAAGATTCTGCCGCCCGACGGCTGGATCCGTTGTCTGCCAGGGGTGATTTTCCATGTGGGATCTCTTCTCGATTCGCAAACTACGTCAACCGATTCGCCGGAAACCCTTTCGCAAACAGCGACTGGCAATTGAAGAGTTCGAGGCCCGGTTAATGCCTACGGGGGGCGGCCTGGACTTTTCCAATGGGTTTGCCAATGCCGCAGGCCTGCTGGCCTTCAATGGAAGCACAATTCTCTCGGGTACACGCCTGGAATTAACCAACGGCGGACAAGATCAGGATGCCAGCGCTTTTTCGACAAGCCGGGTTGATATCGGCAAATTCAATACGCAATTTACCTTCCAGTTAAGCAACGCCAAGGCGGACGGATTTACTTTCACAATAGAGGGCGTTAGCCCGACTGCTATAGGTCAATCCGGGGGCGGGCTAGGCTACGGATCTGCTCTTAGTGGCCAGTCAGGAGGCATTGGCCACAGTGTGGCGATAAAGTTTGACTTGTACAGTAACCAAGGCGAAGGTTGGAATTCCACGGGTCTTTACACCAACGGAGCGGCGCCGACATCCCTAAACTCCACCGATATCGGCTTCACCGGCATGGATCTCCACAGCGGTGATGTCTTTAGCGTCACCATGACCTACGACGGCACGACGCTGGCGGTGAACCTGACGGATACGGTCACGAAAAAGACGGGCACTTTCAACTACACCGTGGACATCCCTTCGTTGATCGGCGGCAGCACCGCTTTCGTCGGATTCACCGGCGGCACCGGCGGCTTGTCTGCCGTTCAAGACATCCTTACATGGAAGTTTACGCCCACGACGGTGCAACCGCCTGTTGCCCCGACAAACCTTTCGGCCTCGGCTGCAGCTGGCGCCGTCAATCTCGCTTGGACAGACAACTCGGATAACGAGACGGGTTTCAAGATCGAGCGCAAGACGGACGTCAATGGGATCTACAGTCAAGTGGCTCTCGTAGATGCCAATGTGACCAACTTCGCAGACGTAGGCCTGAGCAACGGGACGCAGTATTTCTATCGTGTCCGCGCCACTAATTCGGGAGGCGACTCGTCCTACACCAATGAGGCGAACGCCACGACGCCGACGCCGCCCGTTGCACCGACCAATGCGCAAATGACCCTGGTAAGTCAGACCGAGATCGATTTGACTTGGACCGACAATGCCAACAATGAGGATGGCTATCGTATTCGACGAGCGACCGCCGGTGGCGGGTTTACCATCATCGCAACTCTCGCAGCCGGCACTACCAGCTACCAAGATCGCGGTTTGACGCCGAGCACCCTCGAGGATTATCACATCGAGGCATTCAATACGGTGGGCATTTCCCCCTTTGTTGACATTAGTGCGACGACGCTGGCTGTGCCCGCACCGACCTCGCTCGTTGCCAAAGGGGCCGATGGCGCGGTTGACCTTGCTTGGACGGGATCGGCGGTGGCGACGAGTTATGATGTCTACCGGGCTACATCGAGCCTGGGCGAAGGCGCCACACCCATTGCGACGGGCTTGGTTGGTACATCATTCCATGACAGCGGATTGGTGAATGGAACGACCTACTATTATCAACTCACTGCTGTCGAGAGCGGCAGCCAGAGCATCAAATCCAATGAGGCTTTTGCTACGCCGCAGGTGCCGGCGCCGGGCACTCCGGCCGGCTTGTCAGCATCCGCCGGCGATACCCAGGCCACGCTGACGTGGAGCGTTGTTTCCGGGGCGACCAGCTACGATATCTATCGTTCCACCAGCAAGGGCGGCGAAGGCGCTACCCCCTACCAGACTAATATCACCTCGGCCTTATTTACCGACACGGGCCTGACCGACGGGACCACGTACTACTACGAAATCTCCGCGCTCAATGCCGGCGGCCAAAGCCCGCTATCAAGCGAAGTCTCCGCGACGCCGCAAGTGCCGGCGCCGGGCGCGCCGGCTAGCGTGTCGACCAACCATGGTGATGGCCAGGTTGTGCTTTCGTGGTCGTCTTCCAGCGGCGCAAGTTCTTACAAAATTTATCGCTCGACGGCGCCTGGCGCCGAGGGCAGCACTCCCTATTTGAGCGGATGGACTTCCACCGCCTTCACCGACACGGGCGTGACTAACGGAGTCACTTATTACTACGAGATCAGCGCGGTCAATGCCGGCGGTCAGAGTCCCTTGTCCGGCGAGGTCTCGGCCACGCCTCAAGTGCCGGCGCCTGGTGCGCCGACGGGCCTGTCCGCTTCGGCCGGCGATCAACAAGTTCTCTTAACGTGGTCCGTCGCTTCCGGAGCGACAAGCTATGATGTTTATCGCTCGACGGCCCAGGGCGGCGAAGGCGCTACGCCTTACCAGACCAATGTCGCCTCGGCTTCCTTCACGGATTCGGGCCTAATGGATGGGACAACGTACTACTACGAAGTAAGTGCTTTGAACGCCGGTGGCGAAAGCACGCCAACCAGTGAAGTGTCTGCTACGCCCCAGGTTCCGGCGCCGGGCGCGCCGGCGAGCGTGTCGGCGAACCATGGGGATGGTCAGGTTGTCGTTTCGTGGTCGGCCTCGCCGGGTGCAACCAGTTACAATGTGTTTCGCTCGACAACTTCGGGAAGTGAGGGCAAAACGCCTTGGGTTTTCGGGTTAACATCCACAAGCTTCACCGACTCGGGATTGGTCAATGGGACAACATACTACTATGAAGTAAGCGCCGTCAATCCGGGGGGTCAGAGCCCGCTTTCCAGCGAGGTGTCAGCCACTCCTCAGGTGCCTGCACCGGGCGCTCCGTCCTCGGTTGCCATCACAGCAGGCGATGGCCAAGTTTCCCTCTTTTGGACGGCTGCCTCCGGAGCGACCAGCTACGACGTTTATCGTTCGACCACCCAGGGGGGCGAAGGCGCCACGCCTCTCCAGACCAACGTCAGCCTCACGTCGTTCACCGACTCGGGTCTGACGGACGGAACGACTTATTACTATGAGATCAGCGCCGTTAACGCGGGTGGTGAAAGCCCGCTTTCTAGCGAAGTATCGGCAACGCCGCAGGTTCCCGCTCCGGGCACGCCAGTCAACGTAGCAGGCAAGCCTGGCGACGGCCAAGTCGTTTTCTCCTGGTCGGCTTCGGTTGGAGCGGTAAGTTACAACGTTTATCGCTCGACTACCAGTGGGGCTGAGGGAAGTGTTCCTTATGTTGCCGGATGGACTTCGACCTCCTTTACCGACAGCGGCCTTACCGATGGAACGACTTATTATTACGAAGTGAGCGCGGTCAATGCCGGCGGTGAAAGCGCCTTGTCAAGCGAAGTCTCCGCGACGCCCCAAGTGCCGGCGCCAGGCGCTCCGAGCGGCGTAGCAGCTTCGGCCGGCGATCAGCAGGTTGCCTTGACATGGGCGCCTTCTTCGGGAGCAACCGGCTATGACATCTTTCGCTCGACCACCCAGGGCGGCGAAGGCCCCACGCCTTTCTTGACAAACGTCATCTCGACGTCGTTCACGGACAGCGGTCTGGCAGATGGGACGACTTACTACTACGAAGTCAGCGCAGTGAATGCCGGTGGTGAAAGCGCGTTGTCTAGCGAGGTCTCGGCAACTCTCCAAGTGCCGGCTCCCGGCGCGCCGACCGGCCTATCAGTGAATGGCGGCAACGGTTTAGTGGCGCTTTCCTGGGCGGCTACGTCCACTGCCAGTTCTTACAACATCTATCGGTCGACTACGCCTGGCGGGGAAGGAAGCGCTGCCTATTTAGCGGGATGGACTTCGACCTTCTTCACCGATCTGGGCGTTGCCAACGGAGTCACTTACTACTACGAGGTCAGCGCCGTCAACGCCGGCGGCCAAAGCGCGCTTTCCAGCGAGGTGTCTGCTACGCCGCAAGTTCCGGCCCCGGGCGCACCGGCCAGCGTGGCCGCCAAGGCGGGCAATGGCCAAGTGGCCCTGTCCTGGCCGGCTTCCAGCGGCGCGGGTTCTTACAACATTTATCGGTCGACGACACCAGGCGCCGAGGGAAGTGTTCCTTATTTAACAGGATTGACCTCCACCTCCTTCACCGACACAGGCGTAACAAACGGAGTCACTTACTACTACGAAGTTAGTGCTGTCAATGCCGGCGGTGAAAGCCCCTTGTCCAGTGAGATTTCGGCCACGCCGCAGGTGCCCGCTCCTGTCGCTCCCTCCAGCCTTTCCGCTGTGGCAGGCGACCAGCAAGTTGCACTGACGTGGTCGGCAACATCGGGAGCGGCCAGCTACGATATTTATCGCTCCACCAGCAAGGGCGGTGAAGGGTCTACGCCTTACCAGACCAATGTCACGTCGACCTCGTTTACCGACACCGGCCTGGCGGACGGCGCCACGTACTACTACGAAGTTTCCGCGGTCAATACGGGCGGTCAGAGCCCTCTGTCGAGCGAAGTCTCAGCAACGCCGCAAGTGCCCGCGCCTGGTACGCCAACCGGGCTGTCAGCTTTCGCCGGTGATACACAAGTCGTTTTGAACTGGTCGGCCGCTTCCGGGGCAACCAGCTACGATATTTATCGTTCCACAACCAAGGGCGGCGAAGGGGCCGCGCCTTACCAGACTAACGTTAAGTCGAACTCCTTCACGGATACGGGCCTGACTAACGGAATCACTTACTACTACGAGGTCCGTGCCGTCAACGCCGGCGGCCAGAGCGCCTTGTCCGGGGAAGCCGCGGCTACGCCGAATTCTTCGAGCCTTTTCAGCGCTCACATAAATTTCACGTCGGATGCGAGCAATGTTCCGACCGGTTACATGGATGACGTGGGTCTTGCCTATGGCAGTCGCGGCAATGGATTGTTCTTCGGTTGGAACATCGACAATACCGCCGCCGCTCGCGATCGCGACGAACCTTATTCGCCTGATGAGCTGCACGACACGCTCATTCATATGCAGAAGCCGGAGGATCCGAACGCCTCCTGGAAAATCGCGGTGCCCAACGGAACCTACAGCGTTCACCTCACGGCCGGCGATCCGGATTTCATCGACAGCTATTACAAAATGAGCGTCAACGGCGTCGTGGCCATCAACAGCGGGCCGGACTGGAACCATCGCTGGTTCGAAAACACCATCACGGTGCAAGTGACCAATGGATTCATCGTCCTCAACAATGCCCGGGGCGCCTGGAACAATAAAATTGATGAAATTGACATCAAGGAGCTTTCGGGATTCAGCGCGCCAAGCTCGCCCAACGTGGGCCCCATCGGATCTTCTCACGGGTTCGGCGGCGCCAAGGGCCTGAACTTTATCGAGGCCGCCGAACGCCTTGTCTCCGCTCTGGAACTGGCTGAAGGCCATCGTAATGAGGTCGGCAGCTTCTTTACAAATAGCGCTGCCCATTTCGAAAAGTTTTGGACGCAGTTCGCATTCCACCACCTGAACCAAGGCGTCCCCGGCACTGCGTTTACTCTGCAAGGCATACGCCATTCCCTCTTTGGTGAAATCGGCGAAGGCCTCCGTTATCAATTTGGCGACGCAGATCAAGAGGACATGGGCACAAGCCTGGACGTCAAGTTCGACATGTCCCACAACCAGGACGATAGGGCAAACTAAACGGGCCTCTATATCAATGGCGAAGGATCGCTTCAGCTCTTTCGCGCGGCCAGTCGGTTATAGTACGCCATATAGCGGCGGACCTTAGCGAGCGCTTTAACACTCGCAGCAGGTTCGCCGCTATTCGGTTTTTGTATTTCGTTCGTGAGATCAAGACTGTTTGCCCGCTGCTCTATGCCTGATTAACAACAAGAACAGGAACCAATTGTTTTCCATTAGAAACGGATTTACGATGCACGTGCGTCAAAATCTCTTCCCTAAAGGAGCCAAGCCATGAATGGTTCCAAACGACCCGGATTTCTATTGGTGGATCTGGCCGTAATTCTTAGCTTAATTGTCATCCTTATCGGGCTGTTAATTCCCGCCGTTTCAAAGGTGAGAGAGGCGGCGAACCGGCTACATTGCCAAAACAACCTGAGACAAGTTTTGCTTGCCACTCATAACGTCCATGACACCTTGGGGTTCATCCCAAGCAATCCTGACACTGTTGGCGAGCGCCATGGGACAACTCTAGATTTTCTCCAGCCCTACTTAGAATGAAGCAGCGGCTATAAGGAAGGTAGTAGTTACTACCACACGGTCCTCCCGGTTTTTCGATGCCCATCCGATCCCACCAATGTTGCGGATCCGTTCTACGCTCCCGGAAATTACGCTACGAACAACGTTCTCTTTGGCAAAAGGCTAAGGCTTAAGGAAACCATTTTTGTCCAAGGCATGGGCCACATCGTTTTTTATGCTGAGAAGTATGCGGAGTGCAGCTATTGGGCTTTAACGTCCGGACGCCAAACGCCTAGCTACATTCCGGACGTATATTCAGGTTTCCAAGTAAGGCCCACAATTTGTGATCCAGGTCTACCCCAAGCACCACATCGCGCGGGCATTCAAGCAGGCATGGGCGACGGCAGTGTTAGGCTATTTTCGGCCCAAACCACCCCACCTCAGTGGTACGCGGCCAACACCGTCGAGGGCGAATAATAAGGGACCCTACAAACTAGCTTCCGACTAGACGGCTTAGACACCGCCGGTTACCTTGCTGAGAGGCTTTAGTTGCTCGCGGAATTCTTTTTCCGGAGTCTAAGGAGGCGCTTGCCGATGTTCCGGCCCGTTATTCATTCCCTTATCCTCGTGTTCGGGGTGGTCGGAACTAACTGCGCACAAGCGGGAGATATCACCCCGCAAACGAAGAACGAGAAAACTCTCAAGGCCAATCAGCCCGCTTCCTCGCCTCTTGAAGACTTCCGTTTTCGCCATGATGACAAAATGGTTATCGGAGTGGTATTCACGCCCGACGGCAAGTCGGTGGTTAGCTGTGGTTGGGATAATTTGGTACGCCTGTGGGATCTCAAGACCGGCCAAGAAATTCGCTGCTGCCGGGGCCATACCGAAGCAGTTATTTCCGTGGCCATGCATCCTAACGGGAAAATGCTGGCTACGGGAAGCAACGATAA
>JBJMQT010000050.1:0-10776 GCA_045802525.1 Gemmataceae bacterium
GGTGCCGCTCTCGGACACCTGGTCATTATGCACGGCCAGGTGGGAGTTGAACTCGCTGGTCACCCGCTCGAATAGGCGGCGCGGCGAGGTATACAGCGTGCCCGTGAGCCCACTTTCCCCGACCACTACCGCTCCGAGGTTGGCGGCGGGATCTCTGTGTATGTCGCGTAGACGGCGCCCAGAGCCGGTGACGAGCACCACCTTGCCCGCAAGAGTTGTAGCGGGCAGCGGTAACTCCAGCGTCTCGCTAAGTGGAAACAGGCGGCGCACCTCAACCGGCCAGCCTATGTACACTGAGATATTGCCGGCAGCGCCTTCGCTCGCTTCTATGTCGCTCAGGCGCCGCCCCGCCTCGCCAATCGACATGAGTATTTCATCCAGGTCGGGGTATGGTTCAGGTAGGGACATGGTATTCGGGTTATCCTTGTGCTCTCACATCGCGCATGTTCTCCTCCTACCTGTCGACGACCGGCGAGCCACACCTCGCCGAGCACCCCCGTAAACGGCTGCAATTGCTTGGGGGTTGCTATGGAGTAAGGGCCGCCAGTGCCGCTTGCCCCTGTTGCTCAAGGGCCTACCCTCTGGCTCAAGCGCCCCACCCTCTAGACCCGCACACATTGAGCCACAGGGTAGAGGGTGGGTGGTTAATTTTGCAACAGCCTCTAAGCAAAGCGCGCATCATGGCGCAACTGCTTCTTCGCGCTCAACGATGCGCATGAACACGTCTTCAAGGCTTTTACGCCCCGAACGCTGAGCCAGTTCTTCCATCGACCCGGCGGCCGCCACCTCGCCGCGGTTAATAATGATGACCTGGTCGCACTTCAGTTTTTCGACTTCGGGCAAAATGTGCGTGGAAAGCAGGATCGTATGCTCCTTGCCCAAGTCGCGTATTAGCGTCCGAGTCTCTCGGATTTGCGCGGGATCAAGGCCGGCGGTAGGTTCGTCCAGAATAAGGACGGGCGGATCGGCAATAAGAGTATCGGCAAGGCCGACGCGCTGGCGATAGCCCTTGGAGAGAGTTCCAATAAGCTGCCGGGGCACTTCAGTTAGCCAGCAGCGCTCGATGACGTAGGCGACGCGTTTGCCGGCCGCGCCGCCATGTAGGCCCTTGAGGCCCGCGCGGAACTGGAGATATTCCTTGACACGCATTTCGGGATAGAGCGGACAGTTTTCCGGCATGTAGCCGATGCGGCGGCGAACTTCAACCGGGTCCCAAAAGACATCCAGTCCATCAATCGTCGCCTGGCCTGACGTGGCTGTCAGATAACCAGCGAGGATGCGCATGGTCGTCGATTTGCCGGCGCCATTGGGACCGAGAAAGCCGACAACCGTGCCAGCAGGCACATCGAAGGAAACATTTCGGACCGCGGCATAATCGCCGTAATACTTGGTAAGGCCGCGCACGCTGATCACGGCTGCCGCCTCCTAATGATCGTTGAAGTTCTAGTGTTTTTTGAGGATAGCTAATGCACGCGGGGCTGGCAAGGGGACGACTTGGAAACCCTTGCGGCGGCTGCCGGACCTATGTGTGGAAGACGGTGGGTCATGAGGGGCACATGCCGGCGCTGACACATGCCAGGCGAACTTTCCTCATATTGCGGCGTGCTGCACTGCTGCATTTTGAGACAAAAAAGAGTTGACAGGGCCCCCGGACGCTCATATCACGGAAGGTAGCAGCCTCGCTCCCTGGCGAGTTATTTCCGCATTGAAAAAGACAGTGATCGTCTTTCCTGCCAGTTTGCCTTCCTGACCTCCCTCTGAATGCACAACTAACAATTTTAACAATTACATCGCCCTTGTCCGCTATCCCGAGGCTCGACCGCCCCATGAGGAGACCGTGTCATGCAGCGTCCGACCCGAGGAACCTGGTATGACGATCCGGCCCATTTCCGCCGACCCAACCGGCGCTCTTTCTTGCACGTCGGCGTAATCGGCGCCTTGGGCCTGACGCTGGACGATTACTTCCGCCTCCAGGCCCGCGCGGAGGGCAAACCAGGCGAGAAAAAAGAAGGACCGGCCAAGTCCATAATTCACATCTTCCTGCCCGGCGGCATGGCCCATCAGGAATCGTTCGATCCCAAGCCTTATGCTCCCATCGAATATCGCGGCGAGATGGGCACCGTGCCGACGAAAATCGACGGCGTCGTATTCAATGAACTGTGGAAGCAGACCGCCGCGATCGCCGACAAGCTGACGGTTTGCCGGTCGATGACGCATGGCGAGGCGGCGCACGAACGCGGCACGCATAATATGTTCACCGGTTATCGACCCAGTCCGGCTCTCGTCTTTCCGAGCCTGGGCAGCGTCGTTTCCCATGAATACGGACCGCGCAACAATTTGCCGCCCTACGTCTGCGTACCCAGCATGCCCACGAACTTTGCCGGCAGCGGCTATCTCAGTTCGGCATACTCGCCTTTCAGCCTGGGCAGCGATCCCGCCGACGCCAATTTCACGGTGCAAGACTTGAAGCTGCCCGGCGGCGTTGACGATTCCCGATTTACCAAAAGGCGAAAAATGCTGGACGCGGTCAACGACCACTTCGCCGGCAAGGAGAAGGCTGACAACATTGAGGCCATGGACACGTTTTACCAGCGCGCGTACAGCCTCATCAGCTCGGAAAAGGCCCGCGAAGCGTTTGACATCAATAAAGAAGCGGCCAAGCTCCGGGACGAATATGGCCGCAATGCCGCCGGCCAGCGCCTCTTGTTGGCCCGGCGTCTGGTAGCTGCCGGTGTCCGCTTTGTGTCATTGACTTACGGCGGCTGGGATTTCCACGTCAATATCAAGGACGGTTCCAAGGGCCAGGTCCCGGCTTTCGATCAGGCCTTCGCGACCCTCATTCGCGACCTCGATCGCACGGGGCTGCTCGATTCGACGCTCATCATGATCTCGTCGGAGTTTGGCCGTACGCCCAAGATCAACGGCACCGCCGGCCGCGATCATTGGCCGAAGGTGTTCAGCGTCGTCCTCGCCGGCGGCGGCATCAAAAAGGGTTTCGCCTACGGAACCTCCGATGCCACCGCGTCGGAACCGGAAAACGACCCGCTTACGGTCGAAGACTTGGCGGCCACCGTTTACAAGCAACTGGGCATTGACCATGAAAAGAAGCTCATGGCGCCCGGCAATCGGCCAATTGATATCGTTCGCGAGGCCAAGATTCGTAAAGAACTGATCGCATGATTTCGATTAACGCCATGAGAACGCTACGAATCGCTTTGGCTTGCTTTTGCGGATTGTGGAGCACGGCCCAGGCCAATGCTGTTTCGCCGGCTCTCGGAAGCATCATGCCGCGCGGCATGCAGCGCGGCACGGAAGCGACCCTTCTTTTCAACGGCGCTCGACTCGCCGACGCCAAAGAAATCCTCCTCTACTATCCCGGCGTGACCGTCACCAAGCTGGAAGTCGTCAACGACAACCAGGTCAAAGTCACCGTCAAGGCGGCCGCCGATTGCCGGCTAGGCGAGCATGTCGCGCGCGTCCGGTCGGCGAGCGGCGTCTCGGAACTTATGAGTTTCTATGTGGGCGCTTTACCGCAAATCAGCGAGAAAGAGCCGAACAACGAGATTGCTACCGCTCAAAAGATTTCGCTCAACGTCACGGTCAGCGGCGTCGTCGATGCTGAAGACGTAGATTACTTTGCCTTCGAGGCTAAAAAAGGTCAGCGCGTCACGGCTGAGATTGAAGCGATGCGGCTGGGGACGACTCTATTCGATCCCTACATCGCCATCTTAGACGCCAAGCGCTTTGAGCTGGCG
The DNA here is from genome assembly GCA_045802525.1 of Gemmataceae bacterium. Lineage (GTDB taxonomy): Bacteria > Planctomycetota > Planctomycetia > Gemmatales > Gemmataceae > JBJMQT01. The sequence continues at coordinate 3,756 of JBJMQT010000050.1, forward strand.
GCGTGTGACGATTCACCCCTGCTGGGTCAAGACGCCGTGGTGTCCGCGATCATTCCCGCGGATGGCAATTATTACGTGATGGTCCGTGAAAGCGCCTATGGCGGCAATGGCGCCTGCAATTATCGGCTGCACGTCGGCACATTCCCGCGCCCGCTGGGCATTCTTCCTGCCGGTGGAAAAGTAGGCGAGGAAGTCGAGGTGACGTTTCTGGGCGATCCTTCAGGCGAGTTTAAGCAGAAGGTCAAACTGCCGGCAACGCCGGACGAGCGCTTCGGTCTGTTTGCCCAGGACGCGGGCGGCATCGCGCCCTCGGCCAACCGCTTTCGCTTAAGCTCTTTCGGCAACGTCATGGAGGTCGAGCCCAACGACACGCATCAGATGGCGACCAAAGTGCCGGAGTTGCCCATCGCGCTCAACGGCGTCATCTCCAAGGCAGGAGACGTCGATCATTTTCGTTTCACAGCCAAGAAAGGCCAGACGTACGACGTTCACTGTTACGCACGCCGGCTCGGTTCGCCGCTCGACTCGGTGATGTCCATTGCGCCCTTTGGCGGGGCGCCCCTTATTGCCAATGATGATGCAGTCGGCCCGGACAGTTATTTTCGCTTCACGGCGCCGGCAGACGGCGAGTACGTCCTCGCCATTAACGATCATCTGGGCAAAGGCGGGCCAACCTACTTCTATCGTATCGAGTTTACTCCCGTCCAACCGACTCTAACCTTATCGATTCCCAAGGTGGATATCTTTGGCTACTCGCAAGAACGGCAGGTCATTTCCGTGCCTCGCGGCAACCGCTTCGCCACGCTCGTTTCGGCCAGCCGCAAGGATTTTGGCGGGGAACTCATTCTCAATGCCGAAGGGTTGCCTCCAGGCTTGAACATGCACTCTGAAAACGTGCCGGCCAATCTGGAAGCCATACCGGTGGTCTTTGAGGCCGCCGCGGACGCGCCCGTGGCCGGGGCCCTGGCTCGGCTCAGCGCTCGCCACGCCGACCCGGCCCAGAAGTTTCTCGCGCATTTCTTGCAAAGCGTCATCCTTGTCGCCGTCCCGAACCAGGGGATCTACTGGAAGCATGATTTAGACCGGGCGGCAGTCGCGGTCGCAGAAGAAGTGCCCTTCAAAATCAGCATCGTTGAGCCCAAGGTTCCCCTTGTGCAAAACGGCTCGATGAACCTCAAAATCGTTGCCGAGCGCAAACCCGGCTTCAAGGCGGCGATCACCATCACGCCCATCTTTAATCCACCCGGGGTTGGTTCGGCAGCATCAGTCGTTATTCCCGAAGGTGCAACCGAGGTGCTATTCCCCATCAACGCCGCGGCTAACGCCCAGGTGCGCAAATGGAAAACCGCCGTCCTCGGTACGGCGACGGTCGGCAACGGTCCCGTTTGGGTTTCCTCTCAGCTAGCGACGCTTGATGTGGCGCCGCCGTTCCTCACTTTCAAAATGGAAAGCGCCGCGGCGGAGCAGGGAAAGGTCGCCGACCTCTTCTGCAAGGTGACGCACCAGACGCCGTTCGAGGGGGTCGCTAAGGTGACGCTCCTGGGCCTGCCGAATAAGGTCACAGCTCCCGTTATGGACGTGACCAAGGACACCAAGGAACTAGCTTTCAAAGTAAAGATCGATCCCACCAGCCCGCCGGGCCAGCATAACAACATTTTTTGTCAGGTCGTTGTCACCAAAGACAACGAACCAATCGTCCACAACCTGGGAGGCACGCAGCTCCGTATTGACGTGCCCTTGCCGCCCAAGGCCAACGAACCGCCCAAGCCAGCGCCGATGCCCGTCGCCGCCAAGCCGGCCGAGCCGCCCAAGGCGCCGGAGAAACGCTTGACGCGTTTGGAAAAACTCCGCTTGGAACAAGAAGAACGCGAAAAGGCAGCGAAGGAACAGAAAAAGTGACCGCCCGGCCCAGAGACCCAAACGACGTACAACAAAAACGAAGGCACCTTGCATGCGATCTTGGAAGGCAACTACCGTTGGATTGGCGCTTGGGTGTTTGCTGTGGGGCGGTGTTTCCCTGGCTAGGGCCGAGTCTCCCACGCTGGAAGTTTATCCGCCCGATATTCATCTATTCACCGGCCGGGCCCAGCAGCGTATCGTCGTCCGCGCGGTCTTTCCCGACGGCATCACGTGCGATGTGACGTCCGAAGCCATCGTCTCGTTGGCGGATACCAAGCTGGCCAAGCTCGAAAAGAGCCTCCTTACGCCAGTGGCCGATGGGACGACGGACCTGATCGTGCAATACGGCGGCCGCGCGATAACCGTGCCCGTCACGATTACCGATGCTCAAAAAGATCGGCCGATCAGTTTCAAGCTCGATGTTATGCCCGTCTTCCTGCGAGCCGGCTGCAATTCCGGAAGCTGCCATGGCGCGGCTCGCGGCAAGGACGGCTTTCGCCTATCGCTCTTCGGATTTGATCCCGACGGCGACTATCATCGGCTTACCCACGAAGTTAATGGCCGGCGCGTCAACCTGGCGCTGCCCCATGAAAGCTTGGTGATTGAAAAGAATATTGGCAAAGTGCCGCATACTGGCGGCACGCGCTTCAAGGAAGGAGATCCTCTCTACCAAACGCTGATTCGCTGGCTGGATGCCGGCGCGCCGCTCGATCCGCCGGCGGTTGCGACGCCGATAGCGGTCGATTTGTTTCCCAAGAGCGCCGTGCTCGATGGCAAGGGCGCCAAGCAGCAGATGATCGTGCGCGCCAAATATTCCGACGGCACGGAGCGCGACGTGACCGGCCTGGCCCTCTTCCTCAGCAATAATGACACCTCGGCAGCCGTTTCACCCGACGGTCTGGTTACCGGCGGCGATCGCGGCGAAGCTTTCGTGATGGCTCGGTTCGCCACCTTTACGGTCGGTGCGCAGGTCATTGTGCTGCCCAAGTCGTTGCAATTCGCTTTTCCCAAAGTCGCAGAAAATAACTACATCGATAAGTTGGTCAACGCCAAGCTCAAGAAACTGCGCATCGCGCCTTCCGAACTGTGCTCGGATGAAGCGTTTCTCCGGCGCGTCTATGTGGACATCATCGGCCTGTTGCCGACGACCGACGAATACAAGCGCTTCATGGAAAGCAAAGCCCCCAATAAACGGGAGCTGCTGGTTGACGAACTTTTGGGCCGCAAGGAGTTCGTCGAGCTATGGGTGCTCAAATGGGCGGAACTGTTGCAAATCCGCTCGTCGCAGCAAGTCAGCTACAAGGCCATGCTGCTCTACTATGAATGGCTCCAGGAAAAGATCGCCAAGAATGTGCCCATGGATCAGATGGTCCAGGAGCTGCTCGCGGCCAAGGGAGGCACGTTCAAGAACCCTGCCACGAATTATTACCAAAACGAGACCGACACGCTGAAAACCGCGGAAAACGTGGCCCAGGTTTTCATGGGCATGCGCATCCAATGCGCCCAGTGCCACAACCATCCCTTCGACCGTTGGAAGATGGACGATTACTACGGTTTTGCCGCGTTTTTCTCGCAAATTGGCCGTAAGCCGGCGGACGACCCCCGCGAGATCGTTGTCTTCAACAGCGGCGGCGGCGAGGTGGCGCATCCGATTGGCGGGCGCGTCATGAAGCCGAAATTCTTAGGCGGCGTGGAGCCCGATTGCGCGGGCAAGGACCGCCGCGAGGTCCTCGCCAAGTGGCTGGCGTCGGCGGACAATCCCTATTTCGCCACGAATCTGGCCAACATGGTCTGGGCCCACTTCTTCGGCATGGGCATTATTCATGAAGTGGACGATGTTCGCGTCAGCAACCCGGCCTCCAATCCCGAACTATTGGCTGAGCTGGGCAAGAAGTTCACCGAATACCGGTACGACTTCAAGAAGCTCGTTCGCGACATTTGCACGTCGCGGACCTATCAACTGGCCACGCAACCCAACGAAAGCAACGCCGGCGACACGCGCAACTTCGCCCGCGCCAACGTCCGCCGCATTCGGGCCGAAACGTTTCTGGACTGCATCAGCGAAGTGACCGAGACGAAAAATAAGTTCCCCGGCCTGCCGCTAGGCGCGCGGGCTGTGCAAATTGCCGACGGCACGACCAGCACTTATTTTTTGACGACCTTCGGGCGTGCGAAACGCGAGTCGGTCTGCTCGTGCGAGGTGAAGCTGGAGCCGACGCTGTCGCAATCGCTGCACTTGCTCAACGGCGACACCACCACCCAGAAAATCCAACAGGGCGACCTCCTCGGCAAGCGCCTCGCGGCCAAGAAGACGCCGCCCGAGATCATCGAGGAGCTTTACGTCCGCAGTTTGGCGCGCAAGCCGCTTCCCAAGGAAATGGAGACCCTGCAAGCCCAATTAGCCACGGAGCCGGACAAGAAGAAAGGGCTCGAAGACGTGTTCTGGGCGCTTCTGAACTCGCGGGAATTTTTGTTCAACCATTGAAGTTGCCTATCAATGCGTAAATACGTCTTTGCAATTGTCGCGATCGCGGGGTTGGCGCCGGCGGTGCAGGCCGCCGGACCGCCCGCGAAGATCACCTTTGACGACCACATTATGCCGCTGTTGCGCGATAAGTGCCTGGGCTGCCATAATCCCGACAAGAGCCGCGGCGGCTTGATCCTGAGCAACTACCAGAAAGTCCTGCAAGGCGGTAGTTCGGGGGAGGCCGTCAAGGCCGGCGATCCGGACGGCAGCCGGCTTTACCTGATGCTAACGCACAAGCAGGAACCGTTCATGCCGCCCAAGGCAGACATCCTTGCCAGGGAGAGCCTTGATCTGGTTCGCCAATGGATTGCAGGCGGCTTGTTAGAAAACTCCGGAAGCAAAGCCAAGGTCGGCGACAAACCTAAAACCGACATCGGGCTGAAGTCAATTGTGAAGGGTAAGCCGGAGGGCCCGCCGCCGATGCCGGAGAAGCCGCTGCCATTGGAGCCCGTTGTCCACACGGCAAAAGCAAACGCGTTAACCGCTCTGGCATGCAGCCCCTGGGCGCCGCTGGTTGCCGTCGCGGGCCAAAAGCAGGTCATCCTTTACCATTCGGAGACGCTGGAATTCCTCGGCATCCTCCCCTTCCCCGAAGGCACGCCTCATGTCCTCAAGTTTAGCCGCAACGGCAGTCTGCTCTTGGCCGGCGGCGGGCACGGCGGCAAATCGGGACGCGTCGTTGTCTGGAACGTCAAGACGGGCGAACGCGTCATTGAAGTCGGCGACGAACCCGACCTTGTCCTGGCCGCCGATATTAGCGCCGACCAAACGCAAATTGCCCTGGGCGGACCCAGCAAAATGATCCGCATTTATTCCACCAAAGACGGGAGCCTGGTCCGCGAAATCAAGAAACACACCGACTGGATAACCGCGCTCGAGTTCAGCCCTGACGCCGTGCTCTTGGCAACCGGCGACCGCAACGGCGGTCTCTTCGTTTGGGAAGCTTACACGGGCCGTGAATACTTTTCCCTCCGGGGCCACACGGCGGCCATTACCGAAGTCAGTTGGCGCATGGATTCGAACGTCTTGGCGTCGGCCAGCGAGGATACGACCATCCGCTTGTGGGAAATGGAAAACGGCAACGCGATCAAAAGCTGGGGGGCGCACGGCGGCGGCGTTTCATCGGTCAAGTACAGCCATGATGGCCGCCTTGCTTCGTGCGGCCGCGACAAGGTCGCCCGCGTTTGGGACGGCAACGGCACGGCGCAGCGTACTTTCGAAGCGCAACCCGATATATCTCTAAAAGTCGCTTTCCATCGCGACGGAAGCCGGGTTATCGCCGGTGACTGGAGCGGCCAGATCGCCGTCTACGCCACCGCCGACGGCAAGTTCGCGGGCCTGCTCCTCTCCAACCCGCCCACGCTGGCCCAGCGCGTGGAACTCACTCAGAAAGACATAGCAGCCAAGCAAACAGCCGCGGATCAAGCTAAAACGGCGGCAGCCGCATCGCAGGCCGCAGCAACCAAAGCCGCTTCGGACCTGGCCGCTGCTCAAAAAGCGGTCACGGATTCTGCCGCGGCGGCTAAGGCCGCAGCAGACTCGCTCACCCAGGCTAAGACGGCCCTCGATCGAGCCAACGCCGCGGTAGCGGGGGCTCAAACTCAAGTAACGGCGAAAGACGTGGTGGCCAAAGCCTACGCTGAAGCCGCCGCCAAGATCAAGGAGGCCGCCGCCAAGGCCAAAGACAACAAGACCTTGGCCGACGCCGCCGCGAAAAGCCAAGAGATCGCCAATCAAGCAGCCGCCGATTTGGCCGCCGCACAGAAGTCAGCCACTGATCTAACAACCGGCGTCAAGGCGGCAGCCGACCTCTTTGCTAAGGCTCAACAGGCCGTGTCTACGGCCACCGCCGCGGCGGCTGCCGCGCCGAAACAAGTCGAGACACTGACCGCAGCGGTTAAGGCCACAACAGCCAAGGCGGCCGCCGACAAAACGGCGGCCGATCAGGCGACCGCCGCCGTGATTAGCGCCAAGAAGTCACTAGAAAAGTGGCAAGCCGCCGTCGCCGTGGCCAAGCAATCCGCCAAATAAATCGATTTAGTTGCCATGTAGGGTCGGACGAGTCTTCGAGTCCCACCAAGTGCGCGGTGGGACTCGAAAACTCGTCCCACACTACATCTACATCTCAGGCGGCGAGCGGGACCGCGTTCAAGGTTGTAGGCCACAAAAGTGTTCAATTATTGATCACCCTCTTGCGCGCGGGCGGTGCACTACAGGGTCCTCACTTGAGCAACAGGGTCAACCAAAACGCACCGAAAAGACACAAAAACCCACAAATGCTTTCCACGAGTCTGTTTCCCTAACATGGGGGCCTGACAGCTTACTGGAGTAGGCTTTTCCACGGTAGAGTCGGGAGGTGGCGCGGTGGTTTAGGGAAGCCATGCGTGTTGCCGGCCCTTTCGGTGATGCCGGTGCCAGAGTATCTGCCCATGCTCCGTTTCCACACCCCCGCTCATCGAACCGGACGTGCGGATTTCCCGCATCCGGCTCTCGGACAAGAGCTCATGCGTTCGCCCACGGCAAGCGGTGCGGTTTGGCAAGCAGTTGGACCAAACCCAACCGGTCGTGCAAGTACTCGGTGGGAAAACGGCCATA
>JBJMQT010000051.1:0-11670 GCA_045802525.1 Gemmataceae bacterium
TACAGGAGAAGAGGCCAGCTTCGACTCTTGCAGCGAAAGTGATGCAAACCTGGGGCTGGAACAGAGAAGGCTTGAGCGCTGAGCGTATTGATGGCAGCCCGAGTTCGTTGGCCGAGTGTTGCCGGAACAGTACTTGGCAAAGCGGACTCGGGTACTGCCATCACAAGGAGACCCCGCTTCCTTCGTCCCGCCGAAGGAGGCCTTTTACGCTAACCCGGGTCGGCCGACCCCTGCCCGGTTTAGATAAGTCAACCTCGTCGTGAAATCTTGTTGGCTGCCAAAAGCGAGAATCCTCCCTCCCCCGCAAACCCGCGCCTGGCCGGCGCGGGTTTTTTTGCGCCTGGAGGGGCCGGCTCGGCGGTGTCCCTTCTATCACCTAGCCAATGGGCGGCTATAATAAAGCGAATAGTTTCCAGTTGCCTTCCCGCTCTATGATTTAACCGAGAATTCTGGTGTTGCGACGCCGTTTGGCTTTGGCCTTGTTGGCGCCTACGGCGCTGGTCAGCCTCGCGCTGGTCAGCGCCTGTATTTTTGGCGTGCTCTACCTCAACCACTTGCATCTGGGTGTAGCCGAGGATTTCTCGGAAAACCGCCAGAGCCAGCAGGCCGCCGCGCGCCTGGAATCGACGACACGCGATTTGCTCGATCTCTTGCGTGGCGACCACGGCGACGCCCTGGCGCTTCAGAAGGACATTGAGGCCAAAAACCGGGAAGCTGAAAGACTCCTGTCCAACGCCGAAGACCTAGCCAATCAGCCTGCCGAAAAAGGTTTCGTAAAACAGATCAGCGACGGGCTGGAAAACTATCTGAAAGTATGGAAGGCCCGCGCCTCCGTGCCGGCGGACAAAGAACGCGCCGAAGATGCTCGCCTGGCCCAGCAACTCGAACGCGACGTGCTCAGGCCTTGCATATCATTGCGCGTTTTCAATACCGACCAGGAAGAGTAATCCGATCGCCGAAATAGCGAGATCGTGCGCACGCTGAAATGGGTCCTCCTCTTCGTCGGCCTGGGGGCGCCTGTCGGCGGATTATTGTTGGGCTATGCCGTGGCGCGCGGTCTGCATCATTCGATCTATCAATTAAGCGTGCGCATTCGCGATGCCGCCGGCCGGCTCAACCGCGACCTCGGATCCGTTACTCTCGAAGAAGAAGGCGACTTTCCGGGCCTGCACAGGCAGCTGCAAGGCGTTACCGAGGAAATCGAACGCATCGTCGGGGAACTGCAGCGCCGGGAGCGGGAAGTGCTTCATGCCGAGCAACTGGCGGCAGTCGGGCAGGTCGCGGCCGGAGTCGCTCATGAACTGCGCAATCCACTGACATCAGTCAAGATGCTGGTGCAGACCGGTCTGGAAGGGCCGGCCGGACTGCCGCCGCAAGACCTAACCATCATTGAGCGCGAAGTCCGCCGCATGGAGGCCTGCATCCAGACGTTTCTGGATTTTGCTCGGCCGCCCCGCTGCGAGCGCCGCCCCACGGATCTGGTTGTCGTCCTCAAGCGCGCTTTGACGTTGATCGAAGGGCGCGCTCGCAAACAAGGTGTCCTGATTCAAACCGATGTTCCGGACGAAGGAGCTTTCTTACAGATCGATCCCGAACAAATTCAGCAAGTCTTGATCAACTTATTGCTAAACGCGCTGGACGCATTACCGCATGGCGGCGCCATTCAAATTGCCATGAAGCCCAAGCGCGGCATCGACGCCGCGACACCGGCCATCGAGCTGCGCATCCACGATAGCGGCAAAGGCATTACGCCGCCCATCCGCGCCCGGCTCTTTGAGCCCTTTGTCAGCAGTAAAGAGACCGGGCTGGGCCTGGGGCTGAGTATTTGCAAACGCCTGGTCGAAGCGCACGGCGGCACGATTAACGGCGACAACGCGCGGGAAGGCGGCGCCGTCTTCTCTTTCTCGCTGCCTTCCAACAACGGCAAACAGCCAACGCAAAACGGATCCTTAGACCATGCCGACGCTTCTAGTCGTCGATGACGAACCGGCCATTCTGCATGCCTTTCGCCGCGCCTTTCAAGGTCCGACCCTTGACTTGCTCACGGCGGAGTCCGCGACGGAGGGACTCGCGCTGGCGGAGAAGCGGCATCCCGACGTTGTCATTCTGGACATCCAATTGCCGGACATGAACGGTCTGGAAGCGCTGCGGCGTCTCCGGGCTCTCGATGCCCGGGCGCTGGTGATCTTTGTCACTGGCAAGAGCACCACCGAGACCGCCATTGAAGCGATGAAGTCGGGCGCCTTTGAATACCTATTGAAGCCGCTGGAATTGAAGCAATTGCGGCAAGTAGTTGACCGCGCGTTCGCGATCAGCCGGCTCATGCGCGTGCCGGCCGTCGTAGCGACAGAAGAGTCCGTCGACGATCGCGCCGATGCCATCATCGGGCGGTGCCCGGCCATGCAGGAGGTTTACAAGGCCATTGGCCGTGTCGCGGGGCAAGATGTCACGGTGCTGATCACTGGGGCGAGCGGCTCCGGGAAAGAACTGGTCGCTCGCGCCCTCTATGGCCATAGTCGGCGCGCAACCGGGCCCTTTCTAGCCATTAATTGCGCGGCCATTCCGGAGCACCTTCTCGAAAGCGAACTCTTTGGCCATGAGAAAGGCGCTTTCACTGGGGCCGATCGGCGGCGCATTGGCAAGTTCGAACAATGTGCAGGCGGCACGCTGTTCTTGGACGAAGTGGCCGATATGTCGCCGTTGACGCAGAGCAAGCTTTTGCGCGTGCTCCAAGAGAAGAGCTTCGAACGCCTCGGCGGCAATGAAACGGTCCACGCGGATGTCCGCATTTTGGCTGCCACCAACCAGGATCTTCATGCTGCGGCGGCCGCCGGCCGGTTTCGCGATGATCTCTATTATCGTCTGAGCGTATTCACTATACACTTGCCGCCGCTGCGCGAGCGCGGCGAAGATTTGATTTTACTCATTCAGCACTACCTAGGCCGGTTCAACAAGGAATTAAACCGGCAGGTGGAAGGCGTGGCGCCGGACGCCTTGCTTGCTTTGCGCCGTTATTCCTGGCCGGGCAATGTGCGCGAGTTGCAAAGCGTCCTGAAGCAATCCCTACTTCAAGCGACCGGCTCGGTTCTTGTTTCGGACTTCTTGCCTCCCCACTTTCTGGATCTGGACTCGAAGCTCGCCAATATTTCCAAAGCCGATTCAAACCTTCACCTCGACAAATTCGTCCACGATCGATTGCAAGCTGGATCGGAAAATCTCTACGGGGAGACCCTGCGCCGGATGGAACGCCATTTGTTGATAGAAGTGCTCGCGCATACCCGCGGCAATCAAGTGCAAGCGGCCAAGATACTCGGCATCACGCGAGGCAGCCTGCGGACGAAGATTCGCGAACTAGGCATAACGATCGGCCGAACGGTAGGCAGCGTTGACAATGACCGAGCTAGCGATTCACCTGGCGACGATGTTCCGACTTCTTAGCGCAGCGGACTGACTCCTGTCTCAACCTCTTAACACTTTTGCCATCACTTTGGAATTATTTCTCCGCCTCAGTTTTCTTAAATCTCAGACAATTTCCCAGATCCGCTCAGCACCACGGCTGTTTGATCGGAAACAAGCAAAAGACAAGATGCGGCATGAAGTTTGCCGATACAGGGCTCATTGGAGGAAACCGGCCTTCCTCCTTTCCCCTTTTTCGTGGAAGAGAACTCCCATGCAATTCCGCTGGGTCATCCCCATCACCCTGTGGACGATGTTGTCCGGCCCGGTTCTGGCTCGCCCAAAACCGCCCCTAGCCGGACACGTTCAAGGCAGCGCCCCTACCGCCGCGAAAAGTTCGAAATACGAAACCATAAATGTAAATCCGAAATCCGAATCTCGAAATCCTAAACAAATTCAAAAGCGCAAATTCCAATAACCCAGACTCCTGCACATCGAGTTTGGGATCTCTTCATTGAAGAATTGTTTTCGTATTTAGGGTTTCCGATTTGTTTCGAATTTCGGATTTCGTATTTCGGATTTGTCTTACAATTTTGCTTCGGGCAAATCCGGTCCAGTGTCCCCCTTTGCCAATTCTTGTGAAACGCTGGTGGCGAGTTGTAAATAGGCCTTGGCGATCACAGAGTCGGGATACTTGTGAACGATTGGGTCGCCGGTGTCGCCGCATTCCGCTACACGGGGGTCGATGGGGATTTCGCCCAAGAACGGCGCTTTGCCTTCCGCAGCGAGTTTCTTGCCGCCGCCATGACGAAAGATTTCATAGCGCTTGCCGTCTTCTCCGACGAAATAACTCATGTTTTCCACGATGCCCAGAACCGGAACACGCACCTGCCGGAACATTTCTAATCCTTTACGGGCGTCGATTAAGCTCACTTCCTGCGGTGTCGTGACAATGACCGCGCCGGATAGCGGCGCCGTCTGGGTCAGCGTCAACTGAGCGTCGCCGGTTCCGGGCGGCAAATCGATCACCAGATAATCGAGACGGCCCCAGTCGATGTCAGTGAGAAATTGGGTGACTGCCTTGTGAACCATAGGCCCACGCCAAATAACCGCCTGGCCGGGCGGCACGATAAAACCCATCGACATGAGCTTGAGCCCATACCGTTCCATGGGAAAGGGCGTGACCTTGGGATCTACCAGCGGCACGCCCATCATGAGGGGGATGCTTGGCCCATAGATGTCAGCATCCATGAGCCCAACCTGGTGGCCTTGCATCTTCAAAGCGAGTGCCAGATTCGTTGCCACGGTCGATTTGCCAACGCCCCCTTTGCCGCTGGCGACCGCGACGACGAATTTGATGCCGGGCAACGAAATGCGTTGCTGAGGAGCGCCAGGAGGAGGCATGATAAGTCTCCGATGCATTAGTTTAGCCGCGACGCGCCAGCGGAGCGCCTACAAGCTCGCCGACGGCTCGCGGCTAAACGATTATTTCTTTGAACAATCCGGGCATTGACACAAAGCTCGCAAGGTTTCCAGCGTATAAAGCCCCGTGTCATGGCCGTCATTCCAAACGATCTTGTAGGCATAGTGGCCTACGCGGGGCATAGAAACGGCAGCCAGCGGCGGCTTGGGGGCAAGGTCGGCGGGACTAAGAATACGAAGCGGGTCGGGTGGCGCGGCCCTTTCCTCCCGGCAGCTAGCGCAAGGGCAGTTCGCGCGCAAATGTTTCCAGCTATAGATGCTGTGATGGCCGTCATCCCAGTCGATAAACAAGCGATCCTCGCTGTCTCTGCCCAAAGCGACAGGCGCCGGGGGTTCCGAGCCAATCAGTGACATTAGCGGCGTTCTCCGAGGATTGCCCTGCTGACCCTCTGGCGCGCGGGCGGTGCACCACAGGGTCATCACTTGGGCCAGAGGGTCATGGGCCGAGACCTTCAAAAGCCACGAGAAGGCACAAAAACTCACAAACGCTTTCCACGGGTCTGTTTTCGAGCGTTTTAGTGGGGCCTCACAAACATTCCTGGTGGCTGCCGTAGGTGGCCAACCAATTGGCACACTGGGGTTTACACCTGTAAACCTATCCGCTCAGTTGGCGCCTTTGGCGGCTTTTCATTCCAAGACGTAGTCTTCGAGTCCCACCGAAGCGCTGGTGGGACTCGAAGACTCGTCTCTACATGACGACATGGCTTTTCATTTGAAAGCTGCAAACGTCGGACCAAGGCTGCCACCACGTTGGCCGCCTTCGAAATTAAGTAACGTGAAACCCTTGTCGTACCGACCGAATCCGGCGCCTTTTGTCATTGTACAAAAAAAGAAGCCGCTCCCGATGGCGGCTAGTATCGGAAGCGGCTTCAGAATAATGCCGGCCTTAACCTAATTAGCAGTGTTGCCCGCTGGCGCTTCCCGAAGATCGAGGCGGACTTGGTCGCCCATCGGCGTGGCAGTCAAGAGCAAGCGCCGCTTTCCCACGGTGACAATGGCGCCGCGCCCTTGGGGCAATTGGGAGCCCTGCCAGATCGTCTGGTTGTTGAGCTTCAGTTCCATACGAATTAGCCGCTTGGCATCAGCCCAGTCGCTGGGCAGAGGAGGCAGGGGCAGAGTTACCGAGCTAGGCAATCCTAGCATAGCGGTTACCGGCACAGCAGGGCTGGACACGGCCGTGCGCTTTTCTTGAACAACCGTAATCGGCACCAGCAAGGTCGGCAAAGCGGACTTCAGCTTGCCGAAGCTGCTTTCTTTGACGAGTTCCCCGGTGAGACGTACAGATTTTTTGTCCGGGCTCAGTTGCAACAGAAGGTTGCGGGCCCCATGGCACGTGGAGGGGGGTGCGATGGGCCCTTCGGTCTTCTTGCTGTCAAGAACCGGCTCGCTTGCTGAAGAGAGGCAGACCTTTGTGATCACAAAGCCCGATTCGGCAGGGAGTTTGAGATCCAATTTGCAGGAGTCGCCTTGAGCCGGGAATGACTGGGCAAAGTTGTAGACGAGTGATTTGGTTTCGACGCGGGTCGCCTGAGTAGTGGTTGTCATGATGGCCGCCACCACGTTTTTCGGGGCCACGTTCACTTGAGCGATGTCGTTGATTTGGGCGTGTTGTGTGCCATTGACTGCCACCATCTGAATGACATAACCGCCGGGCTTATCAAAAGTGACGAGATGCTCTTGGTTCATCTGGGCGGGGTCATCGAAAACAACCATGTCACGTTCGTCGCCTGCATCGAGCAAGCAGACTTGCGCGCCTTTCACTTTGCTGACAACCTTAAAGGTAGCCGGCGCATAACCGCCTGGACTGACCGGAACGACTTCAAAACTGGAAATTGCCGGCGTATCGACCTGCACCTTGGCCAGGTGAAGCGTGGTTGTCCGTTCATCCTGATCGCCAAGGAGATTGCGGACGCTCAGCTTGGCAGTGAAGTCGCCCGGATTGGGGTAGCTGTGCGTGACGGCTTCTTGACCGGCAGCTACTGGCTCAAGAGCCGATCCATCGCCGAAGTCCCACCAACCCTCGTTGACGCCGGTAGAAACATTATGGAAAGTAACCGACGTACCCTGAGCATCGAATTTGAAATTCGCGACCGGCTTGGCCGGCTTGACGAACTTGTCGATGAGCGGCGAGGCATACATCATGATTGCCCCGGACAAGAGGCCGCCAAAGGCGCCGCCAATTGTTTTGAGCCAGCCGGATTTTTTCTTGTCGCCTTCCGCAGATGTCTCGCCCATCGCGCGCGTCCTCCATGACCGATTCAGATCGGGCCATCGCCGGCTAAAGAATACGAAAAGCGGGCGGCTTGCGTCGAGAGATGTTTTTCGGCCGTGAAGTAATGCGGAGTCCACGGCTCGAATATGTCTGACTTGACACTATTCCAGTCAATTCTTATTCGGCTCAGTTCTTAAGGGTCTATACCGACCGATCAACGCTACGCCCAGTAGTTTCTTGGCGTAAATTGACCGGTCCATGCGAAGACGCGCAGCCTTGCTAAGCGAGGTAGTCAATGCCCGCTCGATTTATAGCCTTGTGCCGGCTGGCCGTGATCATACTTGTGATCGCGACTTGCGCTTACGTCTCATCAATTGCCAAGGCTCAGAACGATGCTTCCCTGCCGACGGCACCCTTGTCATCAAGCGGCGAGGGAAGCTTGCCATCCGCTCCTGTCCCGGTCGATGGGGCCACGGCTCCTCTTCCTCCATCGGGGACTCCTGGCTCAATCAATCTCGGGGAAGTCAAGGACGGCCAACTGATTCTGCCGGGCGGTTTAATCGGGGCCGGCTGGAGAAACGGCTTCTTCATTGAGTCACTGGATCAGGATTTTATCCTGCGAATTACGGGCCAAATTCAAGCGGATTTTCGCGGTTACGCCGATAACCGAGATACCACGGACATTAGTACGTTCCTATTGCGGCGAGCCCGGCTAGGCGTCGAAGCCGACATGTTCAAATACTACGAATTTCGTCTTTTGCCTGATTTCGGCCAGGTGCAGCCGAACATTCAGGATGCCTACATAAATGTGCATTATGTGGATTACTTCCAGGTCGAGGCCGGCAAGTTCAAGCAACCCTTCAGCTACGAGCAGCTTATCCAAGACCGTTTCGTGCCGACCATGGAGCGGTCGATGCTCGACCAGGTTGTTCCTGCCCGGGATGAAGGCGTCATGGTACATGGTCAGAAGCTTTTTGACAATCACTTGGACTTGGCGGCTTCCGTATCCAACGGCGAGATCAACGGCAATTCCGACACCAATGGGAGTAAGGACCTTGTTGGCCGTATCGCGCTGCGGCCATTCGGCGATCCGGACTCCCTAGCATGGCTGCAAGGATTCCAGTTAGGTGTCTCCGGGTCCGTCGGCAAGGAACAAGAACCGATTAGCCCCAATGCGTTTCGCACGCCGGGCCAGGTGCGCTTCTTCCAATTTAATTCCACGGTTCAGGCAAATGGCACACGGACGCGTTACAGCCCGGAAGTCGTCTATTTCTTCAATGCGTTCGGGTTTGCCGCGCAATATCTGCATATGGATCAGCAGATGCGGCCCAATTCCGTCGGACCGGGAGCACGCTTGCAGATAGATGTCCCCACAGATTCCTTTTACGTCATGGCGACCCTGTTATTGACAGGTGAACGCCGCACGGCTTACAGCATGCCCATTGATCCACTCAGACCGTGGGATCCAAAACATCCCTTCGCGGCTCCCGGCGCCTGGGAATTGGTTGCTCGCGTTTCGCATTTAGAAGAAGGCGGGATAGTGTTTACTCCCGGTGCGAGAAATCTGGCGGACCTCTCGCGCTTTAGTCCCGGCGCGACGGAGATGACGCTGGGTTTCAATTGGTATCTAAACAGATGGGTCCGTACTCAGTTCAATTGGGAGCATGCCTGGTTCAACAGGCCGGTTCAATTAGGAGATGGCCCGGGCGGTCGATTGCGACAGCAGGATACGCTACTTACGAGATTGCAGATTATTTTCTAAAGGAGCGTACGATTCGGTTCCCTTTAGTCCGCGGGCGGGCCGCCGATTGGCATTTGCGGCTGGCTAGTGCTTTGTCACCCTGGCAGAATTAGGGTACGTAGCACAAGCGTCTCGCTTGTGCGCTTCCCAACACAAGCAAGACGCTTGTGCTACGGTCGAATGGTCCGCCCTAATAATCTGATATGACAATGCACTAGGCTAATTTTCTTCGTTCGACAGTTGGGCTGCACAGGTTTGGCAAGTTCGGGTATTCTGGACGCGACTGGGTAAACTCCTTAAGACGCCTAAACGGAATTGACAGGCCAAGGGGTTTGAAGTACGAATTTGCTCCGCCGGGAGGCGTACGCTCCCTGGAGCGTGTTGATGTGACCGAAAGGAATCGTGTCGCTTGAAGGCATTCCCCTCACCGCCGATGAACCCAACCGCTGCTCCCGGCCTCGAATGCGACCTCCTGGCATGGGGGAGCGTTCGCCTGACCCCGTCGGAAGTACAGCAGTTGCGACAAGGTTTCAAGGCGCCGGAAGGCATTAAGCTGCCCCAAGGTTTCTTTAAGCATGCCTCGGACCAAACGATCGCGGCATTGGCCGCTGTCTTTCAGGCCATGACGCGTCAAGGCCTGACCGCGAACGTGTTCAAGGACTGGTATGTTTTGGGCGCGCCGCGCTTCATTGGCCGGGCAGCCATGGCCGCCGCCTTGGCGAAATTCAAGATCGAAGGCGCCTGGGGCGTTTCGCCGCATTTAATACCGCATCGTTCCCTTCATTCCATCTCGGGGGCCGTTAGCCAGGCCTTGAAAATACACGGCCCCAATCTTGGCATTGGCGGCGGCCGCAGCAGCGGCGAAGAAGCTTTGTTAACCGCGGTTACGCTAGTCGACGCCGCCGGGCCCGGCGGCGTTTGGGTGGTGATGACAGGCTGGGACCCGGACCCCGACATGCATTCCCCCTATATCGAACAGAATATCGCGTGCCAGGGCCTGGCCCTTGCCATTGTCCCCGTTCGAGCGGACTTCAGCGGCTGGCGCTTTAGAATAACCCGGCAAGAGGCACTCGGATATTCCACCGAACCGATCGAGCATCAGCGCATTGCCGAACCGCTCAGCCTGGAGCAGGTGCAATGGGCTTTGGCCGCGGCCCCCCCTGGCAAGTTTATGGCAGGGTGGCCTCTCCTTAATGGTGGCTTCTTGACCCTGGAAAAAGTCCTTCCGAGCCCGGTTGTCAAGGGGTGGGCCCGAGGACTTCATAGCAACGGCGCCAACGGAACGGGAAAGACAGTCGGGATCGGGACGGAGGCCAAATCGTGAGCGACCGGACGGGGGTTTGGATCACGGGGGTTGGAGCAGCCACACCCCTGGGCAATCAATATGACCGCATTGCCGACAACCTGCTGGCCGGCCGTTCCGGCGTCCGCACGGTAACTTCTTTCGACGTTTCTCAACATCCTAGTCAGATTGCAGGCCAGATTGACGCCGTGCCTTGTCCCCGCAGTTGGGATGCCTCAACTTTTGCCGAGATCCATGAACTGGAGCAGCTTGCCCTGTGGTGTTGTTCGCAAGCCCTGGTCGATTCGGGCTGGTGGGACCGGCGCCAAGAGGTGCGCGTGGGCCTAGTCTTAGGCGTCGGCGCAGAACTCCAGGTGATGTGGGAGACTGATTCGATCCAGGGCGGCAATTTAGTTTACGAGCCCCAGCGAGATCGCGAATCCCTGGTGCACCGGGCCAGTTCAAAGTTAGGGATTTCGGGACCGGCCGTCACAGTTTCGGCTGCTTGCGCCAGTGGCAACCATGCCATCGCCGCGGCTCGGCGCTGGTTGCAGCTTGGCATCGTCGACGTTTGCCTTGCCGGCGCCTGCGATCGGTGTGCGACGCCGATGGGGCTGGCCGGCTTTGGGAATCTTCGCGCGCTGTCCCGGCGGAACAGCGAGCCGGCTAAGGCCTCGCGCCCATTTGATCGCAACCGCGACGGTTTCGTCATGGGGGAAGGGGGCGCTATGTTCGTTTTGGAGCCGGCAAGCAGCGCTCGACGCCGCTCAGCACGGGTCTATGCGGAAGTGGCCGGCTGCGGCGCCAGCAGCGATGCGCACAATATGGTCATCCCGAGTCCCGACCCCGAGCCCGCCAAAGCGGCAATGCGTCAGGCCTTGGCCGACGCCTGTTTGGCGCCTGGCGAAGTGGATTATGTCAATGCCCATGCCACGAGCACGCCGGTAGGCGATGTTGCTGAGGCACGCGTGCTGGAAGGCGTATTCGGCGAGGCACTTCCTCGAATACCGGTCAGCTCCACCAAGAGCATGACCGGCCATCTGCTGACAGCGGCTGCCGCCGTCGAAGCCTTAAGCTGCCTGGTAGCCATGGAGCGAAAAGCCGTCCCGCCCACCATCAATCTCGATGACCCCGACCCCGAATGCAACCTTTGTCACGTTCCAAACGAATCGCGGCCTCATCCGGTTCGTGTTGCGGTGTCCAATTCGTTTGGGTTCGGGGGAAGTAATACTTGTTTAATTTTGAAAGCAGTCTAATTCCTAAGAGTTCAGCGGACGAGCCGCGGCCCTTTGGTCTATTTGATTCCACTTCACCCAGACAACTCTTTGTCACCCTCAATATGTTCGCGAAGTTCGTCTTCCACTACGGTCTTGTAGCAATCCGGGCATATTCCATGACTGAACTGCGCGTCGAGTTCCTTGCTTAGGTAGGAATCAACCTGCTGCCAGTAATTTTGATCATTGCGGATCTTTTTGCAGTAGCAGCAGATCGGCAATAAGCCTTGAAGCTGCTTAACTTGGGTTAGTGCATCTTCTAATTCACGAACCCGATCAGCCA
>JBJMQT010000052.1:0-10359 GCA_045802525.1 Gemmataceae bacterium
ATAGCCAATTCGGCGGGCGCGGCGACGCGTCACGCTCCAGGCGACAGGCTTGAGTTACCCGAGGCCGAGAAGTCCCGATCGTCCCCAGCCCCGCAACCGTCCGGAGCTCCGAAGAGGCGTTAGCGGTCAGCGAAAGTTCCCCCGGCGATGTCCAACCGCAACCGGCCCGCTTTCGCTGCGTAAACAGGCACCGGCATCCCCCCAAAAACTGACCTTGACGTGTGGAGGACAGGGTCTTCACTTGGGCCAGAGGGTAAGTGACCGAGAGCTTCAAAAGCTATGAAAAGACACAAAAACTCACAAATGCTTTCCACAGGCCCATTTTTGAGTCTTTTCGCGTATTTTCGTTGCTAGAATTGTTGGCAATGAAGCAAGGCGGGCTGGGTCATTGACTATGCCGACACCGCACACTGACCCGATCATCATGACCACCAACAATCGATCGATGCAGAGAAAGCGACGATGTAAGCGGTGGCTTGCAGTTCTGAGCTTGATCCTTGCAGGTTGTGGCGGACCAAGCAGCGAGCCGGAACTGGTCTGGGGCCATCATGGTGTGCAACCCGGCGATTTCGTCAAACCTCGGGCAGCTGCCATTGATAAGGAGGATAATCTCTACATCGTTGACTTCACGGCCCGAATTCAAGTCTTTGATCGCGACGGGCATTTTCTCGATCGGTGCTGGAGAACGCCCGACTACCGCAACGGCCGGCCCAGCGGTTTGAGCATGGACAGGGACGGCAACCTAATTGTCAGCGATTCCCATTATCACTGCGTCCGCATCTATACCCCGTACCCGCAAGAACTCCGCGAGATCCGCACCATAGGCGGCGAAGCCGGCACGGCGCCTGGCCAACTGGGATACGTCAGCGACACAGTTCAGGACGAAGACGGAAACTTCTACATTGCAGAGTTCGGCGAAAACCAGCGCATCAGCAAGTTCGATTGTGAAGGCAAGTTTCTGAAGTGCTGGGGAG
The DNA here is from genome assembly GCA_045802525.1 of Gemmataceae bacterium. Lineage (GTDB taxonomy): Bacteria > Planctomycetota > Planctomycetia > Gemmatales > Gemmataceae > JBJMQT01. Next base: position 975 of record JBJMQT010000052.1, read on the forward strand.
AGCCGGGGATTAATCCCGGCCAGTTTTCGCGCGTCCGGGCGTTAGCTCTAGGGCCCGATGGCCACCTGTATCTGGCTGATTCCGGAAATCATCGTATTCAGGTCTATTCGCGCGACGGAGAATTGATCCGCTGGTGGGGCGAGCCGGGGGACGGTCCGGGCGAGGTCAAGTATCCTTATGATTTGGCCTTCAATAAGGACGGCGACCTTTACATCATCGAATACGGCAACCATCGTGTGCAGAAATTCACGATGGATGGAAAATCGCTTGGCTGTTGGGGCGGGCCGGGAAGTAAACACGGCCAGTTCCACGAGCCCTGGGCGCTTGTCGTCGACAGCAAGGGTCGAGTTCACGTGCTTGATAGTTTAAACCACCGCGTGCAACGTATTGCCTTTTAGCTAAACCGGCGGGCGAAGGGCGTGTGCCCGTTTCGGCATTGGCAACTAGATGTTAGCCGTCCGCTTGCGGACTTTGAGAGAGCGGCATGAGTCGGGCGGTAGAATATCTCTCCACTAACTGGCTCGCAGCCTTCCTGGTTGTTCTTGCGCTTCTGCTCCTTGTGATCCTTTCTACTACCGGCTACTCGCGAAAAAGAAACGCCTTCGGATGGCTGACGTTCGCGGCGTGCACGGGGCTGCTGGGCGTCGGCGGCTTGATCCTGTCGGCGGATTGGGCCGTTTGGGTTGGTCTAGGCACCGTGTTGGTCTTTTTCGGCATGGTAGCGGTCTTGCTGTTGACCACGCGCTGGTGGACTTTATTGGCCTGGATAACCCTGGCCATTGGCTTGCTGAGCTTGGGAGGAATGGGATCAGCGAAAATTGGGGAGTTTCTTACTGACACTGGGCGACGCCTATTGAGCTTGCGGCCTGTCCAACCTTGGTGGCTGTTGCTGGTGCTGCTGCTTCCTCTTCTCGTATGGATAAGTTTTCGAAGCTTGACGGGATTGGGACCTATCCGGCGCTGGGTCATTCTGGGTCTTCGTTGCTTACTCGTTACGCTGGTTATTCTGGCGCTTGCTGAAATGCGGCTACAACATGAGAGCGATACGGTCACAGTCCTCTTTGTCGTAGATCGTTCTTTAAGCGTGCCCGAAGAGTGGGAAAGTGATGTCAAGGCGCCCGGCGGCAAAGCCGACCAGCGCTGGGATCGAATTAAGAAATTCATCAATGATTGCGTCGAAAAGCGCGGACCCGACCACAAGAACGACAAAGCCGGCATCATCGTGTTCGGACGGCAACCGCGTCTCGAGCTCCCTCCCGCAAACGTCCCAACGCTGAATTTCAACGAAGTCGCAAGCCCGATCGACGGCAACTACACCGATATCGCGGCCGCCCTCAAACTCGCTTTGGCGTCCTTTCCGGAGGGTTCTGCCAAACGTGTAGTTCTCATCAGCGATGGCAATGAAAACTTAGGTGACGCTCTAGAACAGGCCCGCTTGGCCAAGCTCAACCATGTCCAAATCGATGTAGTCCCTCTGGCCGCCGGGCTGCACAACGAAAACGAGGTGCTGGTCGAAGGTGTGTCTGCCCCCGCGCAGATTGAGCAAGGAGCGCAATTGTCGGTCACCGTCCGCATCCGTAGTTTCAATCCAAACATCGTCGTTGGCCGGCTGATTGTCCGCCAAATCTGCGAGGGCGTAGCGACGGAGTTGGTCAACATTCCGGAACAAAAATTGATTCCGGGATTGAATTCGTTGCCCTTTAAGCATTCCGTGACCAATCAAGAAAAGTCCTACACTTACGAAGCCGAGTTTCAGCCCAAAGAAGTGCGCACCGAGCGGGGGGAAGTTCTAGTCCGGGGCTTGCCGGGCAGCAGGCCGCAAAACAAACGAGCGTCAACCCATGTCGTTGCCCGCGGCCAACGGCGGATTTTGCTTGTCGAGCAAAAAGAAGGGGATCACGGATTTCTCTTGGATCAGCTACTTGCCGCCGCCAATGGCAAGGTCAGGATAGATGCGATCGTCGCCGCGAGCTTGCCCAAGGACAAAGATAAGCTCGGCATCCTCTTGAGCAACTTTGACAGTATCCTTCTTGCGAATTTGCCGGCCGAGGCTCTGTCGGAAGAACAGCAAGAGATGATTCGCAGCAATACCTATGACCAGGGTTGCGGTCTTGTGATGATCGGCGGCCCGGAAAGTTATGGGGCAGGCGGCTGGCAAGGAACGGCAGTTGAAAAAGCGTTGCCTGTCGACTCTGAAATTAAGTCACTCAAAGTAGAGGGCAAGGGCGGTCTGGTCCTTATCATGCACGCTTCCGAAATGGCTCAAGGGAATTTCTGGCAAAAGAAAATTGCCAAATTGGCTATTGAAAAGCTGGGGCCTCACGACGAGGTCGGCATTCTGCATTTTGATTGGGGCGCCATGAAATGGCACATCGGATTGCAAGAAATCGGCGACCAACGCAGCGGGCTCATGGCTCAGGTGGATTCCCTTATGCCCGGAGACATGCCTGACTTTGATCCCGGGCTCAAAATGGCTCATAAAGCGCTGATCGATCCGGACCGAGGACTGGCTTCCAAGCATGTCATCGTCATAAGCGACGGCGATCCGGTGCAGTCCGATCCCGCGATTCTGCCCCGCATGAAGCGAGATGGAGTTACGGTTAGCACCGTCGGAGTAGCCACCCATGGCGCCGCTCTGGACCAGGCTCTCGCTAGGATTGCGCGTGCGACCGGCGGGCGCCCGTATCTGCCAAAAAACGCCAACGAGCTGCCGGCGATTTACACCAAAGAAACTCGGTTGGTAAGCCAATCGTTTCTATATGAGAACAAAAAAGGGTTCAGACCGGCCTTGCTATACCGAACGGGCCCCACCGAAAAACTATCCGAACTCCCGCCGCTGTTCGGCTTCGTTCGCACCACTCCCAAGTCGTCGCCTTCGGTTGATGTCTCGATCAAGTCGCCCGTCTTCGCTGACCAAGACTACCCCATTTTGGCTTATTGGCACTACGGGCTCGGCAAAGCCGTCGCGTTTACAAGCGACGCTTGCGAGCACCTGCTTCCCGAAAATAAACGCATCTATTGGGCCGCCGACTGGGCTCGATCGCAAATGTACACCAAGTTTTGGGAGCAAGTAATCGACTGGTCTCTGCGTGCGGTGGAGAGCAAACGCCTGACGATGACCAGTCAATACCGCGATGGCAAGGTGAAGGTAACTGTCGAAGCGCGCGACCAGAACAATCAGCCCATTATTGATCTGAACCTGCGCGGAGGAGTGACGGCTCCCAATTTCAAGACGAATAAAGAAAACGCCCAAACGGTTCGCTTTCGCCAAACCAACAGCGGCAGTTACGAGGCCGAATTCAAGGCGGAAGAGGCCGGCTCTTATTTCATTAATGCCCAGGCCACGAGGCTCGTCAAAAAGATGAAAGACGGCAAACCAGCGCTCGACAAAGACGGAAAGGAAATTGTTATCGAAGAAGGATTTGACGGGGTTCGGGCCGGCGTGACGATTCCTTATTCTCAAGAATTCGCGGTCATGGAGAGCAACACGCAGTTGCTGGAAGCGCTGTGCCGAGAAACGGGCGGCAATAACTATGCGGACAATGCGACGGATCTAGCGGAGGCCGCTTCGTCGCATGAAGTCTTTCGCGGGGGGCTGGATCCTTTTCGCAGCTCCCAGCCAATTTGGCAATGGCTCCTGTTTTTCGCAGGCATTGTGCTATTTCTCGACGTGGCGGCCCGGCGGATCGCTATCGAACCAAGCTGGGTTGCCGCTAAGGCGCAAAAAACCTGGAACCACCTGCGCGGCCGCACCGTGGCGGTGGAGCAAGTGCCCCAGTTTCTGGAGCGCTTGCGGAGTCGAAAGGTAGAAGTCGAAGAGAAACTTGCCAAAACGAAGGCGGCCGTGCGCTTTGATAGTGGAGAAAAACACGCGGCAACTCCACCCGGTGTTGGAGACATGCCTCAATCGACCCCCCTGCGTACGGCGCCTTCGGGTCCTAAACCCGGCCTCGCACCGGAAGCAAGCCAAGAATCAGAAGACTACGCCAGCCGGCTTCTCAAAGCCAAGAAACGAATTTGGAAAGACCAACAAAAAGATCGATGACTCACTTGTCCTTCCTGGCATTTGGTTAATCAACGAACAACGAACAACGAACAACGAACAACGAACAAAAATAACGGACCCATCCATGCCGTCATCCCTGTCCATGCCGCAGCAGGTCAACGAATTTCGCCAAATGTATGATCGCGTTTTGAAGGAGATCGGCAAAGTCATTGTTGGACACACCGACATCGTCCATGGCGTCATGACGTGCCTGTTTGTCGGCGGCCATGCGTTGCTGGAAGGCGTGCCGGGATTGGGAAAAACGCTTCTTGTGCGAACGCTGAGTCAAGTGCTGGATTTGAACTTCAACCGCGTACAATTTACGCCGGATTTGATGCCGTCGGACATTATCGGCACGAACTTGATCACCGAAACGCCCGAAGGGAGTCGGATCTTCAGCTTTCAGCGGGGTCCGATCTTCGCACAAATCGTTCTGGCCGACGAAATCAATCGGGCGACGCCTAAAACCCAATCTGCTCTTCTGGAGGCGATGCAGGAGCACAGCGTCACGGTCGGCGGCACGCTTCACAAGCTCCAGGAGCCGTTTTTTGTTATGGCGACCCAGAATCCCATCGAGCAAGAAGGAACCTATCCTTTGCCTGAAGCTCAACTGGATCGATTCTTCTTTAAACTGATGCTGAATTACTCCGGCCGCGAGGAGATGGCGACCATCCTCGATCGTACGACGCGCGGCGACTGGCCCAAGCCGGAAAAGGTTATCGACGGAGAGGAGATTCAGCGGTGGCAACAACTGGTTCGCGAGGTGCTCATCGCGCCGCCCGTGCAGGACTATGCGATTCGCTTGGTTTTGGCGACCCATCCGCAGGGAGAGTTCGCTATCGCCGACACAAATAAATATATTCGCTGCGGCGCCAGTCCCCGCGGCGCTCAGGCCATTGTTCTGGCCTCCAAGGTAAGGGCTCTTCTTGAAGGGCGCTACAATGTTGGCTTTGATGATATTCGCCGGGTGTTCATGCCGGCGCTCCGCCATCGTATCGTGCTCAACTTCGAGGCCCAAGCGGAGAATGTCCCTTCGGACGATGTCTTAGGTCAGGTATTAAAGGAAGTAAAAGAAAAGTCGCAGGACGGGGCGCCGGCGGCTCGAAGTTAATGGGAGTTCGGCAAATGGCAAGCGCAGTTATTCTTGGGCCAACTGACCATGGCAAGCCCCTGGCCCCGGATGAGTTCATGGCCGGCGACTATCAGGAAGGCTTTAAGTATGAACTTGTTGAAGGGAAGCTTTACGTGGCACCGTTGCCAAACCTCTCCGACGACCGCGTAGAAATATGGCTCTTGCTAAAACTGGTGCTGTACTCGCGTGAGCATCCTGAAGTCGTCAACCATGTGACCGACAAAGCCCGCGTCTTTGTGCCTACCGGATCGGTGGACACAATTCCGGAAGCCGATATAGCGGCCTACCGCAATTTTCCGGTCCACCTCCCTTTTCAAAAAGTCCGTTGGCAGGATGTTAGTCCCCTGCTGGTTGTCGAAATCGTTTCAGCCGACGATCCGGACAAGGATCTGGTTCGCAACGTGGACCTCTATCTCCAAGTCCCGTCCATCAAAGAATATTGGATCCTAGACGCCCGCAAGGAACCGGAACGTCCGCATTTGCTGGTTTATCGGCGCTCGCGCGGCAAATGGCGGCGCATGGAAGTCGGCCCCGATGAGGCTTATTCCACGAACTTGCTGCCTGGTTTTCCTTTGGTTATGAATGCACGATCTTAAGGGAAGTCTCTGATGCCTGATAATCAGCCTCAGCCGCTTCTCGATTCACAATTCCTGCACCGGCTCGAACAGCTCGAGCTGGTCTCGCGAAAAATCTTCATGGGACGCATGAAGGGCGAGCGGCGCAGCAAGAAGAAAGGGCAAAGCTCCGAGTTTGCCGACTACCGCAACTACGTCGTCGGCGATGACCTGCGCTTTCTCGATTGGAATTTGTACGCACGCCTCGACAAACTGTTTCTACGGCTCTTCATGGAAGAGGAGGACCTCCACTTCTACGTGCTCTTAGACAACAGCCTCTCCATGGATTTCGGCAAGCCGACCAAGCTGCATTACGCTAAACAAGTAGCCGCTGCGCTCGGGTTTATCGGGCTCGTGAATCTAGACCGGGTCGTGGTCGAAGCCTTCAACGAGCGCCTGACACAGACCCTGCCTGCCGTGCGCGGGCGCCGGAGTCTTTGGCGGCTCATGGAGTTTTTGCAAAAAGTCGAACCGGCTGGGCCGAGCGATCTGCGTAAAGCCCTGCGAACTTTCAGTCTTAAGTGCAGCGGCAAAGGCATCGTCGTGCTCTTGAGCGACCTGATGGACAAGGGAGGATATGAAGAAGCTCTCCGGTACTTGGTCGCCAGGCAACTGGACATCTACGTTATTCAAGTCCTATCCCAGGAAGAAATTGAACCGGAAATCGTGGGAGACCTGCAACTCGTGGATGTCGAGGACGAGGATATCGCAGAGATTACGGTCAGCGGCCCTTTGCTGAAGAGGTACAAGCAAAATCTGGCCACCTATCAGGCTTCCTTACATGATTTTTGCGCCCGTCGTGGCGTGACGTACCTCTTCACAAGCAACCAAGTCCCATTCGAGCGCTTGGTGCTTAGTTATCTGAGGCAAAGGGGATTGGTGAGGTAGTTAGTGGTTAATTGTCAGTGGTCAGTGGTCAGTGGTCAGTGGTCAGTGGTCAGTGGTCAGTAGTCAGTAAATGTTCACTACATGGAAGGGCGTCTTTTTGTCTTTGCAACTAACCACTAACCACTAACCACTAACCACTGACCACTGGCGAATGTTCAAAACCTTGTCAAAAATCTGGTTCCCTCTTGGCCTTGCCGGCCTGTTGCTTTTGGCCTTGCCGGGCGTGGTCTTACTGGGGTTGAACTTGGCGGACGCAAGCGGAGCGGTAAATGAATGGATGGAGAACCATTTTAGCCTGACGTATCATCCGGCCGTTCCGGGCTGGGCGGCTGTGTTGCTTCTTCTCTTGCCCCCGCTGATCGCGCTGCTTTATTTCCTCAAGCTCAAGCGGAAACCGCTACAGGTGCCGAGCACTTTGCTATGGCGCAAGAGTATTGAAGATCTGCATGTCAACAGCCTGTTTCAGTGGTTGCGTGACAACCTGCTTTTGCTGCTGCAGATTCTGATCGTTTTGATTCTGATTTACGCGGTCATGGCGTTTCAGAGGCATGCGCGGGCGGGTTCGGGGCGTCATTACATACTGATGATTGATAATTCAGCCAGCATGTCCGTCATGGATGTCGCCCCCAATCGCTTGGAGCAGGCCAAGCAAGAGGCGCTCAACGAGATCGACGCCTACACGGACAATGACTTCGGCATGGTCCTCGTCTTTAATTCGACGGCGGAGATTTTGCAGTCTTACACGAACGATCGCAATCTCCTGCGATTAGCCGTTCGCAATATCGACCTCACCCATCGCCCGACCCGCATCGGCGAAGCCTTGACGCTGGCTGACAGCCTGGCCAACCCGCAACGGTCGTCTGACGACAACGCCGTGCGTCCAGCCGGCGAGGAGGCGGGCAAGGAACGGACCTATGTCGCCAACGAGGGAATACCAACGGAAGTGCATCTCTTTTCCGATGGCCGTTTTGCCGATGTCCCCGATTTTTCTCTGGGCAACCTCAATTTGCAGTTTCATAGCGTGGGCCAACCGGGCGCCGGCGGCGTGGACAACGTCGGCCTGGTCACGTTGAATGCCGTCCGCGACATCAAAGACCCCAGCGCGCTTCAAGTGCTGGCGACGGTGCAAAACTTTGGCCGCCACAAGGCCGAGGTTCGCGTTCGTCTGGAAGTCCTCGTCAACGGCAAGTTAAAGGATATTTACGATCAGCCGGCTAACTCCACCCTCACGGTCAATGAACGTGTGCCCCCGGCCAGCGAAGGCGATCAAGACGAATCCGGCGCAGGAGACAATCCGGGGGAAGCTTCCGTCAATTTTCAGGTGCGCGACCTGGACGACCGGGCCGATACCGTGTTGCATGCCTACCTGCTCGATCATCACGATCAATTTGCCGACGACGATCAGGCCTGGCTTGTGGTCGGCATCATTCGCAAGGCCCGCGTGCTGATCGTCGGCAAACCCAACAAGCCGATTCGCGATTTCTTCGACCAAGAGGCCACCCAAAAAGTGGCGTCGGTAACCTATTTGACGCCCGAGGATCTCAAGGACGAAAAGACCTATCTGCGTCCGGCGCGAGAAGGGGCGTTTGACCTGGTTATTTTCGATCGATGCCGGCCCGCAACCGAAAGTGAATTGCCTCTGGCCAATACCCTCTTCATCGACGCTTTACCGCCTGCGTGGCGGAAAGAGGACATGCCCCGGAAGGAAAACGTCAAGGTGATCGGCAGCAATGCCAAGCATCCGCTAATGCAGTATTTGACCACCCTTGGGGATGTTCATATCGGCGAATATTTCCAGTTTGACCTTAAGGACCCGCGCGTCCCCGCGCAGACACCCCGACTTTTGGAGGCGGATCGCGACACGACATTGCTCTTCACCTTGCCGCGCGCCTCCTTTACCGATGTCATCATGACTTTTCCTCTAATTACCGATCAAGGCGATTGGAACACCGATTGGGTCAAACAAATCAGCTTCCCGCTTTTTCTCCGGAACCTCCTCTATTACCTGGGCAACGTCAGCGACGCCGCCGGCGAAGAAACCGTGCAGGCGGGCCAGATCAAGACCTTACGGCCCGATGTGCCGCTCCGAAAGATCGACGTCATTGATCCTGAGGGCAACAAGGAAACCTTGGAACGCGGCAATCGGCCGGACTTCCTCTATGGCAAGACCGACGAACTAGGCGTCTATCAAGTGCAGGCGGCCGGCAGCGAGGTGCGCAGCTTCGCGGTCAATTTACTCGACGCCGAGGAGAGCAATATCGAGCCACGCGCCCAATTCCGCATCGGCGCGACTAAGATCACCCCCGGCGAAATCCGCGGTCAGCCGCGCGACCTTTGGCACTGGATCACCCTGGCAGCGCTCGTTCTGATCCTCTTGGAATGGTACATTTATAACCGTCGAATCTTTGTTTGATGACGGCCTGTCGCACCGGGCCGTTTCGGTTGGTTTTCATTTCACGGAGATACCCGATGACTCTCCCTGCATTTGGAGGCGACCCACGTGTTAGCAGCCTTGGTCCGACGTTGGCCGCCTTCAATTGAGAGACAACCAAAGACAACGAAAGGGCGCAAGGCGGCATCGGCTGTTAAATGGCAACGGCGAACCCCCGAGTTGTGACGGCCGAAATGAGCAATCGTTTTCCGTTTTTCATCCCCCACCCACCCCCGATGAAAAACGGAACCCACCGGGTGAAAAACGGAACCACC
>JBJMQT010000053.1:0-26097 GCA_045802525.1 Gemmataceae bacterium
CGGGCTTCTTCCTTTTCTCGGGGGCAATCTTCTTGCGGTCTGGACGACGAAAAGGAGCCGCTTGACGGGCTCCTTCTCGCTTGGCTTGTTCAAGTTGTTCACGGAGCTGTTGGTTCTCGGCGGTCAATTCCTCGACTCGCGCGGTCAGGCGCTCGACTTGCTTACGCAGGTCGGCCACTATTTGAAGCAACTCAGCGTAGGTGGGTGCATCCATGCTCCCGCTAGTATAGGATTTTCAGTGCAGCTGGCTAAACAAGTACGCTTGCGGGGGCTGCGTCAAAACAACCGAGTGAAGAATTTCGGGCGCCATGCTACGGCTTTGCGTTGGCACGACGTCCGGCAACAACGAATTCCAGCACAGATTAACGCCAGTTTCTAATTATCGGCGCGTCCCTTGATTTCCGGCCTGGCGAGTGGGCTCGGCGCGCAATTCGGCTTCGGCCTCGAGCCAATCCTTCGTAGCAGAGCCGTGGGGCTGCCCGCGCAAACACCATTTTTCGTAGGCCCGGGCGGCGATCTTTTCCGGCGGCACCTTGACCACATTGGCGGTCGGCTGAGTCACGGACGGCGTGACGGTTTTGGACATGTCGTTGTCCCTCCATGAAGTAGATTTGCGGTCCGAATACTAGTCTCCCGATGGAATCGCATTCCACCACATCGAGCCGCTTCTCGCAAGCGATTTTCTCGGCTCTCGCCACGAAATCCGGCCAATTGACTTCCCCGTTGGAGTTGCGCTACTGTCAAAACTCCGCGTTGCCAGGCGTGCGCGGGAAAGGAATTACGTCGCGAATATTGGCCATCCCGGTGACAAACTGCACGGTGCGCTCCAGGCCTAGACCGAAACCGGAATGGGGCACGGTGCCGTAGCGGCGCAAGTCCAGATACCACCAGTAAGCCTCGGGATTTAGTCCTTGTTCTTTCATACGGCGCTCCAGGACATCAAGCCTCTCCTCACGCTGGCTGCCGCCAATGATTTCGCCGACGCGAGGCACAAGAACATCCATGGCGCGAACCGTTTTGCCGTCGTCGTTGACGCGCATGTAGAAAGGCTTGATGGTGCTCGGATAGTTGTAAAGGATGACAGGCTTCTTGAAAGTCTGCTCGGTCAGATAGCGTTCGTGTTCCGCCTGCAAGTCCTTGCCCCAAGCAACGGGAAATTCAAACGTTTCACCGGATTTTTCGAGAATGCCCACAGCCTCCGTGTAGGATAATCGAACGAATTCGCTGCTCACTACATTTTCAAGCGAGGCTAACACCGTCTGGTCGATGCGTTCGTTGAAGAATTTCATGTCCTCGCTGCAACGTTCCAGCGCATCGCGAATAATGCGCTTGAGAAACGCCTCGGCCAGCGCCATGTTGTCATCAAGGTCATAGAAGGCCATCTCCGGTTCCACCATCCAAAATTCGGCAAGATGGCGCGAGGTGTTGGAGTTTTCCGCCCGGAAAGTGGGGCCGAACGTGTATACCTTGCCCAGAGCGCAGGCGAATATCTCCGCCTCCAATTGGCCGCTGACGGTCAAGTAAGTCGGCTTGCCGAAGAAATCCTGAGCATAGTCAACGTCCGGCCCCTGGCGCGGCGGTTGCTTGAGGTCAAGCGACGTGACCTTGAACATCTGGCCCGCCCCTTCGCAATCGCTGCTGGTAATGATGGGCGGGTGGACGTAAAGAAAACCCTGCTCCTGGAAGAAGTCGTGGATCGATCGGCAAATGGAGTTGCGGACGCGAGCAATCGCGCCAAAGGTGTTGGTGCGGGGCCGCAAATGCGCCATCGTCCGCAGAAATTCAAACGAGTGCCTTTTCTTTTGCAAAGGGTAAGTTTCAGGATCCGCTCCGCCATGGACCGTAAGGCTCTGGGCGTGTAGCTCCGTGGCCTGCCCCTGGGCGGGAGAAGCTTTGACCTCGCCTTCAACGGTCACGCTCGAACCGGCCGAGAGCTTTTTCACCTCGGACTCGTAGTTGGGCAATTTGGCGTCGGCTATGACTTGCACATTGCCGAAGCTGGAGCCGTCGTTGATTTCAAGGAAGCTGAAACCCCCTTTGGAATCCCGGCGCGTGCGCACCCATCCGTGCAGGCGGACCGAGCGGCCCACGGCGGATTCTTGCCGAGCCTGGGCAACGCTGATTAAATCCATGGATCTCTCCCAGTGGCCAAGCGGCTCTAGTTCTTCGCCGAATAGGTTGCGTAGCACGATTCCGTTTCCCAAAGCCGCACCTCGGTCACGGGGATTCCTTGCCCGGCGGCATAATCGAAAATGAGCCGGGCGATATTCTCGGCCGTCGGATTGACGTCCATGACAAAGACCGGCTCGTTTTGTTGCCGAAGAAAAGCCAGAACCGGATCGTCCTTGTGCAGCAACATGCGGTGATCGAGGTTTTCGTCAATCCAGCCGTTGACGACGCGCTTGATGCTTGAAAAATCCATGACCATGCCCAACTTGTCAAGCGCCCGAGCCTCGACGGTCAAAATCACCTTGCCGTTGTGGCCATGAAGGTGCCGGCACTTGCCCTCGTAGTGAAGCAAGCGATGGCCGTAACAGAAAGTGATTTCGCGCGTCACGCGGTACATGGCTCTCCTCGCTCCTAGCCTAATACCGGAATGTCCACCGGTAAGTCCGTCCTAGGCTTTATTCTACTAGGAGTAACTCATGGCAAGGGCAAGAGCCTTGGGTTGCGTTCGCTTTAATCAACAAGTGCAAAGTGAAAAGCTACCGGGATTCTCTTGGCCTAGTATTCTTCAGGATCGTAACGGAATCGCGACAAGGTGATAGATTGGCGACGGATCGCCGTGACCGGTTGGGGGCAGGAGGAAGATAAGCAGCGCGCCCTGGAGGCGGGGTTCGATCATCATCTGACTAAGCCGCTGGACCTGGAGACCGTTTTGAAATTGCTTGCACCACCGATTGAGGCGAAGGAAGTTTGAGAAAGCAAACGGGTCGGCAGTCTTATTCCATCAAAGACTCCCGATCCCTTGTTTCACCATATTGAACTCGTTCACGCGGGTCCGCCCGCCGTCGGGCTAGAGGCCCAGCTCTCTCAGTACATCCAGGGCTTTGGTTACCGTTTGATTCAAATCACCGACCGTTCCAATTTGCCGGATGGCGCTATTGCTAAACGAACTGGGCTCTTCCCACTGTTTGGCGATTGTTTGGTAGGTCGACCATTCCGCGTCTGAAGAATCATGGCGTCGATGTTCGAGCCGGGCACGCACTGTTTCTGAATCGGCCCGGCAAAGAAACATGATTGAAGGTATGCCCCAGCGTTGGGCCGCCTTCAGGAAGGCGCTCCGTTGACTATCCTCACGAAAGGTGGCGTCCACTAAGATGCGTTTGCCCTCGAACAAGAGCTTCTCGGCGACTTGCAAGCACTCTGTGTAAACTTTCTTGGTCCATTCGGCGCTGTAAAGCCATGGCCGGGCCGACGCCGGCGCCGGGTCATTAACGGGAAGCCCGGCAAGCTCTTTGCGTATTTGGTCAGTCCGAACAATTTCCATGCCTGCTTTCAATGCCAACTCGTGAGCAAGCGACGACTTCCCAGTGCCCGGCAAGCCTCCTATCAAGACCAAAACAGGTTTCCGTCCCGGCTCTTCTAATTCTCCGAGGGCCAACAGCCAGTGCCCTTTTGCTATTACGGAAGTGGCGGCCTGGTCGGGCTCAGTTATTTCTTTCTCAGAGACTTTGAGTCCTTCCACGGAGCCACGGACAACCGCCCGGTAGGCCGTATATAGAGGCAGAAGCGCCCGGCCGCCTTTGTCACCGCTTGCATCAAGGTAAGTTTCAGCAAACACATCAGCCAAATCTCGCCGCCCCAGGTAGATCATGTCCATCACCGGAAATGCCATATCGGCTACCGGATCGGCATAGCGAAAACGTTCATTGAACTCAATGCAATCGATGATGACAAAGTCGTCGAGCGGGCTCGCCTCAGGAAAGTAGTAGACGTGATCGAGATGGAGATCTCCGTGAGTGTCGCAGATCATGTCTTGCTTAGCCCGCATCTCGATCAGAGGTCGCTTAGCCGCTAAAGCGGCCTCGGTTAGAATCCGGAGCTTCTCGAAGACGGGCCGGCTAACGATTTTCCCAATTTGTTTGGTGGACCGCTGGTAGACGTCGTGGAAGTTGCGTGCGACGGCATCAAATTGACCGAATGCACTTATGGCAGCACTGCGGTTAGCCTGCTTGTGAAATGAAGCAATGCGTCGGGCCAATGATTTTACTTGGGAAATACTGACATCATTTCGACGAATCGATTCGTAGAGGGTCGCTGAATCCGGCAAGCGTTTCATTTTTACGGCCCACTCTATAGCTTCTCCTTGCCCTTCAAAACAAAGGCCATTGCCGGACTTAATGATCGGTACGACTCCCAAATAGACTGTAGGCGCCAGACGACGATTTAAGCGCACCTCTTCCACGCAAAAATGATGGCGTTTATCAAGTGTGCTGAAATCAAGAAAGCCAAGGTCCACAGGTTTTTTGACCTTGTACACGAAAGAGCCCGCCAAAAACACGACGGAGATGTGGGTTTGACGGACTTCTGTTTGTTCAGGGGCATAAGGGTAGCAAGCTGGGTCCGAAAGAGCCTTAATTAGCTGGGAAAGTTCCATAGAGTGCCGCTCGTTCCACCGAGCGCCTTGATTGGAATATGGCTACTCCAGCTTGAAATACCGTTAGAACGGAATCGACCAAGAAAAGTATTCAGGCTACAAAGTCCCAATCATAGACGGTCGCATCGGCTATACCGGCATCCCGAAATGCCCGGCGACGTTCCGCGCATTTATTGCAGCGGCCGCAGTGATGGCCGCTAACCGGGCGGATGCAGGAAAACGTCAAGTCCAACGGCAGACCTTGAGCCCGGCGCATCACTTCTTGCTTACTCATTTCCGCGTAGGGGCATAATATGCGAACGCGCCCGTTGATCGCTTGGTTGACCACCGATTCATAGGCTTGGAAAAATGCCGGCGTCGCATCGGCAAACGGATTTCCGGCCAAGGGCGCCAAGGCGATGGCGGCGAGTTCGTGGAGACGGCACCATAGGAGCGCCTTGGACAGCAAGAGGATATTGCGGCCTGGCAAATAGACGGCCTCGTCGGGCGAGTCGGCATTGGGCACGTCGCGCCCCGTCAGGCTCCAATGAGCTTCATAAACATCCGTGATCGGCATTTCGAGGAGGTGCAGCGGCCGCAGCAAGGAACCTGGCAGCGCCTTAAGATAGCGCTCTAGGCAGGAGTGCTCCGCTTTCTCCCAGTAGAACCCGCAACGCACATAAAGAGGATGGACGCAAATGCCGGCGCGTAAGGCTTCCCCAACCAGGATAGCGCTGTCCAAGCCCCCGCTGGCCAACACGGCCAGCGAACTGCCCGCAGGAGGAAGAACGCTCTTTTTGATACGGAACGGGGTCATCGCTCTTATTCTAAGCCGATTTGCTTAACTGGCTCCCTGCATACAGTTTAACGGTAATTTTCCGGTTCGTGTCTTGCGAGCTTATGAGATCGCGAGCCGTATAGTCGAACTTGTATGCATGTCCAGGAAATGCTCGGGCAGAGGCTTCACGTTGACCCCCGCACTATCGGAATCCTATGATGAGGCAACCTAGTCTAGTTCCCCGAGGAGCGCAATGGCCGGCCTGGATTCTTTTGCCGAGATTGTTCAAACCAACGTGCCGTTGGCCCCTTTCACTCATTTGAAACTGGGCGGGCCGGCCGAATATTTGGCTCAGCCGCGCTCGCGGGAAGAGTTGGCGGCCGTAGTAGGACAATGCTTCGCCGACCGATTGCCTCTTCGAGTCCTGGGCAGCGGCTGCAACCTCTTAATCCGCGATGAAGGCGTGAAGGGATTAGTATTGCGCCTGAACGATCCGTTCTTTGCCAAAGTGGAAGTGCATAGCAAAGAAGTTACCGCCGGCGCGGGGGCGGCGGTGTCGGCTTTGATTTCCGAATCCGTTCGCCACGGGTTGGGCGGCTTGGAGATGCTTGTCGGCATAAAAGGGACCGTCGGCGGGGCGCTGCGCTGCAATGCCGGCGACCGGGGCGGCGACATCGGCCAATTCGTTCGCCGGGTAGAGGTGCTTGATGTGCGCGGTAAAGTGCAGGTGCGCGAACGCGAAGAGCTGCGTTTTGTGCCGCACAAAAGCAACCTAGATGACCCGGTGCTGTTGACGGCGACGTTCGGGTTGGAAACCGACGACCCGGGAATCCTGGTTAAGCGCATGCGCCGAGCTTGGATTCATCGCAAGGCGCATCAACCGCTCAGTTTTCAGGCCGCCAACCGCATCTTCCAGGATCCCCCCGGGTTCACTGCCGGGGCGCTGATCGACCAAGCGGGCCTGGCTCGCACTCACGTGGGCGGCGCCGAAGTCAGCGACCGTGATCCCAATGCCATCGTGGTCCATCCCGGCGGCACGGCCCGCGACGTTCTGCGCTTGATCGACCTCATAGGCAGCCGCGTCCGGGAACAATTCAAGGTTGAATTGACCCTTGAAATAACGATCTGGTAGCGCTCTCAGGAAGCGAACGCCGGAACTGCCGGCTTGTCAGAGCCTTTCATGCCATCCCCCCTTGCCAACTCGTACCGCTATTGCGAGCGGACAGCCCGGCGCGAGGCAGGGAATTTTTACCTGGCATTCCGCCTCCTGCCGCGACCCAAGCGCCTTGCCATGTGCGCGCTTTATGCTTTCTTCCGCATGGCCGATGACTTGGCGGATCAAGACGCTCCGACCGAGACAAAAAGACAGAAGCTCGCCCTCTGGCGCGAGCAAATGCGACAAACACTGGAGGGCCGCTTCTCACACCCCCTTCACGCCGCCTTGTATGATGCTGTTTCGACATTTCGCATTCCCGGCAAATATCTCGAAGAGGTTCTCGACGGCGTTGTCATGGACCTCGATCTTGTCCGTTACAAGACGTTTGCCGATCTCTACCCGTATTGTTACCGGGTTGCCTCGGCAGTCGGATTGGCTTGCCTTCATATTTGGGGGTTTTCGGACGAGAATGCCAAGAAACATGCCGAGGCAGCGGGCATTGCCTTTCAGATGACCAACATTCTCAGAGACCTTGACGAGGATGCCAAACGGGGACGGGTTTACTTGCCCCAAGAGGATTTGCAACGTTTCCAATATGCGGAAAGTCAGCTCCAGCGACGCGAGCGCAATCTTGCCTTTACGCAGTTAATGCGTTTCGAAGTCGAGAGAACCAAGGTTTATTACGACCAGGCGTGGCCGTTGCTGAATTATCTTGACCGCCCCGGCCGGGCCGTTTTTTTGACAATGGCCCGGACTTATCACGCGCTTTTGAAACTGATTGAAGACCACGATTATGACGTCTTCAGTCGAAGGGTCCGGCTTAGCACCTGGCGCAAGGCCGGCCTCGCTTTGCAAGCCCTACCGATCCGCTGGGGCTGGATCTAAGCGAGCCTGATCTATTCCGGGTGGCACGCCCTGAGGTACTCCGAAGGGGGTGACGAGCTTGGGGGAACCGCACGCCCTTCGGAGTCCCTCAGGGCGTGCCACCCGGAATCGGGCGTGCCGCCCAAAATCGGGCGTGCCGCTTTGCGCCTCAAGGACCATGCTTTCTATGGCGGACAGAGTAGTTATTATCGGAGCCGGTCTTGCCGGGCTGGCCGCTGCAACCGCACTGGCGCCGCAAGGCTTCCGCGTCACGCTGCTCGAAGCGCGCGGGCGTTTCGGCGGCCGGGCGGGCTCGTTTACGGACGCGGCCACCGGGCAAATGATCGACGCCTGCCAACATGTCAGCATGGGCTGCTGCACCAACTTCGCTCATTTTTGCCGCACCGTCGGCATCGATCGCTTCCTGAAGCCGCAACCGGTCCTGTATTTCATGACCGCGGATCGGCGGGTGAGCCGGTTCCGAGCCGGCGCGCTGCCGGCGCCTTTCCATTTAGCCGCCAGTTTCCTCAAACTCCACTTTCTCAGCCCGGCTGACAAAATGCGCATTGGCTACGGCCTAGCCTGCCTCAAATTCGCCTCGCCTCATGATGACCCGCCGTTTCTTCCTTGGCTGGAAAGCCATCGGCAAACGTCCGTCGCCATCACGCGCTTTTGGGGCTTGGTCCTAACGAGCGCCCTCAACGAAGGGCCCGAGCGCATTGGCCTGCGCTTTGCGCGCAAAGTCTTCGTCGATGGCTTCATGAAGCACCGGCGCGGCTTTGAAGTTCAGTTGCCTACCGTGCCGCTGGGCCGGCTTTACGGGCTTGAACTGGAGGCCTGGCTTAAGGAGCAGCAAGTCGATGTGAGGCTTCACCAAGGCGTCAAGGAGATGCGATCCGAAGCCGGCAGAATCAGGGGACTGACCTTACGCACCGGCGAAGTAGTGGAGGCCGACTGGTATATTTCGACGGTTCCCTTTGATCGCCTGCTCGATCTGCTGCCGAGGGAATGGACTGAGAATCATGGCTATTTCGCCAATCTGAAAAAGCTGGAGCCGTCGCCGATTACCAGCGTCCATCTTTGGTACGATCGTCCTCTAACTGACCTGCCCCATGTGGTGCTGGTGGACGGCGTCGGGCAGTGGATCTTTAATCGGGGCGAGGTTTCGCCCGGCGAACACTATATTCAAGTGGTCGTAAGCGCGGCCCGGCAATTTCGCGAGATGAGCTACGAAGAAGTTCAAAATCTTATTGCCGACGAGCTGAGCCGTCTGTTCCCCGCTGCGGAATCTGCCCAAATACTGCGAGCGCGGGTGGTCACCGAACGCGGCGCGACGTTTAGCGCGGTTCCCGGCGTTGACGCAATCCGGCCAGACCAAGTTTCGCCCTTGTCGAACCTATTTGTCGCGGGGGATTGGACCGCGACCGGTTGGCCCGCCACGATGGAAGGTGCGGTACGGAGCGGTTATCTGGCGGCGGAAAAACTGCTGGCAAGGGCAGGTCGTCGCGTGGCTCTCGTACAGGCCGATCTTTGAGACCGTATCACCATCAGCGCTGTTTCGCTAGATAGCGCGGTTCCCTAAGCACTTCCAAATTTACCGGATTCCTGATGGGCTCACCGTTCAACAAGCGCCGTGCTTCCTGGGCGCTCTTCTCGCGCATTTCCCGGAAACCTTCGACGGAATAGAAGGCGGTATGAGGGGTCAGCACGACGCGCGGATGACGGCGTATTGGCTCGTAGTCGAGCGGCTCTTTTTCAACGACATCCAGGCCGGCAAACGCAACTTGACCGGATTCAAGGGACGCCGCCAAAGCGACCAAATCCACGCAAGGCCCTCTGGCCGTGTTAATGAGATAAGCGCCTCGGGGCAGCAAAGCCAGGGTCGCTGCGTTAACCAGGTGATGGGTTTCCGGCGTCAGCGGGCAGTGGAGACTGAGAAATTCCGATTGGGCCAGGAGTTCATTCAAGCGGTAGCATCGCTCGATGCCAAGCGCTTTGTCATAACCATCCGGCTTATACGGGTCGTAAAAGACAGGGCGCATTCCGAGCGCCTTGGCTCGCAGCGCCATGGCCGAGCCAATGCGCCCGCAGCCGATGATGCCGAGAGTCCGGCCGCGTAGGCGCGGCGCGCCGAAGCCAACGCTTGTGTCCCAGATTCCTTGGCGAATCGCCTGGTCTTGCGGCAGAAGGCGTCGAGCCGTGGCTAGGAGCAGCAGGAGCGCATGGTCAGCCACTTCCTCGGTTCCGTAGTCCGGGACGTTGCCTACTACAATGCCCCGGCTGCCAGCGGCGGCGATGTCAACATTGTCGAAACCGACCCCGCAACGGATGATGCCCCGGCAACGATCCAACTGCGCGATGGAGCGCTCCGTGAGCTTGATGTCGTGGTAAACAAGCAGAGCATCTGCTCGACTGCCGTCGCGGATGACATCCCGTTCATCGTTTGTCTCTAGCAGCTTAATGTCGGCCAGATCCCCGAGAATCGGCGTTTCGACATTGCTCTCGGACAAATAGTCGGTGACGACAACAAGAGGACGCTGGCCCATGGATCGTTCCCGTGTCAGTCGATGTCAAATCCGGGCAAGCTAGGTTGTGAGAGCATGGAAGCTTTGTTCTTGGCCGCTCGAATTCGGTTTCGTCTCAAGAAATACGGCCTAAATCTGTTGGAGCTGAGGTGGAAGCAAGGGCTGGTTTCGTGCTGGCAGGCGGTAAAGACTTCCGCTTCGGAGTTTCCTTCGGCAAGGGCGGACCGCGCAACGTCGGAGGCCAGGTTCGGACAGTTGCAGTCTTGGCTCAGATGCAACTGCACCAGGCGTTTTAGTTGTCCGGGAGAGGACCGCCTCAACACTTCCTTCAAGAATCCGGCCGCCTGCACATTGGAAAGATGGCCATGGTCGCCTAAGACGCGCTTGATTAGTTGCGGCATGCGGCCGCTCGTGCGCTCCATGTCCACATCATGGTTAAACTCCAAGGCCAGCAAATCCACATTGACCGCGGCATCGACTAAATCTTCGTCCCAGGTGCCTAAATCGGCCAGGTAGACTAGACATGCACCAGGTCCAAAAAGCCCCGTCCCGGCTTCAAAGCGAAAGCCAAAAGCGCCGTCGCTGTCATGGCGGACGGGCAATGGATAGCAACACAGATCCGGCGTCAATTGCAAGCACGCCTTCGGCTTAAAAGAACGCACCAATTGAGATGATCTCAACTGGCTAAAGGCCTCCGATAAGGCCAGGCAATCGTGATGGCGCGAGTGGCAATATAGAGGAATGGCCAGCTTCGAAAGGCGATAGAGCGTGCGTTCTTTCCAGTGGTCGGAATGGGTGTGGCTGAGCACAATGGCGTTGACGTGCTGCCACGACAAGCCGGCTCGCTCAAGGCGAGCGGCCAAGGTGCGCGGGCCGAGACCGCAGTCGATGAGGACCCCGAAGCCGCCGGCCTGAACCAAGCTCGCATTGCCCTGACTGCCGCTTGCCAAAACGGTGAAACGCAAGCTCATCCGTGAATTCTTTCGTAGAGGAGAATTGGTCGGGAAACGTAATCATTGTCTGCGGCGTCTGAGCCGGAAGACGCGGTCCACGGCCAGAGTCCCGCCGCCCATCAAAATGAGGGCAATACAGGCGACAATGATCAAGAAATTATATTCATAACCATGTTGAAGGCTGTCAAAGCCGTTTTTTCCTGTGGTCGTGTAAATGGCGCCCGCCATGATTAAGGCAATGCCCAGGGCGGCCAGGCGCGTCAGAAATCCTGCGGCCAGAGCAATGCCGCCCAATAACTCTCCCCAGGCGACCGCTATCTGCTCGGGCTTGGTGGGCGGCTCGGGCATTTTGTTCGCCCAGGTGGCGCCCCAGCCATTGTCGGGGTGCACTTTGCCCGACCCATGAAAGATAAAGACAGCGGCCAGGCCAAGGCGCAGGATTAGGGGCACAATCGTGTTTTTGGCCACTGCATCAAACATGGCATCCTCCGCGTTGTTTCCACCCGTGGTAATGGTACAAACAAGTTGGAGGATTTGAAATAAAACAATGAGGATTGTTGAGGCGAGAACTCCCATGCCCGATCTGACTCCATGCAATCCATTGGATCGCTTTATGGGCTTGGCTCAGGTGTATGCCCGCTGTAGGCCTAGTTATCCCACCGCGGCAGTGCAACGGATCATTTCGCAAACCGGCATCGGCAGGGATTCGTTGCTCGTCGATGTGGGATCTGGAACTGGCATATCCTCACGGTTGTTTGCCGAGCGGGGGATTCCGGTGATTGGAGTTGAACCCAACGAAGAGATGCGTCAGGTTGCTGAAGCCGAGCCTTGGCCTCTGGAGCTGCCCAAGCCTCGTTACCAGGCTGGGCAAGCCGAAATGACCGGCCTGGCCGACGTCACTGCGGATGTGGTGTTGGCCGCGCAGGCATTCCACTGGTTCCAACCCGAGGCTGCGCTGCGTGAATTTCACCGGATCCTAAAGCTTGGCGGCTGGGCAGCTTTGCTCTGGAACGAGCGCGACGAAAATGACGCCTTCACGGCGGCGTACGGTGAAGTGGTCCGCAGCAGCCCGAATGCGGCCGCCGTCGAAACGCCTCGCCGCAAAGCCGGGGAGCCGCTGCTCAGGAGTCCGCTCTTTCAGCGGGGCGAGCGTGTTGCTTTCCATTATGAGCAAGTGGTTGATGAAGAAGCTCTTTTGGGCCGGGCTTTCTCTGCCTCTTATGCGCCGCGCGATCCGCAAGGCAGGGAAGCGTTCGCGGATTCATTGCGAAAAGTGTTCACCCGATTTGCCAAGAATGGGACAGTTGCCATCCAATATGAAACGTCGCTATATTTGGCCCAAAAGGCGGGCTAGTGACGCTCGCTAGTTTGTGGTCCGGAGGCGAAAACTGAATGCCTTTGAGTTGGTATTCTTGCGAGATTCCAGGCTGGTTGATAAAGTGGCTAACACCCTGCCTGGCGCTGGACTGATGAAAACCATTAAGAAACGCGCACTAACTGCAATGTTATGATGTTAGCAAGCGTTGCGCATTTCCCCTCTCCCCCTGTACTCAGGGGGAGAGGGGCAGGGGTGAGAGGGTCCGTGTCCCCGCTGAATATTAAGGTTTCTCCAAGGAACTTGCACCCCTCACCCCCAACCCCTCTCCCCTGAGTACAGGGGAGAGGGGAGATCGAGCGCAACATTTTTCGGACGCAGAGCCGTCTTGCTTTTCATCAGTCCTGCCCGGCGCCCTGTGACCTTTCCCAATTCGAGGGCTAGCAAAATGGCGCATGCCAAAACGATCCTGGTTGTGGACGATGACCACGAACTAAGCGATGGGCTGCGCCTGGTTCTGGAAAGGGAAGGATTTCGAGTCATCCAGGCCCGCGACGGCCAACAGGGCAAGCAAGCCATTTATCAACAACGCCCGGATTTGGTCATACTCGATATGATGATGCCGCGCATGGGGGGTTACCCTGTTCTCGAACATTTTCATGGCAAGACCGATGCGCCGCCGATTATCATGATCACCGCCAATGAAGGCAGCCGCCACAAGGTTTATGCCGAATACCTGGGCGTCATCGACTATATCCGCAAGCCCTTTGCGATGGACCGGCTGCTTGAAAGCGTGCACAAGGCGTTGAACGCTCCCAAGACGCCTCCGGATACTCCTCCAGAAGAAAAAGACGCCAAGTAATTAATGCAGAACGCCCTTTAAACTAGCAGTGCAGTCAGGTCTGAAAGCCTGAAGTGCCAGCCCGGCAAGTTCAAAAGGCAGCTTACCATTTCGGACATTCCCCCTGCCGCCGCTGCCGGCGTCCTGTTGACGGCAGGGCCCGGCTCTTCCGACCTTTACATGGTCCGCCGCTCGGACAGAGTGCGATTCTTCGGCGGCTTCTGGGCCTTTCCCGGCGGTAAAGTCGATGAGTCTGATGCCCAATTTGGTCTCGATCCCAAGGTCGCCGCCGCCGCTCGGGAACTATTCGAGGAATGCGGCATTTTGATAGCGCGAGACGAGCAAGGATCAATTCCTCAATTTATGCCCGGTTTGGCCGAACACCGCCTCGCTCTACTGGAAGGAAAGATCTCATTCCAAAAGATTCTCGAACAATTGCATCTCCGCCTGCATTCCGAGGACTTCCTGGCGGTTGGCAATTTGATAACGCCCCCCTTCACGGCCCTGCGCTTTGACACCACATTTTATTTGGTAGAGATGCCGACCGGACAATCGCCTGAGGTGTTGCCGGGAGAGTTGATTGAGGGTCGTTGGTTTAGCCCGGAGGGTTTGATTGACAGCTGGTTGCGAGGCGACTGCTTGGTGACACCGCCGACGCTGGCTCTCTTGCAGGTGATGCGCAGCCGTCCTGTGGAGGAATGGGCGGTGCGATTGACGGCCTACATGAGCGACTGGATGGACAAGCCGCTTCCACCGATTTTCTTTGCTCCTGAGGTACAACTACTGCCGCTCCGGACCATGGCCCTTCCGCCCAGCACGCATACCAATGCATTCCTCGTGGGACGCGATCCCGCGTATCTGATCGACCCAGGGCCAAAAGACGGGGATGAACAACAAAAACTTATAGATGCGTTGGAACTGCAACGGGCGCTGGGGCGTCGGTTGGCCGCAGTGCTTTTGACGCATCATCATCCCGATCACGTCGGCGCGGCCACCCTGTGTTCAGAGCGCTACGGCGTTCCGATTTGCGCCCATGCGGCGACTAGCCGCTTGCTTCAAGGCAAGGTGGCCGTACATCGCGTGATACAAGACGGAGAACGGCTGGATTTGGGCGTTTCCCCGGACAACAGCGGTCCTTGGCATCTTGAGGCCATCCATACGCCGGGCCATGCGCCCGGGCATTTAGTCTTTTATGAGCCGCATTATCGCTTGCTGTTTGCGGGCGATCTGCTTTCCACGCAGACGTCCATGATCATCGCGCCCCCGGATGGGGATCTGGCGGTCTATTTGGACTCTTTACGAAATATCCAGACGCTCGACTGTCGTCTGCTTTTTCCCGCCCACGGCGGGGCATCCGCCCGACCGGCCAAGTTGATCCAAGAGGCACTTGATCTACGGGCCAAACGGGAGCAGCAGATTCTCGACGCGCTGGCTCAGGGGCCGCGCTCTCTCACTGATTTACTCGAAGCCGTGTATCGTGGCGTCCCCAGCACGCTGACCCGCTTTGCCCAGTTGCAGTTGCAGGCAGGATTGCAAAAGCTGGAGCGCGAAGGCAAGGCCGAGGTGAGCCCCGATTCCACCAGCCAGGTTTGGCGTTTGTGTTCAGAGAACAAAACCTCTTGATTGTCGGGGCGAGCGCCCGTGCCGCGGCCTACTCCGCCTTACGAGCGGGACTCGCCCCGGTCTGCGCCGACCTTTTCGCCGACAGAGATTTGCAGGCCGTTTGCCCCGTGCAACAAGTAGCGTCCCGGAATTATCCCTGGGGCTTGGAGGAGCTGATTGAAAGCGATGTGCTCGGGCCCTGGATGTACACGGGGGCGCTCGAAAATCGCAGGGAATTCGTGAGTCACCTGGCGAAAATACGTCCTCTGTGGGGCAACGCCGCCCAGACGCTCCGCTGCGTGCGCGATCCTTTCTGGTTTGCAAATCTGCTTTCCCAAGTCGACTTGCCGTGTCCCGAAGTTCGCGTTTCGGACGCAAACGCTGAGCCAGACAAGGGGTGGCTCGTGAAGCCGTTACACGGGGCGGGCGGCAGGGGCATTGGATTCTCTGATGAAGACACGAAAGGGATAGGAGACGGCGTCTTTCTTCAAGAATTCATTAGCGGATCTCCTTGCGCGGCCGTCTTCGTTGGCATGCGCGATGCGGCGATCTTGCTGGGCGTCACCGAGCAGCTCATTGGCCAGCCGAGGCTAAATGCAGCCCCTTTCCATTACTGTGGAAGCATTGGCCCCCTATCGCTTGCCCCTCAGGGCCAGGCCATCCTTGAAAGAATCGGGAATGCGCTCGCGACGACTGCGGGGATCAAGGGCTTGTTCGGAATCGACTTCATCATGCGCGATGGCACGCCTTGGCCTGTGGAGGTTAATCCGCGCTATACCGCCTCGGTCGAAGTCTTGGAATATGCCCTTGGAATCAAAGCCCTCGATTGGCACCGCCGAGCTTTTGTCCGGGATGGCGAGTCCGATGATATAGCAGGGCCTCCCAGACATGGCACATTTGTAGGCAAAGCGATTTTGTTTGCCAAGAAAGACGTGACTGCCCCCGCCGACGGGCCTTGGCGGCTAGAAAAAGGGCAACCTTTTTGTCCAGATAGGATGCCCGCCTTTGCCGATATACCGCAGGCGAACCAGCTCATAAACAAAGGCAGGCCGATCCTTACATTCTTCGCTGAAGGGGACTCGCGCGCTAGGTGCCTAGAAATCCTGAAGGAAACAGCCGCAGATCTCGACCGCCGGCTCTTTGGCGGATAGAGTATCGGGCTGCCGAGTATCGAATTAAGGAGGCTAATAATTGGGCGCCACCCTCAACCAACGAGCCCAGCGCTTGGCGGATCACCTGGCAAACAATGCTTCGCAATACCGCGTCAATGTTCAGACATTGGGCCATGGGCTTCGCGTGATTGACTGTGGGGTCGAAGCCGTTGGCGGCCTGCAAGCGGGAATCAGCCTGGCGCGCATCTGCCTAGCGGGCATGGCCGATGTTTCCCTTGTTCCCGGCGAGGCAGGCGGCGCGCCTTACCCTGTGGTTCAAGTCGTCACGGACCATCCCGTCAGCGCTTGCATGGCCTCGCAATATGCCGGTTGGGAAATCAAAGCCGGCAAGTTCTTTGCCATGGGCTCCGGCCCGATGCGGGCGATTTACGGTAAAGAACCGCTTTTTGACCACATTGAAGGCCGGGAGCAATCACCCGTAGCGGTTGGCGTGCTGGAGAGCAGAAAGTTGCCTAACGAGGAAGTCGCCTCCTTTTTAAGCGAAAAGCTCGGTCTGCCGCTGAACAAGATCACCCTGCTCGTCGCCCCCGCGTCCAGCATCGCCGGCGGTCTACAAGTCGTCGCACGCTCCGTAGAAACCGCCCTGCACAAGCTCCATGAGCTGAAATTTGACCTCAAGCAAGTGGTGTCGGCATTCGGAACGGCTCCGCTGCCGCCGCCGTCTAAAGACGAGCTGACTGCCATCGGCCGAACCAATGACGCCATTCTTTACGGAGGGCGGGTCGTACTCTGGGTCAAAGGTGACGATGCCCAAATCGCGGAGATCGGACCTAAAGTGCCTTCGTCTTCAAGTGCGGATCACGGAGCGCCTTTTGCCGACATCTTCGCTCGCTACGGACAAGATTTTTATAAGATCGATCCCCTGTTGTTCAGCCCGGCTGAAGTTGTCTTCTGCAACCTTGCAACCGGCACAATGCACTCCTTTGGCCGCCTAGGCCCGGACGTTTTGAAGCGCTCCTTTAGCGGCTCCGTCTGAACCAATCTTCCAGTAGGCGGCACTTTTCCATGCGTATTGCCGTGTTATCGGCGGGGAGCGGTTGGCATGTCAAAGACTTGCAACGCGCTGCGGCCTCACTGGGTCATGAGGCCGTTGCCGTGGACTTTCGCCGCATTCAAGCAGGCGTCGGCATTGCGGTAGATTCGCTGGAAAACTTCGATGCTGTCCTGGTTCGCACCATGCCGCCGGGATCGCTGGAGCAAGTCATCTTTCGCATGGACGCCCTGCAGCGCGTTCAGGCCTTGGGAGTTGCCGTTCTTAATCCCCCTCCTGCCGTGGAAGCCTGCGTGGACAAATATCTTGCTAGCGCGAAAATACAAGCGGCCGGCCTGCGCGTGCCGCCCACGATTGCGTGCCAGCATGCCGAGGCGGGCATGGAAGCCTTTGCGCTCCTTGGGGGGGATGTTGTCATCAAACCTCTATTCGGCTCCGAGGGGCGCGGCATGATTCGGATCACGGACCGCGAAACCGCCTGGCGTGTTTTGCACACGTTGGAGCGTCTGCAAACCGTCCTCTATGTGCAGCAGTTCATTCGCCACCCAGGCTGGGACGTGCGCGTGTTCTTGATCGGCAGCCAGGTGGCGGCGGCTATGCGCCGTCATGCGCACGATGATTGGCGGACCAACGTGGCTCAAGGGGGCAGAGCGGAGACCGTGGACATTTCCTCGGAGCAAAAGCAACTTGCGCAAGCGGCCATGCAGGCGGTCCACGCTCGCGTCGCCGGGGTAGACCTCATGCAAGGGCCGGATGGCGAATGGTATGTCCTGGAGGTCAACGCAGTCCCTGGCTGGCGCGCTTTGGCGCCGGCGTCGGGCATCGACCTGGCGACCGCGCTCATACGCTTCCTGGCCGAGGAAAACCGGGCAAGTTGAAGGACTACATTTTGCGATTAGCCCGACCCTTGCATGGCACCTCTCCCCCGTACTCGGGGGAGAGGGGTTGGGGTGAGGGGGCGGAATGTTCAGAGACTTAACCCCTCACCCCCGACCCCTCTCCCCTGCGTACATACTGCGTACAGGGGCGAGGGGAGAGGAATTGGCAATTCAACCAACAGGCTAACCATGTTGACCTCCGTCGGACTTTACTGCCAATTAGCTTGCATCTGGGAGGCGACCGCGCGGAAGGCCGGCAACGTGCATCGGCTTCGAGATTTTGACGACCTGACCTATCTTGATTTCATTCAGAGTGCCGCCGCAATTGGACCAGTATTTGACCGAGTCCCTCCCTTTAGCGTTGGCAAAACAGTCCTCGAATCGATTCGCGAAACGCGTCGCTTTTGCCGGACTAACACAAATCTGGGCATCGTCATTTTGCTAGCTCCCCTTGCGGCCGTACCGCTAGACATCGCCTTGGCAACCGGCGTGGAAAATGTGCTCGAGCACCTAACTTTGCAGGATGCTTGCGCCGCCTTCGAAGCCATCCGCTTAGCCAATCCGGGTGGTTTGGAAAGAGTCCCCGACCAAGATGTCCGCCGAGAGCCGACCGTCCCGCTCCGCCAGGCTATGCTTTTGGCCGCTGACCGCGATCTGGTGGCAAGGCAATATGCCAACGGCTATCGCGAAGTCCTCCACGAGGGCGTGCCAGCGCTTCAGCAAGCTCTGAGCGATTCGGGTTCCCTGGAAACTGCGATTGTCGTCTGCCACCTGTCGCTCTTAGCCGTGCACGGCGACAGTCTCATTGCCAGAAAGTGCGGCAAGGCGGTCTCGGAGGAAGCGGCCCACCGAGCCGCTGAGGTCCTCGGTTGTAAATTCCCCCATTCGGAAACGGGGAAATTCAAGTTCCATGAATTCGACGCGTGGCTGCGCGGCGACGGCCATCGCCGCAATCCCGGCACAACCGCCGACCTAACCGCCGCTTGCTTGTTCGCCGCACTCCGTGAAGGTATCATCGAATTGCCTTTGAGATACACTTGGGCGGGCGGTTTTTGATCATGGGCGAACACTATAAGGTCCGCGTCACCAAGGACCATTTGGTTTTTTGCTCCGGTCACTTCATCAGCTATGAAGGCGATAAGTGCGAACGCCTTCACGGCCACAATTACCGGGCCACCGTGGAGATCGAAGGCAGCCTAGATGAAAATCAGTACGTTTTTGACTTTATTGCGCTAAAAAACCGCACCAAGGCGATTATCGATGAGCTGGATCATCGCATGATGCTGGCGACGCTCAATCCGCATATTAAGGTCGAGCCACGGGCCGACCAAATCGATGTGCGTTATCGCCAGCGGCAATGGGTGTTCCCGCGAGAAGATTGCGTCTTATTGCCCATCGAAAACACGACGGCGGAATTGCTGGCGCGTTATATCGCTCAGCGCTTGTTGGACGATCTGCGCCGGTCCCACGGCTATGAGCCCCACATCTTGCGGGTCGAAGTCGAAGAAAACATCGGCCAATCCGCGACGTGCGCGTTGCATTCAGGAAAATTGAGCTAGATGTTCCGCCCGGATCGTCCGATTGTGGAGTGCCGTGGCCACCAGAGCAGCGGCGACACCTTTGTCGCGAAGCTTTAGAAGGTCGTCCACTCCACGAATGCCCCCGCCTACGGTCACTTCTAACCTGGGATATTCAGCCAATAGCCGCGCGGCCAATTCATCCGTGCCCGTTCCCTCGTTGCTCCCGACGCGGCTCAAGTCAAGGATGAGGATTCGGTGAACGCCATATTCGATGGCGGCCAAGGCAATGGAAACCGGATCGTTGCGCGCCCAACGGTTGAGATTGCCCAACGGTTTGCCGTCTTTCAAATCCAATGAAAAAACGATGCGGTCGGCACAATCTTTGACGATCCGCGCCAAAGCTTCCGGCCCGTCGACGGTCTCAAGGCCTACGACCAGCGTCTCGATGCCGCTTTCTAACAGCGGTCGCGCCTGATCCCAATTGCACACGCCGGCATCGACCCATAGACGAAAGCCAGCTTGCTGAAGCTCCGTAAATACGGCAAATGCCGGAACGGCGCCGGCAATGGCATCGAGGTCGGCCACGTAGAGTTCCGTTAGGCGCAGTTGCTGCCCAAACGCCATCGCGACATCAACTGGGCGACAAGAGGGAGTCAATTTGCTTTGTACTGGCCTATACAGATGTCGTTGACCCGCCATGCCGTGGACAACCTGGCCTGCCATCAAATCCAGCACGGGTATGAGTCGCAAAAGAGTGTCCTGGCAAAAAGCAGAAAATCGCCTGCGAGCCTGAATTCTGCGTTGGCAGCCGACTCGCGGCCAAAGCGTGACCTATAGTCTAGATGGCGGAAGCGGGCATTGACCTACAGATTTTGCTCGCGCCCGGACTGAATTCTTCGACACGCTAAGAAAAGGCGGCCTCCATGGACCGGCAAACCTACCCAATGAGCGATGATCGCCCGAGCCCATTGCTCTATATGACCCCGGCATTATTCACGGCCGGCCTGGTCTGGCTTTGGGCGCTCCTAAGCCGTTTGCCGCTTCATTGAGCGAGCTTTGTAGTTGCTTCACAGTCCAATAAGATGGCATCCGATGCCTCTCGAATTCACCTTTTATCAAATCAACAAACCCAACCCTCTAGAGCCTTTGAATAGTGACAGCCCGCGACCGTGAAGCGTTGGGGGCAAGAGTACAACACTTCCCTTCAGGCCCCTTTGCCCATATGAATCAGGTAAGGCGGCGGCTTCCCGACAAATTCGTTTGGCATGCTCTTCGGGATTTCCATGTCTGTTCTAAACCACCTTTTCGCACAAAACCAGGCGTGGGCCGCTGAAACGATCCGGCAGGATCCCGAATTCTTTGAGCGCTTAGCTCAACAACAAGCGCCGCGCTATCTTTGGATTGGCTGCTCGGATAGCCGCGTGCCGGCCAACCAGATTGTTGGTCTGCTGCCCGGCGAGATGTTCGTCCATCGCAATGTCGCCGATCTGGTCGTCCACACCGATTTGAACTGCCTTTCGGCGATCCAGTTCGCGGTGGAAGTGCTGCGAGTGGAACACATCATCGTTTGCGGGCATTACGGCTGCGGCGGAGTGCTGGCGGCTCTGCGCGACGACAAGCTGGGCCTGATCGACAACTGGCTGCGCCACCTCCAGGACATACGCGATAAGCATCGCGCGGAATTGGAAGCCTTAACGACCGAGGAACAGCGCCATGGCCGTCTGTGCGAGCTCAACGTCATCGAGCAGGTAGCCAATGTTAGCCAGACGACCGTGGTTCGCGATGCCTGGGATCGGGGTCAATCCGTGGCCGTCCATGGCTGGATTTACGGTCTTCGCGATGGCTTGCTGCGCGATATGGGGGTGAGCGTCGCGGCTGGAGCGCAGTTGCCCGCCCGCCATGCCGCTACCAATCCGCCCCCAACACTTCTCCGCCGGCAATCGTGATCGCGGCTTTCAATGTATCCGGCGTAATCGTCTTAAGGTTAAGAATGCGGACCGAGCCGTCGCAGAGAGCGGCGAGCGGCTTGGCGCCATACGCCTTACCGATATCGGGCAAATCTTTCTTGACATCAAACGGCAAATCCGCCGGCTTGGTCCAAGGCACGGCAAGGCTCGACTCGACGGCCAGGATCGTGTTTGAGGTGCCATCGGCAATGGCCGCGGGAAAACGCAGCTTTGTGCCCGGCTCGAAGAGCGATCCTTCACCGGCAAATCCCTGATAGACTGTGTAGCCTTTTTTCTTCACAACCACTCGAGGCGACGCATAGAATTCCGGCATCTCGGCCAAGAGTTTTTTGTTGTTCTCGCTGTCCCAGGGTTCATCCAATTTGAATTGTTTGTACAGTTTGTCCTGCTCGAGGTAAGGAAGCAACGCTACGCGCCAACTTAGCAGCGCTTTGCCTTTTTCATCCGCGATATCGTGGGGGACCTCCCCAAACGTTGCCGCATAGTTATGAAACGCGATGGCTAACTGGTGCAGGTTATTGGTGCTGTTCTTGATATGCTGCGCCGCTTCTTCTTCCGTCGCTTTAACCGGCTCGGCTGCCAAGGTGCCTTCAGGGGTCGGATCTTCCTTCGGCGCCGGCGCTGACCAAAGAACTGCCGTGAATAGGCCCATGAGAGCCAACGCTAGGGAAAGGCCAAAGAGATTGGAACGCTTTCGCTGAATCATGGCTCACTCCTGAAAGGGACGCATTAGCAGAAAGTATGCCGCTACAATTTCTTGGCAAGATTAAACGAGATCTCATTGGCTGGGTAGGTTCGCTGCCCTTCGGGCGGCCAACGCGGCGACAAAATTCGAATGTTCGGGTGAATGCAGCCCGTCTTGGAGCCATTCCAAGACCCGTTGGGAATTCCCGGCCAGAAGGGCGTTGCCGTCTAGCCACAGGCCCGGGAAAATGCGCGAGCGCAGCAGGCCGTCCGGATCGGGAGCGAGAAGCTGGCATTGGCCGTCCACCAAAACATGCCAGCGAATTTCACGCTCGAACAGCAAAACCGTTAAGTATTCGGGTACCCCGGCCGCCCGGTATAACTCGAGCTTGACGTGCAAGTCATGAACAGTGCTAGACCCGCAAATCTCCGCCAACAGTTCCGGAATACCATTGAGATACCGGCCCTTTACAAAAGATCTTCCGCCGAATTCCGGCAAAATGCGCAGGTTCAGATCGGGCTGAGGCATATCGTTCAGCAGGATGGTTGTCGCGTTGTGACCCGAAGAAGTGCCGGGCGTAGCGGCTTTATACACGTACAGCCATCCGCCAACTTCAGTTTCCATGGTGCTATGCTCGGCGGAGACGGGGGAAGCCCTGTAAACCATTCCTCCAATAAGCTCGGCATTCTTGATCTCCGGTCGAGCTTCCCAGCGGCGCAGAAATTCCGCCCGAGTCAACTTGTCCCCGGCGACCAAAGGAGGAACGCTATGTCCAACAACGGTTGCCATGATCCGATCTCCGGGTTCCATTCTACTTTAAGTGTGAGAGCGGGACAATTCGGCACTGGGGCGGCCCACGGATTCATCCCATCCGACGCTCGCGCTTTGCAGAGTTCACTCAATACTCAGGTCCTTCACATACTCCGCATACTCCTTCTGGCGCTTCTTCTCCGTTTCCTTGCCTTGCTTAATAGCGTCCTGCAAGCCCTCAATTTCGGTTTCCTGAGTATCGAATTTCTTCAGATAGCGCTTGTAGGCATCCGAGGCGGGCGGGACGCGTTCGAGGTTGGCGCGGATGCGCGTCTGGTCGTCGGCGATTTCTTTGAGCTTGCCGGCTAGCGCGGCGAGTTCCTTTTCAGACTCCGCCAGGCCATGCCGTTGATCCTGAATTCGGCGCAGGGCTTCCTTTACCTTCGGGGCGGGCGCTTGGCCTTCGAGCAACTGTTTGATGGTCGGGTCGTCGATGGCGGTCAGAGCAGCTTCCATCAGACTTTTGTGTTCCTCGATTACGGCCTGGCGCACGGATTGGCCGCCGGTCGTCTTCATTTCAAATCGCGCCCCAGGCCTCCTTGGTTTGCGCGAGCTTTTCCGGGCTTATGATCTGCCAACCCGGCACGACGGGATGCTCGATCTCAATCGTCCGTGCGAAGTCGCTCTTATTCTTCACATGATAAGTCACGGTCTGACGGAGAAGGTTGGTGAGAAAGAGCTTGCCGTGAGAGATGTTGGCGCTTCGAAATTCGACCGGATCATTCCGAGTTACGACTTGAAGCTCGGCGTTAAACCTAGAGACGTCGAAGTCCAAGTACTCGCCCAGGCGCGCCAAATGGCGGCTTGGCTGGTCGGTTTGCTCCTGCGTCTCGACAACCTCAAGCCAGGCGTTCTTGCCGGCGGGCACGGCTACCGGGAAGCGGTAGACATCCCGCGTCTGTTCTGCCGGCTTGCTCGGAGCCTCCAGTTTCCAATCTTTGCGCACCGGATGTTCCACGAGCACTTGCCGGTCATGGTCGGACCGATTCATGAAAAGATACGATTTGCAATCGCGCATAGTGTACGAGACGAAGAGCTGATCCTTCACAACTTTGGCCTTCAATAGAACCTGGTCGGGAAAAGTTTTGCTCGTGGTCTTCACCTCGACCCCCTGGTCAATTGCATAACTAATCAGACTCTCCTCGTTGGACTGGAGATCGCGAATGCGGGCGTCGCCGGCATAGTTGCCGTCTTCGTAAACGGTGATAGGGCCCTGGGTCAGCGGTTTTCCGGCGGCGTTTTTGAAACGCAAACCCAAGAGCGGAAACTTCTCCTGCACTTCCTCGTTATAGATGCTAACCTTGGCGCCCTCGACGGGCTGATTGATGATGGGAAGCAGCGCCGATTTCTGCCGCGGCAAGGTAATTCTCTCATCAAGAATGTAGCGATAGGAGTCGCCGATCTCCTCGGAAGTCGCCTGGGAAACCTCGCCTTCGGTGGGATCGAGGCGCGCGAGGGCGCTGCCTACTTTCTTCGCATCGCTTTTCGCTTCTTCCTTTTCTTTGCGGCGCTTTTGCCACTCCTCGTAAGTTAAGCGATTTGTACCAGGGTTCGCATTCGCGTCGTCTTCATCCCCGCGCGCGGTAGAGCCGCCTTGGTAGCCTTGTCTTCGGCCTTGCTGGTAGCGATTCCCGGAAGCCATGCCGCCAAGCGGGCCTCCTCCGTCTCCTTCGTCGTCAACGCTCCTGCCTTGCCCCGGGAAACGTGGAATCCCTTTCCTGTCGATAGGAATGCCGCCCAAGCCGCCTCCGCCCAGGCCGCCGCCACCTAAGCCGGCCAAGCCGCCGCCAAGTCCAAGCCCGGCAAGTCCGAGACCCACATGACCAGGAGCGCCTGATTCCCTGTTTACCATTTTCCCGCCGTATATTGGCGGTCGAAGTGAAGCGAACCGCTCTGAATCCACCATGGGCCGAGGGATATAGAGCGGCTGATACAGATCCATCTGAAACGAGATCGGCCGTCCTGACACTAAGGCCATGCGGACGTCTTTCCAATCCTCGTCGGTCGTATTTTCCACCGACGCCCAGCCTTGCAAGAAGAGTTTGCCCTTCTTGTCCACCACGAGGCGGTAACTCGTCTTCCAAATGGGATTCTCAACGACGTAACCCACGCGCACGGGGCGTTTGCCTTGACCAGTGAAACCGAGGCTCACGGTTTTCTTCTGCATGTCATGAGCGCCGGCCAAGACTTCCAGGGCCTTACGCAGTTCGCTTTCCAGCGTGGGATTGAGAAAGCGGACGCGCTGGATTTGATTCAAGGGCAGGCTGCGAACGCCTTCGGTGCAGAGCAGGTTCAGCAAATGGGCGCTCTTGTCCGCCTGGCTCGGCTGCTCCTCCATGCCCAAGATCGTGCCGGTCATTTGCGCCGGCTGCGAGGCCGCTGTTTGTTGCATCGTTACTTCGACCTTTTCGCCGCGGGCCATGTTGAGCAGTTCGCCAAAGGTGGGATTGCCTGTCAAATCCAGGGCAAAGCTGCGGAGGGTCTTGTCGAGCGGATCGGCGCCGTCATAGCGCACGGCACTGATCTTGCCGCCGCCGCCATCCTGCAGGACCAGGCTCTTGAGCAGATCGTTGACGTCGCTGACCGGGAAGCTCAGATCGACGCGGGCGTTGCCCTCCACTTCGCCTTCGCGCTGGAAGTAGCCGACGCCGCTGCTGAAGAGGACCACTTGGGAGATCGGCAAAGGCACCGGCGGTTTGATTGCCGAACGAGGTTCATTAAGAGGCGGCTCGGCCGCCGTGCGGCTATTGTGCAAGGCTGCCAAGAGTCCAAAGAAACTCAATCCGACCACGGCAACACACAAGATGCGGCAAGGCATGGCGGCCCTCCTAATTTACGGACAAGTCCATGGGCCGGATCGCCCCCGTGCCTGCCAGCGCAGATGCTCCCCAATCCAGCCGCTGTTGTGCTGTGTGAAGGTCTCTCCAAAGAAATGCACCGTCGTTGGAACGTCAGCGGAATAGAACCTTGCGCGGGCCAGAGCCAAATTCGTCCCCGCCACGGACCCGTAGAGCAAGCGTCTCGCTTGCTTGTGCCGTCTCGCTTGCTTGAGTGGAGAAGGTAGCTTGCTCGCTCCTAGAAAAGAAGGGCCCGGCCGGCCCCCGGACCCAGGGAAACACTGTTTAGTCTTAATAAGGTCTGTCGCCCGAGGCACACCTTTGCTACGTTAGAATGAACAACCAGACCTGGTATATTCAGTGGCCATGCTAAAGAGGCATCTATGCCAAAAAAACATGCTGTCAAAAAACAAGCCGCTAAGGTGAAGCCAAGCGGCCGACAGATAAACGGCCGGTCCCCTTCGACCTCACGATCTGATCCCAAGAATGGTTCGGCCGTCAACTCGGCTTTTTATGACGCCCTCGTCTCCTCCCTTTCCAAGGTCAAAGAAATAGAAGCCGTTTTTGCGGCCACGGATGAGGACGGCATTTGTCACGTCTATTCTGTCGTTGACGAGCACAGCC
>JBJMQT010000002.1:0-32930 GCA_045802525.1 Gemmataceae bacterium
CCAGCAATGTCTTTTCCCGAGGAATTGTGATCGGCGTCAAACAGACAGCAGCGAATGGCCTGAAGCAGACTTGATTTGCCGGTGCGGTTGGGTCCAAATAAGATGTTGATCCCGTCGGAAAGCGGATGGAGGTCTAGCTTCCGAATACAGCGCCAGTTTTCGATCTGAATGCCGCGGAGGATCACCCTTTCGCTCCTTTGGCTATTTGATAGAGAAGGAGTATGGCCCGTTCGGCAACTTGGCGTACACCCGGCTCATCGAAATTCGCTTCCTGCTGCAGGCGTTCAAGGACGCGGCTCAAAACGCCTTGGCCTGCGATTTCAGACAGTTCGTCGGGAGTCGGTCTTACATGAAGGTTCGTCTCATCCAAGGCGCCAAGTTGATAGCGCTTCAAAACTTCGCGCAACTCCTCCAAGCGCAGCGTACTATCGGCGTCTAGCACTCCGGAAAGGTTTAGGCGAAGCAGTTGGCGTTCGACGGCATCACGCGTGGCCACTTCCTGAATTAAGCCTTCAAGATCTTCACGCGAAGCAAGCGCCTTCGTCTCTACTTTCCAGTGGAAATGGCCGACTTCAACTGTTTCTATTTGCGGTACGGCTCCTGTCACGGGAATCCTGACGTGCAAGACCTCTCCGCTTCCCGTATCGAGAAATTCTTTGCGGCCGGGCCCGCCATAGGCGACCCATCCCGTCGGGCAATTGCCGTTGCCTTGGAATCCCATGGGCTCATGGACGCCCGGATAAGCCGTGCGCTCCACGCCGTCAGGGTCGGCAAACATTTGGCGGCTATGCCAGTGTCCTAAGGCGAGGTAATCCAATCGTAAATCCGTTGTGGCATGACGAGCGATGAGGTGATCGTCCAGAGGCAAATCATCGCGTGTTTTCAAACTTCCGTGAGCAACCCCGATGCGAATGCAGCCATTGCTTGGAGGGGAACGGAGAATCCATTCGGTCGGATCATCCATGCAAGTCTTGCGAAAAACAGGACAAGGCAGAAGAGCCAAACCTGGAGCAACTTCGATGGGCTTTTTATCGGTTAGCAAGCGTACTTGTTTGCCCGGATGTTGGCTCCAAGGCGATTGCTCCCAAACGCCACCGGCTTGAAGTGGATCGTGATTGCCTGGCAGGACAAAGACCGGAACAGGAAACGAGTCAAGAATATCAAAGGCTCGCCTGGCCGTCATATTATCGACTGCGGCATCATCAAAGAGGTCCCCCGCTATGAGAACAAAATCGACCCGCAATTCTCGCGTCTTTTTAAGAATATTATCTAGAGCGGTGAAACGCGCTTCACGTATCTTGCCTGCCGTCTGTGGATCGAAGCGAGTAATGCGCATGCCCAGGTGCAAATCGGCGGCATGGAGAAATGAAGCCATGTTTTTGTCCAAACGAGCTGGGAGCGTGAGGGACCGGAGGGAAAAAACCCGGTCGCTCACGCTCCCGGCTCGCCATATCCGTTTGATGGCGGCTTGTTAAGCCGGTTTCCCTGGAGGCTATCGTATAATGATCGTTTGTCCAAGTCTTCTTGCGGAAGAAAAATATGTCCAGCCGTTGGCATACCTGGTGGCCTGTCCTCAAGACGCTGATCGGACTGGCCATTATCGTGTGCGTCGGATGGCAATTCTGGAAGATTCTGAGGCAGAAAGACCTTTGGCAGATACCGCTTACGAGCCTTGGTCCCTCGCTGGTTCTAGCCGGCGGGTTGTATGTGCTGGGACTGGCGTGTTCGGCAATCTTTTGGTTCGGGCTGCTGCGTAGTCTGGGTCAACAAGCGCATCTTGGCTCTACCCTGCGAGCCTATTACATTGGCCAACTGGGCCGCTACGTGCCGGGCAAGGCGGTTGGCGTCGTGATGCGGGCGCGCTTGCTGACCGGGGAAAAAGTCCGTGGCGATGTGGCGGCCATGACGGTCGTTTACGAGTCGCTTACAACGATGGCGGCGGGGGCTTTGGTAGCGAGCCTCTTGTTCACGCTTCAGGCCTGGGGCGTCCGCCGCAGCGGCTGGCAGGCGCTTATCCTTCTCGCGATTTTCGGCATCCTAATTTTGCCGGGCGTTTTCAATCCGCTGGTGGATCGTCTGGCGGCGCCGTTTCGCAAGGACAATCAGGCGCCTCTTCCTGCGGTTCATTGGACAACGCTCCTGGGAGGCCTGGCTTTGGCCGGCTGCGGCTGGTTGATTCAAGGGCTGGGTTTATGGACCGTTATTAGCGCTCTTCTGCCCGAGCCGCCAATGTGGTCGTGGGCGGCTTGGTTGCACTTTAGCGCCTCCTTGGCCCTGGCCAACGTCGCGGGCTTTCTGATCATTTTCGTGCCCTACGGCCTGGGGGTGCGCGAAGTGTTCCTTCAATCTTTGCTGGCGTCGTATTTGGCTCAAGCGATCAGCGCCGACCAAGCCGCCGGCGCCGCGGTAATGGCCGTGCTGTTATTGCGGTTGGTAAGTCTCGTTTTTGATTTGCTCGCGGCCGGAATCGCCTATGGCATCGGGTATGGTCGAGTGAGCGCATAACGCCAGCGAGGGAGTCATTAAGACTCGCTCGCTGGCGCCTGGAGTTCAAAAAGGGTTCGCCTTTATTTACTCGCGATGTTTTGCGTGCTGCCGACCGGCGCGGAATCGCCATCCAAGAACACATCGATTTGCATGCCGACGTATAAGCCGGGCTGATCTTTGTCCACGCTGTAAATCACCTGCAAAACGCGCGTGTCGACTCGTTCGGTATTGTCGCCGGTCAGTGACTTCTTCGGGATCACGTACGGCTCTACCCGCGCAAACGTCAGCGGGAATCTCAGGCTGGGGTCGCCGCGAGGCGAGCCGATGGCTTGAACTTCTTTAGTGAAATACTTATAGGCGCGGGGGATATCATGCTCATCGATATCCACGCGGACGTGCATTTTGTCGATGCTGCCGAGCACGACCAGCGCCTGCGAGGGCGGCGCTCCGACAAACTGGCCGGGCAAAACGTTGACCTGCAAGACTTTGAACGCCGGATGCTTGTCATCCTTGGGCACGCAGACGGTCGAGCGATCGATATCGGTTTGAATCTGCTTGATCTGGGCCTTGGCTTGCTTGACCGCGGCGGCGGCAATGTCCTTGTCATATTGCCAGGCGCCGGCCTTGAGAAGCTGATAGTCAGCCTTGGCCTGAGCCGCTTGGAAGCGCGCGACTTCGACGGCCAATTTCTTTTGGCGGTATTCCTCTTCACTAATGACCGGGCCGGGGTAGAGTTTGCTGGCCCGCTGGAAAAGGTCTTGTTGCAGAGCCAGGTTCGCTTCGGCGGCGTCCCATTTCGCCTTGGAAGGCGGCTCCTCTTCGGGTCGCGGTTGGTTCTCCAGTTTTTTCAACTGGGCTTCCGCGTAGGCGAGATTGGCTTGGTAGTAATCCCGCTGCGCCTCCAATTGCCGGGTGTCGACCCTGAACAGGGGCTCACCCGGTTTAACGATTTGACCCACCTTATCCACCGGCACGTAGACTTCCCAGACAACGCCGGGCAACGGCGAACCAATGGAGATGTTTTCCGTCTCGGCCTCCACGATGCCCGCGCCGGCCACGGTTTTGCCAAAAGGCGTCCGCGCCGGCTCAATGGGCGGCGGCGGCTTCGACGGCGTCTGCTGCGCTTTGACAACGTGGTAGACGGCAAACACCAACATGAATACGGCCAGGCCGGGCAACGCCCATTTGCTGAGATTCGTTTTCATGCTTTCTTCTCCCAGATAGAGGCGAGCGGGGGGGCGTAAGCCCTCTGATGACTCGCCATCATTTCAGCGTTATCAAGGGGCTCACGCCCCCCGCTCGCCTGCTTCGACCTTTTCAATCCGGCCGTCGTTCATGAACACAATGCGGTCGCCGAAACCGAAGACACGGTTGTCGTGCGTTACCACGATCACCGTCCGGTCTTCCTTGACGGCAACCTTCTTGATCAGTTCCATAACTACCTTGCCCGATTGGGCGTCCAAGGCGGCGGTCGGCTCATCGCAAACCAGCAGCTTCGGTTCGTGAATCAGGGCCCGCGCAATGGCGACGCGCTGCTGCTGACCGCCCGATAGCTGCGAGGGCAAACCGTTCACGCGGTCCGCCATGCCGACCTGATCGAGCAAGTCCTTGGCTCGTTCGACGGCCTCGCGCCGGGCGACTCCATTTATGAGCAAAGGCACTGCCGCGTTTTCCGCTGCCGTCAGGGAAGGCAACAAGTTGTACTGCTGAAAGACGAAGCCGATATTCCGGCGGCGAAAGACGACCTTTCTCCGATCCGGCATTTTGACCAAATCCTCGCCCAGCACTTGCAAGCTCCCGCTGGTTGAGTCGAGAAGCCCCGCGAAAATCGAGATCAGCGTCGTCTTGCCGCAGCCGCTGGGACCGACGAGCAGCGTCATCTGACCCGGCGGCACATCGACATCGACGCCGCGCAGGGCCATTGTCTTTTGATCGCCGTCGCCAAATTCCTTTGTCAGCTTTCGGCAGGCAACTGCCATCCGTAAAGCGGTGCTGCTTAGCATCGAGGGGCCTCAGTTTGTTCGTTGTTCGTTGTTTGTCGTTCGTTGTTCGTTGTTCGTGGTTCGTTGCAAAAACATTCGAGACATCTTGGCCTTCACCTGCATCTTCGTTGGCAACGAACAACGAACGACGAACAACGAACCAATTATCGAAATACGACCGCCGGCTCCAAAACCAGCACTTTGCGAACGCTGATCAGGCTGGACATCAGGACAATTACGGCCACGGCCACGGCAGTTATGACCAATACCTGCCAGGGCATGAAGAAAGACACCTCCGTGTTTTTGGTCAACACACCGAAGAGCATGGTGAGCCCCACTCCCAGGCAGTAGCCAATGAAGCCGACCGCGAGGCCCTGTAAGAGAACCATCCCGAGAATCCGGATGTTCGAAACCCCCATGGCCTTGAGGGAACCAAACTGATTCAGGTTTTCCAAAATGAACGTATAAAACGTTTGGCCGGCGATGGCACAGCCTACAATGAAGCCGAGCGCCACGGTAATGCCGAAGTTGACCGGGATGCCCGTTCGCCGCATGTAATAACCGATAGTCTGATCGGCAAATTGCTGGCGCGTAATGGCCCGTAAGCCAGTCTTGGCCTGGATGCGGTCGCACACTTCTTGCGCGGGCACGTCGTCCTGCGGGTGTACCAAAACGAAGGACATGATTCGCCGTTCCTGCGGAATGAACTGGACTGCCTGATGATAGCGCGTATAGACGATCGGAAAGGTCTGAAAGGTCCGCGACGATAGACAAATCCCGACAATAACGGCCCGATGGTCGTTCATTTCGAATGTACGGCCCACTTCAAGGGGCTCGTTGGGCCAGAGATACCGATAACCATTTAGGTCCGTCATCACGGCGTCGGGTCTGCGCAAATCGGCCAGCGAACCGAGGAGGATATCCCGCGGCGCCCCGACGAGAGTGGCGTCATCCAACCCGAGCACGATGGCTTGCTGATACTTGCCGGTGCCGCTTTGTTGGCCAGTGCCGAGCTTCATGCGGCCTTGCCCTTTGTAGAAGCGCACGGCCCAGGCCACGCCGGGAACTCCCTGAACGCGGTAGAGATCCTCCTCCCGCAGCGGCTTTAACTCATCGAAGTACTCAACGTTGGGATCCATGACCCAGATATCCGCGTCGGCAATGTCTTGAAGCTGGCTCGTGGTGCGCAAGAGGAGTCCGCAAAAAATAGCCGCCTGCTGGGAAATCAACAGAGCGGCAAATGTAATCCCGGCGATGATGCCTAGATACTTGGCTCGATCACCCATTAGCATTTTCAGGGCTATCCAAGTCATAATCTTGTTCGTTGTTCGTTGTTCGTTGTTCGTTGTTCGTTGTCAGCGGATGTTCAGTATGGTGCTTGGAGAATGAGTTGCTTGTCTTTGCAACGAACAACGAACCATGAACAACGAACAAATCATCTAAACGCCGAAGCCGGTTCCAATTTGATGACGCGGCGCAGGCTGTAAAGGCTCGTGCCCGCCATGATGAGCATGACAGCGGCCA
This sequence comes from Gemmataceae bacterium, assembly GCA_045802525.1. Classification (GTDB taxonomy): domain Bacteria; phylum Planctomycetota; class Planctomycetia; order Gemmatales; family Gemmataceae; genus JBJMQT01. The sequence continues at coordinate 5,994 of JBJMQT010000002.1, forward strand.
GCGTTCCGACCGGGATCTGCCAGGCCATGTAGTTGGCGGGTGGAATGGCCTTGAGCTTCCAGGCCATCACATTCTCGGCGACGGCGGCCATGCCCATGCCGACACAGTAGCCAATTAACCCCACGACCAGGGCCTGCAAGAGCACCATGCCGATGATCCTTACGTTGGTTACGCCCATCGCCTTGAGGGCGGCAAACTGCTTTAGGTTGTCGAGAGTGAACAGGTAAAAGGTTTGTCCCGCCACGGCAGCGCCGATGATGAAGCCTAAGAGGACGGTTGTTGCGAAGTTGATCGGAATGCCGGTGCGCTTAAGGTAATAATTGATTGTCATCCAGACGAAGTCCTGCTGCGATTTGGCCAGCAAGCCGGTCTTGTCTTCGATGCGCTGGCACACCTCCATGACGGGCACATCGGGTTCGGCTTGAGCGAGGATAAACGACAAGACACGGCGTTCCTGAGGAGCGTACTTGAGGGCTTGGGTGTAGCGGGTGTAGGCGATGGGAAACGTTTGAAACGTAGGCGAAGTCTTGCAGATGCCGACCACTTTGGCGCGATGATCGTTCATCTCAAAGGTTTTGCCGATTTCCAGAGGCTGGTCCGGCCAAAGATAGCGAAACCCATATTCGTCCATGATGATGGCGTCGGGCTGCCTCAGATCGGCTAGCGAACCCAGGAGCATTTGCTGGGGAGCGCCGACGAAGTTGTCGTCGTCGAGGCCGAGGATAATGAACTGCTTGTAATTGCCCTCGTGAAACTGAGCCTTGGCCAACCCCTTGTAAAGCCGGACCGCCCAGGCGACGCCCGGCACGCCGCGGACGCGATAAAGGTCGTTTTCGGACAGCGGAGTGATGTCATCGACGAATTGGACGCTAGGCTCCATGACCCAGATATCGGCGCCGCCCATGTCGCGGATCTGGCTGGTCGTATTGCGCATGAGGCCGGTGAAGATGGACGATTGCTGAGCCATCAGCATGCAGGCGAAGGCAATGCCGAAGATGATGGCGAAATACTTGCCTCGATTGCCGGTCAGCATTTTGAGGGCGACCCAGCTCATTCGAGCGCTCTCCTTGAGCCTATCGGTTCCGCTTGGCCGAGAGCGGCCAACGTGAACTGCGTGATATGATCGGCCACTGTCTTGGCGTCGAAATTTCGAAAGTCTTCTTCGCCGACAAGTTGGGCGGCGATCGGTTTGTTTTGAACGTAATAGAGACATTGCCCAATGATGCTGAAGCCGACCATGTAGCGCTTCCAGCCTGGCATATCGGCAGGCAGCATCTGCTCGAGAATGCTGGTGAGCTTTTGGGCCACAGGCCGGATGTAATCGCGAACAATTTCGAAGCAAGCCGCTGTCGGCGCAGCTAACTCGCGCATGATTAACTGGGGATGCCATTGCGGCCGGGACGGGTCCATTAATCGGTCAACAAAAATGGCGATAAAGTCCCGCAGCTTGCGGTCGGGTAGGGTCTCCGCGGGCCAATTGGGAAACTCCATGGCTCTGACGCAGCTTCCAAACGCGTACTTGACCGCCTCGATGTAGATGCGTTCCTTGTCGCCAAAGTAGTAATTGACTGAAGCGATATTGGCGCCGGCACAATCTTTGATTTTCCGAATGGTGGCCCCTTGGAAGCCTTCTTCAGCAAAAACCTGGCCTGCGGCGGCCAGAAGGCGTTCGCGAGTTAAATCAGTTTCGGGCATGTCCTATGAAATCCTGGAAAAGGATAACAAATGTTTGTTTCAAACAAGTATACCAAACGTTTGTTTTATATCAAGGCGCAAACCGGCTTCAGCCTGCATAATGTCGGCCATACGGAACAAGGGAACTTGGCGAGATGATATTGAAGGTGGCCAGCGTCGACTTCCAAGCTGGCCAGCGTCGGGCTCGAAGGTGGCCAGCGTCGGACAACGGTGGCCCCGCATTGGCCTGGCCCCCTTTGATTTTGAGAAGCTAGTAAGGGCTGTCGTGTTTTGGGAGACGGCCTCGCAAAGGCGGTAAAGAAAACGGTGCCTTTGCCATGATTTGCGTTCCTTTTAACTTGCCAATGCCTTTGGGTTACTGGTCTAATCGACTAAGCGGTTTTTTGAAGGTGGCCGACGCTCAATATAGCTTTTCCAACTAAGAGAAGTGTTCATGCCGGTCCTCGATCTGCAACGCCTGCACCTGCCTCATGAATTTTTCCGCGTCGAGCGCATCACCGTGCCGGAAGGTGAGCGCGTTCCGCAACGCACAAAGAAAGTGATTGCGGTCATGCCGGCCTATAACGCCGAGCAAACCGTGGCGGCAACAGTGGCCGACATGCCCGTCGGATCCGTGGACGAAGTGATCTTGGTGGACGACGTCAGCAAGGACCGCACCGCTCAAATTGCTCGCGAAATGGGCCTCACGGTCATTGTCCATGAAAAAAACAAGGGGTACGGGGGCAACCAGAAGACCTGCTATCGCCACGCCCTCGAACATGGCGCCGACATCGTTGTCATGATTCATCCGGACTACCAATACGATAGCCGAGTCATTCCGCACGCGGTCGGAATCGTGGAATTGGGCATCGCCGATGTTGTCCTGGGCAACCGTATTCGATCCCGGAAGGACGCTCTTGAAGGCGGCATGCCGATTTACAAGTACTTGAGCAACCGGTTCTTGACCTCGTTCGAGAACCACATGCTGGGCCAAAACCTCGGTGATTTCCATAGCGGCTTCCGCGTTTATCGGCGCGAGGTATTAGAGCGCGTCAATTTTGAACAAAACTCGGACGATTTCGTGTTCGACACGCAATTTCTGGTGCAAGCCGTCCGCCTCGGTTTTCGGCTGGGCGACATCCCGGTCCCGACGCGGTATTTCCCGGAGGCGAGCAGCATAAATTTTCGCCGCAGTTTGAAATACGGTCTGCACACCCTCGGGGTAGTCGGCCAATACTGGTTGGATCGGCTTAAGATTTGGCACTCGCCGTTATTTCTCGACAAGAAAGCGAAATGATTCTTGTCATGCTCAATATTCACCACTGCTGAATCCGCTGCTTGCCGGCGTCTGATTGAATTGGCCCTCGAGGAAGATCTCGGCCGCGCCGGCGACCTGACTAGCCAGGCGCTCATCCCTGCCGATCTCCAGGGTCAGGCGGTATTTATTGCTCGATCTCCAGGCGTCCTAGCCGGATTGCAAACCGTCGATTTGGTCTGCGCCCGCGTGGACCGGCATGTCGTATGTGAACCGTTTGTAGAAGATGGATCGCACTTGGATGCCAACTGCCGATTGGCGATCCTGCGCGGGCCGGTGCGGGCTATCCTGGCCGTGGAGCGTACGGCTCTCAATTTCCTCCAACACCTCAGCGGCATCGCGACGGCGACGCGGCGTTATGTTGACGCCGTGGCAGGCTTGCCCGCTCGTATCCTGGACACGCGCAAAACCACTCCGGGATATCGGCTTCTCGAAAAACACGCCGTACGCTGCGGCGGTGGCCATAATCATCGCATGGGCCTATTTGACGACATCCTAATTAAAGACAATCACTTAGCTTCCTTGGGGGCTGATCCCGATGGCATTGCCACAATCTTAGAAAAGGTAAGGTCCAAGGTCGGCGCGGGCGTTGCCATTGAAATTGAGGTCGATTCCTTGGAACAGTTTAAGCGGGCGCTTACCGGCAAGCCAAACATCATTCTCCTGGACAATATGCCGCTCGGAGAAATGCGCGAAGCAGTGCGCCGTCGGAATGCCGCCGCCCCTGAGGTGCAATTGGAAGCGTCCGGCGGAGTGAATTTGATTACAGTGCGCTCCATTGCCGAAACCGGCGTAGATCGTATCAGCGTCGGTGCGTTAACCCATTCGGCACCGGCCCTGGACATCGCCCTGGATTATTCGAAAACATGACTTGCGACTCGGAATGGCAACTCGACACGAAGCACATCGGCCGGCGCGTACTAATCTTTGATCAATTAGATAGCACCAACACAAAAGCGGCTTCGCTTGCTCATGACCCGTCCAATGATGGCATTGTCATCTTGGCTCGCGAACAAACGGCGGGACGAGGGCAGCACGGCCGGTACTGGCAATGTCCGCCGGACATGGGCGTCTTGCTGTCCATCCTGATATTTCCGCCGCCTGCGCTGCGCCGCCCTGCCGTGCTTACGGCCTGGGCGGCAGTTTCAGTGAGCGAAACAATTCTGAAAAGGACCGGCCTGCAGGCGATTATCAAATGGCCTAACGATGTGTATTTACGCGGCCGCAAAGTTTGCGGCATTTTAATCGAACAGGGCAGAGGGACCGCAGTTGGCATCGGCCTTAACGTCAATCAGCCGGCGGAATCGTTTGCTGCTGCCGGCCTGGGGTTAGGCGGCTCCTTGTGCTCAATGACTGGGCAGAAACTTAATTGCGCAGAAGTGGCCAAGGACTTGATTGGAAAACTGGACGAGGAATATGAGCGTCTAAGTCAGGGTGATTTTGCCTCGCTAGAAGATCGCTGGAAGCGTCACTTCGACCTCTTAGGCAAGCAGGTGGTCCTGGAATGCGTGGATGCAAAGTACGAAGGCCGGTTGCTTGACATGACGTTTGATGGACTGAGCTTGGAAAAATCTGAGCAAGGGAAGATGATTCTGCGACCGGAAGCGGTAAAGCATTTATCAGCTTTGTAGCCCGGGCATTTCAGCCGCCTGACCTACGATGGCTTGGCGGTTTTGACTGCCCCATTCTTGCCGGAATGGGCAGCCTGTTGTTTCTTCAACTCCTCAATTTCCATCGATTGCAGTCCGATTCGGGCATGGAGGTCGCGTAATTTGTCCGCTTCATCCTTGGCCGCGGCGCTGGGGTCCAGGCTGCGCCGCCCGCCTTCGAGGAAGGTCTGCCGCCAGCAGTCAAGCTCCTCGGGCGCAATTTCGTTTTGTTCGCACGCTTGGGCAGCGCTGAGCTTGCCCTGAAGGACTTCGATGACCAGTTTCGCTTTGGAACCGGCGTCCCACCGATCGGCTTCCGGTACGCTGTTGAGCCGGCGGTGTTGGCGCAATGCCAGGATGACTTCATCGGCAGTCTGCGGACGGCGTTCGGGGTCGCGCTCCCTCAAGCGGTCAACCAGGGCGGCCAAGTCGGCGGGCACGTCCGGACGCGCGTCGGCGAGGGGCCGCTGTGGGACCATCAACAATTGCTGTAGCCGATGCATCATCGTGCTGCCATTGACGGGCAATTCTCCCGTCAAAAGATGAAAGAGCGTCGCGCCCAGGCTAAAAAGGTCGCTGCGCGCGTCGGCCCGGCTGGAATCTTCCGCTTGCTCGGGCGCCATGAACTCCGGCGTTCCTAAGAAGGCGCCCTTCATGGTCAAGCCGTCGTCTTCGCCGTGAACGAAAAAGCGAGCTAACCCCAGATCGGACAGCTTCACGGTGCCGTCGCGCGTCAACAGTAGATTGCCCGGTTTCAAGTCCCGGTGCACGATGCCGCACTTGTGCGCATAGGCCAACCCCTGCGCCGCCTGCACGGCATAGCCGACCGCCTCCGCGATGGGTAGGGGGCCTCTTTCCTTTATGAGATTACTAAGATCGCGGCCTTCGATGTACTCAAGGACTAAATAGATCTGCGTCCGTGTGCGAATCACATCATAAGCACGCACCACATTAGGATGTTCTAGCCGGGCGACAATGTCGATTTCACGGCGGAAGCGGGCGAGCGCGTCGTTAGCGCGGTGCAGGTTTCCGGTGTCAAGCGTTTTGAGAGCGACAAAGCGGCTCGGGATTAGAATGTTGCGAGCCTTATAGACGATACTGTTGCCGCCCCGCCCCAAACAATCGACAACGACGTATTTGTCAACATGAAAGCTAGTCGCGCCGGCCCGTATTTGGCGAACTTGAAAGCGCGTCAGCAAGCCTTCGCGAACTAAATAGCGGGCCAGAGTGCCCTCTTGATCGCCGGCAGCTGCGCGGGCCGCGTCCAATTTCTCCTTTTCGAGCAGGCGGGTAGCTAGCAGCTTTTCGGGGAAGCTGGTCGGCATAGAATCGTCCATCAGGGCATTTCGGTGCCCGAAGAACTTAACGCTCAACTAATAAACGCTTAATGGGAGGCGGGCGGAAGCACGCTTCTCTACCAAGTGTAGAACACGAAACCAATAAAGTGAGGCGAAGCAGTGAAAAAGACCGAGGCTCGGCGGCTGAGCGGGTTATTCAGGAAGGGGCTGCCCCTTGGTTTCAGGGATAAACCATGCCAAAACGATACCAACAACATAAATCAGACACACCAGCGCTCCGGGTTGGGCGTAATTGCCTTTCAAATCGATAACGAAGGTTGTCAACAGCACGCCCACCGCCGCCAAGCATCGGCCGGCGTTGTAGCAAAAACCCTGACCCGTGGCCCGTACCCGCGTGGGGAACAGTTCGGGCAAATACAAAGGCAGCCAGCCATAAAAAGCCGCGCTGCACGCTCCGACAAAGAACACCATCACAAGAAATGAAAAGAAACTCTTACCCGGATCCATTTTCAAGAAAAGAAACTCGCAAACGGCCAGAGCCATGATGCACAGCAACGCATAACCCCAGCGCCTCAGCAATCGGGACACCCAAACCGCCGCAAAGAAAGATCCCAGTATTGCTCCCGAGGCAGAGCATATCTGGGCGGTGACGCCCGAACCAGGCCGCGCCTGGCCTACCCAAAGCGCGATCCACTGAACCGCGCCCCACGTCGCCAACAGCGCAACCGCGCCTATGCCTGCTCCTAACAAGGATCGGCGGCGAAGACCAGGAGTAAAGATAGCGCCCAAACCAGGTCGAGGCCCCGTGGCCGCGGTTTGTTCCCATTGCTTGGACTCCGGCACGTACATGCGGAAAAGAAAAGTCATAAGCGCCGGTAAGACGCACAAGAGCAAAATCACCCGCCATTGATCTTCAGGGTTAATAACTGTCCCAATCAGGCTAACGATTAAAAAGCCTAAATTTGCCGCCGCGCCGATGAGCCCGGCCAAAACCGGCCTGGCATGCGCCGACCAACTTTCCATGACCAGCGCCACGCCAAGCGCCCACTCGCCGCCCATGCCAAGTGCGGCGAGGAAGCGAAGGAGCATTAATTGCCACACGTGCTGTACGAGGCCGCAGCCGCCCGTGAAAAGTGCGTAAGTAAGCACGCTGAAGACCATGGCCCTGACACGCCCCACACGGTCGCCGATCCAGCCGAACACGAACCCCCCCAGGGCGGCTCCGATCAAGAAAGCGGCGGTAAGAATGCCGTTCCATTGGCGCACCGGTTTTTCGAATGCTTGCCGTTCCGATTCGCGTTCCCCCTCGCTCAAAGAATTGTCCTTGGCGGCTTCGGCATGGTCTGACAATTGAAGCAAGGAGATAAGCGCGGGCCGGGCGACGATGGGGAAGACGCCCTGCTCGAAGCCGTCGAACGTCCAACCGAGGAGCGCGGCCGCAAGGGCTAGCCATTGCCCGCGCTCGGCGCCCTCATACCAAGGTCTTTGCATAAACAGGCCCGTATTTGGTATCGGTGCGTTTAATAGTTAAGGAAGCAAGGCAGCATGGTAACGGCGAATCCCATGGAATTGGAGAAAAAACAGGTGCTTGAACGGCTGATTCGTCCCATCCTCTGCACGAGAGCCGCTCCGTTGACCCATCGAAATGGCCCAAATAGCTCGTTCGAGCTTAACGCCAAAACGTCAAGCAAACACGTGGTTTCTGATGTCCCCAGCTTGGTTTTGAGTTCAATTAGAGCGTAAGATTAGAGTAGCAGCCGACAGGAGGGCAGGACCGCCGTGAAACTGCGGTTTTGCATTGCCAGTCTGTGCAATACCTGATAAGGCTTTCTCAGTATGCCGAATGAGCGTGCTTTGACGGATATGAGGCGGTAATACCAGGCAAGAAATAGAGGCTGGCCGGCGACGCCGGTTAAGCCGTTTTTTATTGCAGGTCCGCTGGATGCCTTTTTAAATCCCTTGAGGGAGCTTAGCTTTCTCGGTGGGGGCCTTTTATGGCGGAATTTGTCATTCGCGTCGGCAGCCGCAGCGCTTGCGGCGTCCGAACGAACAATGAAGATCGTTATATAGCCGATCCCCAAAATCAGGTATTCCTTGTTGCCGATGGCATGGGCGGACAAGAATTAGGCGAGCAGGCCAGCGGCTTGGCCGCCGAAATTATCCCGCGCGTTGTCCACGACAGGCTGGCGGCTCAAGAGGATGTCGGCTCGGTCTTGCAGAAAGCCTTGGCTGAAGCGAATCAAGCGATCGTTCACGCCGGTCGGCACCAACCAGCCGGCCGCCGCATGGGCACGACCGCCGTCTTAGCCGTCAAGCGTGCCGATCAGGTCTACGTCGCCGGTCTCGGCGATAGCCGAGCTTATTTAATCCGGGGCGATCGCGTGGAGCAATTGACGGTAGACCATTCGGTGGCCGAAGCGCTTCGTGCCAACGGCACCTTGACCCCCGAACAGGCGCGGAGCAGCCCCTGGCAACATGTGCTTTATAAATTCCTGGGCTGCGCCGAGATGGCCGAAGGCGCCGAAATCCGACCTTTCACACCGGAAGCCGGCGACCGCCTGTTGCTGGCAAGTGATGGCTTAACGAACCATATAACGGACGACGATTTGAAGGCTGGCTCAAAATCCTGCCCGGATCCACAACTATGGGCAGACCGCCTTGTGGAGATGGCCCTGGAACGGGGTTCCAAGGACAACGTCACCTGCGTTGTAGTAGCCTTTGATCCGGAGTAATCGGAACTGGTAAGCGCTTGCGCCACTCCCGGCTTTAACAAGCCTCGCCCTTATTCGGCCATAGGTTCGGGCGCCAGATGCGGCGAAGGCGGCAACTCAGGCCCGGCTTTGCGTTCTTTGGTCAGCGTGCCGGGAACGAGCTTGGGGCCGGGATCGTGCTGATCAAGAATCTGCCGAAGCTCGGCGCCATCGATCACTTCCTTGACAATTAATTGTTGGGCCAGAGCCTCCAAAGCCGTGCGGCGCGCGGATAAGATGGCGCGAACGTCGCCCGTCGCCTGTTCAATGATGTGGCGAACTTCCATGTCGATTTCGCGCGCGGTCTGTTCGCTGTATTCCCGCTCGCCTTCACCGAACGCCGTGCCCAAGAATCGGGGCCGGACTCCGTTTTCGTAGTAGATCCGGCCCAATTTGCTCATGCCGAATTCTTTTACCATGCTCCGCGCGATCCGGCCAACATTCTCCAGATCGCTGGTCGCGCCGTTGGAGATTTCACGGTACACGATCTCCTCAGCAATCGTCCCGCCGAGAGCGACCTTGATTCGGCTTTCCAGTTCGCTTTGGGTCATCAGGTAGCGATCTTCATCGGGCCGGCTCAGCACATAACCCAGAGCCCCAGGTCCGCGCGGGATGATGGAAACTTTGTGGACGGGATGGGTATTAGGCAACGCGCAGGCCACGAGGGCATGGCCGGCCTCATGATAAGCGACTCGTTGTTTTTCATCGGCGTGCATGATGCGGCTCTTGCGTTCGAGGCCGACGGCGACGCGTTCGACCGCCTCTTCAAACTCGGCCATCGTCACTTCTTGCTTACTGTTGCGTGCCGCCATCAAGGCTGCTTCGTTAACTAGATTGGCCAAATCCGCACCGACCGAGCCGGGCGTCAACCCGGCCACGCGGCGCAGGTCCACGTTAGGACCAATCTTGACGTTGCGCACATGTACTTTAAGGATTGCCTCGCGGCCATTGATGTCGGGCGTATCAACTACGACCGTGCGATCAAACCGACCTGGCCTGAGCAACGCGGAGTCCAGCGTTTCGGGCCGATTGGTGGCGGCCATGATAATGACGCCACGGTTTGAATCGAAGCCGTCCATTTCGACCAGGAGCTGATTCAGGGTCTGTTCGCGTTCATCGTGGCCGCCGACGGCGCTGCCGCCGCGCGTTTTGCCGAGGGCGTCGAGTTCATCAATGAAGATGATGCACGGCGCGCGATTCTCCGCTTGAGCGAACAAATCGCGGACGCGGGCAGCGCCGACGCCGACAAACATTTCGACGAAGTCTGAGCCGCTCATGCTGAAAAACGGCGCTTCGGCCTCCCCGGCAACCGCTTTGGCTAGCAGCGTTTTCCCTGTCCCGGGAGGGCCTACCAGAAGGACGCCCTTGGGAATCCGCCCGCCGAGTGCCTGATATTTTTCAGGCGTTTTGAGAAAATCGACGACTTCGCGCAATTCCGCCACAGCTTCGTCGATTCCGGCTACGTCTTTGAAGGTGATAGCCAGGTCCTTCTCGGCATAGAGCTTGTGCCGGCTCCGGCCAAACGTCAGCGGCGATGTGCCCCCCGCGAGCCACCGCCAACCGATGAAGAGCATGACGATAAGGGCGATGAAAACAACGAACGAAACGATCATCGAGCCGACCCCTTTGAGGGCCGAGTCTTCTTGGTCGCCCTTGTAGTTGTTGACGCCGGCTTCAGCGAGCAGATCGTAAAGCTTCTGATGGTTTTCAACACCCAAGCGCGAGGTGTGAAAGTCAATCGCTTGGGTGCGCGACTCGTTTTTGTCACCGTCCGAAACAGGATCGACGGTCACAATTTTGCCGCGAACGTCATTATGGCTTACGGTAACTTTTTGCAGCGATATGGCGGGGTTGTTCTTTGCCGACTTAACGATTTGTAGAAAATCGCCATATTTCAGTTCAATTCCGCCGTTATCGCGCGCAAAAATCCACCACAAGACAAAGAGAAAAAGTGTTATGAGGATTATCCAGGGGATGTTGCTCAACCAAGATCGTCCTCGATCTTTGCCTTTCTTTGGCGTCAATGCAGACCTCCGGTTTGTCGCCCGTTGACCAGGCCGGCAGGCGAATAAGTTGTTAATGTGTTACTTCTTTAGCCTACGCGGCTCATGCAGCCGGGTCAATGACGGCGACAGGAGCGTGCTTACTTCGGAGGAATTCAGCTATGGCGTGTCAATAAAAGAACCCAGCCGGCTTGCCGGCTGGGTTTTCTATAGAAACGATCGCACTGCCGCCTTCGCGGCTGTTACAGTGCTTTAATAGGGGTTATAGGTGTAACCGTATATTGAAGGCGAATAAATCGGGTAGGGATTCGGGTAATAAGAAACGCTCGGGTATATGTATATGGGCGAAACATAAGGGTTGTATCCCAGAGCGTATGGCGGAACCTGACGATAGGCCCGTCCCAAGACCCGGAGGTTGTAGGCATACTGGTTCAGCGTCAGATCGGGCGTGATCCGATAGTTGGGATTCACGAAGGACGTCGAGTTGGGAGCATAAAGGTAACCGTTCCGGTTGATAAACTGAGCTTGGCTGGTACTGGCGAATGCACCGGTCAGGACCACCGCCAGAACGGCCATCGGGGCAAAACGACTCATTATGGTTTTCATAGCTGTTCTCCTTGTGGGCGGATCTATCGCTAAGATGCTTATCTACTTTATGAGTGCTAAAACTGTGCCATTTATCTTCTCTGTTGTTCATCAGCAAAACACTCGCCGCAGTAAGTCGCTACGTGTGGGAACTTTACGATCATGAACGACCTTGGGCGGAGTCGAATCGCTGTCCCGGCATCGGTAATGACCCTGTGCCAAATTACGCCAGTCGGCTGTCTTCCAGCAGCGGCATTTGTATTGCAATCCTTTCCAATGGGGAACGTGGTTCAGAGTTGTGTTTGCGCGCGGCTCCTCTGTACTCATTTCTCCTTCACAAATAGCGCGCATTGACGATGGTGGAAAGGGAGCCTAGCCTGATCCACGGACCGTGCATTCTTAAGCTACGACCAAAGGAGTCTCGCCTTGCATGCTTCGGACGCGGATCACAAGGGCTATCTCCAGCGCATCAGCCATAAACGCATCGATCCGCCGCCGGTGACCCCGCAAACGAGTCTGCCGCGCCTTATCGATGAAGCATTCCTGTCCTATAACGCGGGTCGGTTGCGAGAAGCTTGTCGGCTCTTTACTAACAAAATGTTGGCAGAGGACACCACCGTAGGTCTGTCGCTGAGCGGAGCGCTAACGCCGGCCGGTCTCGGCACATCCTGCTTAGTGCCCCTTGTCGAAGCGGGTTTCATCGACTGGATCGTCAGTACCGGGGCCAACCTCTATCACGACACGCACTTCGCGCTGGGTATGGACATGCATCAGTCGCGGCCCGGCCTCAACGATCTGGAATTGCGCGAGCATCAAGTTATTCGAATTTATGACATTGTTTTCGATTACGAGAACTTGCTGGGCACGGATCGCTTCTATCGAACTCTTTGTCGCGGCGACGCTTTTCAACGCCCTCTTGGAACAGCGGAATTCCATAACCTTGTCGGGAAATACTTGGCGCCCCATGAAGAAGAAACCGGGCGGATAGGCAAAAGCTTGCTGGCCGCGGCATATCGAGCCGCCGTGCCGATCTTCACCTCGTCGCCGGGCGATAGTTCCATCGGAATGAATCTGGCCGCACTCCAATTGGAAGGCTCGCAATTGAGCATTGACCCGCTGCGGGACGTGAACCAGTCGGCGGCGATTGTTTACGATGCGAAGAAGAAAGGGCGTAGCGCGGTGCTGATCCTGGGCGGCGGGTCCCCCAAGAACTTCATACTCCAGACCGAGCCACAGATCCAAGAAGTGCTGGGCTTGCCCGAAAGTGGCCACGACTATTTCCTGCAGATCACCGACGCCCGTCCTGACACCGGCGGTCTCAGCGGCGCCACGCCTCAGGAAGCCATGACCTGGGGCAAAGTGGACCCGGAACAGTTGCCGGACACAGTGACCTGTTATCTCGATTCAACCGTGGCCTTGCCGCTGTTGACGGCGTATTCACTGGCCGGTCATGCGCCGCGGCCGTTGCGCCGGATTATGGATCGGCTCGATGAAGCGACTAAACAACTCGTGCTGGAATACGCGGCCAAGCAGAGAAAGCAGAAGTCGGAAGCCGAATGAGGTATTAGGCGGCTAAGTGGGGCTTTCCGGACCTTGCGACTGCGGGCTACCTCAATCCCTTGGCCATCTCCTCTTTGATCCGCTCCAAATCCTCGACGCCGACGGACAGGCGCACTAAGCCATCGGTGATGCCTTGGCGTTTTCTTTCGTTGGGGCTGGCATAGCGATGGGATGTGGTGGCTGGGTGGCTGCACGTTGTCGTGGTGTGCGCCAGCGAAGGGCTGAAGGGTATGCTGGTGGCCAGGCGCATGAAGCGGTTGACGCCGTCGCGGCCGTCACGGAGTTCGAAGCACAGCATATTGCCATAACCGCCGTTGAGCAGCCTGCCGGCCAGCTCGTGGTCGGGATGTTCGTTGCGTCCGGGATAGAGAACGCGATTAACTGCCGGCTGAATCGCCAACCAATCCGCCAGTGCGGCGGCGTTGGCGGAGGCAGCCTTCATTCGCAGAGGCAGCGTCAGCAGTCCGCGCTGGGCCAGCCAAGCGTCGAAGGGATTGGATGCTAGGCCCCAGATGCTGACCGCCTGGCTAATCTGTGGCAACAATTCCGGATCCCGGCCGCACACCGCGCCAAGCGTAATGTCGCTATGGCCGCCGATCATTTTGGTCAGGCTCTCCATTACCAAGTCGGCGCCAAGTTCCAACGGTCTGGTAAGCACCGGTGTGGCAAACGTGTTGTCTACGGCAAAACGGCACTCACGCTCGTGAGCAAGCCCCGCTAATGCCCCAATATCGGACAGCCGGAGAAGGGGGTTGGACATGGTTTCCACGAACAGGAGCCGGGTCGGCTGCTTCAAAGCCTCGCGCACTGCATCGAGATCGCTAGAGTCCACGAAGGCAGTCTGAACCCCGAACCGGGCCAGCTCCTGCTGGAACAGTTGCGTGGTGCGTCCATAAAGGCGGTTGCTGGCTACGATGCGATCACCCTGCCTTACCGAAGCCAAGACAAGGGCGCTTATTGAGGCCATGCCGGAACCGTTGATTACCGCCCAAGAACCGGCTTCAAAGGCTGCCAATTCCTCCGCTAGCTGCCGCGCGTTGGGGTGGGCGTCGCGCGCATAGATGAATCCTGGCGCCACCCCGTCCATAATTCGATCGAGCGCGTCCAGGTCGGGAATCGTGTAAACCGAGGATTGGTATAGAGGCGGGACCAGCGGTGAACTGTCGCCAAGAGAAGGTCGCGAAGTTGGCATTGGCAATCCGGGTAGAAATAAAGAAGTAGGCAATAGCCCTCGGCGGGCGCGACCGCGTTCAAGGTTTTAAGCCTCCCAAAGCTACTCTAAGTCAAAGGGGCCAGGCCAACTGCGTGGCCGCCTTTGTCCGACGTTGGCCACCTTCGAGCCCGACGTTGGCCACCTTTGAAGGAGAGACGCCCAAGACAACGAAAGTGCGCAAGTCGGCATCAGGTGTTCAATTATTGATCACCCTCTGGCGCAGTGTTGGTGGGACCAGAGGGTGGGTCACTTGGGCCACAGGGTCAGGCGCCGAGAGCTTCAAAGGCCACGAAAAGGCACAAAAACCCACAAATGCTTTCCACGGGTCTGTTTTAGCGTTTTAGTGTATTTTCGAGGTTAGAAATCGCCGAAACCATCCTTCTTTCATGCCCGCGAACCGGCGGCTATTGGGTTTAGCACCTCGGCGGGCGGGGCCGCATGCAACTTTTCAAGCCCCTCCCAAGAATGAAAGCGGCTTTGATTACTGTCGGGAGGGGGGTGTCGGGGTGTCCGAGGGTTGAAATGAAACGAAACCGCAACGCCTAGGGAACGCTAGGTCCCATTGCCGGGGAGTTGGCGTACCCGGAGACGGGGCTTAAACTATGCCGGCCGTCCGGCACGCACATGAACTACTGACTACTTTCTATTCTCCGCGGTTCGCTGTCTACTTTTTCTGCGATTCCAAATACTTCTGAATGGCCAGCCACATGACGCCTTGGTCGCCCGTGGCATTGTCTTTCAACCCCAGGCGGTTGGCTTCTTGATGAGCCTGAGTCTCCGGCATCTTAAGGGCCCGCAAAAAATGCAGGTAAAACATGCCGCCGGCCAGGGCGCCGTCCTCGTCGTAGATGAAGAGCGGCAAGTTGGTTGGGTCGCTCAGGAGCTTATTGAATTGGTCGATCAAATCGGCGGATAAATTTTCAGGTGACACTTCCAAGCTAACAAATTTAAGACCGCGCTTCGCTTCGGCGGCATCTCGATCGGCGCGATCGTCGGCGCCCGGGGCTTTGAGGTGCAAAACGGCGCGGTAGCCATTGGATCCGAGCCATTGCCACCCATCCGCAAACGGCTTCAGACCAGCCGCGATGCGCGGCCTTGACTTGGCTATTGCAAATTGGGGAATGCTTGTTGGGGCGGACGAGGCTTCTTTCAAGGCATTGGGGCCAGTTGCCTCACTAGCCGCCTTGGGAGGTTCCTTCGATTCCCGTGGATCCAACTGCGTTGTCTGGCGAACTTGTTCGCCCCCGTCATCGCTATTAGGCACGGCCAGGCGAACGCCGGGCGCGTCGGAAACGCTGGGTCCGGCGGGAAGCCGTGCGAGATCACGTTGCGGCACGATATACGTGTTGCTGGACGGCATGGGGCGCCCAGGAACTAGATAAGAGCTAGCTCCGGGAACCGGCGGAGATGAAACTCCAGGACTGGAATCGCAACAAGGGGACTTCGGCTTTCCGCAAGAATGGCAGCCCCAAGACGCCGAAATAACCAAGACGGCAGCAAGGCGCCAGCAATTGAGGAAAAGTCTCATCTCTGGTCCTCCACACTTGTCGATTCTACACACTCCGATCATACCTTCGCAGGCAAGGGTTTCCCCAGAGACCGGTCCCTTAGACAGGACGGCTCGGGCTGGAATGTGGGATGACATTGCCGATTAAAGGGACTTTGCAGGCAAGAAGTGAACGATTTTCTCTGGCGAGCGTTTTCCGCAACAGTTTTGACAGGCAGCGGACGGTGATTAGCTGGGCCCGGATTCTTGCTCGGCGATAACCGCCAACTCGGTAAGTTTGGCAGCCGTAACGCCGATGCGCTCAAAGCATTCGGCCACAATACTATTGGATGCCGTCAGCAAGCTGATGAGCAAGTCCATTGTGGTAATTTGACGGCGGTCGTGATCGACTGCACGCGTCTGGGCCTCGCGAAGGAGTCGGATGACATTGTCGGAAAGAAATTCACGGTTAAGGGCGAGAGTCGGCTCGGCGTCGCCTTCTTCTTGGTGAAAAAGTTCTTGGAATTGGCTTAGCAATTTGGGCAAGTCGGCGCGCAGGCGATCGCCCCAGGTCTGCATAGAGGGGTCCGGAACAGCCAGAAGGCCCATGAAAACATGCGGGCTGCGCAGACTATCCCAACGCGTTTCCCGGGCCAGGCGGACCGCTTCCTGAAGCGCGGCTGTGGATCCTTGAGTAAGAAGGTCGAGCCGAATCCGGCCGCTGGGTTGGAAAATGTCCTTGATGCAATCGTCGGGGTTCGGCATGCACGGAATCCTTGAGGCGGCCCGTCCGAGGGCTCCGCCATTATGGCCGCAATGATGCGGCAAAGCAAGAAATTGCGGAGCCAATCAAGGCGCCTTTTAGCGGCGAGGCCGCGGCGAGCGCGGTTCAAGAGGGTCGCCGGACGCTCGCCGCCAAACGAATCTAGATCTTGAGTTCACGGTGGCAGGTCCGACAGCGCCTTTGATGGGCGCGAATTTGCTTTTGGCATTTCGGACAACGCGTATACCGAGCCTTCTTCCATTTCCTGGCATGAGGTCTTAGAGTCATCGCATTTGCTTCCTTGGTCAGCCACCATTCCTTTGAGAATGGCGCGGGTGATCGTTAAGGCTTTAGTTGGATCGCTTTGAGTCCTAACCGCGATATGGTCGTAGGATACGGAAAACTGGCTAGGGCTTCCAATCCCAACTGGGCGATCGATCCAACCAGACCGAGGCGCTGATTTCCGCAATGCTGATCACCGCACCGCAGTACCATTTGCCGTATTCCCGATAGTCATAAGCCGAATTTGAAGCCGAAACACTTGCTATACAATGGTTTAAGCGTCAAATTGCCCCACGTTTCATGGCTGCCGTGAGACGCGGGAACTGTACCACCGACTCGGGCACTATTTCGGATAAATCTTGTTCAACAGAGATGCGCTTACCAAAGTAGATTCAATCTTTTTGCAAAAAAGAATGTTCGCCGTCACCCAGATGCCTAAGAAACTTGAACGTGATATGGCAAATGCGGGCTCGGAGAGCGCCCAGGAGCCCTTCCAAGTGCGCTTTGGCTAAAGAGAGACCCGCGGCCCTGCTATTTTTTCTCCGGTGGAGATCCCGTTTTAACGGGTTCCGAGACGACTCGATTGTCTAAGTTGACGCCCACCAGGCCGGGCGCAATTTGAAACGTCAACGTTTCGCTGCCTCGTCGGACGACAAGAGGCTTGGTCCCTTGCTGCGTCTTGCGGTGAAGCCTGAACTGCACATCGTCCGGAATTTCCCAGCCGTCAAAAGTCAAAAAAAGGTCGTCCGTCTTGATGCCTAGCTTTGCGGCTTGGCTATTTGGCGCTACGGAGAACACGAAAACCTTCGTAGCAACGGGCTTGTTGTCAGCATCAAAAAAGTGTTGGCCGATTCGATTGTTGTCCGCGTCATAAATGTAAACCGACCGGGCGACGCCGTTGGAGGCGTTGACCGGCTTGTCCGCACCATCGCAATTGCAGCGCTCTGTCAAATTACCGCGCTCGTCAAATTTTTCATGACAACTGGCATAGCCGTGCCATTTCTCAGGCCCGTTCGGAGTCGTAGGGTCGAAACCGAAGAATGTCCTTCCGACAACGCGGTCGGCGTCGCGGACTGTCTTTACACGGGACCATCCTTCTTTACGACGCGCGGGTTCGCCATTAGGCCCGAAATAGGCCTCCTCAATGACGTTGTCGCGATCATCATACTTGAATGTCAATCGGGCATAACCATCTTTGTGCAATTGCGGTCGTCCATCGACATCGAAATAAGCCGTTTCAATTCTATTGCCACGCTCGTTAAACGTTTCGGTGAATCGAGCGTGACCGAATTTGCTCAAAATCGGTTTTCCGTCGGTACCGAAATAGGTCTGTTCCGTGCGGTTGCCGCGATTGTCGAATTTCGTAGTGGCTCGCGCATACCCATCCTTGGCAGGGACGAGTTGGCCGTCGAGACCGAAGTAAGCTGTTTCAATTCGATTGCCGCCTTCATCGTATTTGAAAAGTACTCGTGCATAACCCATTTGGGTCAAGACGGGCTCTCCCGCGACGCCGAAAAAGGCCTCTTCAAGGAGGTTGGCGCGCTCATCATATCTATGAGTGCGCCGGGCCAAGCCATTACGATTTAATATGAGCTTGCCGCCGATATCAAAAAAAGTCCATTCAATGGGCTTCTCGTGTTGATCATGCTTCATGGCGACTTTGTGATGGCCCAGAGGCACAGTCATCGGTTGGCCGTCAATTCCAAAAAAGGCCTCTTCAAGCCGGTGGCCATACTCATCGACCTTGGCAACCATCTTGTGGAAGCCGCCTTTGCTAAGGATTGGCTGGTCTTCGAGCCCGAAATTGGAAACTTCAATCATGTTGCCGCGATCATCATTTTTTCGCTTCAACTTGTGGATACTTGAATCCTTGGCAAGGACGGGCTGGCCCTGAATCCCGAAAAAGGCCCTTTCAGTCTCATGGCCGCGCTCGCCGTACTTGAAGGTGATTTTGTGAACGCCCCTGAGCTTGTCTAGCACCGGCTCGCCTTGAATGCCCAAGCCCCTCTCTTCCGTCATATTCCCGCGCGCGTCGAAGGCGCGCAAGATTCGGTTTCTTCCCGATTGTTTTTGAAGAACGGGTTTGCCGTCGATGCCAAAGTGGTCAATCTCGACTAAGTTGCCCCAGGAATCGTACTTGTTGATTCGCTTGGCGACGCCCTCATTGTCGATGGTGGGACGCCCATCCACTCCGCGGTCCGTCCGTTCGATTAAGTTGCCGCGCAGGTCGTAAACCATATTCGACCCGGCAACGCGATTCGAAGTGGCGAGCCGAGGCCGTCCTTGCTCATCGAGATGCGAATCGCGGATCAGCAAGCCGCGCTCATCCCGCTCATAGCGCATCCCATAAAGACCGGCGCCGTCGGGCTTGGGCTGTCCGGTGGCGTCGAGATAGCGGGCCTCCTGATCAAAGCCTTCAGGGCTCCTTGTGAAGGCAACATACGTTGCCCCTGAAGGAACACGCGGACGAGGCAAGCCCCGCGCGTCGGTGTAATGGCCGGTGTCGCGGGTCGTGTAGTGAAAGGTCCATAGGACGTGGCCGCCTTCCCTGGCCGATATTTCGTCGGCAAGCCGGCCTTCGCCATCGTAGTGATAGGTATAAACCGATTCGGACCCCAGCCCGGTTCTTTGGTTCTGGATAGTGATGAGCGGTCCCTCCAGAAAATGGGTGGTAAGCGCGCCCGAGCCGTTGACAATTTCCATTTTTTCCAACCGCTTACCCCGGTGACTAAATTTGAACGCATATTGCCGGTGAGCCACTTCCTCTTCAGAAAGGGGACCCACGCCTTCAGGCACACCCCATCGCCTTACATAAGTGTTAAAATAGCTCGTCTTGAGCTGCTGGGCCTGTTCCTCGGCGAGCTGTTGAGCTTCTTCCTTTAACCGGCGGGTTTCTTCCTCTTTGCGTCGAGACGTCTCCTGTTGCCAGTACCATCCTGCTGCGCCCAGTCCGCCGCCTAGTGCAAGCGCCACCACGGCAATGAGCGCCGCGACAGCGGGTCGGCGCCTCACCCATTTAAGGGCGCGCTCCGGCAGGCGGGCCGGCCGGGCCTGGATCGCTTCGCCGCGCAGATAGCGGCGTAGATCCTCCCCCAATTCCCGAGCCGTGGCATACCGCCGCTCGCGCTCCTTGGCCATCGCTTTAAGACAAATGGTTTCTAAGTCGCGCGGCACCCCAGGCTTTACCTTGCGCGGCGACTGGGCCTCCTCGTGCAATACCTGATGCATCAGCATCCGCGGGTTGCCCTTGAACGGCAAACTGCCGGTCAGCAACTGGTAAAGGATCACCCCCAGACTGTACACGTCGCTGCGGCCATCCACTTCATGCCCTTCGCCCCGGGCTTGCTCGGGGCTCATGTAAGCCGGCGTGCCCATGACCTGGCCTTCGAGCGTCATGGTTGCTTCGCCGCTGTCACGCTTGGCGAGGCCAAAGTCCATGACATGGGGCAGGCCCTTGTCGTCCAGCATGATGTTCGATGGCTTGATGTCCCGGTGCACCACGCCCTGCTCGTGGGCGTATTGCAAGGCGTCGGCGATGGAGGCAACGAGCTGAACCGCATCACGCGGAGAGGGCAGATGGGCGGTGAGCCGGTCGGCTAAAGTAATGCCTAAGACAAAGTCTTCGACAAGATATGGCATGCCGTCTTGCTGACCGACGTCATGGACGGAGACGATCGAAGGATGGCGGAGCTGAGCCACGCTGCGCGCCTCGCGCAAAAAGCGCTGGGCGCCGCCGCTGCTGTCCCCCAGCGCCCCGGCGCGGGGAATCTTGATGGCCACGATGCGATCCAGCTCGGTGTCGCGGGCTTTGTAAACCGCTCCGAAGGCTCCCACGCCGACGGATTCCATCAATTCAAATTTGCCGAGCCGGCGTCCGCTTTCAGCGGGCAGCCAACCGGTGGTGGTGCCGTCGCCCAAAGAAAAGGAGGAGCCGCAGGAAGAACAGACGACCGGCTCATGGCCATTTCCGGTTGGGGCATCAACAGCATTGTGACACGTCGGGCAAACGACGGGCATGGCCGGGGCTCCGAGGAGGCATTGTGGAAAGCCGTATTGTCGGTCAAGCCAAGAGGGGCGTCAATGGGCGAGTCGAGCCTAGACCCTGTTCAACAAGTCTGCTTCGCAGGCGGAACTTCATGACTTTTTGGATCGGCATGCTTTTCTTCTTTAGCTTGATTACCACCAGGGCATGTGAATGCTTTTTCTACGAGAGCAGGTTAGTGTCATAGTGGAATCCCAGTAAAGTGATATTCCTAGCTCCCTGTGACCCAGAGCCTATGCCGGCTCATACGCCCTCAATAAGAAAGCTCAAGGACTGGATTCACCAAACACCGAAAACAGGTGCAAGGCATGGCGGAATCGGGATTCGATGAGGATGAAGCGCTCAAAGGCCAAGAGCCCAAGTTTCCGAATGATCAGCAAGCGCGGCGGCGAGCGTTGTTTATCGTCTTCCTCGTCATGGTGATCGACCTCTTGGGTTTCGGCATCGTCTTGCCGCTCTTGCCGCGTTACGGAAAGGAACTTATCGAACCGCTCTTCCCCGGTGAAGTTCATAAAAATCTACGCGGAGTAACCTTGGGCCTGTTGATGGCCTCGTTTTCATTAATGCAGTTCATCTTCGCGCCCATGTGGGGGCGGATCTCCGACCGGCACGGACGTCGTCCTTTTCTCTTGCTGGGCCTAGCGGGTTCGGTGGTGTTTTATGCGCTCTTTGGCTTCGCTTCGGCGTGGGCCTTACCCGAATTGGGGCGGGAAAAAATAGGCTTGATTCTGCTTTTTGTGGCTCGCATCGGAGCCGGCATTGCCGGGGCCACCGTATCCACGGCGCAGGCGGTGATCGCCGACAGCACCGACCCCGCCGCCCGCGGTCGCGGCATGGCATTGATCGGCGCGGCTTTCGGGATCGGCTTTACGTTTGGTCCGCTCGTCGGCACCGTCTCTCCGTTGTTGGGCCGCGGAGGTCCCGGCTACGTTGCTTCGGCCTTTTCGCTTATTGCACTGGTGCTCGGCGTAGCGCTCATGCCGGAAACTTGGCGTCCCGGCAAATCGGCCTCGGTTCGCCACGGCAGAAATTGGAGCGATGTGGTTATCGCCATTACAACGCCGACGATTGGCTTGTTAATTTTCATTTTCTTCATTTCCACTTTTGCCTTCGCCAGCTTCGAGCCGACGGTCGCTTTGGTGGCGCAGGAGGTTTTGAATTACCGCGAACAACAAGCATATCTCGTATTTGCCTATATCGGTTTCATTCTCATGCTGGCGCAGGGCGTCCTTTATCAAAGGCTCGCCAAACGCGGTGTGAGAGAAATCACCTTCATGATTCTCGGGTCCACGTTCATGATTATCGGCTTAGGGAGCATCGGCCAGATGGTCTGGACCTACGCTGTACATGGCAGCAGCGTCGAAGCGTACCTTTTACCTATCATCATGATCGGCGTGACGATTTCGGTGGTGGGTTTCGCATTCACGACTCCTTCGGTCCAAGCTCTAGTCTCCAGGCGAAGCGATCCGGCCAAACAAGGTTTGATACTGGGCGTCAATCAATCGGCCAACGCCATCTCCCGGGTTCTGGGGCCGTTTTTCGGCACTTATCTTTACGTAGCTTCGCCTACGCACGCACTGCCCTATGCGCTGGCTGTAGTCTTGCTTATCATTGGTCTCTTGCTGACGATTCGCGTATCGCGCCAATAAGGCGCACCTCCCGATCTTGGCGACTCTTCCTCCCCTCTCCCCTGTAATCAGGGGAGAGGGGTCGGGGGTGAGGGATTAGGTTTTTGAGCGAGCCGCCCCCTCACCCCAGCCCCTCTCCCCCGAGTACAGGGGAGAGGGGCTTCAAGAGCAGACGCCGAAAATCGGTATGGGCAACGTCAAGGAATTGCATTCGATGCCACGGAAGGCTGCTGTGCCCCTCTGCGATTATGAAGCCCGGCGCATCGCTCTTATCAAACCGAGCGCACTGGGCGATATCTTGCACAGCCTGCCCGTCTTGACCGCCTTGAGACGGCGCTATCCTCAGGCCCAGATCACTTGGATCATCAACCGCGCCTATCAACCGCTCTTGGACGGCCATCCTCATCTGGACGCCAGCTTGGCCTTTGACCGTGGGGCGCTTCGCCACGGCTGGTGGCGCGGCATGAAAACGTACGCTTCGTTCGTTCAACAACTGCGGCGGCGGCAATTCGATTTGGTCGTCGATCTTCAAGGATTGATGCGCACCGGCCTGATGAGCGTGGCGACCGGCGCGCGGCGGCGCGTGGGCCTTAGCTCCGCGCGGGAAGGGGCACGTTGGACTTATAGCGACGTGCTTGCCGTGGACGATTTCCATGCCATGCATGCCGTAGACCGCTATTGGCTTGTCGCCAATGCGCTGGGCGTCGGCGGCGATCCCAAGGAGTTCCAGCTCGCGATCAATCCCGGCATGGTCTCCTGGGCCGAAAGGGAATTGCAAGGTTGTCCGCGACCGTGGATTATGCTCGCGGTCGGCTCACGCTGGGTCACGAAACGCTGGTTGCCCCAGCATTTTGGACTCTTGGTTCGGCAAGCTCAGGAGGAATACGGCGGGACAGCTGTCTTCGTTGGCACGGACGATGAAGCCCATTTGGCACGTGAAACTGCCGGTTTTCTGGCAGGCCCTTTTCGAGACCTGAGCGGCGCAACCAGCTTGCCGCAGCTAGCTGCAATTCTGTCCCTCGCCGACGTCATGGTAGCTAATGACACGGGTCCCTTGCACCTTGCCGCAGCCCTAGGCCGGCCCGTTGTAGCGCCCTATACTTGCACGAAGGTAAGACTCAACGGACCTTACGGCGCCGAGGCCTCGACCGTTGAAGCGCGCATTTGGTGCCAGGGGAGTTACCTCAAACGCTGCGCACGCTTAGAATGCATGGCTGAACTGACGCCCGATCTGCTGTGGCCCTTATTGCAGGATATTCTGAAGAGATGGCCGGCTCGCTCCCGTTCCGCCTAATTCTGGCCAGCAGCTCTCCGGCCCGCCGCGATCTTCTGACTCGTGCCGGCTTCTCCTTCGACGTGCAACCTTCTCACATCGACGAACCCGACGGCCTAGGCTGCACGGATCCGCGCGCCTTCGTTCAGCAACTGGCCTGGCTTAAAGCGGCCGCCGTCGCTCCAACCGTAAAGGAAGGGCTCGTGCTAGCAGCGGACACGGTCGGCTGGCTGGCCGGCCAGGTCATCGGCAAACCGAACGATGAAGCGGACGCTCGACGCATTCTTCGCCAACTGGGCGGCCGAGAGCATCAACTATGGACCGGCGTCTGCTTATGGCGTCAACCGGACGGCATTCAGACGGCGTGGCAAGAAGTCAGTCGAGTTCATTTTAAAAAGCTAAGTGAGGCGGAGTTGAACGAATATCTCGCGACGCGCCAATGGGAGGGGTGCTCGGGCGCTTACGCCATCCAAGAGGATGGCGACCCTTTCGTAAAAGTGATCGAGGGCAGCGCCAGTAACATAATCGGCTTGCCGATGGAAACGCTAGAGCGCGTGCTGGAGGGGGAGCGGAGGGCGTAAGTCCCCGGACGCTGGTCTATTTGGACGCTTGCCGGTCCATTTGGCGCAAGCTCTGGGCGCTATTCGTGCCAGTGGGCGCTGTGCCGGTTAATGGCTCAATGCGAATATCGTCGAAATAAGCGGATCCGATCCCAGTAAGGGCCACAGTAACATTCACGGTTCCTGATGCCGGCACTTGGCGATAGAGGCTGAATTTTCGCCATTTCTTTAGCTCGCCGGTCAGGCGCAGGGCAAGCGGTTCGCCGCCGGCGTTGTCATACATCAGAACGCCATCGGCAGTAGCCAACGGCGGACTGGGGATGCGGATCCACCCGCTAATTTGCACTTTGGTCCCTGGTTGCAACCTCACAGCCGGACTATGGATCGCCAGATAAGTCCGCTCCAGGGCGGCTGGCGGCGGAGCGGGCTTGCCATCGGACCCGACTGGCGTTTTTGCTTTGATCTCCAACTTGAGGCATTGTCGTCCCTCATGCGGATTCTCGGTAACCCGCTGGGCCTTGAGATCCACGGCATCGAGCGTTTCTTCTTGAAGCATCCAATCATCGGGTCGTTGATTGGTTGACGGCTCAAATCCGCCGGTCGATAGCAGGTTCCCTCCATGGCCGGCACGCTGGACCTGGTCCATGAAGCGCCAGTGTTGCGGCAGGGTAAAGAAACTCACGGCATAAGGGCTGGCAACCGGCGCATCCAGCTCCTTGACGGCCTGTTCCCAACACGCACGCATTAAAATCCGCAACGGCCGCAGGGCGCGCTGTGATTCGTTGTAGGCTTCACGAAAATCGCCGTTGTTCCAGTTGGTGACGCAAACCTGCAAGCGCTTGCGGGCGTCGCCCAAGAGAGCTTGGCCATCCGGAACTCCGTGTCCCATTTCCTCCAGGTCGTCATAGACGCGCGTCACCTTGTCTAGTTCCACGTCCGCCAGGGTATGCGACCATTGGGCGGCGAGTCGCGCCTTGTTGCGAGCCTGATCCTGGAACCGAACGACCAGCCCCCCCATGCCCGTATCGGAAGTAAAAACCACCGCGGAAGTCAGGCCGAATTCCGGAATGGTCACTTTCGGCCCTTCCACTTGCCGCTCAACCTTGAGCGAACGCACTTCACCTGGCGACACTTGCCAGGCCGCCATGGCGCGGGGCACAATAGGAACGGTCATGGACAAATTCACCGCTGCGGCCTGCCCGGGCACAAATTGAGCGCCTGGCCCCATCCAGATAGGCAACACCAAGATGCCGAGTTTACTGCGAATGACGGCTGCTTTGACGTCGGGTGAGGACGTCTCGATCCAGACAGGCGCTTCGCCCGCGGTTAGCAAAGGCTCCAACATTTGAATTTCCTGATTGAGCAACGCCATGCCAAGCAACCGGTCACGGCCCTGATGGCTGTCCGCCAGGAATCGGTCCGACCAGAAGCCGAGGCCCTTGCATCCCGAAGCTAGAGCAATGTAGGTCAATAAGCGGATTTGCTCCGCTTGAGGACCGATCGGCTCTTTAAACGCTTGCGAGCTCGGGCGCTCGTACACGAGGTTGGTATACCAGTCCGGCAAATGCGTCTGCACCCAAGTCCACATGAAGGCGTCCGGGTCAGCCAGGAGACGGCGCTGATTGAGCCAATCGCGATATTTCGAGAGTTCCAGACCGGTCATAAGCGGCCAGCGATGCACGCCGAGCAATTGAACATTGCGTGAATACGTGCGAAAACCGTCCCAAACATCCGCCGCGACCGGACGATTAGGATCGGCTGTCTGAACGAGCTTGGCGACCTCGGAAACTAAGGTAGCTTGTTCCTTGGCCAGACCACCCTTTCCCAGATCCCAGAATAAAACGGCATCTTCCTTGAGAAAGGTCGAAACCGTCTTAGCCAGCCCGTCCGGCGGCATTACTTGACCTTCGCCTCCATTGATTGCCAGTCCGGGCACGATCCAGAAGCCTTGATTAACGGCCTCTTCCACGACCTCAGAGGCCGCCACGTCTTCGATCCACAGCGTATTAAAGCCGGCGTCGCGCAGCGCCTTGAGCGGCGTATCGGTATAGCGGATGGCGCGGAAGAAAAACTGTTTGTCGCTGACCAGCAGTTGCTTTTCGTGCATCTTGACGACTGCCGCACGGTTGTTCGAATTGCGGCCGGCGTTGGTTTCCCGACTGCTGGGCCGACTTGCGGGCTTGAACGGACCGGCCTCGGCTAGCGGACCAATCTCCAAATCGTCGATCCATGCCTTCACGTCGCCCGGGCCGGCAAACAAGTTCAAAATCAGGCGATCGACATAGGCGTCTGTGATCTTGATGTCCTTATTGAGTTCGGTGCGCAGGAGCTGTTGCTGATCTTTGGTCAACTTGAGCGGTTGACGAATCTCCAGTCGCTGCCAACGCCCGGCTTGCTTATAAAGATCGCCCCGTAAGAGCACGGTTAGCGGCCGATCCGGTTGCTTGGGATCAGTTTCATTAGGAAAGACGACGCGGGCGAGGAGTTCAATGCCGGGCCGATTAGCTTTTACCCACAAACCGGCATTGAAGTCGTCACTCATTGGAGCGCGACCGGTTTCGTAATAGTAGTAAATGAAAGTGCCTTGCTCGGCCTTTAGTTGAATGCTTTCGGAGCGCTGGCCGCCGTGGGCGGTCTCATCCGTCATCTTGTGAATGATCTCGCGGAACGCGGCGTCGGCGGATCCTTTGACCCAGATCGGTTCGCGCGTCTCGAAGCCATCGCGAAAGATCTGTTGGCCCTGTGCTGAATCAAGGCACAACGCTTGGAGCCCGGCCAAACACGCCGCCAAGCGTATGGCTGTGGGCACTCGCCTGAATCCTATCATGCCGCCAACCCTCTTCCGTTCCGCTTGTC
>JBJMQT010000054.1:0-83016 GCA_045802525.1 Gemmataceae bacterium
CCGCTTTCCCTCCGGACCTCCCGAGCGGCCTCGGCGCGTCTGGGAATGCTGGTCTACGCAGGACGACATTGACGGCCTCCAGAGTTGGCTGCGTTTGTTCGGGCCCGGCTACCTTGGGCTCCTCGTCTTCACCTATTGCCTGGGCCCGGCCGTGGAATTGCCGGATGGCACCATCGATCTTTTCACCTTTCGAGGCCGGCGCTACCTTTTCCGAGGCATTGAAGTAATGGAGTACCGAGAGCACATGCGGACGCGCAGCCCCAAATGGGCGACGGTCGACCTGGCCAGCGCGGTTTTTCGGCAGCTCGTTCAACCATTGCACCATTATCTGGGCGCCTCGAGCTCGGCGTCCCGGGAGCATCCCTTTTAGCCATGGAACGACTCAAGATCGGCGTTCGCCTAGAGAGCCTGGGCTTGCCGCTGCGCCGAGCCTTGCAAGCGGCCGAACGGCTGGGCGTGGCCGGAGTGCAGGTGGACGCTGCGGGCGCCTTATCTCCCAAGGCTCTTTCACAAACCGGCCGCCGAGAGTTTCGCAATCTTTTGCGCGCCCACAATGTCGAACTGACAGCGCTAGGCTGTCCGTTGCGCCACGGGTTAGACATACCCGAAAACCAAGAAGGCCGCATTGACTACATCCGCGAGACTATGACGCTCGCCTTCGATCTTGGGCCGCGCCGGGTTATTATCCAGCCCGGCCGCATTCCGACTACTGCAGAGGATCCCCGGCATAATCTCCTAGCGGAGGCCCTGCTGGCATTGGGACATTACGGCGACAAGGGCGGCTGCATGCTCGCCCTGGATACCGGGCTCGAACCGGGCGAGGCCCTGAGTGAGCTTCTCAATCGCTTCGACACCGGAAGTTTGGGCGTAAACTTAGACCCCGCCAACCTCTTGATGCACGACTTCGATCCCTACGCCGGTGCGCGAGCCCTGAATCGCAAGATCGTCCATTCCTATGCCAAAGACGTGCGCCGCTCCGGCCCGAGCCGTACGGCCCAGGAAGTGCCCGTGGGCCACGGCGATCTCGATTGGATGCTTTACTTCGGCGTCTTGGAAGAGATTGAATACCGTGGCTGGATCACCGTGGTTCGGGAAAGCGGCGACAACCGCCTTGCCGATATCACCAGCGGCGTGACGTTTCTACGCCGTTTTATCGGCCAGCAAGCATAAAGAAACTCGCTTAACGGCGAATCCATCCGTGAAGGCAATAATCATCCGCCGCCCGCTCCACTTCCCATTCCGCCAAGCGCAGTGCCTCAGCCACGCGGTCAACGCCTAACCCTCCTACGGCGGTCTTCGCTTGCCGGCCGCCGATCAGGATTGGCGCAATATCTACGTGAACCTCGTCAATGGCCCGGGCATCGAGAAAGCTTCCCAAAACCTCGCTGCCGCCTTCCACTAAGAGGTTTGTCATTCTTCTCCGCCCGAGTTCCCCAAGCAAACTGATCAAGTTCGGCCGGGTGCCGGCCGGCGGCAAGGACAAGACCTCGCAACCTAATCCTTGCAGATGTTTGACTCGGCCCGGGGGACATTCGGCTGACGATATTATGAGCGTGGGCTCGCTAGTAGTGCTCTGTGCGAGACGCGCTCCAGACGGCAGGCGGCCCATGCTGTCCAGCACGATGCGTACGGGTCGGCGGGGTCCGGGTGGGCGCGCGGTTAAGAGCGGGTCATCGGCCAAGGCGGTGCCAATGCCGACTACAATACCGTCCATGCGGCCGCGCAGGGCATGCACGCGTTGCCGCGCCGCCTCGCTGCTGATCCACTTGGAGTCCCCTGTTCGCGTGGCGATTTTGCCGTCGAGCGACATGGCCCATTTGGCATGGACGTAGGGCCGGCCCGTGTTCAGAAGCTTGAGGTAGGGAGCGTTAAGTCGCTGCGCTTCTGATTCGGCCAGGCCCACGACAGCTTCTAACCCTGCTTCCCGCAAAAACTGGCAGCCGCGGCCGGCCACTTGCGGAAAAGGATCGGTCATGGCCGCCACCACGCGGCGGATGCCCGCGCGCACGAGAGCCTCCGTGCAAGGCGGCGTTTTGCCATGGTGGCAACACGGCTCCAAGGTTACGTACAGGGTTGCTCCGCGCGACGCCTCACCCGCCGCTGCCAGCGCGTTGACCTCGGCATGAGCTTGGCCAAAACGCTCGTGCCAACCTTCACCCACCACGTTGCCGTCGCGCACCACCACGGCGCCCACGAGCGGATTGGGTTCCACGGCACCGCGTCCGCGCTCGGCTAATTGCAGCGCCCGCGCCATCCAGAAAGCATCGCGATCGCCCGCCATGCCGATTATTGTAATCGATGGCGCGCCCCGCCGCTTCCAGCGGTCTTGACAAGGGCAACTTGCGCATGCTAACAATCTTCCTGAAGGGTCGCCGGACCCTTCCCGGGGCGTGGCGCAGTTTGGCTAGCGCGCCTGAATGGGGTTCAGGAGGTCGGAGGTTCGAATCCTCTCGCCCCGACTTAACCTAAGATATATCTGCCGAAGCAAGTTACGCTTACCTGCCAATGGTTGGCAGTGCGGCCTGGAAAAGCGGTGAATTCCGTATACTACGGAATTTCCTATCAGGAGACGCACGATGACAATTTCGGTGAAAACTGGATGCGTTTGATGAATGTATCACCGATTTGGAGTGGCTGCCGGCGGGTGGTTACGTGGTCCTTGTCATTGACAGCGTCAAGGTATTAGCAGAAGAGCCAAATGCACATTGGACGACCCTCTTCCGGACTATAGACCGTGCAGGCCAAGAATGGAGCAAGCCTAAGGGACCGCCTTCGGCACGGCCGCCAAAACCTTTTCATATGCTTTTGCAATGTGCGGCTTCCGACGAAGGATCTATGCGCAAAAGACTTCAAGAAGCCAATGTCAAATTCAACCAGCTTTGAAAACCGCGATCGGCAAGAACGCATCATATTGTCGCCAAAAAAATTGGGCATATCGTTCGTAAACGCACGGCGATTACGCGAACGATCCAGACTGTTGCATGAGAAGAATAGAGCCGGCTGCCGCGATTCAGGGCAGCCGACTCTAGCTTCGTCCATCAAGATCCCACTACGGCTTCGGCGGCTGATAATTAGATTCGCGTACTTTGTCAGAATGTTCTTTTATCTTTTGTAGCGCTTTCTCTAGCAGGTTAGCCGCCTTTTGGCGTGATTCCTGGTCCTTGGCGTTTTGCCAGGCTTTAACGGCTGCCTCGACTTCCGCCACCGGATCACGCTTCAAAAGAGTCTCTGACAACACGGCCGTCGTCAAAAAGTGCTCAGCGTCTGCTATTGCGTGGACCTCAGTCAAATGGAATCGCGGGGTCTCCACCTTGGCGACCTTGCCGCGAAGTGTTCGCAACTCTGCTTCCTGGGCTTTGATTTTCTCCAACGTTACTTCAAGATTGATTTTGAGTAACTCGTTCTCCTTACGGAGAGTCTCAAGCTCGGTTTTCGGCCTGTCGCCATCCGCGGCTCTAGCTCCTCCCGGAATCAACTCAGCATTATAAACAAGCCCCCCGACGCCGATTGCCAGGGCCACAATGCTCGTCCCGATTGCTGTTTTGAGTTTCGCCAAAAACATGGATTTCATTGCTCCTTTCATGAGCACAACCGCTGGGGCCGAGACCCCAACAAACTGACCGGCCGCAATCAGCGTTGCAGCCTTTGCTGTAGACCAAACCAATGAAATCGGCACTTTTGCCGAAGCTGTCCCTTCAGTCAGTGATACTGCCAAAGCTCCGCCAGAGAGGGTAAGCCCAAGCCGTGAGAGCCGGGCCGCTAACATTTGGCGTCCTCGCGCCAATCGACTCGACAGAGTTCCCTTGTTCAATTTGAGCTGACGGGCCGCTTCCTCACGGGTTTTTCCTTCTAGGTCACACAGAATGATCGAGCTCCGATACTTCTTTGGCAGCAGGCTCAATTCTTGGTCGAGCATGGCGTGCCAATCGCCCCGTCGCTCTACCGGTTTGTATTCAGGTTCCGGAATGTCGGGCATTTGCTGTTCCATCTTGCGGCGACGAAGGTTGCCGGCCTGCGCCTCCAAAGCTGTTCTGTAGGCAACCGTGTAAAGCCAACCGTTCAAAGCTTCCCGCTTTACAACAGATTTTGCCTTTCGGGCGAGTATGAAAAAGACAGCTTGGAAGGCATCTTCTGAATCATGGACATTGCCGAGAACCCTGTTGCATACTCCCATGACCAACCGTCCATGGCGCTGAACTAGGGCTGCAAAGGCAGCCTCATCGCGGCTCAATAGGAATTGTTCAAGCAAGTGGTTATCGGTCAGATCCGTATTGCCCGGTGGAGGCAGGGACCGGCGCAACTGCTCAAACGCCTTACTCAATCCGGTTGTCGGCATCTGGTTCCTCATGTCTATCCTTATTGGAGGGTTCGATTAAGCCTTGCGCGTCCATTATTTTTTGATTTTGGCAGGGAAAATGGAATCAGGGTCTAATCGGGTTCGCAAGGCATGTGGCCGGATTTTCATCTGTCTGGTTCCACCGGCCGCGCGGCTGATTGACTACTGTAGAGGTTGTCTAAGAAATAACCGACGCGCCGGTTCCCTTGAACCCACTAACTATTTGAGAGAGGTACTCGAATGCCAAAGGTGGGAATGAATAGCGTCTTGATCCATCTGTTCCGCTCCCTGCCTCCCCCGGCTGACCTCAATGACAACCATCTCTTGGAACGCTTTCTGGCCAACCGAGACGAGGCAGCCTTTGCTGGCTTAGTGCAGCGGCACGGGCGCATGGTGATGGGGGTGTGCCATCGGATTCTGGGCAATGTCCATGATTCCGATGATGTATTCCAAGCCGTTTTCTTTGTCTTGGCTAGGAGGGCCAAATCGGTAGTCCGGCGCGAGGCGTTGGGCAGTTGGCTTTATATGGTGGCCTATCGAACGGCGCTCCAGGCCAGGTCTATGAGAGACCGTCGCCGTAAAAGGGAAGTTCACATGGCGGACTTACCCGAGCCTGAAATGAGAATGGAAGAGCCCAGAGATTGGCAGTCCTTGCTCGACCGCGAATTATGCCTGCTGCCAAAGAAATATCGCAGCGTGGTTGTTCTCTGCGATTTGGAAGGACGCACGCGTAAGGAAGCAGCCTGCCAACTGGGATTAAAAGAGGGAACCCTATCAAGCCGCTTGGCGACTGCGCGCCGCCTGCTGGCAACCCGCCTTTCGAAATACGGCTTAACCATATCGGGTGGCGCTTTGGCAGCTTCCCTTTCCCAAAATACGGCCTCGGCAAAAGTGCCTGTTGCACTCGTCTGGTCTACCTCAAAAGCGGCGACGCTAGTGGCCGCTGGTCAATTTGTTGGAGTTTCGGTTCCGGCAGTTGGGCTCATGAAAGGAGCGATGAAAATCATGTTCTTGGCAAAACTAAAGACGGTTATTGGAACGAGTATCGTGGCGCTTGCGTTGGGAGTGGGTGGGTTGGTTTATCACGCGGAGTTGGTTCCTGGAGGAGCAAGGGCAGCCGATGGGAACAAGCCGAAAAGCGAACTTGAGAAGTTGCGTAAGGAAAACGAACTCCTTAAGACTAATTTGCAAGTAACCCTGGAGAAGATCCAAGCACAAGAAGCCGAGTTGCTTCAGCTTCGAGGTCAGGGCGAGAAGGCAGCCCTTGGCATGCCAGGCGGGCTAGGAATGAAAGGCCCGGCGGGCGGCTCAACTGGAATGATGGCGGGCATGCCGGGTGGGAATGGGACGAAAGGCCCTGCGGGCGCTTCAATGGGAATGATGGCCAGCATGGCTCGTGCCATGAGAGGCGAAGCCAGCACGGTGGGCGGTAAGGATGGCAGCCAGTTTGAGGACGTGGAAACGGCGATAAAAGCCTGGCAGGAGGCCAAGGACGAAGAGTCACGAAAGAAAGCGGTAAATCTGCTGGAGAAGGCGCTCAAGACACTGAAGGAGCATCCTCAGAATCCGAATGACGGTTCCACGAATCAGGGGCAATAGGAAACCGGTTACAAAGCTATTCAAAACAAGAAGAAGCCCCGGCCAATGGCTGGGGCTTTTTCGTTTCATCCGCGAATCGCTGGCTAAGGTCATGCAGCGCGCTTTATGCGATTTGCGGTGTAGCCATTAGCCAATCTCGATTGGCTGGGGGCCAGACGTTGGAGCATCAAATGGACAGAAGCAAGTTTGCACCATGGCTTCGCTCGAATCGCTCCGCCGTTCGTAGTCCTTGCTCAAGCGTCATAGCGGCCAATCCATCCAAAGGTTCGTTCGACAACCCAACGTTTGGCAACCAAGGCGAAACACTTGCTGGCCTCGTAAAGGAAAGCGGTCCGGATGCGATAAAGTCCGCACCTCTTCGGTGCATCTCTTATCGCTCGGATCAATTGAGCGATGTGCGGCAGCGCACATCGCCACAATTAATTGTCTTTATCCTTCCTACTCCAGCCAATTTAGACAGGCTTGAGCGACGGTCCGGGCATTGAAGTCCAATCCGCTCCCGGAAGCCGCCGAAGGCAGGTCTTTCCAATAGGAGAGCGCCGTTCGGAAGGCAATCTCTGCCTCGTCGATGTCGCCCTCTTCCAGGGCGAGAAGCCCTCGGAGGACCGTCACGTCTGCCTCCCGCTTTAGAGTTTGAGCCAGGCGCGCAAGGCGGTTTCGAAAGTCGGGCTCATTAGATGCTCGCAGGTATACGTCAGCTAAAGATCTTCCGGTCAGTCGTTCACCCAAAAGCCTTTGGCAAATCGTCAAAGCCATAATCTCTCGGATCGACTCCATTGGCGGGGATAGCAGGTTACATTCCTCTTTCGCCAACGTGTAATCGCCGGAGGCCGACAGCGCTTGCACACGCAGCCAATGGTAAGGCTGGGCCCCGAGCGATTGCTCTTGTTCGGGGCCGATCCATTCTAGGATAGGCCTCGGGCGCCCGGTTTTCAGAAGAAGTTCCAACTCTAAGGCCATGCCTCGCGGCCCAAAACCGGCTATGTCGGACTTGAGCAGCATGTCTCGAGCCTTGCCGGCCAGGCCGTTATGCCAGGCTCTAAACGCTCGTTCCAACACCTTCATATCCACAGCAGCAACCGCGTGAGTGTTTTCTCGTTTCTCAACTTCCTTTGTAAGCTGATTCAACTCCTCTTCGAACGGTGCTTCTTGGTCACGGAACTGTTCCAGGCTGACATTCGCCGGGGGGCCGGCTTCCTTGGTCAATTTCACATAAGCGCCTAGGTGTTCTAACGTCAGATCGAGGTAGCCCATTTCTCCGTATAGCCTGCTAAGGCTGAGATGGGCTTGAGCGAAACCAGGCTTTAGGGACACTGCCTGGTAGAAAGCGGCTGCCGCTTGGACGCGACGCAATTGGAGAAGCTCGGGCAGGCGCTGAACCCAAATCCGCTCTTTCGTACTCTTCAATAGGCGCACATAGCATTCCCCTAAGACCAAATAAGCTTGCGCGTCATCCGGATTGGCGGCTATGGCTCGCCGAGCTGCCCGGACAGCGAGATAGAGCAGCGCGGGAGGCGTATCGTCGCGGTGAAAGGCAAAATCTTGCTGTAAAGCATAGGCCTGCTGGTCGACCGACGACAGGCTAGCAAAGTTAAGACCCTTCACCGGCTGAAGGGGGCTCAGAAGCGTGAGGCGAAGGCGCGCGTCGAGAAGACTGGATATGCTCATCCAATTCGCACTCGAGCCGAGTATGGCAACGGATTGAACAGCCTCCCACGCGGCCTTGTGCTCAAAAGGGGCGGACCGCCTCAATGCCTCAGCATGAAATAAATGCAGGGTCGCCTTGTCTTGATCAATTGATCGCAAAGGGGCGCGTTTCCAGAATGCTTCCCACCACGGCCGCACTTCCGGCTCGCGCTCCGGCGATTCACCAGGGGCTTTCTTGTCTGTATCCGGGCGAAAGGCCAGACGGTTAAAGTCCGGCTCCCAAGCCTGGAAGGGATCTACGGCGTCGACGTGTGCTGGGTCACGCCATCCGAAAACGACTAAGTTTCCCTCCATAAACATGATGGGCCATTGCCGCGAGTCCGCCAGGAGGTTATCCAGAGCGGCAAAGAGGTTTCCTCGGTCGGCATCGTACAAGACAACATGGTTTACGCCCGCAGACCGCATCCACTTGGACCAGTCGTCTTGGCCGCCGAAATCTCCACGGATGGCCGAGGCGAGCCGATCGTCGCGCAAACCTTTTTCTTCAGGGCAAAACCAGGCAAACACAGAGGCTGTTTCGGCTGAAAGGTGTAGCCCGCGGGCGTCCGGGCCAAGCCCAGTTTCTTCGAGCCAGCGCCGAGTTGCCAGCGCTCCCTGTTCCAGCGACGGCTGGACCTCGACGGCCCATCGGCGGGGCTCGTACGGGGCGCCCTGAAGCCAGCCAGGCCACGCACATACAGTTAGAATCAGAACAAACACGATAGTCAAGGCTTGCAAGGACAGGACCCTGCGCCGCCAAATTGCGGCTTGCCACGGCCTCTTGTCCAGGCTATGCGCCAAAAAGTCTTGGAGATTTCGGGCCAGCGCCGGACCGGCAATAATCGCGAAAAAAGGGACGGTTCGCACTTGGAAAACACTTAATACGGCGAGCCCGAGCCAGGGGAGGAACTGTTGCCATGACCAGTTGGCACGGTTTAGAAGAAATGAAAGCAGAGACAGACCCAGTAAAGGGAAATAAGCCAGGCCCGCCGATGTCAGCCCATGTTGAGCAAACGAGGCTTTCTGAAACGGCGATGTGGCTGACCCGGAAGCAAGCCAAGCTGTCAAATCTGGATTTCCAAGCCCCATCATGAAGGCTGATACATGCGCCGCGAGCAGGCATACCGCGGCAAGGAGAACGTAACATAAGCTCCGGCGCAACAGTGAGCTATACCAGCCTATTTGACGCTTGTGGGCGCCAATAGACTCATCCAACCCCTGGCCGACCCAAGCGAGGGCCACAGTCCCTAGCCCCAGCAAAAACCACCTGTCCGCGTTGGCCCACACTATGAATATCACGAACAGAGGCAATGTGGGCGCTATTGAAGTCCACAAGTTTTTTGCCGACGGCCACTTGATTTCCCAGATAAACCACATTGTCAGAGCCATGAAGAAATAAGAGAATGTCGCCGGTTGAAGCAACACTCTATTACTCATCGCCAAGAGCGCCAAAGCGGTGCAGAACGCAGGCAACCAGCAACCCTGAGTAGCCCAACTCAGTCGCAATACTATTAACGCGACCCCGACGACCAGCAAAGCCTTGGTGAGAACGAGACTCGCGCCTCCAAGCCTCGAATAGAATTCAAACGCTTAGACATCATAAAGCCAGGTAGAGGTATTCTGATGTTCGGGAGGAAGGGCCGAGCCGCCATTAAACGGTGCCTCCCCTTGAGCCAATCGCCTTCCGGCCGCCATGTGCATCCAAATATCGGTGTTGCGTGCCGGGAACGAGGCAAGGAAAAATGCAAAGGTCGACAACAAAAGGATTACGATCATTCCCGCAGGTCTTGTCGCTGTCTGATAGAATCCAACGGAATCGTGAACCTGGATCAAGGGGCTGGAATTGCCATCTTGAGTGCTAGGCGAACTTGAGGCAATAGCCACGGAAGGAGAATCTTCGACCGGCAACTCGGCTCCCCTCATTGGAGGCGGCGAGTCGGATATGGCTGAAACAGGGACTTTGTCGGATGGCGCCATGGCGTCCCTTCACGGTGAGAACCGGCAGATTGCCTAAAAAGGTTGGAATAAGAATCAACCGAGCATAAAGTTGAAAACAAAGCAGGTCAAGCGCGTCTCTTCACCTCTCTTCTTCTTGATTCAGCCCATACTTATTGCAACTCCTAGTAGTTTCCTTGTAAGCATTCCTCGCTGTGCTAGAATCGCTCCCGGACCCCAGACTTTTCGCTTGACGTTGGGCAAGGAAAATTGCATATGGGCGAGGTCGCCAGGAAACCATTGCACTCGCCGACTAGTGAAACCTCTCATCGGGGTAGGCGAGTTATCGTCGCTTTTGTGGTTCTACCGTTGCTGGCGGTAAGCGGTCTTTGGGTCAGCCGTCGGGTTTTCACCAAGACTGCGCCGGATAACAATGTGGTGTGCGCCGGAATCCCAGATGATCCACGGCTTTCCTACGCCGGCCCATTTCTAAACTTAAACCCGGCCGTCGCCTATGTGGGCGACCAGAAATGTTCAGAATGCCATAAAGAGAAGACCCTCTCGTACCAGCAACATCCCATGGGTCGCTCCCTTTTACCCATCGCTCAGATTGCCCCACAGCAGCGCTACGATGGGCAAACCAATAATCCATTTGAGTCACTCGGGGTAATGTTCCGGATCGATCGGGAGGGAAACCATGCCGTCCATCGCCGTATTGGGCTCGATGACAATGGACAAACCGTTTACGAATCGAATGAGACCGTCGATTATGTTCTCGGATCGGGCACGCGTGGATACTCCTACCTTTTCAACCGGGACGGCTATGTGTTTCAGTCGCCGGTTAGTTGGTTCTCGGAAAAACAAATTTGGGATACGTCGCCGGGTTTTTCGGTACAGGCGCGCGCGGGGCGGCCAGTCTCCGGACCATGTTTGTTTTGCCATTCGAACCGAGTCCGGCCGCGGGAAGGGTACATCAACCGTTATGAGGAGCCTCTTTTCGACGGCTATGCAATCGGCTGTGAGCGGTGCCATGGCCCAGGCGGTTTGCACGTTAAAGATCCCGGTGAAAAAAATGCTTCAATTGGCGCTGATTACACCATTGTCAATCCCCGCCATCTTAAACCGGAATTGCGGGCGGCTGTGTGCGAGCAGTGCCATCTTCCCGGCGAGGCCCGAGTTGTCCGGCGCGGCCGCGACCTATTCGACTTCAGGCCCGGCCTTCCCCTGGAGGCATTCTGGTCAATCTATGTGGCCGCGGCCAGCGTTATTGAACCCCGCAAAGCCGTCAACCATGTTGAACAGATGTACTCAAGTCAATGTTTCGTACAGAGCGATGAACGGCCCGGGATGCCCAAACTGGGTTGCACTTCTTGCCACGACCCGCATCGTCACATCGGAGCCGAGGAGCGGGTAGCCTATTACCGCGAGCGGTGCCTAGAGTGCCACGGGCAGCGCGGGTGCAGCTTCCCGGAAAAAGTCAAGCGATTGCAGGGCAACGACAATAGTTGTATCGACTGCCATATGCCCCGATTTCCAGCTTCGGACATCGCGCACACTGCCTCCACAGACCATCACATTTTTCGCCATGCGTCCAGCGATATGCCCGGTGCGAATGATCCCTCTAAGCGCGAGACAGGGATTGTTCCTTTTTATCCGCCAAATCATGATCTCAATCAAAACGAAGCTAAGCGAGATTATGGAATTGCTTTGACCCACATGATGGCTGAGAGAATAGTTCAGCGGAAACCGGTGCCCAAAGGTGTCGGTCAGCAAGCTGTAGATTTGCTCGAGGCGGCCCTGGGCAACGATCCCGACGATATGCAGGCCCGAGAAGCAAAGGCCGAAGCACTTGTGCTTCTTAACAGACCGGTGGAGGCATTAGCCGAATACTATGCCGTCCTTTCCAAGGCGCCGGATAGGGAAGCGTCTTTAATGGGGACGGCAATGCTCGCCCAGGACCGGCGGCAGCTAGAGGCGGCCGTGGAGTACTGGGGTCGGGCTGTTGCAGCCAATCCGTGGCAACACTACTACCGCGCCAGCCTGGCTAAATTGCTTGCTGATAAAAAGGACTGGAACCGGGCACTGCCGGAGTGCGAGGCATGGGTACGCCTAGACCCGGCCAGCATCGAGGCTCGTGCCTTGTTGGTTAGCTGTTTGATAAAAGCGGGCGAAAAAGAAAGGGCTCGGCTTGAGTTCACCAAGATAGAGCGGCTCAGGCCTCCCAACCTCACTGCATTGCAAGCCCGGTTTGCGGTTGAAATGCGCCCGCGGTGACCGCCCGCTTGCCAGAACTGCCGAAAGGCATAAATCCTTAGGTCGCCCCCTAACTCCTGAAAAGACAAAAGTCTCACAAAAAATTCATAATAATGTTGACATCAATCGGGCTTAGACCGACAATCCGCGTGTTGGCGGCCTCTAACTCGCTTGGCCGATGGTACGACAAGTAACAATAATGGCTAACTCGTTTTTCTTCATGTTCATGGTATTTCGAGAAGGAGTACTTTGATGCCTCTATTCCGAATTGCCAGGTTATGGCGCGGTTTCACGCTTATCGAACTATTAGTAGTTATTGCCATTATTGCAATCTTGATTGGCCTATTGGTCCCCGCAGTTCAAAAGGTCCGCGAGGCAGCTGCGCGGATCCAATCGGCGAACAACCTTAAGCAAATTGGCATAGCTGTTCATAATTGCAACGACACGAACGGCCATTTGCCACCCTGCAACGGTTGCTTTCCTAACGGTGCAAACAACGTCGGGTGGAATGCCAATCCCAGCCCATCGCGATTTGGTACAGCCCAGTATTTCCTTCTTCCCTTTATCGAACAGGACAATCTCTATAAGAGTGCGCAGGTCAATGGTTCGGCCGGATCTTCCTATTATGCTAGCCGTCCGGGCCCAGGTGTTCCACCACCCGATCCGACCCATAGCCAAGATGCTGCATTCAGTCAGTACGACGGCGGGCATCAGTCCAACAGCTGGTGGATCGACACTGGCGGCACCGTCAAGACTTACCAAGCGCCAGGGGATCCTTCTATGCCGGCCAACGGCCAAGGATGGGCAACTGGGGACAGCGGTGCGCCGCGGGGGCTTACGAGCTACGCGGCGAATTGGCACGTCTTCCGCGGTGGCTGGGGCGAGGACTGGCAGGTTGGCGGCGTAAGCCGGATTCCGGCTTCCATCCCCGACGGCACGTCGAACACCATCTTCTTTGCTGAACGCTATGCCATCTGCGGTCCCGACCCAAACCTTGGGTGGAGCGATAGTCAGCCGCTTCTCTATGCCGAGCACATTTGGAATGAAGATGGGGATGGCACGGGCCCAGTATCAGAACCTTGGGGGCCGCGGGCCAACATCGAACCTGCCTTTTGGGTGCATTTACCGTTGGGTCCCGACCCTGGCTCATCGCCAAGTAACAATTGGAAAAGCCAAAAGAATTACCCATGGGCATACGCAGTTCCTTTCCAATCAAAACCGACGGTGGCCGAATGCGATCCATTGAGGCTCCAGTCCTTTACCATCGGTGGAATCCAAGTCCTAATGGGAGACGGAAGTGCTCGCACGGTTTCCGCTGGAATTTCCCCGGCAACCTGGGGTCGTGCCATTGATCCAGCCGATGGCCTGCCTATGGGAAGCGACTGGTAGTAAGTAAGACTAGGTCGAACGGAAGCAGCTCATCCGGCAGCCTCTAAAAGAGGTTCTGGATGAGTTGGATTTTTGCGATCATATTGGGTCTAACCCTCTTACGGTCTTCAATACGGAGAAATTCCGTGCTTCGAACGGCTCATTCGTCGAGTCGAAAAAAATACCGGTTACTTTTTTTATGGCAAATTTTCGAAAGCCCTTACGCACTCAAAGTATAAGTTCTCGCGACGTCCTCACTCTGTCAGGGCATTCGCTCGTTCATACCAGATTCTATTCTTCTTGGGGGCGATAACATGGCCAGCAAAGGACCGCTTGTTCTGGCAGTGGCACTTTTTCTTGTGGTATTGCCCGGATGTACCAAATCCGCTACTCCTGCTGGAGTGTCGGGAAAGGTCACTTACAAGGGGGATCCCATTCCTGCGGGCTCGATAACGTTTCATATGCCCGATGGCGGGATATTCAGTTACCCGATAAGAAATGGCACTTACTCAGGTACGGATCTGCCTGCCGGCGAAATGATCGTAACAATCGAAACAGAATCGGCGAACAAAGAAGGTCGACCAAAGGCCACGTACGGACGGGGCGGTGGATCCGGCGGTGGGGAAGACTACAAAGCCAGGATGCAAAAGATGGGCAAGGTTCCGGAAACAGCTGAGGCGGGAACAGGAGAATACGTCAAGATACCGTCGAAATACGGCGTTAAAGACAAATCTCCCCTAAGGGCTAATCTGACAAAGGGAAAGAATACAAACGATTTCGATCTGACGGATTAAGCACGGCCCATTCACAGCTATAGATTTACCCAAGGGTATCAGGTGGTCTGAAATCGACGATCACCTGGACCCTCTATCGTAAACCCTGACAACCTTGATCCTGATACCCGCTTGTCATTTGATTTTGTACGTTCGCCCTCGTTTTGCAGGCCGTTTTCCGTTCGTATTGCCGCCGAATCCTCGCCTCTGCATTCTGCGACCACTTCCTTCCTATATCGATTCATCGCAACCGAATGAGGCCGGCAATGTTTCGCTCTATCGATAAAGTAAGCCGGTCTGTTGCCACGGCTTGCCTCCTGGGTCCTCTAGTTTTCGTCAGGAAAGCAGTCCGGAGACGCCCAAGAACTGCAGCTTTGATTTTTATTCTCCTTGCTGTTGCTGGGATGGGCATTGGGTTTTACGCTTATGCCCTCGGCCAGTGGCACATGGCAGAGACCGCCGTTCGAAATGGCCGCCTCGAAGAAGCCAAAAAGAGACTGGATCTTTGTTTGTTTGTTTGGCCTCATAGCGTTCCGGTTCATGTCCTGGCAGCCCGGACCGACCGGCTTAGCGGGGACTTTCAGTCAGCTGAATACCACTTGAACCGTTGTCTAAGCCTCCATCATGGAGCTACAGAAGCTGTTCAGGTTGAACTCCTTCTCATGCGCGTCCAGAGGGGCGAAGAAGACGAAGTGGCTCCGGAACTCATGCAGCGCGTCGATGAGGGCAGCCCCGAGGGGCCTATGATTCTGAAAACCCTTTCCCGAGCTTACATGGTCTATCTCCGCTACGGTGAGGCCTTTGTGTGCCTGAACCGCTGGATGGAATTGGAGCCAGAGTCAGCCGAGCCTCCTAGGTGGCGTGGCTGGGTCCTTGAACGACTAAATGACCAAGACGGAGCAATGAAGGACTACAAACGCGCTATTGAGCTTGACCCGGATCTTGTCCCGGCTCGTCTCCGCTTGGCAGAGATGTTTTTGGAGAGAAATGATCCTCTAGGCGCAGTTCCTCATCTCGACCTACTCTTCAAGAGGTTTCCCAATGACCCGGAGGTTATGGCGCGCTTGGGACAGTGTCGTTTCTTACAAGGCGAACATAGAGAAGCCCGGCGTCTTCTTGAGGAAGCCGTGCAACAATTGCCCGATGATGCTGGTGTGCTAATTCACCTTACCAAATTAGACATGCAGGAAGGACGCCCGGCCGATGCCGAACAATGGGTCCGGCGCGCGCTCTTGGTAGATCCGACCGATACGGAGGCCGAGTTCACTCTAGTTGCCACCCTCCAATCTCAGGGCCGGTGGGATGAAGCCAATGTCGCGCTTGAGCAGTACCGGAAGGATACGGCTATTCTAAAACGCGTGGCCAAGGTGTTGCATGAAGAGGTTCAACGCCCGAGCACCGACCCCGACGCCGTCTTCGAACTGGGCGCCGTTTTCCTCAAGACCAACGAACGTGCCGGCTTGTACTGGCTGCAACGGGCTCTGCAATGCGATCCCGGACATCAGCCGACCCATAAACTATTAGCAAGCCATTATGAGAGCAAAGGGGAACCGGAGAGAGCCGCCGTTCATCGCGCCCTGCTAAAACCGGATCAGAAGGCCGTCGCACCGTAAAAAGGACGTTGGATGCTGGGAACCTGCTGTGATCTTACGTGGCGCCGAATTCATTCAATTCTTCAGCGGCAGATCATACTGGAGCCGTTTGCGTATTCTGTCGTTAGCTGTTCTTGGTGTGGTTGTAACTGTAGCGGCTGCCAACTTATGGGCCTGGCATCATTACCGTGAAGCCAACCGCCTGGTGGATCGGTACCTTTTTGCCAAGGCTTACGCGGAATATACGGAATGCCTTAAAGTCTGGCGCTGGAGCGCCTCCACGCACCTCCTCGCGGCTCGTACGGCGCGTCGCGGCGCTCTATACTCGGACGCAGCGCGACATTTGACGGAATTTGGAAGGCTTCAAGGAAGCGACTCCGATACGCCTGTGGCGCTCGCGCTGGAGCGCCTTCTCTTGCGGGCCCAATCCGGGGACATCAGCGAAGTCGAAGAAGTTCTTTGGCAATTCGTTAAGAAAGACACGCCGGAGACGCCCTTAATACTAGAGGCCATGGCCCATGGCTACCTCCGAATGTTGCGCCTGGGCACGGCCCTGCGCTGTTTGCGCCTTCTCTTGGAACGGGAACCCGACAACATTGAAGCGTTGGTAATGCGCGGCTGGATTCAGGAAGGCGGCGGGGATCCCGATGAAGCCGGCAAGGATTACCGGCGCGCTCTCGCATTGAATTCCGAGCGTGATGATGCCCGCCAAGGCTTGGCCCGAGTTCTAATTCACGACAGTCCGGACAAGTCCTGCTCTCTTTACAGTGAGGTGCTTGCTCGGCATCCGGACAACCGAGAGGCTTTGGAGGGGCTTGCGGAAGCCTATCGTGCCCTGGGAGAGCCTATGAAGGCGCGGCCTATCTTTGAAGCTTTGCTAAGCAAAGACCCATGCGACTCGAAGGCCTTGACCGGTCTGGGCAATCTTGCTCTGGCAGCCGGAAATGCGGCGGAGGGGGAATCCCTGTTGCGCCGAGCTATCGCCGCGGACCCAGGCAATGCTGACGCCCACTATCAGTTGTACCTATGCCTGATCCAGGAGCCGGGAAGAGAAGCAGAATCCGCCGCCGAGCGAGATACTCACAAGCGGATCGAAACCGACCGCGCGCGGCTGGCAGAGATCGCAGCCAAGAAGATGACCCGTACGCCAAACGATCCCGACCTGCATTCTGAATTGGGAAATATCTATTTGCGCAACGGTAAGCCCGAGATTGGCCTCCGCTGGCTTTATAGTGCTTTAAAGCTGGACCCGGCCCATCAACCCAGCCACCAGGCCCTTTTTGATTATTTCAAGCAAACGGGTGAATTGGAAAGAGCCGAGCAGCACCGCCGGCAACTCCACGCCAGCGCGGCCAATCCACCGCCTGCTCGACCCTGAGGAGGAATGTCGACTATGGTGAAGATATTGCTACGGATTTTCGGGATGGCTGCCGTCGTAGGCGGCGGAGTCGCCGCTTGGTATGGATTGGAAAGTGCGGATGATGTTCGGCGCCTAGAGCAGAGCATTTACGTCCAAAGGAGCCAAAACGCCTACAGCAGGTCGCCGGCGGCTAAAGAGACAGGGCAGGCCAAGATAGAGGAATTTGAGCGGGGGATCGAGAAGAAAAAGACGGAAAAGAATATATGGTTTGGCGTGGCGGTCGTGGCCCTGATTATTGGGGTCGGAATTGTGGTATTGCCCTCGTCTCGCAAACGAAAGGCTTCCGTCACCGATCCAGCTCCGGTACAGATCCCTGACGCGCCGCCAATTGCCTAACGGCAGATCCCCCCAAGTTGCTAATCTGCGATTCCATTAAGGACGCCCTAGATTTTTCCAAATAGAAATGGCGTGATCTGCCGGGTCGTAAACGAAATTGCCGGTCACTAAGTCTATCCGGCCCTTTCCGGAAATGTCGCCGGCAACGCAGGTGACATGATCGCAAGTGGTTGTCTCTAAAGAATGCCGGGCGAACCGACCCGGCGCTATCTGCTCCAAATAGATTACGGCGTCCAAGCCGAATCTCGATCGCTGGGGGAAGCGATCCGGCGGCAAATAGCTCACGGCAACGATGTCCACCCTGCCATTTCCTCGGAAGTCGGCTGCGACGGCCCGGTGCACGCCGTACATGGGCGCGATCGGGTGGTG
Organism: Gemmataceae bacterium; assembly: GCA_045802525.1. Lineage (GTDB taxonomy): Bacteria > Planctomycetota > Planctomycetia > Gemmatales > Gemmataceae > JBJMQT01. Next base: position 17,668 of record JBJMQT010000054.1, read on the forward strand.
CACAAAGGGAAAATGGCCTTGGTTTTCGAGCCATTGAATGCCGTGATATGGCTTCAATAGGTAGGGCGGGTCCATCGTGTCGCCGTTGGTGTACAGGACGTCCGGCCGGCCATCGCCGTTCAGATCGACGAGTTGAATGCCACTGGAGCCGTAAGCGGGGTGGGGAGCGGTATAAATGGTTTCTTTGCGGAATTGGCCGTTTCCTTCATTGAGGAAAGCCACGATGGTCTCGTGCTCTTGGCTGATCAGAGCGACAAAATCAGGCCGTCCATCGCCATTGAGGTCCGCCACCGGCACATGAATGGTGCCGTGGCGGTCATCGAGCACGCGCGGCACGAATACAGGGTGAGACCAGTCAGTCGTTTGGTTCTCCAAATAAAGAATGCGGCCTGTCCGAAACAAACCGAACTCGGCAACCACCAAGTCCAGCTTCCCAACGCCTCGGAAGTCAGCGGCCTGCACATCAGCCACGCGCCCAACGTTTTTTAAGAGCGTTATGGGCGTGAACCCACCGTCCCGATTGCCGCGCAACCAGACCACGCTGCCGTCGTAATGGTCCGCCGGTTGCATGCTGCCCAGGTTGGCGACCAGGATGTCCTTGACCCCGTCTCCGTCGAGATCCACGACCTCCGCATGGCACGGGTTGGGCACCGCGCCAAGCACCTCCCAGGCGGGTGAAGGCGCGTACGGCCGGAGCGCTATCACCAGCCCGGCACGCATATCGCACGCCAAGATGTCCAAACGGCGCTTGTCAAAGAGGTGTACCAAGTTTACATTGGCGACGGCGGGCTCGGGCGCCTGAGGCGCCACGGGATAATTCTCCCGCCGAAAGCGCACAGGCAGAGGACCGGTCGCCCGCGGCATGATCGCCGGGGGCAGGTCAAGCGGAGCTCTCTCCTCATAATAATTGATAACCTGCTCTGGCGACGGCGCGCTGCCGGCCAGGCGATTCATGTTCATATTGGACTGGGCGATGATTTTATAAGCCTTTTCGACTTCCTCTTTCCAGGAGGACCGCGGAAAGGAATCCGCCGGCGGAAAAGCGTGGCACTTACTACAGTAATTTTCAATTTCCAGTGGCGAGGCCACTGACTGAGATGCCGGGGAAAGCACCAAAGGTTCTTGCTTTTCGATTGGGCGTTCTAAGTAGAGATAAGCCGCTGCGGCAGTGGTGCACGCGACCAGGACAGCAATGAATGCGGACCACCAACCACGCCCGCGCCGCTTCATCGGCAATCACCCTTTCTGATCCTCGGACAGAATGCACGCGGTTTCGACCGCCGCCGGGCTACTGCAACTGGCAGCCTCTTGGCGGCAGGCGTCTGTTGCGCGCCTCCAGGCCGACTGCTAAGCATTTCGGGCGCTGCGGCGGTGCTCATGGCCGAATCGTCTGGCCGGGTACTACGGATTCGATCGCAGCCGCCCCGTCCTTCCCTTCGTCCACCACGATATGCTTGTCCCCTTTGAGATCTGTGAGGACTTGTATCTTGCCCGACGGCCAACGGATTTCGAGACGCTCCATTTGTTCGGCATCAGCTAGTCCGAAGTGGACCAAGTTAGGCATTTGCGACCGGTAACTATTAATCGGAAACATTTCACGAACCAACTGCTGGCCCTTCACAAGCGCTGTTAATCGAGCGCCCACCCCCAACCGATTGCTTTGGCTGCCGCGCAGCGACACCTTGAGATAGTGGCGCTGCGGGAAGTTATTCTCGTAGAGCAACAGCGGACCTCCACCTACTTGGCGGACCAGAAGATCCTGTCGACCGTTGTTGCTGAAATCGCCGGCGACAACGCAGCGTCCGTCCCCGTCATTGTCCGTGCCGGTTAAGAAGCTGAGGTCGATGAAGTTGCTTCCTTTGATGTTCATCCAAGTCCGGTTGCGTTCAAAGCAACTCAGGTTATGGCCGTTTTTGACGATTTCCCAGGGGTTTTCGACCCAGAATTCCCCCAGAGATTTATCGACCTGGCCGGGGGCAGGAATAGTGCAGGCGCGATCACAAGGCTGTGACACGACAGCCAGCCATACGCAGTTTCACCCGTCCGGTTCGGTGCGTGAGCGGCTTATGTAGCCACAAGTCGCATGGATATCTAGCCAGCCATCGTTGTCCAGGTCGACAAGAGCAGGTCCGTAGGCCCAGCCCGCGTCGGCGACTTGCCATTCGCGCCCTTTCTGCTCGAAGCGGAGTCCTCCGCGGTTTAGATGCAGTTCGCTCCCCTTTACGAAACTCTGGATTTTAGCGGTCACATCGTCAGGATAAGTGCCAGGCTGAACGTTTCCAATAACGCGGCTACCGGCTTTGGAATACATGTTGCCGCAGTAGAGATCGATGTTGCCGTCATTATCGATGTCCCCACAGGTTGCCCCCATTGTGCCGAAATCGTTAGGGCGGCCGTTCGTAAGAGAATGCGAAAGGAATGTCCCATTGCCTTGATTGATGTAGAGCACTCCATCGCCAAATTCGTTGGGTACATAGAGGTCTGGCTTGCCGTCGTTATTGGCGTCAAACCATAATGCCGTGAAAGTGGAACGATCGCCGCCGGCGGTTCTGCTGGAAGCAGTGACGTCTTCGAATTTCCAATTACCCTTGTTATGCCAGAGCTGGTTTCCCGTTTCGGTGCCCGCTTTTCCGTCGATCCAGGAGTCAGCCTTACCGACGCCCGTATGAAAAACATAAAGGTCCATCCGCCCATCGCCATCGAAGTCAGCTACTGCCACGCCGCCCGCGCTGGCCGGCAAATGGAGATTGCAAAGAGGCGTGACGTTTTGGAATCGTTGACCGTTGAGATTGCGGAAGATGTAAGGCCCCAGGATTAGGTCTTCCCAACCGTCCCCATCGAGGTCGACCCATGCGGCGACCCGAGCTCGGGAAGAAGACTCAGGGATGATTTCCGGCAAGCCGACTTCGGCGGTCACATTTTTGAATTTGCCGCCGGGCAGCCCTTTATAGAGGTAATAACCGGTAGTGTCGGTGACCAGCACGTCAAGAATGCCATCACGATTATAATCGCACAAAAAGACCCCGCCCGTGGCTGGGTCGCGCTTATCGACAAGCCAGTTGTCCTGGAGACGGGCCGGCTCCAAACCTCGTTCGGCAGCCACTTCGCGCATAAGAAAACGCTGAGCGAACCCGATTTGACTTTGATTGATTGAGCAAGACAGCAGCCACTTTCCCGCCGCCATCACTTCCTGTGTGGGCCGCATTGTTCGGTACGTTAAGTAGACCACGATTTCGGCCGGTTTGCCCGGTTCCCTCTCGCCCCAAAGCCGCATTTGTGCAGTACCTTCCCAAGGAGCATCCAGATTATCCCTTTGCGTAGGCCATAGTTTCATTAAGGCGATTTTGCTCCCTTTGACCGAATGGCCGAAATAACGCCTATACTCCAGCAACTTGGCTACGAACTGCTCGCTGTCGAGCTTAGCGGGCGGCTTGCCCGCATCAGTTTGGCGGGTCACTTCGACATAACCGTTGTGGATGGAGACTTCACTAGGTGACTGCGGCATCTCGCCTGTGAAGTTGGAGGCCAATAACCCGGCCAGGGCCGTCTGGTCCGTATTCTTGAGTGCGTTCGCCAAGGTTGGAAAACCAACTCGATTTAGCACGTTGCCATGATGCTCGATTTGCCAGAGCAATTGTCGCTGTTCCTCGTCCATGACCTTCATGCCCGGAGGCGCGGAGTCCCCCTCGGTCGGGCTCCCGCCGACATTGACTTCTCGATTACAGCCCGAATGTCCTAAACAAGTCAGGCAGATCACAAAGTGGAAAGGGAATGTCCTCATGTCCTTACCCCATGAAATCATCGAGAGGAGAAATGGATAACCGTAATTATCACATGGAAACGATCGAGTTCATAGTCTCAAGATACATCGCAGATATAAGAAAATAAGTGGCTGCGATACGCTCACAAAACCATCAATGCCGTCGCCGCCGGTGCTTGGAAAAAAGCCATTCCGTCCACTTTTGTCGGGGCGGCCAGACTTAGCAGCCATTTCCTTTCTTGACCGAATAGAGAGGACGTCCTCCTGGCACAGCCGCGCTACAAGAAAGCAGACCCTAAGCGATCGTGGGCTGACCACGGATGCGACTGGCCCGACGTTACCGCGGCTTTGCCGTCCCGTTGAAATATTCTTTTATCTTGGGCCATTCGTACTCCGCAATCTTGCGGCCCAACTCCAAGGCGGCCAGATTGTCCGACTGGGTATGATAGCCGCCCATGACGCGAGAAATGCCGGCCATCTTCGCAGTGGCACTGAATGTCGGCAGGGCCAGGGCCACATCACACGTCAGCTTATCATGACCCGGAGGCAGTTTCCCGTCCCGCATTTGAATGATCGCGCATTCAAATCCCGGCTCGGTGAGATAACCGGCTTTGCGCTTTTCGGTGTCGCCAAAGCGGTCGCTGCCGGTAATCAACTCCAGCATCTTGGCGGCGGCGGAACTGACCGTGCTGTGCCCGGACGGATAGCCGGGGAATGGCGGCGTGACGAAGGTAGACGGCGAATACGGGCGCCACTCCTCGGCGGGCAGTTCAATAACGCCTTTGCCGGGTCCGCCCCAGCCTTTGACCTTCTGGCCTTTATAGTAGTAGCGCACCAATGTCCATGGACGCGAGCTATCGTAATGGCGTTTCGCCTCCCAGCAAGCGATAAAACTGTCGAAGACTACGTTGCCAACGGCAAAAAAAAGCTTCACGTCGCGGTCGGTGTCGTTTTTGTCGCGGCGGGATACCGCCTTGGCGAACGTAAGCCAGTGGCCCGACTGGCCGGTGGACTTCGGACCATCGCGCATGAACTCGACGATAGCCTTTTGCTCCGTGGTTAGCGTGGCGTTGAATTCGATGCACTCGTCTACTTCTTTCTTCAGTTGCTCGGTGCCGACCTTTGGAGGGGATGGCGGGCGGAACTGGTCACTGCGCTCCAGAGCAAATGGTTTCACCCGATACCAATGCGGTGTCAAAAAGCCGATAACAATCTTGCCGCCCTTGCCATTGTCAAAGGGGATCGGCTGCCAATGGTCGGGGTCGATTATTTTATCCGGCGGGTTGACGGGCTTGTAATAGGTCCAATCAGCATAAGGCTTGCCATTAGAGCCGACCTCGTCCCCCAATTGATTGGCGCCATCATGGTGTCGGTACGCGAGGAGTGCGCTTGCCGCAAGATTGCCCACCCCCACGGGAGTGGAGGCCGAAGTGGAAGAGTCGTCTGGGTCAATGCTCTCTTTGCGGACCCGTTCCTTGATCCAGCTTGCGTCTTCCGGATACATATCGACCAACACTCGGCAAACAGCCTGGCCGATAGCCTTTTCTTTGTTGGCGTAGGTGTGTTCGATGGAGGGCCGGCGCAACTTGCCGCCCAAGCGCGTACCGACGGCCTTGGCGTCATAGGCGGCCCAGGCGTCATACATTGCGGTTACGACGATTGCAAGATTGCGCGAACCGACAGATGGCCGTGCCCCGTGCCGCTCGTGTTCGCGCGCGGTTGCTTGGAGCGCGATGTTTAGCCAATTGTAAGCTGCGGACCCAACATGTCCCTTTTCGGCCGCCGGGCTAAGTGGATCTTCGCCGTAAGGGCCGGGCTTCTGGTCATCGTCACGCCCGGTAGAGGGCCTTGTGGGAGATTTGCCGGGTTCGTCGCTGAATCCGCGGGACCCCGGCATCAACAACAGCAAAACCGCAATCAGTGCCACGCTGGCACTTTGGCGGGCCGCCAAGCAATGACAACAGTTCATCGATTATTACCTCACGAGCGGATTAGAAAACTGCGGAGTTCCAGTCTTGGAAAGTCGATGGGTTCTCCTTTGCCGGTACATTTGCCGGTACATTCGCTTGTGCCTGAACAGCTGTGGCATCTTAGACACCCAAGTGGGCAGCGAACGCTTAAATCAAACCGGGAATTCTCGGATATTATCGAAAGGCCGTATAAGAATCCTATACTTTTACCACAAAATAATAGCATACGTGAGAGAAGATGTGGTCTGCTCCCTAAAACGGGTCTAAAGGTTATGAGAGTCAATAGAGTGGCTTCGACCTCAGAAAGCCACGGAATACGCCAGGGACCGGAATCGGGTGGAGGGCCAGCGCGGCGCGGGGGGCAAGCGAGTGGCTGGGTGCGGCGGGCTTGTCGGAGGCTAAGCGATCCGGCCAAAAAGCGCTGGCAATAGGGCTACCAACGATCTAAGGTTGTGAACCGAGCCGTCGGCAAACAAGCAAGGCATGCCGCCTGAATGAGGCTGTCTCGAGGAAAACCGCGCGAGGGTCGCGGTGGTGTTCCCAGTCGCTTCCGTTAAGCCAAGTAACCGGAGCCCGAGTCCGCGGCACTCGTCACACAATGCCCTGTGGCCGGAAAGCTCTGGGCTCAGATGCGCCTATTTACTGGTGCGACCTTTTTGCAACGCTTCGGTCAAAGAGCGATTCGGCTTGTTTTCCCACGCGCTTCAACTGCTGTTCGAGTTGTCGCATTTCGCCGTGCGAAAGGCCTGCAAACACTTTCTCCATTGTCGCAACGTGCGCGCGGAAGATTGGCGTAATGACGGATTTTCCGCGAGGGGTCAAAGCCACGATACGAACCCTGCGGTCCTCTGAGGACTCGGCGCGGCTCACTAAGCCTTTGGAAACAAGCCGGTCGACTGCCACGCTGATCGAGCCAGGTGTCAGATTAACTTTCGGACCGATCACATTGACGGGCAGCGGTCCCTTGTGAAGCAGGGCTTCAAGGACGGCGAAATCCGAAAGGCCCAAGCCGGTTTCTTCAAGGTTTGCCAGGGCATAGCGCGTAATGGCTTGCATGGCCTTCATCATCACCAGCCAGGCATGCACCGGTGTCGGAGTGTCTTTCTTCATGGAAGTTGGCCAATTACCGGGAAAGTCACCGAATCAAACCCTTCACTATACCATCAAATCAATTATATTGAAGTCAAGATAATTGACTTCAATTGAGTTGGCCCATACGATTTATTAATGACATGACCGACCGGATCAGTGCTAGGGCAAGCTTCGAACGGCACAAGGGCAAGGAATAGAAAGGACTAGACATGTCACCCAACGATCGCAAACCCGGCTTCCTTTACAATCCGATCAACCTTGGCCTTGCCGGTAAAGTGGGGGACCTGGAACTTGCCGCCGCTGATCGCTTCCACATCCGGCAGCGTTGACCAAATAAAGTGTCCCGACCGAATTTCCCGGTAAAGGCAACTTAAATCTACCGGCGCGCCGGTATCATTACCTAAAGAACGCAGGCCAAGAAGGAGAGCTTTATGAAGATCGCTTCCACCATCGCGCGCTATTTGCTCGCGTTGGTTTTCATTGTCTTTGGTTTGAACGGTTTTCTGCATTTTATCCCGCAGCCGCCGCCGAAATCCGAGATGGCCGGCCAGTATTTCACGGTCATGTCTGCGTCTCACTACCTGGTCTTTGTTTTTGGACTGCAACTGATCGCGGGCGTGTTGTTTCTCTTTCGAAGAACCGTTCCCCTGGCGTTGACAATCGCTGGGCCAATAATTGTCAACATTCTGCTTTTCCATGCCTTGATGGATCCGGGCGGGATTGTGCCTGGTCTGGTGGTAACGGTTCTCTGGTTCGTGGTTTACTGGCAGTTCCGCGCGGCTTTCTACGGCATTTTCTTCCCCGAAGCACAATCCGATCGCTCTCGATAATCTGGAAGTGCTGTCAATTCAGGCCATTGAAAGAGCCCGGCAGCTCTATGGTTCAGACCGTGGGAATCGTCCCACCGTCGATGAGGTATTCACTGCCGGTAATGGCTGAGGCGCGGTCAGATGCCAAGAAAGCGATCAATTCAGCGACTTCTTCGGGGCGCGCCGGCCTGCCCAGTGGGATTCCGCCGAGCGAGGCCATCAATCCCGCTCGCGCCGTTGTCGCATCTGTCCCCGCTTGGTCAGCCAAGCGTTCGACCAGCGCCACCGCTGCTTCCGTCTCGGTGTATCCTGGAGCGACGGAATTCACGCGAATGCCTCGCGGGCTCATCTCCTTAGACAGGCCCTTGCTGTAGTTGGTGAGCGCAGCCTTCGCGGCGGCATACGCAAGCGTGGCCTCGAAGAGCGGAAGCGTCCGCTGGATCGATGAGACGTGAATGATGACACCGAAACCTTGCCCGAGCATGGATGGCAGGAAACCACGATCAAGGCGGACGGCGGGAAAGAGGTTCAAGTCCAGAGCCTGTTGCCAGTGGCTGTCGGTCAAGGCAAGAGCACCGCCACCGGGTGCCGTGGAGCCGCCTACCGAGTTAATCAGAATGTCAATGCCGCCAAGTCGATTCAGCGTCTCCTCGACGACGCGAATGCAGCCTTCCGAGCTGCTAACGTCCGCCTGAATGAACTGGGCGGCGGAACCATCGGCAGGAATAGACCGGGCGGTGGTAAGCACCCTCGCACCGCCCGCCGTGAGGCGCTTGGCAATTGCCGCGCCAATTCCCTTGGTCCCGCCCGTGACCATGGCCCTCTTGCCGCTAAACTCGGCTGTTTCTCGTGCTTTTTGTTCTGCTGGCATATTCACCTCCGTTGCTTGCTCTCCCCACTTTACACGGAAGGTTCATTTGGTAAAGTAGGTTCCTATAGTAAAGCAAGTATACGAGGGGAAAGCATGGCAAGACGAGAGCGCCCGAAAGTGGACAACACCCACGAGCCGCTGGCGAAACTGCTGGGGATTCTGGCGAGTCCCTGGACGTTGCTTTTGCTCCACCGTCTTCACATTGAGGGGCCGAAACGGTTTGGTGAGCTGAAGCGTCGGCTCGGCGGGATTTCGACGAAGACACTCACCGACCGGCTGCGGATGCTAGAAGCCGAAGGTTGGCTTACTCGACACTACGAGCCCACCGTTCCCCCGGCAGGTCACGTACACCATCACCAAGAAGGTGCTGGAATTGGACAGGGTCATGATCGAGCTCGACCGGATCGCCGAGCGGTGGTACGGCAAAAATGCCAAGAAAGGTTGAGCAACATCCGGTAACAGGCGTGACCTCGATACGATATTGCGGTCGCATTGCAGTGACAATGCGGTCAGCTAGCAGTCGGGGCGACGGGACACCGTTACAAATTTTTATCGCTGGGTCCGGGGTTGGGAAGCCGGCTTGCGGCGGATTTTCCCGCGACACCCTGCAATCCCTACACTCGGCGACCGACCGTGTACCCGTGGAAAATCGGTTCTGCCGGGCCGTTGCTTGCAATCGCTGATCCCCCCGGGTCTATATCTCCGCATGACTGTGCTGCTCGAGTGCATGATAAAGGTCGATCGTCCCGGCCAGGGCCCAACCGTTCCAGGAACCATCCCTGAAGTAAGCCTTTCGGGTTTGATTGGATTCGTGCCGGTACTCTACCTTGACCCATTTGAAGCTCATACTCATCCAGCCAAAATAGATCAAGGCCCCGAGCGCGGGCAAACATGCAGCCAAGCCAGCCGGGCCTAAGTTAGCAAAAAAGCACATCACAGGTACGAGTACCATTGACGTAGGCACGATAGTTACCCAGGGAAATCGCTGTCTAACAAGCGAAACAGCGATGACCTTTGATATGAAAACTCTAGATTTCTTGCCCCTATACTCGAAGTGGTCGGGCAGCACGTCCAGCGCGCCGCGATCACTGAAGGCGCCAAGCATGGTCATACTGTCGAACTTCGCGGGAGTCGCATACCAAACGTTCGCGAACTGATCGCGGCTAGCTTCTACCGGCGATGCAGAGGCCGGCGTCGCCTGCGGTCTCGCGGCGCACCTGGGGCGACTCGTTGGCGTGCGTGGAGAAGATCAGCACCATGATCTTGCAGCCGTCAATTGCCGCGATGATGGACAGGCTCGTCAATTACGGCTCTTTTCAATTTGCCAATGGGTTACAGCCCAATTGAAGCGCGCCATCGTGGTCGCCACGGTGGATGCCGGGTGCCCCATGTGCCCCCCATGTGCCTCGACGGGCTGGTAAAAGCGAACCGCATCCGGCATTTTCGTCGCCGCCCCTGGGGACTTCCCCGCTTTATGGGCGAGTTGCCATCACGAGACGCAGGCGAAAAATTGGCGGGAGTTGCGATGCGAGACATCTACTTGGGCGACTCGTACGACCTTGTGAAACGCTACTGGAGCGAGCAGCTGGGGTGCGTGGCCCCCCTGTATGCCCACCCGAGATTCATCCAACCCTCGTTGCACGCGCGCTTTATCACGCTGACGACGATCCCCATTCTCGACCTTAAACAGCTCCCCCAGACTCCGTACGGCTTGTTCTTTGACCCTCACACGGGCATCCCCATTCCCGACGATTCAACGAAGAAAGTGTCGATTGCCTATGCCCCGCTGCCATACGTCGCCGAGCTCAACACCGAGCTTACGCCGCAGTACATGATCTGCTTCGACCAGAGCATCCATCGGAAGCACAAAAGCGGATTCACGGCAGAGGAACAGAGGGAAGCCAAGCGGAGCTATCTGCGCGCGAAGGGTATCTTCTCGTTCTACTACATCTCGCACGCGTCCTTCCTCTTCATGGCACAGGAGCTCACAACGCTCCGCGCTATACGGGACCGCTTGATTGCACTCGGGATACCGGAACAGACGCCGAAAGGTACACGGCTTCAGACTATTTGGGCGTGAGCAACCGCTATATGTCTTGCTCCGGGATCTATCCGCGTTCTTGTCCGAGCTCTTGGGCGAGCCCGATGAGAACGCCTTCGGGGCCTCGGATGTAGCAGATTCGATATGAGTCTGCGTACTGGACCACTCTGCCGACGAGCTCGGCCCCGCGTTTGCCAAGCCGGGTGAGCGTATCGTCGATGTCCTCCACGGTGAACATGACACGTAGGTAACCGAGAGCGTTCACTGGGGCGTTGCGGTGATCGGCGACCACAGGCGGCGCGAGGAATCGCGACAACTCGAGCCGGCTGTGACCATCTGGCGTGCGCATCATGGCAATCTCGACGCGCATGTCCGGCAATCCCGTGACGCCGTCTGCCCAGTCTCCTTCGATTGGGGCGCGCCCCTCGAGGCTGAGGCCAAGCTCGGTGAAGAACTCAATGGCGGCATCGATGTCTTCTACCACTATGCCGACGTTGTCCATACGCTTGACGGTCATGATGACTCCTTGGCGCTAATAAGGTTTCTACGGCGCAGGGCCGCACAGTCGAAGCGGTTGGAACTCTTGGCACGAAGGAAACGATGCAGCGGCGTTCATGGGCATCCTCAGTTCAAGGGATCGTTTCTGTGCAATAATTGGCGTTTCTGTGCAAAAAGCGTCATTTCTGTGCAACCAGAGAGGTGTGTGGTTTGCACAGCAATTTGCACACAAACGGCACAACAGAATGAAATTGTAAGCGGGGTGCGTGGTGGATTTCAAAGTCGGTAGGAGGACCTGCTAGGCATCAATTTTTCGCCCTGGCCCCATAAGACTGGCGCCCCGCAAATGCTTTCCATTTCTTTGCACGGGGGGGCAGGCGAAATGGAGAGAACCAAACCGGAGGGGCCTTCCCGGCGAGCTAGACCTTGGGTCTCGTTTTTCACGAGGTGGGTTCCGTTTTTCACCAGTGGGTTCCGTTTTTCATCAGCTAGGTTCCGTTTTTCACCCCCAGCTTCCCTTTTTCACCAGGTGAGTTCCGTTTTTCACTCCTAGGTTCCGTTTTTCACCCCAAAGTTCCGTTTTTCATCGGGGGTGGGTGGGGGATGAAAAACGGAAAACGATTGCTCACGAGTCCGCCGTCAGTCTCAGGAGTTGCTCTTGGAACTCTTGAGGCTCAACTGTTTCCGCTAATAAATCTTGTGTTGTACTTGCGCAAGTAATCGAGATGTTTCGCGTCGCTTGGGTAATGTTCGTCCCGGCCATAGGGGTAGTTTTTCATGGCCTTAAAAGGGAGAGGGCCGATGGTTTCGCCCAAGGCGGTAAAAGGGCTAATATCTTTGCAGTAGCCCCAAGATCGAAGAACATAGCTCCTTTTCCAGCCCTTGGGCAGGTCGGGCAGCCGGGAGGCGTCGAAACGCACGTCAAGTTCATCTCCCGCCCCGAAGACGACGAAGCAATCGTCGACTTCATTGAGAAGGTCGGTTACTTCCCCGAACCGGGTCAAGAAGCCGGATTGGCGGGAAGTAAGCTGGTCGCCGGTGCGATCGTAATCGAAAATAGTCGGCTCCTTGCCGTCCGGCGAGTATTCCAGCATGCAAGGCTTCGGGGCGAGCGTTGCTGCGGAAACAGCCAAGGGCGTGACGTGGAAAGATTTCTTTTCTTTAGTTGCATTCGTCAGGGCATCAGCGCCTTCGCTTTCAATTACTTGGGCGACAAAAATCTGGTCCCAATAAACCTGCATGTTGGTCCGAAGCCGCAGAATACACGAGCCGCCAATAAGCTTGCCGGTGACGTTTAGGGTCATCATGCGCGGCAGTCCAGCCGGAAAGCTCGCCTCGCCGAGCGATTCCCATTTTCCATCATCAGTCCGCCTTTCCAGCACGGGAGGTTGCACAGCGATGCCGGCTTGTTCGGCAGCCCAGATCGATTCGGGATAGGGATAGTCTGTCCAACCGGCCAGGCAAAGGATTAGTTGGTGTTGCTCCGTAAACGACGATAAACGATCGCCAAAGTTCAGTTCGACCCAGTGGTCCTCCGCCAAACCGATCCAGGATCTCTTGGCGAAGTCGGAGACAAAAACCCGGTCCCAGTGGCGCAGCTTGTTCGTCACATCGCGCTCTCTATGGTCTATGGCTTTGGCCGCGAAGATCTCTTGCTTGAAAGCAAGCAGCTTTTCGCTCGGATCTCCATTGCCGTCGGGAAAACGCTCGTCCGGATACACGCGCATGTCCCCCGGGTGATCAATCACAAGTAATCGGAGGCGATCTAAATAGGTCGTTTCGTTCATGGGCTCGGCAAGCTTCATGATTAGTTGGCCGTTCTGAGGCTGAAGTTGATTCGCCTCAATCTTGATAGATTCCTCAGGTCTGGGTCGCCGATGTGTCCCCTTTGGCTCGCATTCGCCGATAGAGCCGGCGCCGAGAAAATCTGTGACGAAGACAAAACGTTTACCGTTCCACGTAAATAGGATTGGACAAGAGGTTGTTTTGCGATTCGTTTCGTTAATCGAGAAGAAGGAATCGCCAGGCACATTCAATTCTGCCTGCCAGCACATGTCCGGCCAGCGAAGAAGCACTAGATCCGGGCGGTCGTGAGTACCCAGTCCTAAAAACGTGGCTTGGCGGGATTGGCCCATGCCGGCCGAAGGCGTCGCTATTTCAGCGGCAGTTCGCCGGTCGCGAGTCTGCGCGATGATCCAGGTTCCGATTCCGTCCGCATTGCATCGCACCAAAGACCCAGTGGGTTCAAGACGCCGATGTCCCGTCACTTGAACCAGGAGAGCGTGGTTGCCGTTGCCTTGGTTTGCCAGGAGAGTCAGCCCCTTCTTTTCAGACCAAAGAATGACGTCGGGGATAGCTTTGCCGCGAAAGTCCGCCGCCGCCATGCCGATTTGGCGCTCTTCTTTTCCCAGAACGTCCGGTACATGAACCAGTTGCCCGACCTCGTTGTGCAAGAAAAGCGGTTTGCCCTCTTTTGACAGGCCGATCACATCCGTCCAGCCGTCCAAATCGAGGTCGATGGCCACGGCTTGCATCAAGGCGGGAGACTTGACCCTGCCTGTCTCAAACCACTTGTCAGCCTTTAGTTCGCCTGCCACCTTCTTCGCCAGCAGAAGCGCCGGTTCATGATCCGGCCCAATAAGAAGTAAGTCCGATCGCTCCTTATGAATTGCATCCAGAACAAGAGCGCCATTCAATTTCTGCTGCCTTGGCAGAAATGTGGAAAGCTCAGTCTTATGGAATTGAAGCAAGCGATCATTGACGATGAACGAAAGCGACGCCGCCCCATCGGCCACGACCAAGGCATCTAAATCTCGATCCTGGTCGAAATCGCCTATCGTGATGTTTATAGGAAGTAGGGCCTGATCCAGCACTTTTTCCAGTTGATTGCTTGCTCGGAAACGCGCGCTCAAGGGGCTTGGATCTGTGCCCCGGTCGTTCTGGGGAGGGGCCACACCCACGTTGAGATAAAGAAGCACACGGGATCCGGGAACCGGCTTGTTGGACCGAACAGCTTGCAAGGCGTCTTCCACGGTGGCGCCGTATTGAGCGACAAGCAAATCCAGGTCGCCGTCTTGATCAATGTCCACAAATGCGGAACCCAGACAGACCCCTCGAATTTCATCAAGCCCCGCCTCGCGGGTGACGTCTGCGAAGTGTCCCCTGCCGTCGTTTCGAAAGAGATGCTGCTCGCCTATCCCCGTGATCCAAATGTCGGGAAAACTGTCATTGTCGAAGTCGGCGACGCAGCAACCCAAGCTGGGTCGATTGCCGCCCAGACCGGCCTCCCTGGTGACATCCGTAAATCGTCCATCCCCGTCGTTGCGCAGCAAGAGATCGCGTACCTTGTTGTCTTCGACTACTGCCCCAAGAAGAAACAGGTCCGGTTTTCCGTCCCGGTTATAATCTAGAACGACCATCGTGCCGCTGAAGCGCTGTCGGAACAATCGGCGGAGGTCCGTGGCGGGTCCCTCGCCGAAATCCTTGCCGGCCGCCCAACGAGCGCCCTCGGCTAACACGACCCGAGTGGCCTCCTGTTTAAATTTAGGAATCGGCCCATGTTTGGGTTTCGATACCTCCCGGTCAGCGGCAATCAGCAAGTGGTATTTGCCGCGGTCAACATAGTAGATGTCTCCAAAGGGAGTCGCCCATTCCGCTTCCCGAAGTGATTCCATACGTCGACTCAATTGATCCGCTTCAGCTTCCAATCCACGGCGGCGCAATTGTTGCTGTTGATGTTGAATGACACCAAGCAGATATGGATCAAGACGCATGGCGTTGTCTAAATACTGCTGAGCTTGGATGGGATGGTCATCAATTGTCGCCATGGCATAGCGAAACCAGGCAACTGCATCGTCCGGGTCGACTTCTGTGACGATCTTGAAGTAGCCGGCTGCCTTGTCTGAATCACTGAATTGGTTAAACCAAATTAACCCCAAGCAATAGTTGGCGTAGGGATTTTTGGGCTGCTCCTTTAGAACTCCCTCAAATAATTCCATGGCGCGACGGTTAAGAGAATCCCGGCTATCCTCTGCCGAGTCGCCTAGTGCCTCATTCATCAAGGCAATGCCCAGATTGATTCTGCCGGTCAACCAACTGGGCGCCAAAGCATGAAGTTCCTCAAAGGCTTCCAAGGCTTTGGAGAATTCGTACTGTTCCAACAGGCCGATTCCGCGATTATTAGCCTCCAGAGCGGCGTCCATATCGACATTCTTAGTTTCTTTTTGGCCTACCTCCTGCCCGTGGCGCCAAAGCCAGGTTCCAAAGGCCCCGCCAATTAGAGCCGTGAGCGCAATAGCGCCGATAAGGATTGCACGACCCGATCGTCGTCCCATAATCGCTTCCCGTTTAGAGCCAACAGATTTGAAATAGAAACTTAAGGCATTCGCTGGGTCTCGCGTGCGCGCTGGTTATCTTGAAGATCCAATCGTTGAAATAAGTCTTCATGTTTCTTGGCCGAGGTCGAATCGCCTTTGAGGCTGAAAGCCCGAGCCAAATTGAGATGTGCTTGCTTGTCACGGGGAAAAAGCCGAGTAATTTTTTCATACACAGTGATGGCTAGATCGAGTTTATGTGCACAAAGATAGAGGTTGCCTTGCATATGCAACGCCAAAGGAGACTTGGGATCCAAAGCCAAGGCCTCTCTGGCCAACATTTGCGCCCTTTCCCAATCGCCGAACTCGGCGGCACAGCTCGCTAGTCCCACCAAAGGCTCCGAGCTTGACGGCCGAAGTCGTCGGCATTCCCTGAGTTCGGCCTCAGCCTCATCCATTTTGAAGTCATTCATTAGACACTGAGCCAACAGCAACCGAGCCTGGAAGTCATGTGGGGATCGCCGCAACACTTCTTGAATCTCCTCAGCACTCTGGTTGGCGCGTCCGGCTTTTAAGAGGATTTTGGCCCGCTCTAAATGCAAATCGGCACGGCTAGGTTCAATTTCCAACCACCGGGAATAAATTCGCTCCGCCTCCAACCAGCGTTGAACTCCGGCATATCCTTCGGCGAGGCTCTTAAGAACTTCTGTGTCTTCTGGGTTGTCCTCGAGCACTCGGCTCAAAGCTTTGACGGCAAGAGGAAAGTCCTGCTTCGATTCGAGCAGAGCGTATTCGCGCAAACCCTCTGACTCCGAAAGGCCCAGTTGGAGGGCTTGGTGCAACATCGTCCAGGCTTCCGCGATTCGGCCTTTCTTGCGCAACAACTGCGCGTACAAAAAAACCGTCCGCAAATCTTCCGGATCATCAGCCAACAGCCTGTGCAAGACTTCTTCGGCCGCGCTCAGATTCTCAGCCTCCAGCGCTCGCTCGGCTTGAATTAGGTATTGGCGGCGCTGATAGACCGGTGAGTAATGCCACCAGCATATGCCGACCGAAGTCGGAATAATGAGCAGCGCCGCCAGGATTATCGGATTAGAATCACGACGAACCATGATTACGTCTATGATGCTTAAGCCGCCGGGTCAGACCTCACGCCGACAATCACGCCAATCTTTCCAGACCAAAGTAGATTTCCTCATGAGCCGGTCGAACCTCGAATCGATTTGGCATCTTCTCCGGTGTAAGCGTTTTTCAACGTGAAGGGATTGGTTCGCGGCTTGGCATAGAGATTCTTCATTTTTTCGGCCTGTCTAAGTACCTCGCCGGCTCGGTCCGTTTCGCCAAGCGCGTTTAGAACTTTGGCAAGCCTAAACGACAAGTTGGCCCAGGTTACATCCACCTTGATCGCCCGCTCTAGAAGCCGGCGCGATTCCTGCCAGTCGCCTCGTTCCTCGCAGATATAAGCCAATTGAGACAAGGCATCGAGATGATCCGGGTCAATTCCCAAGATGTCGCGAAATACCGTTGCAGCCTCCTCCCATTGGTTGAGAAACCAATGGCAGCGTGCTTCCCCAAGAAGCACCCGGGTGTTATCCGGTTCTTCTTCACGGCATTCGCGAAACCAGCGCAACGATTCCTCAAACCGACCCAGGTCCAGCAAACAATTGGCCAGGAGTATGCGCGCTTCGGGAAAGTAATACTGATTAGCGCCCAAACGACAGGCTTCTTCTAAGTCGTGACGGGCGGTGTGCGGCTGACCGCGTTGCAGCATGATGCGGCCGCGAAGGCAATGCGCCAAACCATTATCCGGCTGACGTTCTAAGACTGAGTCAACCAAGACCTCGGCTTTCTTAACGTTTAATATCCGGCTCCAACCCAAGCTCATGGCGAGCAGAACCTCATCGTCGTCGGGGTTTTGATTCAAAAGCTCTTGCAACCCCGGCTCCGCAAGCCGAATTTCTG
The DNA here is from genome assembly GCA_045802525.1 of Gemmataceae bacterium. Classification (GTDB taxonomy): domain Bacteria; phylum Planctomycetota; class Planctomycetia; order Gemmatales; family Gemmataceae; genus JBJMQT01. Next base: position 34,984 of record JBJMQT010000054.1, read on the forward strand.
TCCGCGCCCGGATCAACAAAGTCTCTCGGTCCAGCTGGGCGTTGTTCCTCCAACCTCTTTCTGCTGCTTGCCTTAAATGAATTAGTGCCTCGCCAATTTGGCCTTCCATGCCAAGGTGGCGACCGTAAAGGAATTCTACTTCGGCGCTATCGGGGTGCAGTTTCACCAACTCGCATAGCAATTCCCTGCCCCGCCTTGACCCGACTGCTGCACGAGCACGGTCCAAGTCTCGTGTTAAGATGGCGCAACGCCACCCAAAATAGCCGACTCCAAACAAGGTGGCTATCAGCAATAAACAAAAAATAGACTTTGCGCGCTTCAAACCAATCAGACCTCGAGCCGCAATGCTCAGAACAGTAAAACAGTGATTTCGCGAGGGAACTCATGATTATTTCCGTGAAAGCCTTCTAGAAGCAAGGAATAATGATTCCGGGTCCGATGCCATAATAAAGTTCCTAGTCAGTTCACTGCGTTGAGGCCAAGTAAGAGGCTCCGTGATCGGCAAATTGCCCAGAAGTTTTCCTCCATGCGTCTAGTCATCCGAATCAGCGTTGCAGTCTCAGTGATATTAGCCATCGTGTGGATCGCGCTCATCTGGAATAAGCGCGAAGCCGAATCCCCCTCGGCCACCGACCCACGTCTGACTTTTCCCTCGCGCTTTCGCAACGTTAAGCCCGAAGTCAATTATGTGGGTGACGAAGCATGCGCCCGCTGTCATGAGGAAGTCCTCAGAAAGTTTTGCAATCATCCCATGGGACGGTCGATAACGCCCGTAATAGTCCAAGACGGCGTGGAGCGCCTCGATCCTAATGCCAACAACCCATTCGAGACCGATGGCTTTCGCTTTCGCGTAGAGCGTGCCAACAAACGCCTGATTCACTACGAAACGCGCCTGGCCAAGAATGACGCCGCCCCGGTAGAGTTCAAGGCGGAAGTCCAATACGCCATAGGATCGGGGACGCGCGCTCGATCTTACCTCATCAATCAAGAGAACAGATTGTACCAGTCGGCGCTCACCTGGTATTCACAACGAGGCGTGTGGGACCTGTCGCCGGGGTTTTCGGCGAATCCGCATTCCGATCGCCCCATCACCGCTGAGTGCCTTTTTTGCCACGCGAATCAAGTCGTGCCCGTAATCGACACGGTGAATCACTTTCGCCCGCCTCTTTTCCGCGGAGAAGCCATTGGCTGCGAGCGCTGTCATGGCCCTGGCCAGCTTCATGTCGAGCTTCGTCAACAGGGACAAGAGGTTGATGGCGTAGACGAAACCATTGTCAATCCGCGACACCTGGAGCCCAGATTGCGCGAAGCCGTTTGTGACCAATGTCACTTGCAGGGCGCCCTTCGCGTTCTTCGGCGCGGACGCGATGTGTTCGATTTTCGTCCCGGGCTCCCTCTTGGCCTTTTCTGGTCGGTTTTTGTAAACGGGGAAGAAGACAAAGCTCATGCCGCGGTCAGCCAGGTAGAGCAAATGCGCGCCAGCCGATGTTACTTGGGAAGCGCTGGGAAACTGGGTTGTATTTCATGTCACGATCCGCATGAAACGCCGCTCGCCGAGAGGAAGGCAGACTTCTATCAGCGGCGCTGCTTGATGTGTCACGAAACTACGGGATGCAGCTTGGATAAGAACGCCAGTCTTCAGAAAAAGGACGACTGTGTATCCTGCCACATGTCGCGAGCAACCGTCACGGACATCCCTCACACGGCCATTACCAATCATTTCATTCAACGACACCCCGGCTCTAATGTGCCGCCTTCGCCGAAGAGGAGGGCCGCACACGAATCCTCAACGGAGCTTATTATCTTTCAGGAAAGCATTGAAAACTATGATGAAAGGGAGTTACGACGTGACCAAGCCATCGCCGCGATGCGGTTGGCCCAAAGGCCGGAGCTGAACGGGGACCAACGAAACCGCTTATCTCGAAATGCGTTGACTTTACTGGATGGTGTGGTCGAGAGTAGGCCCGACGATATCGCCGCATGGGAAGCCAGGAGCTATGCGCTTTCGGTCCTTAATCGCAAAACGGAAGCGCTGGCCGGCTTAGAATCGGTCTTAGATCGCTTTCCCGAACGCGAAAGCATATTGCTGGATGCGGCTTTTTTGGCGGGCCAACTTGGCCGCCGCGACTTGGCCGTCGATCTTTGGCGGCGCTGTTTGCGGGTCAATCCCTTTTCATCCCGGGCCCATTTTGAGTTGGCTAAGCTTTTATTGCTGCGCAGAGATGCACCTGCCGCCCTTCTTGAGGCCCAAGAAACTATTCGGTTGCATCCTTTTCATTTCGAAGCTCGAAAACTCCTGATCACTTGTTATCTTGAAATGAACGATAGAGGACGAGCTCGGAAAGCATTCGATGTTTTGCTAAACATGCACCCTCCTGACCCGGATGGACTACGAAGGGCGTTTCTCGATCTAATTCGGTAACCTAGGTCAAAGTGCCAGGGATTCGCCAAGCAATTCTTGACACAAGGGCTATCGGGCAAGTACGCTTGGTCCGTTACCACGTTTTTGGACCAGGAAGTATGGAAGTGAAGGCATACCCATGGACCTATCCACGTCGTTCGGGTTTTCGGCGCCTGCCGCGCTCCTGGGGATTCTCCTCTTGTCGGGTTGCGATAGCAGCACCGCTGGCATACACGGAAAAGTGACGGTGGACGGCGAACCGGTCAAAAATGGTTTCATTGCCTTTTATCCGGAAGGCACGGAAGGCAAGGAGGCTTCGGCCAAAATTGAAAACGGAGAATATAAGGTCAAAAACGTCACCCTCGGCAAGAATAAAGTCAAAGTCACGATCACAGAACAAATGGAGCCTCCAGCGCCCCGATCGGGTCAGCGCAATCGCGAGGCCGCCAATGAAGAGCGTTTGGGAAAGAAAAAAGCACGGCCGGTCCCTAACCGGCCGACGTTGGACATTGTGGACAACGACCAAATCAAGGACATAGAAGCCGGAACAAGCGAGCTAGACATTGCCTTGAAAACACGAGGGAAAAACTAAGCTCGAAAGAAACAGAATCTGCCGGTTGGTTTACGCCTTATTGCCATATACGTGAGAGGCGGTCTCTTTCATTTCCTCTTAAGCGCAGTATCGTCCCGCAGTTCCTTGAACCATTTGACCAACTGTTTGTCCGACGCCGGGTATAGCGCTAAGAGCTTGGCAAACTCCTGGTCTGCTGAGCCGCGCAAGCCTTGGCGGACATAGCATTCCACCAGAACTTTTCTAGCGGCGAGTTGGAACGGATCGAGCCGGAGCGCTGCCAAGCACTCTTTCTCAGTTTGCATCCAGTTTTTTTGCATCATCCATAAACTGGCCAGCTCCGTATGAGAGCGGACCGAATTAGGATTGGCATTAGCCGCGTCTTGCCAATAGCGAAATGCCTTATCAAACGATCCGAGCTGCGCGGCCACACTGCCAGCAAACTGAAGCGTTGGCCATCGCTGAGGCGCTAGGTCTAAGGCAGATTCAAAAGCAGTCAAGGCCTCTTCAGGATGGCGGGACAACCAAAGGGCATATCCCTTGGCGTGCCAGGCATCCGGGTCTACCAGGTTTCTTTCCAAAGCCGTGCTCAATAAGGGCAACGCTTTTTGAGCCATCTGCCGGCGTCTCGAATCTGAAACGGGCGTACTTGCCAAGTCCATGAGAGCTATGCCTAAATTGCGTCCTGATAAGGCTGTCCCGTCGCCGGGCGGCTCTCCGGCATAAAAAGAGATAAGAACGTCGTTGCTATTTCCCGCCGGTAGGTGGTTTTTGTCGAATTGATCTTGTGAGCGCGGGATGCGATGGTCGGTGCTCACCATGTGAGCAATGTTGGAAGTGGGGAAACGCGGCATGTGGCAGTCAATGCAACTATCGGCTTTTTTCTGCCGCTCCGTCAATGGAAAACCACAGCTCGATTGCTCGTGGCATCTCAGACACCGGTCGCGGAAATATTCGGCCCGCTTCTGAGGCGTCGGCAATTCGTGGGGATCATGACAACTTATGCAGCCCAGTTCGCCTTGCGATGCGCTATAGCACCTGCTCGATCGCATTTGCTCGACTTGACCAGAGAATTTGGGATTGTCCTTTGTGGGCTTAGCTCGAACATAGACGGCCCAGAATTGATCCAATGGCAGTCCCGGTCGGTAATCGAAAGGTTGCTTACCCAATTGGGCGATTCGGCCAACTCCTTGCAAGTGACATTGCTCGCAAACCGCTTCGCGCAACTCGGGAGCTAGCCGGCGAGGATTGACGATCGTGTCATCCGGCTCCGCGCTGGCTTCGGGCACGGCCCGGCGCTGAACATGCAAAGCGCCCGGTCCATGACAGCGTTCGCAGCCAATGGGCTCAACCTCATTAACCGCCGTCGAATAACGATTGCCACTATCAGGCGCCACATCAACCCGGTTGGCATGGCAGAACAGACACTGCACCTGAATGGGCCGGTATAGTTGGTCGATTGATTTCCCCAAGTGCGGAGACAGATCCCATGCTTGTCGGTCCGAATACCAACTGATCGGAGACTGGGTCAGCCAACCGTTCCTATTAACGACAAAGGAATATCCACGACGGCCTGCTCCGATGGCAACCGCAATCTCGACCTCGCTTTCAGCAATGACCTTTCCATCCGGGCCAAGCGCTTGAGCTTTGTGAAAGATGCGATTGTCTCTTTGTTGTACTTCAAAGTTACGGCCCGCTGCTTCAAAGGATGTTGATGCTTGCAGTATTTCATCCGCCAGTGCAGAAATGTAAGTTAGCGATTGGCCCATGGGATGCCGGCGATAATTTCTGGCATGTTCGGCGTGGCACTCGGCACAGGCCTTGTCGCCAACGTAGTTCACGTCCGGAGCGATATTGCGATAAACAATGGAATCTCTTGGCGGATTGCCTGAAGAAGAATCGCTACGAATCCAAAAGTTATGTGCCGCCCAGATCGAAACGATGGCCGATAGAAAAAGACCCGCCCAACAACAGGACCACCGGCCGCCCATTGCAATCATGGTTTTGGCGCCAATTCTAGCTTGCCTTCCATAATGCGATAACCGCGGTCGGCTTGGAATGGACCGGTTAAGCGTTGGATTTGACCAGACGGCCAGCGGATTTCAATGCGATCGACAATTGGGGATGTACCCAAGCCGATTAACAGTCGCGGATCATTGGCCGACAGATAACTCCCGCCGCCTTTACGATGACGTATGAGCTTGCGACCGGCTATCCCGAGCGTTACTTTGGCCCCCACGCCGTCACGATTACTGCCATGGAGATCTCTGTGACGGGACCCCTCCAATTCTAAACGAATCCAATGATGAGGCGTAGTTGATTCGTTGTGCAATAGGTGAGGCTCCTCACCATTATTCGCGATTGCCAGGTCCATGAGACCGTCATTGTCGAAATCACAGACGGCCAGACCGCGGCCCACATGAGATTGTTTGAAATACCGGCCGGCTCGAGCGGAAACGTCATGAAAGCGGCCGTTGCCTAGATTGCGAAACAACTGGGCCTTTTGCTTGAAGGTCACTCCGCGATCCCCTTCGTCGCCAATGAACCGCGACACATGGCCATTGACGACCATGATGTCAAGGTAGCCGTCTAGGTCGACGTCTAGAAAGCAGGCGCCAAAGCCCAGCATAAACCAACTCGGAGGCCCCAGCCCGGAACCGCGCGTGGCATCTTCGAAATGCCCGCCGCCCAGGTTGCGGAACAAAGTGTTGGTTTCCTGAGAAAAAGCCGTGACAAATAAGTCCGGGAGACCGTTGCCGTGTAGGTCATCCGCGTCTACTCCCATGTAAGCCTGGCGAGCGCCATCTCCGTTGACCGTGCAACCGCACCGCGGGCCCATTGATTCAAACCGACCGTCGCCCAGATTTCGGAAAAGAAAATTCGGCATTCCGTCATTCGCGACGAAGAGGTCGATTCGGCCATCGTCGTCGACGTCTAAAGCCACCACGCCCAACGCCTTCGCCAACGGCACATCGATGCCCGCTTCTTTGCTGACGTCCGTAAAAGTGTCGTCCCCATTGTTGCGATAAAGGACGCAGCGCGTCGGCTCGAATAAGGAAGGAGGACAGGAAAAGCGCTTGCCGCTCCGGCTGCTCTTGCATTCGGGGTAACGATCGAGATTAACCTCGACGTAGCTGCACACAAACAAGTCCAGATTCCCGTCGTTGTTGTAATCCAGAAATGCCGCGCTTGTACTAAAGTTTGGCCTTTTCTCCCAGTCGGGGTTCGACGCGAGTCCTGCTCTTTTGGTGATGTCGACAAAGCGGCGACCTCGGGATGGATCCTTGGGATCAATGGGCACGTTGTGATACAACACGTTAGGCTTGCCGAAGCAGGTGAGGAACAAATCGGGAAAGCCGTCGTTATCAATGTCGCCAGCGGCGACGCCCATGCCGCAACCAATGTGGTCGAGGCCTACCTCTTTAGTAACGTCTTTGAATCTCCCACCACCCAAATTCTTATACAGTTTGCAAGTCGGGGCTTTGTCAGCAGGAGCAATAAACGTGGCGCCTTGTACAAGAAACAAGTCCATTAGGCCGTCTTGGTCATAATCGATCCATCCCAGGCCGGGTCCCAAAGTCTCCATGATGTATTCGCGATCCGTGTGGCCGTCAAAGTGAATGAATTTGATTTCGGCCTTTTCCGTGACGTCCACGAATTGGAGATCCACGCCGGCCGGCAGTTCAGGTTCCGGTTTAAATGGCGTTCGGGCAGTTGCCGCTGGCTCTACTGTATTGTTAACCGATTCGTTCTTAGCCGGCGCCTCCGGTGTGTGGCCTTTGAGCCACCAGGCGACGCTTATCGCGGCCCCAGCGAGCGCGAAAAGTGTTAGCCAAAAGTAGAAGCGGCGAAACATGCTGATTACATAATTGTTCATTTAGCTCGGCTAGCGGGGCAAAGATCGTCTACCGCGCTTTCAGTCCCTTCGATTAATCGATAATTGCGCCCGGCTTCCAAAGGCCCGAAGTGTTGCGTAGAAGCTTTCGCGTTAGGCCAACGCACTTCCACATCTTCTACCCGGTTGTCCTTTCCGAGCCCGATCAACAAGCGCTTATCATGAGCGGAAAGATAACTTCCTCCGCCTTTGACATAGCGAACCAAAGTGCGATTTCCGACCTTAATCGCAACTCGGGCTCCAATGGCGTCGCGATTGCTTGCTTGGGCATCGCGGTGGCGGGCTCCCTCCAGGTGAAGGCGAATCCAGTGGTTGGAATTTTGAGATTCATTGTGCAAAAGTGAAGCAGCCCCGCCGCAGTGATTCACCGCAATATCCATGGCGCCGTCGTTATCATAATCGGCCATGGCCACACCCCGGCCGACGTGTGGCTCTAAAAAATAGTCGCCGGCTTGCTTGGAAACGTCGCGAAAAAGACCCTTTCCATTTCCCAGGTACAACTGAGCATATTGTTTGAAGCTTTGAGGCGAACCGTCTTCATTCCGCTCCGCCATTTCTTCGGCATTACGATAGATATGACCGTTGGCCACGAATATGTCGAGCGCTCCGTCCAGATCACAATCGATCAGACACGTGCCCCAGCCGACCTTGTCCCAGCTGGATTTGTTCATGCCGGCTTTGGGACTGAAGTCCGTAAATTGATTGTTCCCGTTGTTTCGAAAAAGCGTCCAGCCTTGATGAAAAAATGTGGTGATAAAGACATCGGGCCGCCCTTGGCCGGTTAGGTCGTCGGCCTCAACACCCATGCTTCCCATGGGATTGCCCTGCCAATTCATGGCCGTGCCGCTGGTGACGCCTATGGATCTAAGCTTGCCGCCGCCCAGGTTGTGATAATGGAAATTCGGCATTTGGTCGTTGCCGACGAAAATATCCGATTTGCCGTCGCCATCGAAATCCAATATCACCACGCCCAAGCCTTTCCCCAGAGGCTCCAAGCCGGCGGCAACACTGACATTCGTAAAGGTTCCATCCCCGTTATTGCGGAAGAGCACGCTTTGCGTGCCGGTGAACTCGCGTGGACCGCAGGTAAATCGCAGGGGCGGATCGCGGTCTTTAATTCCGCAGAAAGGATAACTCTTCAAGTCCACATCCACATAGCGGCAAACGAACAAATCGAGATAACCGTTGCCATGGACGTCTCCAAACGCACAACTAGAGCACCAACCGTCCAGCGAGACGCCTGCTTCCTTCGTCACGTCGCGAAAACGCCTCCCCCCCGCAGAATTGGGCTCATTGTGCCAGAGCTGGCATTTACCGAAGCTGGAAATGAAAAGATCCGGGTAGCCGTCGTTGTCATAGTCACCGACGGCCACGCCTTGGCCATACCCCGTGTGAAATAAGCCCACTTCGTCGGTTACATCGAGAAAGGTGCCGTCTCCCTGATTGCGATAAAGACGGCTGGTAGGAGTCTGCTGCGGATTGGCGTCATCAGGCGGAAACGGGCCCCCCTGGACAAAGAGCAGGTCCATGAATCCGTCTTGGTCGAAGTCCAGCCACGCTGAACCGCCCCCCATGACCTCTGGGAAATAATGCATGGGGGTATGACCGTCAATGTGCGAAAAGGAAATCCCAGCTGTTTTAGCTAGATCGACAAATCGAATAGGCAGAGGCTCGGCCGGCGCCTCGGTCTGGGATTGCAACGGCGCTGGCTCCCTAGTGTGTTGGACACTAGGTTCTTTCTCGAAGCTCGGAATAGCTGACCGAATAAGGCCGAATATGCCTGCAGCCAAAATGCATGCGGCAACAAAAAGCGCAACGCGCGGCGGAATGAACAAGGGCGTCAAGCGAGGAGACAAGATCCGCACCTAGACGCCCTTGAATGGGGTTGGCATTAAAAATCGCTGCCCAAAACTTCACCATTGGACATGGTGCCTAGGGCGCGCCAAGTAGCCAGGTTGACGTTGTTGGCAATAAACCGGACGGAGCCGTCGGCCAAACCGACATTCACACCGGAGGAGTGTTTGCTGCGGGCGGCCGAGTGCCATTCCGTGTAATCCGACCAGGCATTGGGGTTGTTGGTGCTCGGGTTATCGCCCTGGAGGGTGGAAATGCAAGGCGCCCTATAAGTGAGGTCCGGAGTAATATTGTTTCCGGAAGTGTCGTTCGCGCATTGCACGACCACATCGGGGTTGGTCGAGTTTGGCGTATCGTAAGTCGAAAACAGGGCCCCGCCGACATCACTTTCCTCAATCACACCTTGAACGCCGCCCCACGAGGCGTTGGAGGAAACGAGCCCTTCGGAAAACATAATGGTATTGGAACTGCCGTCTGTGATATCGGTAATGCGCGCCTGAAATGGCCGGCCGCTTGATCCAGCCGCTGCATCTAGGGGGTAATCAAAGCTCTGATTGAATTGGACGGTAAAGATGCCCCCAAATGGGCCGGAAGTCGGGGCCCTGTATCCGGGAGTTGTCGATGAACCGTAGGGATCGCCTCCATACCAGTTGCCGGCGCCGATGCAGCCCAGATAATTGCCGCGCGGATTCGCCCAGCGTGGATCGCCGGCCTCCGCAACCTTCGGCGAAATATCGCTAGGGCAATTGAAAACGACTCGCACTGCGTTTCGCGCCGCCGGGTCCGGCAATGGAGGATTCGGAACGCCCGGAGGCGTAAAGGCCTGGTTATCTCCTCCATAGTCCAAGGCCCAGGAAGTGTTGATCATGGGGTAGCGAGCCTGGGCATTATCTTGCTCGATAAATGCCCATAGGTTTTGCGTCCAAGTTAATGCTCCCTCCTGGTCATACTTGGATCCATAAGGAAACTTCTGAAGCGTATCGTGGTGGTTGTGAGCGGCCAATACGATCTGCTTCAGATTGTTCGTGCATTTGATGCGATTCGCAGATTCCCGAACTTTCTGAACTGCGGGCACTAATAACCCGATCAACACGGCAATAATGGCGATAACCACCAGCAGTTCAATCAAAGTAAAGGCCTGTCGAGACAATCGCATCGGCTTGGAAAAAAACGGAATACGCACCATAAATCCGCTCCTCCTTTCATTCGACCAGGAGAACACGACTGCAGGGGCCGATACTATCACAACAATCGTGGGCATGCAAAGGAACAAGTTTGCCGACGACGTTCTTTTTTTGATCGCTAGAAGGCGTCCAGCTGCCAGGCGGATTCATTGCATTGCATGCGCCCCCACCCGCGCGGCGCCGCGCCGTTGAGCGTCTATGAGCGTCTATGGCGCCGCTGAAAGCAGGAGCGAGGACTAGTGCTTGCGGTCATCCGGTTGCGGTTGAGCGCACAGACGGTCATACCGCTTGCATTCTGCCTGAAATCGGTCGGTCAGCTCGTTGAACCGCTCCATGGTCTCTTTCTTGCCCGCCCGGTCTTTGAGAACCTCCTTGACGTACCGGCCGCCCGTGTCGAGGGCCTTCCAGCGCAATATGGCCTCCTGTTTTTCCACCGCCTTGATATCCTGCGGGGTGCGGACCTCGGCCACAAGCTTGCAGTAGTCCTCCATGGCCTGGATGGACTCCGCCCCGAGCTGCTCCCTATCCGGCTGACCGAGGTAGCCGAGGTGGACGGCCAGTTTCAGGCCGACGAGTGCCACCAAAACAACCGAGGCCAAGCCGGCGATCGCTCTATTCACAATCCGCTCCCGGGACGATCATTGTTGCCTCTTGCTAATTTGGATTGCACTACATGTATACGACCTGCCAGAAAACCACAACTCATAAATGTATCGGGACGCCGCAAGGGGGACGGCTCGACGGCAACAAGCAGTCGAAGCAAGCCACTTTTGGCGTGGCGCAAGAGGAACACGCGACTATCCGCTTTTTCACACGATTCCGCCTCTAATCCCATGCGCCTATTGCATACTCGCGCGTGCAAGATCAGCGGACTAAACCGAAAGCGGCCAAGGCTAACGGCGAAATATTGCTTTGCCGACGGCGAATACAACCCCATGAGGAGAATTACCGACGGAACTTTCTGGATCAGGCCGCGCCGCGCGCCCGTTTCCCCGGCAGGTGCCACCGCGCTTCTCGTTTGGGTTGCCTCAGTGGTTATCGTTGCTTTCAGCGACCTGAACACCTGCTACTTCGGTCTGGCTGTAGCCGGCTATGCGGTTTACTTGGGGGCCATTGGAAAATGGCTGCTGCCCAAGACCGTCGCGGTAGAGGAAGAGACGGTGCTGCGCGCGGTGGAGCACCGTCCCCAGAGGTTCGCGGCGCGCTGTGTCGTCGTCGTGGCGGCCGTTGCGCTGGTCGCTTTGGACGGCGCTGCCTATGCGGGCATTAAAACCGGTTACAGGGTTCCCTTTCTAACCCCAATGATTCAGAAGCTTTTGACCGTACGCTTGTGGCCCGGCGTCGGTGGTTTGGAGCTGCTCAACTTTACCACCTACGCGCTAGTTCCCGGCCTCTTGCTCTTGGCGCTCGGTGCCCGGCCGAGAGAGTTAGGCCTCTGTGTGCCGGCGCGCGGGACGGTTGCCGCAACGCTTTTGTGCCTGATCCCTTCCCTGGCCTTCGTCGGTTGGGGACTGGCAACCGGGAAGCTAACCGCCTTGGGACTTTTTTACCTTGCGGTTCACAACTTCTTAAGCAACGGCTTCAGCGAGGAGTTCCAGTGCAGAGGCATGATCTTTTCCCATCTGCGGGCCTGCCTCAGGACCGACTGGGCGCTGCTGGTTCAAGCCGTGATCTTCGCACTGTTGCACTTCCGCCCCAACGGTGTTGAGGAACGGGCCGATCCGCTGGGCAGCCTCGCGGAGGATCTGGCATTGAACATGCCCGTTGCGTTGGCCTTTGGTTTCCTGGCGCTCAGAGCCGCAGCCTGGCATTGCCGACTCTATTGCATCTGTTCAACTGGCAGCCGTAAGTGAATTCCTCCAGCCTAAAGTGCCCTCAGCTCGCCAAAATCTTTAAGCTTTGCAAAGTGCGTTGGACGGTGATAAGGTTGCGGACAAAGATGCGGTCGAATTCGATCCAGTTAGGCGGCGCGTTCGCCGTCTATATTGTTTCAGTTGTGCCAAAGTCGTGGAGGATTGTCATGTCCATGACCCGACTTGTGTTTCTTGCGGCGGCCGTGTCGTTCACGGTCGCTACGACCCCTGGGGTTTCCAAAGAGCCGAAATCCGATACGAAGGCTGTGGACAAACTCGTTGGAACCTGGAAGCTGGTTTCCGCCAAATACGGAGGGGAAGAGCATAAGTTCCCAGAAGGCACCACAACGATCAAGCACGTCACGCCGACTCAGTTCATGTGGGCGTCGTACGACCAGGACGGTAAGGTGACAAGGGCTGCCGGAGGAGGATACACGTTGAAGGCCGAGGTATACGAGGAGACACCGGAGTATGGAATTAGTGGCGATTTCGATGTTATCAAAGGGAAGGCCCAGACATTTAAGTGCAAAGTTGATGCGAACAAATGGCACCACGACGGCAAGCTCAGCAACGGCCTAACGATCAAAGAAGTGTGGGAGCGCGTGGAAAAGAAGTAAAATAAGGTCCGCGCCTGCCAGAGCATCCTTTTGCGGATTTTTTGAATTGCGCGCTGTTCACGATGGCAGTTTGTCGGCACATCAACAAAGATACATCGAAATCGAGTCACTTGGTAGGCTTACGGCGCGGTCGCTGCTTGGCGGACACTGACCGGATAATGAGTCTCCCGCGTCCCTTAGTTCGCATCGGCGTCTTCGCCCCAGCAATGGCGGCGGCGATGAGCGCTTCAACTTCAGGGCGCGTTAAGACCTCCACAGATTCTAGGCGAATGAAGCGCGTCTGTTTGCCAGAGCCAATTAGGAGCTGGTGGGGATCGGGAAGACTCGCGCCATGGATGAAGCACAAACCCACTCCGTTTGCCGCCGCAGCCACCGAGACTAAGCAATCCGACGGCCGTTCGGTCGGGCCGTAGCCGAGAACGAAGAAGTTGTAGTTATCGTAGGCCAACTCGTAGGCGGTTGGGAACCGTTTGCGGAGGGCTTTGCGCATCCCCCGGATCAGGGCCTGGTGCTTCCGTTCGAACTTGTCGATAAAGCACTTCAGCCGGCATTCCGCGTCCGCAAACGATTGCGTGGTTGTTGCTTTCAAGGTCACCCCCAACAATGCATGTTAATTTAACGGGCGGGAATCATGTGCCGGGGAAAACGCTGGCACGTTTCGACGATTGCTTCAATTCTTAGGAGAATGGACACCCCTCAATAGAGCCTGCATTAGAAGCTGAAACTGTTTTATTTCATCCTTAGCTCTTTTGAGCAAGTGGTCCACGTCGAATCTTAATCAATAAAGGGCTCTTGCGCACTCAACCGTTTGTTTGGGCTCCTGAAGCTCCTGGCGCAGAGGGGGCGTAAACGTACACCCAAGCCTGTCTCCCAGAAGCAAGCATTGCGGCCACTCGCTTGTATCCTGCGGGTTGCTCGTACTGGTCGGCGGCAGCGAGCTCCGCGTCAGTTATCTCGAACACTATGCCATTCACACGACTGTCGTTTCTGCCGTTGAACGTGACGTTAGCATAATGGGTCTCGTCGCTTGTAACGGGCACTTGCGGGTCCGCGATACTTACTAACGACTGCTCGAACCCAAGAAGCTCGTCTCTTTGCCCTTGGAGGAGCCTTCCGAAAGTAGACAGCTGAACGTCTTCTTGCTGGAGAGTGCCGTAGGAAAAGAGTAGCAGCATGGCGAAGGAAGCCCTGCGTGGTAACGATGGAACAGTTCCATATGAGCCGCGAGTACGGGGGTCGAGTAACGCTGAACGAAATCCGGAGCCGGTGAGCCCGCGCAGAGGCGTGTTAGGAAACTGGTTCACGGCCGCATCGCTTCGGTCGCATCATATTTCTCAAGAATCTGGTCCAGGCGTCTCTTGATCTCCGGAGCGGTCGTTTTGTTTCGATGGAGCTTGAGATGAGCATAGGCCGAGCGGCCCAATTGGACCAAGCTCTCCTGGGCCTGTTCGCGCTTTTGATAATCATCGTCATTCAAATCGTTGACTAGGCCTGCCACCTTCTCAGCCAGAGCCGGATCGTAGTAAGGACGATGGACCAAGCCGACACGGATCAGCTTCCCCGGTTTGGGTTTCATCGTCAACGGCAGGATCTTCTCGTATTGCTCCTGCGGGATGCGATAGAAAACGGTAAGCCCTTCCGCCTGAAAGAACTCTTGTTTCCACACATCAACCAAGGACTGAGCTTCGTCTTCGAACAAGCCTGTGTCTTTCAATTGTTCGAGGAGGACCTTGGCGTCTTTGTCCGGCCAACCATTGGCTTTTGCCTCCACGAATTCGATAGGCCTGTCCTTGGCGCCATGATCTAGTTTGCTCAACCGGGCCACACGGATAACGTCCTTTTGCCGGCGATCAAGGATGGTGACGTCGAATGCGTCAAACGGTCCAGGATTGGCAACCGTGATCTTGTCCTTGGTCACTCTCATCTCGATGCCGCGCATCTTGGCAGGCATGCCGTCATAGTAGATGAACTTTTCTTGTTCGAATGCTTCACCTCGAAGGCCGCTGTCTGGAGTACTGGGGTTCTGCATGGAGACCGTATCGGCTTTAACGGCGCGCAAACGGTTCATCCAGTGTTTGTCGCTGACAGGCCTCAAGGATTCTTTAATCGGAGCGGTCTTGAGGACTTGAAAATTCCATTGAAGAAAGCGAAAGGGCTCTGCCTTTTTGGCGCCTTCGGTCACCACGCCGTCGTTGACAGCCGGGGTGGTGGTTCGAGGCCACCACACGGTCGGCATGCCTCCGGGAAAATCGACGCGCAAGTCGACAGAACATGCTTGCGAGGAATGCAAATAGATGACCGGTTTTAAGACCATGATGTTGGATTGTTGTTGGGGCAATTCTCGCCCGGGAACTTGGCCATAGACAAATCGGGGCAGGCCATTCCATTCTTGTTTCATGTCGGCGTTGGCGAAATCAACGCTGTCATGCAGCCTAAATACGCCCCACTCATGAACGACCAGGCTATTTTGCGCTGGAGCCACCACGGCAGGAACCGGCTTTTGGCCTATTTGAGCCAAGGACAGCCCTCCCACCACCATCAACATCAGGAAAGCCAACGAAATCAACCGCATAATGGACTCCATCCAAGGAAGGGGACAATTCCCTCACCCTAAAGACGATTCAAACGTCTAAATGGATGCTTCCAGTGCCGAGCCGATACGCAGGATCATAGAACACGCTGAAATGGACCGCGAGAGGTGTCACCAGCCGGTGGCCGCACCGGGCACGCAATTCCGGTTGATTGTGCGTCCCTCCTCGGCGACGTGGGCATCATCTAGGACGGCGATGAGATGAATGGTGCGGCCATTACGCGAACGAGCCAAATCCTTTCTACACACACGCCATTCTTCGTGGTAAACTCTCTTGGCTAACATGCCTCTTGTTCTGTCCCGCCTTCCGGTAGTTTTCAATCTGGACTAGTTGACTGCTCCAATGAATCCGCACTCGGCATCCGGGCTATCTCATGTGCCTTTGAACCGGCGAGAATTGCTTCAGGCAGGCTCGCTGGGGTTGCTGGGTCTAAGCCTGCCGGCACTTCTGAAAGCTCAAGCCTTGGACTCCTCAGCGGAAGCGGGAGGCAAGCGGGAAAAGTCGGTCATTTTCATTTTTCAGTCGGGCGGGCCACCCCAGCATGAGACGTTCGATCTTAAGCCAGACGCTCCGGAGAATATTCGCGGCGAGTTTAAGCCCATCGCCACCGCGACACCCGGTATGTGGATCTGCGAACATCTGCCTCGTTTGGCCTGCCGCAGCAACCACTTTGCCTTGCTGCGCTCCTTAACACACAAGAGCAACGATCACTCGGCCGGCACCAACATTATGCTGACCGGCCGCAACGATTTGCCCCCCGGCTTCAATCCCAACCGCCCCATGACCAGCGACTGGCCCAGCATGGCTTCGGTGGTTCAGTATGCGCTGGCGGAGTCCTCAGTGCCGGCCTCGGTGGTATTGCCCCATCTCCTCGTTCACCGCACAGGCCGGGCTCTGCCGGGACAGCAGGCGGGATTGCTGGGCAGCCGCCATGATGCGTGGGTGCTCCAGGCGGCGGCCAAGTGTACGGGTTATGGCGCCTGCCCTCAATGTTTTTTTCACGATGGCAAGACGAGCTTCAGCCATGGCACGGGCCCGCTCTTCCAGCCGCCGCATTTGCAATTGCCGGGGTATCTGTCGGTCAGCCGCGTGGAGAAACGCCGGTCCCTGCTCGAAGGGATCGAACACGCGCAGCGCGATCTAGATCGCCGTGCCGCCGCCTCGGTTGACCGTTTTCAGCAGCAGGCGCTTAGTTTGCTGACATCCAGCAAGGTGCACACCGCCTTCGAATTGGATCGCGAAAGTCCGCGTTTGCTAGACCGCTATGGCCAGCATCAATTTGGACGGTCGTTGGTGCTGGCGCGCCGGCTCGTCGAGGCGGGTGTTCGGCTCGTGCAAGTGAACTTGGGCAATCAGGAAACGTGGGATACGCATGAGCGAGCATTCGTCAACCTGAAGAAATCGCTGCTGCCGCCATTCGACCAGGCCCTCTCCGCCCTGCTCGATGACCTTAAAGCACGCGGCATGCTGGACGATACGCTTCTGGTTACAGCGGGGGAGTTTGGCCGCACGCCGCGCATCTTCACATTCTCGGGCGCGATTAGCGGCATGCCAGGCCGCGATCATTGGGGGGCGGTACAAAGTTGTCTCTTTGCCGGCGGCGGCGTGCGCGGCGGCGCCATCGTCGGCTCATCGGATTCGCAGGGCGGCTACCCAGCCAGCGCCCCCCACACACCGGCCGATCTTGCAGCCACTCTTTTTACAACCCTGGGCATCAACCCTTCCCAAGAATTTCGCGATGTGCTGGCCCGGCCTCTTGTTCTCTGCGATGGGAGACGAATCACCAGGCTCTTTTCTTGATGCTTGTTGCGATGATCCAGCTTCACTTCAATCGTCAGTAAAGCATCACCGCAAGAGAACCAGCCGCACTAGCAGCCAAAATAACGCGCCGTGGCTACTTCCTCTGAATCGGCGCTTTTAGCTTGTCGGCAGGACCAACGAAGACAACCACGTCTTCTCGGAACACCTTCAGGTAGTACGGGTCCGGCTCCGCCTGGCCATGGAATAGCACCACCTGGGATGCCTTTCCGAGACGCTTGACCAGGTCCTTCGGGTCAATCGACTTGCCGTGGACAGTCAGGGCCCGAACAATTCTGCTCAATTTTCACGCGGTAGCAAAACGTATCCAACCCATTTGGCAGCCCAAGTTGCGCCTGCCTGCTAATGGTTGGCAGTTTACCGACGCGACGGACGGGAAGGTGCCGGCCCCGACCCCGGGAAATAGCCGGGTTTAAGCCACAGCCGGCCAGGTCTCCCGAGGGCGTACCCCGATCCAACCGGTAACATTGGCCTCAAAAAATGATGTAAGCAACTCAAACACAACCAGGAACGGGGGCTCGCGCTCGATGAACGATTTGTCATCAATGCCCGGATTGCCCGCAGGGTGGGGGCAAAATCGGCCGCGGCGGCACGGGTACAGATGCCGTGCCCGGAATGGTCACCAGTCGGTAAGTAGTCGCCACGGCCGGCACCGTTGTCACATCGACTGTCAGCTGCTTCACCACAACTGAGCTTTGCACCGGCGTCAGGATTGGTACTCTCACGATCACTTCCCTGGTTTCCTGCACGGAATCCATGACGGTCACTTTTACGGTCTTGGTAATGCAGACGGGCTTGTAGGTGATGGTCTGGCAGTGCGTGCACGGATCAATGTGCGTTTCGGGAACCAAGGTAGTGGACGTGACGACACGGTCCTCCTCGCGGGGCTTAAGCGAGGTGACGACGACGGTGCGTTTTTCCTCCTTAAAGTCGATTTTCAGGTCCATGGTGGGCACGGTGGTTCTCACCTCGCGCAGGTTCAGACTCGGCACGGTGATGGCGTGTTGCTCGGGCACCAGGTGCACCTTGGTGGTGTCAACCGTCCGCTCGCAGCTCGGGGCGCAATCAGCGGCCGGGTTGTCGGCAAAAGAAGTAGCGGCCGGCCCGCCATAGAGCACTATTAACGTGATTGCGTAGAGGCGCGGCAGCATGGGTCGATTCCTTTAACAGCCATGGAAGGGTGTGAGGGAAGAAAACCGCTCAAATTATGCCCCCTGTTTCGCCTCCGCCAAGCGGGAACAACAACAAAACGTCGGAGATTCAGCCTGCCGCTCCCGGATTTTCCGTACGTTCGGCAGCATGGACGGCACCGCGCCTCGAAGTATTTGATGCACTACGCCGAATGGCGGCTAGGGCACTTTGCTGCCGACTAGCGAGGCGCCCAGGCAGCAGCCGAGCGGTCAGCCCTGCGCGCCGGCATTTGGGATAGTACCAATTGGTGGATTGAGCACGGCGTCAGCCGACCCTATTGGGTCGGCGACGCCCGCCATACCTTGCAAGGCGCGATATTGGTTCTCTCCATTTCGCCTGACCCCCGGTGGAAAGAAATGGAAAGCATTTTGGGGGTACATGCGGCTGAAAGCCTTCTATTGCTACGCCAGCGAGAAATGGCAAAGACCTATGGCCCCTTGTGACGGCCGAAATGAGCAATCGTTTTCCGTTTTTCATTCCCCACCTACCCCTGATGAAAAACAGAACAAACCGGTGAAAAACGGAACCTAGGGGTGAAAACCGAGCTTTGGGGTGAAAAACGAAACCTAAGGTCTAGCTCGCCGGAAAGGCACGTCCAAAAAGCCCCTCGAAAGCACGCAAAAAGAGGTGAAGGATTCTTTCCATCCGTTTTTCATGGGAGTAGGCCGTTTTTCATCCGGGGGGTAGGGGGCTCATAGCTGTGGGTTTTTCACCATCCTCCCCTCTCCCCCCACCTCAGTGGCGGAAATCCGTGCCGAATAATATCCGGTGGGGGAGAGGGGTTGGGGGTGAGGGGGCGTTAGCTGCAGGGAATGTCCCCCCTCACCCCCGACCCCTCTCCCCCCGCGTTCCTTGTTCGGCAAAACTTTCTTATCCTTATGCGGGGGGAGGGGGGAGAGGGGAGAGGGAAAACCTACACTTGAATGGGGTAGGGAGGATCAAAAACGGAATCCCAGTGCGCATCAACCCGTTCAATGCTGGAATTCGGCCTGCCTTTCAGCGATACTCTCCGATTATTGGTTTGCCGGTAACTCGTTCAGAGACCGCTTCTGAAAATTGGAGAGGGCCATGGCCTGTGAACTGAAAAAAGTCGACCTCAAGCCCAAAGTTGATGGCACTGCCCTCATCACCCAGGGAGACAAGGGAGAAACCTGCAAGAGGTACACAGCGGTTTATATTCCACCCAAACACGCCGCCGACAGCAAACAAGCCGACGTAATCCTTTGGCTGCACGGATGGGGAATCAGCAAAGTCGAGAATATTTTTTCTCCCTCCAACAAGGACGAAATCACCAGCTTGCGGGAAAGCGTCTTGGCTTCCAAGCAGGACGTTGTTCTGATCGCTCCGTGGCTTGGTTACAAATATCTCGGCGGCGGCAGTCTTGGATTGGGCGACCTAGGAGCTGGTAATGGATGTGGAGATTATCTGCGTGACGTTCTCAATCAAATTGCTCTTTATCAAAGTAAGTCCGCCGCTCCTCCGGCTCCTGAATCGAGTAAATCCGACGGGGATAAATCCATCGGGCTCGGAATCAAAAACCTTATTATCGCCTGTCATTCAGGAGGCGGAGATTTGATGCGCGAAGCGACCGGTCACCTTGGCGATCTCGAATCAAAGCTCAAAGAATGTTGGGGATTCGATTGCATGTATAACTCGGGCCACACTTATGGCGTTTGGGCTCAGGGTCTTCCCAAGGTCAACTGCTTTTTCTATCTGGGAACCGGCAGCGTCGATTACCTTTACTTTCCCGGATTCTGGCAGTTTGCCTTCGGCACGCCGAACAAACCAAAGAAGCCGGGCCTGCAAAACGTCTTCCTGGCCGCCGCCAAACCGGATGTGGGCATGGAACTCCTTGATGACCAGCACGTTTTCCAGTCCATGGCCGACATCCAGGACGCTTCACGCAATAAGATCAAGCTAAACCCCTATGGGGAGTTCCGAAAAAAGACGGATCCATCACTTGACGGCAAGCCGGGAAAGCGCGTCGAAAAGGATGTCGTCAAGGCAGGGAAAACTGTGCATACGGTCGACAGAATCCCAGGAGACTATGAGAACGCGACTAGGACGTTGACGGAGCACTTCAAAGTAGTACGGGATCTTTTCAAGCCGCGCATCGAACGAATGCTTCATCCTCCACCGCCTCAGGCAGAGGTATGAAGCAGGGTATGTCAGCAAAGATTGGGAAGCTGAACTGGCAAGAGTTCAGCCTCAACTCAGAAAATGTGCAATCGGTCCGAAGCCTCACGCCTTCGCTTACGGCAATGACCTCGGAGGCCAATCATGTCCTGTCCCGCGGTCGGTAGCTTTCCAGAGGATTATTCCGCCAGCCTCCCCAAGGGAGTGCCGCCGTTTTTGAAACCGCCCACCAGCTTCCAGATTATTCCTGGTAAAAGAACGGACGACGAGGAATTTGTTTTTCCGGCCATTGGACCAGCGGACACCACCTGGTACTTTCCGATCGCTTTGGATAAGACCAACCCAACAGGCGTCTTCATCCCGCAAGGATTCTCGTTTGGTAAGGAAGTGGACATTATCCTCTATTTCCACGGCAACAAGCAGGCCTTGTGGAACTATATCAGCGACTACTGGCTGGGTGGTGTCCGGGGCATCAGGCTCCGCGAGGACGTCAATGATGCCCAAAAGAATGTGTTGCTAGTGGCGCCCACGATGGGCGCCAGCCCCGGCGCTAGCTGGAACACGCCCGACGTGGGCATTTTCAAAGACCCGGGCATGGCGACCTGCTTTCTTGACCACGTTATGGCCTGGCTCGGCAACTACGAGCCGCGCTTCAATAAGCGGGCGCCCGACGTTCGAAGAATTGTGCTGGCGGGGCACTCCGGAGGCGGGGTTCCGATCCAATACCTGAAAGATCCCTTGAGGGGTAAGCTCTGCGAGATCTGGTGTTTCGACACGGTTGTCCTGGACCCGAACGAATGGGCTAGGTTTGCTCGGTTCAACCCCACAATCGACATTAGCTTCTTTCAAGCCGTCCAGTTTGACCTTGCCGCAATGAAGAGCGCGAAGAAGAAAGTGGAAACAGATTTTGGCATCACCCTCGACAACCTCCACCTCATAGACACCAAAAACCACACTCTGGCAGGTCATTATCCGACCGTGACCAACTACTTTCGAAATCAAGTAAAGAACGCCACGTGTTTTGCCGCCCGTTGAGTTCCGCGAGTCCAATGCCAAAGACGCGATCGGCCTCGAGGCCGCCACGGCTACCGAAGTTTTGACAACGGGTCTTTGAACTGATGCTTAAATCGAGACCGTTCTTCCGCCGCATTCGGGATATTCTTCAAAACCCTTGGGGTTTGGTTCGAGGTCTTAGCCGGCCGCAAGTCGTATTGCTCCTTGTTGGGCTTTTCCTCCTGTTTTGCATTCTGGTTTTCGTTGACCTTGCTAGAGACGTTTCGCACGGCGAGACTCAGAAATTTGACGAACGCGTTATCCGGTCCTTGCGTCAGGCGGACGATCCAGCCGTTCCCATTGGGCCCGCCTGGTTACGCGGCGCTGGGCTAGATGCCACTGCGCTAGGCAGTCCTTTGGTGCTCATGTTGGTCGTTGGCGCTGTCCTGGGGTTCATGGCGCTAGAGGGAAAATACCGGGTCATGTGGCTGACCTTCGCGACAACCGCGGGTGGGGGGCTGCTCGCCTTCTTGCTGAAGCATGTCATCGAGCGCGAACGGCCCACCGTTGTGCCACGACTGCGGGAAGTCAGCTCGCCAAGCTTTCCCAGTGGTCATGCCATGATTTCGGCGATTGTCTATCTCACCTTAGCGGCTCTCCTCACCCAGATCGTAAAGGATCGGCTTACCAAGATATATTTCATCCTGTGCGCCATGGCTTTGACATTCTTGGTAGGAGCCAGTCGCGTCTATTTGGGCGTCCATTATCCGACGGACGTTTTCGCCGGGTGGATCGCTGGGTTCGTATGGGCATTGGGCTGGTGGGTCGTGGCCCAGTACCTCCAGTCCAAAGGCACGATAGAGGGCGAGGGGCCTGACTCACCCAACGGAAAGGCGGCATGAGCCCGACTTGCTATTCTTTTGGCAGCCGCCAAACTGGCGCGGGCCGAGATCGCTGAACTCAAACTACTCGCCGTCCCCTCGCAGGCTCTCTTTTTTTATTCTCTTTTTAGGCTTGCGAAAAACTGTCCTATAGTTGTGACGCGTGTACCAAAGCAAAAGCACTCGTTAATGCCATTGTGCCGTAGGAGGCGGCTAGGCGATTTTGGGGCATAGTATGCGAAAAATCCTTAACTTGGGGCTGGTTCTTTTTGTCGTCTGCGCCTTGGGCGGCTGCGGCAGGTCCGAAGATCCTAAAGAGTTGATACTCGGGAAATGGAATGTCAAACAGGACTTTGGCAACCGAAAGATCAGCGGAAAAACCGAATTCCGGAAAAGTGGCGGCATGACGACGGAGGTCATGGGAACGAAAATGGAATCGAGATATAAGTTCATCGACGACGATAGCATTGAAGTGGAAATGACAGTGGGGCGCATGAAGATGACCGAAATTAACAAAATCGAATCCATCACCAAGACGAAAATGGTTCTGGTGGATCCTCAGGGAGTCAAAGCGGAATTCACGCGACCCAAGTAAACGGACCGGGCTTCTGCGACGATAGCTTTTCCGCCAGTCCGCCCAGGCTGTTCCGTCGGTTGTTAGCACTTTCTCTTTTTTCTTCGATTTGACTACTTGCGGAATGTGTCCTAGTAATTTAGCACCCCTTTCCCGTTGTTTTTCAGGCAACGACCTGGGATCTATTGCCTCTCCAGATCCGAAAAAAAGGCAAGTATTTCATTCACCCTATCGGCCAACTATGAAAACATCGTCAGGCAAGAAAACTCGGCGGCGTTCCGCGGCGGCAACCGTTGAATTGGCCATCTTGCTGCCCTTTTTGTGCTGCATGTTCGTAGGCGCCGTGGATTTTGCCCGTATCTTCTACTTCGGGCTCACGGTTCAGAATTGCGCGCGCAATGGCGCGTACTATGCCAGCGATTACCCCAATTCCAGCTACTTGTACAACGACATCTACGGTTACACGAGCGTCAACGATGCCATTATGCGCGACGCCTCGAATTTGAGCCCCGCTCCGACCTACACCGTTTTCTACGGCACTAGCCCCACCGGGCCTTTCACGCTTACCTCGGCGCCCTCCTCTTCGGGTTATGTGCAGGTGACGGTCAACTGGACGTTTAATCTCATTACCAACTATCCGGCCTTTTCGAGCAGTTACACGCTGTCGCGCTCCTGCATTATGGAAATGGCGCCGGCAACGCCGACATTTCCATGAATGGGACGCGGCGCTGATCCGAATAGCTTTACACGGTTTCTAGCGTAAGAAACGTCCGCTTCCGAGGGAGGTTTTATGATTCGCAACCGCCAATCCCATTCGCGTCACGCCGCCACGGTGGTGGAATGCGCCATCATTCTGCCCGTGACGTTTTTCCTTTTGTTTTCGATCATTATCGGGGCCATGGGCATATTTCGTTATCAAGAAGCGGCCACGCTTGCCCGGCAAGGCGCCCGCTACGCTTCAACGCATGGGTACCAATATCGCAAGGACGCCGGCCAGGCCATCGGCACCTCCTCCGACTGGAAGACGGACATTTACAATAACGGCATCGCGCCTTACATCGTCGCGCTTGATTCCAGCAAAATCACTTCCACGATTACTTGGCCCGACGTGGTCAACCAGCCCGGCAAACCGGACAATTGGCCCGGCAGCAAGGTGACCGTGGAGATTGACTATCAATGGATGCCGGAACTTTATCTGATCGGCCCCATAAATTTGACAAGTACTTCCTCTATGCCCATTACGAACTAATCCCGTGTTTGGATTAACCAGCGCCCGCGCCTGAAATTGTTGGAGATTAAAACTATGCAACCCATTCGCTTAGAAGCGCACAGCCGGCGTCGCCGGGGAATCGTTGCCGTCTTTGTTGCGGTATGTCTGGTGGCCCTGCTCAGCGTCGCGGCTATCTCGGTGGACGGCGGCATGATGTTTCTGGAATTGCGCAAGGCACGCGCCACCGCGGATGCCGCCGCCATGGCCGCCGCCTGCGATTTGTTCAAGAACTATCCCACGTATTCGGGCAAGGATACACCGGGCACGGCAAAGACCTCGGCTTTAGCCGTCGCCAGCGCCAACGGCTACACCAACGACGGCACTATTTCCACGGTGACAGTCAATATCCCGCCCGTCTCCGGCATTTATGCCGGCAAGGACAGTTATGCGGAAATCATTGTCGTCTATAACATGAGCACGGCTTTTGGACGTGTTCTCGGCAAGTCTACAATGCCTGTCCAGGCTCGCGCCGTTTCGCGCGGGGCTTGGGTGAGTCCCCATGAAGGCGTGCTCGTCTTGGATTACAACGATAAAGCGAGTCTTAGCACCCAGGGCAATGGCGCGTTTACGGAGACAGGTGGTCCGGTCATCGTCAATTCCGACAACTCTAGCGCTGTTGTGACTACGGGCAACGGCAGCATGATCGCCCCGGAGTTTTATGTGACCGGCGGCGTCACCTTGAGCGGCAATGCCGCCATCACCACTAGTCCTGTTGCCGGCCAGATTTTCACCGGCACGCATCCGACTCCCGATCCACTGGCGTATTTGGCCCCGCCCACCAAACCGACAGACGGCACGATGACGACCACGAAAAACCCGGCGATCTCCGACCTTCCACCGGGCATGGCCAGCATCGTCACGAACATTTCTTCAGTCAACACGCTGTACGTCATGACGCCGGGCACTTACACGAACTTGCCGACCTTTGGCCCGGGCGACATGGTGATCATGGAGCAAGCCAGCGCCAACAATGCCGGCGGCATCTACTACGTTAACGGCGGCGGTTTCAAGTCGACCGGCGCCAGTATCATTATGGATAAGAACAATACCGGCGGGGTCATGATCTATAATCAGCCCGCCAGCTCGGCCAACTCCGAAAAAATTCAGATCACTGGAAATAGCTCCGGGCTCGTGGATCTGTCGCCGCTATCGACCGGCCCCTATGCCGGCATGATGCTCTGGCAAGATCGCACCTCTCCCGTTGATGTTCTGGTGGAAGGCAACGGCACCTTCTCGGTCAAGGGCACCTTCTACGCGGCCGATGCCTTGCTCAATATCAACGGCAACGGCAAAACAAACACAGGAACACTTACCGGCGGTTATTACAACGACCTGGGAGTCTTCGTCTCTGGCGCAAGTCAAATCGGATCCCAATACGTCTCGAACAACCTGTCCCTCGGCGGCAACGGCAACATTAAGATCTTTTACGATGGACCGTCCACCGCCCGCACGCGCATCATCACGCTCGTGGAGTGATCGACCTCGCTCCCATTGTCCAAAACAACAGGACGGGGCCCCTGCATGCTAAATGCAGGGGCCCTGTCCTGTTTGAACTCATTCGCAGAAGCGAGCGTGCTATTTGGCTTCTTTCTTCGTATACGCGTAATCGACGAAGCCTATCATCATTTCTTGCCAGGTCTGGTCGCCCCAGCGAACATCTTCGTTAGCATTCGGGTTGTTGGGGTTGGCGGTCGAGTTGTCGTAATGAGCCGTGCACTCGATGCGCGTTCCGGCCGGCATGGGGAGCGGCTTCTCTAGCCGATAATTGCTCTGCCAGTTGAAGTCATAGCGCGGCACGGACAAGAGCGTCTCGGATTTGCCGTCGGGATAGAAAATGTTAAACGCAAAGTCTTTACCGCGAAGATGCATGTGCGGCAATAGCCCGTAGAGCAGGGCGTCCTCCTTGAAGATCTTCTGGGCGACGACCTCGTGATGAGAAGCGCCGGCCGGAATGACGAATTTCTGCGTGCCGACGCTGCGGGTGCGCATTTCGTGCGCGGGCGGTTCCTTGGCAAAGATCAAGCCGACCGACGAGCGATCGGTCTGTTCGACGCCGTTGGGCGTGTAGTGCATCTGGAAAACCAGCAAGGCGTCCTTGGGCACTTTCTTGGCCGTGCCGGGCGCTAAGATGGCCGGCATATCGCCCGGGGCATAGGGCACCAGCCAACCGTCGCCGATGCCGTCTTCATTGGGCCGGCGGCGTTCGCCCTTTTTCATGATGTAGACGATGATGTGATGGACCACGGCCCGATTGCCCGGCCTGGCCTCGGCCGCCTGCACCCACATGTCTTCTTTGAAGTTTGTCGGCACCCCGAAATATTGATAGGGAATGCCTCCCTTTGGAGTTTCTGCAGGGACCTTATAAGGCTTCTCCATTTCAAAGACCACATCCGGTTTGCCGATGCGCCAACCTTCGGCGAATTCTTTCTTGGCCGGCAATTCTTTCTCGTCTCCCTTAGGGCAACCTGCTTTGATCCACTCCAACAGCGTGCCTCGATCTTCTTTGGTAAGGCTGCGATCATTGGTGAACTTGCCGAACTTGGGATCAGCGTGCCAGGGCGGCATGCGCTGATCGGCGACCACTTCGCGGATTGTATCGGACCAGGCGGCCGCATCGTCATAAGTCACGAGCGGCATGGGTCCGATTTGGCCGGACCGGTGACATTCCTGACAGTTCTTCTGCAGAATGCGTGAGACTTCCTTGGCATAGGTTATCTTCCCGTCGGCTTTGGGCTGCACAGCCCGGCTGATCAAACAGCCGGCCACCTCGGTGCTTGCCTTCGTCACTTCCTTGCCCGCGAGAACTTCGTCAACGGCAATCGCCAAATCGTTTCGCGTCGGCGCCGGGCGTTTGAAGCCGGCGCCATATTGATCGTCGATACGGCCGCGATAACGAATTACGCGTTCCTTATCGAGCACGAAGACTTCCGGCGTTCGCCGGGCGCCGAACTGATCCGCCACGCGATTGCTCTCGTCTTTGAGCACGGGAAAAGGAATGGCAAATTCCTTAACGTGCTTGGTGATACGCTCCGGCGTGTCTTGGCTATTGGAATTGATGGCGAGGAATGGCACTCCCTTGTCGGCGTAGGTCTTGCTCAGTTCAGCCAGACGCGGCGCGTACGCATTGTTAATGGGGCACTCGGTGCCCAGAAAGACGACGACCACGGCTTTCTTGTCTTTGAAGTCCGCAAGCGACACGTTCTTTCCGGATGCGTCCTTGAGCGTGAACGATTCGATTTTCTTGGCGGCCTGGGGAGTCGTCTGCGAATCTCCTTCCGCGGAACCTAGCACGGCAAGCCCGATTAACGTCAATACCAGCAGACACTGAGCGATAGACCGCATGCGGGCTCCTTTGCCTAGTGACCGGACGAAGAAAAAAGCTCTCGATTGCATTCTATAGGCTAATGCGCGCTAATGGGACAGGTTCAGATGGTTCGCCGGCTTCAAGGGATTTTACAATGCGCACCTTTTCCTCTTTTGCCGCTCTCGGTTTCGGGTTGCTGTTCGTTTCTTCCGCTTTTGCGGCGGATCCCAAACCGCCTAAGGACGAGATGAAAGAAATTGCCGGGAGCGCGGAGTTTCTGCGGTCGGTGCCCAAGCACTTTGCGACGCTCAAGGGAATGGACCGGGCCAAGCAGCGGGTAACTTTGCTCATGGAGGGCGAGACCCAGCCGCGCGAATGGCCGCTGGCTGCGGATGCGGAACTCAAGATCAACGGCTGGTGGGGACGGCTCGACCAATTTACGATCGGCGACCGGGTTTGGGTGTGGCTGCAACTGGACCGCGTCAAGCAACCCGTGGCGGTGTCGATGCTAGCCGATCAAATCAGCGAGCAAGACATTCACGGGCCCGGCGTCGAGCTGGCGGCGCGCGACGCGGCCGGCATCACTCTTAAGCCGACGAGCGGCAAAAACTGGACGCTCGAGACAGCCCAGGCCGAGTTCTACCACGGCTCAACCAAGGAGAAGCTCGATAATTTGAAAATCGGTGAAAAGCTTTACGTTCAAAGCGCCGGAGAAGAGGCTCGCCTTATTCTCGATGCGGCCGCGCTGGAAGTCCGCCGTGCCGAGCAAAAGGCGGCCCTGCGCACGCGCTGGATCGATGAAGGACTTCCGGGAACGGTCGTGTTCTTGCATCAATTTAGCGGCGAGATGGACTTCATGCTCGATCATGAGGCGATGCGCTGGGGCCGCTCGCTCAAGCCTGGCGACAAGGTCGCGCTCCAGGTGTCTCCGGCTATCGCGGCCGTGGTAAAACAGGTTCGGCCGTGGCGCGAACGGACGGAATTGCGTTTGGTTACGGCCTGTTCCGATCAATCGGACCTGGCGCTGGGCCAGCGCGTGCGCCTCAAAATGCCGACGCCGGACTCCACCCTCGAAAATGCCGAATTGCCGCCCGATGTGGACCGCCCGCGCGCCAAGGACGAACGCATCGAGTGGCTTCTATCGTCGATTTACTGCACCTGCTCCATCGGCGGCGATGGCTGCACCGGCATGTTCCCTGGCCAGTTGCAACCCCAACGGCTGCGGCATGCCCAACCACATGCGTAAAGTCTTCGCCGAGAAGATCGACAAGGGCCTGACGGACAAACAAATCCTCGAAGAGTTGCTCAAGAGCGACGGCAAGAATCTGCTGCGGCCGCACCTGATGCCATGAGATCGGCCTGGCGCTCGCTTCTGAATTTAGGGGAGAGAGAGTCCGGAGCCGGACAGCCTACTCCTCACCGTCCATAGATCCTCGTTTACGGATATTCCGCGGCCCAGGCGAACCATTTGACTTGTGTGCCGTCGAGCCAGGTCAGCGTCCAGCCTTTGAGCTTGCCCTCGTAGGCGCGGCCGGCGATGTCCCAGCGGGAGCCGGTCTCTTTGTCGGTCAACGGTTTGCCGTCCGCTTTCTCGTCGCGAAAGAGCGTCAAGTTCGTGGGCGATCCGTCCACCTTGGCGGGCGGCCCCGCGGTCGGGCGATACGCCGCAGCGGTCCCAGAGGCGGGCTCCCAGAGGATCACGCACGGGTGGCCATCGATCTTATCTTCGATCAGGCCATTCTTTTCCAGGGCGTCGAGCGGGTAAGCCTCGGCCTCCTTGCCGGCCGCGACGCCAAGCACGGGCTTGTCGCCGGGCAGCCGGTCGTCGGCGGGGACGCGGCTCTTCTTCGAATCCTCGTTGAGGGTCGTGGGCAGTTCCACCGGCTTGTACTTATCGAACATATGGTAGGCAACCGAATCGGGGTAATGCTTGAGCCAGAATCCCCAGTTGCTTACAACGGTAGGCACCTGCTTTAGCTTTGTTCCTTTCTGGGGGCCTTCGAAAGCGACGCCGGTCAGGCAGGAATAGAGCGTGCCGTCTTTGTGCTTCATTACCATGACGCCCTTGCGCCAGCCGTGGAACGTGAAGTCGTACGAGGGTTCAAAGCCGCGGGCAAAACCGGCGTCGGGGTCGTACACGAAGACGCCGTAGCTGTCGCTGATGACGCGATAAGCGTTGAGGAAAAAGCGAAACGGAATGGCCCCGCCGTTGTATTGGCCCTTGGTGTCGCGCACCCAGCACAGGACAGGGTCATTCTCCTTGAGTTCACTGGCACGGCGTTTGGCTTCGTCTTTGCAATGAGAGCAATCGGGATTGACAAGCGTCTTGAAAGCGTCGGGCTTGATGACCAGTGGCGCGTCCCTGGGCGGATCTCCTGCCGCCACCAAGCCTGCCAGGAAAAGCGGAACGAAGCAAAGCCTTGTCGACATGGTGAATTTCCTCACGTAAAGCGAAAGTAGGACCGGCCGGGGCGGTCTGATTATACTCTGGGCCAATGCTACGGAGCCACTTCGACTGGAATAATGGGACGTTTTGCGGATACAATGACTCGCCGTTTTTTATTCTCCGATTTTCGCATTTTGGGAGGATTCGTTGTGACCAAACCGATTCGAATTTCCTGGCTGGTTATTCTGGGCGCCGCGTTCGTCGGCTGCCAGTATTCCAGCGAGCCGATGGCGACGTCGCCGGAGGATTATGTCTTGACCGTCGACGGTATGACCTGAGGCGTTGCCTGAACCAGCGCCGTCAAAAAGGCGATTAGCTCTCTACCGTGTGTAGAGCCCGGTTCCGTGCGAGCAGACATCAAGACAAAAGAAGCCCGCTTTCGCGTTAAAGCGGATCAGAAATGCGACATCGAAGAAGTGAAAAAGGCCGTCGCCGAGTCAGGCAAGTATTCGGTTACGAAAGTGGAGACTCCCAAGACAACTCCAAAAGGTAATTGATCCTTTGAGCGGCAACCTCCGGCGCTGGCGCGTCGAACACGCGCCACCGCCGGAGGTCGCCTTCATTGTGCGGCTGCTTTCAAACTCAAATCAATTTTCCGCTACTAACCCGTACAATACGAAAACTCAATCGGGGAGCGGTTCTTCCCGAATCGCCGGAACTGGCAACCTGCCGGAGAAGCCCATTGCGATTTACACAAAGACAACTCATAGTTCTCCTTTGCGCCGCCGGCATGGCGCTCTTTTCGTGGAAAAGCTTGGCTGACGATAAGCTTGAAATTAGCCGTTGGGAGAAAGACATCGCGGCGTTTGAGAAGCAGGACAACGAGACACCGCCGCCAAAGAATGCGATTCTCTTCGCCGGCAGCTCGAGCATCCGACTTTGGGACCTGAAGAAATCCTTTCCCGACCTGGACACAGTGAATCGCGGCTTCGGCGGATCGCAGATTGCTGACTCCGCACATTTCGCTTCGCGCATCATCATCAAGGTCCAACCGCGGGTCATCGTCTTCTATGCAGGGGACAATGACATCGCTTCCGGCAAAGCCACCAAGCAGGTGTCCGAGGATTTTCAAGGCTTCGCCCAGTTGATTCACAAAGAACTGCCAAAGACCAAAATCGTCTTCATCGCCATTAAGCCCAGTCCGGCACGCTGGCAGATGGCGGACAAGCAGAAAGAGGCGAATGAGCTGATCGAAGCCTATTGCAAAAAGCATGACAACTTAGTGTACCTGGATGTGATCAAAGCGATGCTGGGCCGCGATGGCAAGCCGCGGAAGGAGCTGTTCGTCAAAGATGGCTTGCACTTAAACGAGCAGGGTTATGAATTGTGGGCTTCCCTGCTCAAGCCGTATCTGAAATGAACCATGTGCCACGGGCGGATGTAGGCGAATGCTGCTTAGACGCTCATATCCCCGCTGAAACGTCGCTTTGATACAAGTCTTCAAGACCGAGATTGCACAAATGCTTACGCGCAAGATCCGAATAGCCATGGCGTCCGGGGCGCTCATGCTGGGAGTTTGGCTGTCGGGTCCCCATACTCAGGCCGACGAACCGGTTTCACAAACGCCTGCGGCTCAGCCCGTAGTCGGTCCTGCGCCGAGGCCTGTTACGATGAATGCCCGAGAAGATTACCAGAACATGCTTGAACAATTGAAAATTCCCGAGTCGAAAATGCGCCATGGGCCAAGCGGGATGAATCCCAAGGCGGCTGATTATCAGAATATCGATGAAGCAAAGGCCAACCCCTGGCCTCATTTGCCGGAAATGATGGTCACCAAGGGGCGTAAACCGGTCGATACCCCCGAGATATGGTGGACGGTGCGCCGGCCCGAGATTGTGGAGTATTTCGATGCCGAGGTCTACGGCCGGGTGCCCAGAGATGTACCAAAAGTGATTTGGGAAGTTGCCCTTAATAGCGACGGAAAAAGCAACCGGGAAGGCGTGCGAGCGGGTGCTCCGACGGTTCCAACTGTCGTCAAAAAGCTTATTGGGCGAGTTGATAACTCGGCCTGCCCGGCCATCACCGTCAATATCCAGTTGACATTGGTTTTGCCGGCCGCCGCCAACAGACCGGTGCCAGTCATGATGGACTTCGGCGGGGGCGGCGGCCAGCAGCAATACCTGGCCAAAGGATGGGGCTACGCCTTTCTCAGCCCAGGCAGCATTCAGCCGGATAACGGCAGTGGTCTGACGCGAGGCATTATTGGCCTGGTGAACAAGGGCCAACCGCGCAAGCCGGAAGACTGGGGAGCGTTGCGGGCGTGGGCCTGGGGCGCGAGCCGGGCGCTTGACTATCTCGAAACCGACAAGCAAGTAGACGCCAAACAGATCGGCATTTCCGGCCTTTCCCGGTATGGCAAGGCTGCCCTTGTAGCGATGGCATACGAATCGCGTTTTGCCGTTAGTTTAATCGGCTCTTCGGGCGAGGGCGGGGCGAAGTTGCACCGCCGCAACTGGGGCGAACAAGTGGAAAACTTGACCGGCAGCGGCGAATACCATTGGATGGCGGGATCCTTTCTAAAATACGGCGGTCCCCTTGCCCCGTGCGATCTGCCCGTAGACGCTCATGAACTAATCGCCTTGTGTGCCCCTCGGCCGACATTCATCAGCTACGGCGCCTCGAGCGGTCCGGGCGCCGAGGGAACGTGGGTAGACCAGAAAGGCAGCTTCATGGCCGCGGTTGCCGCCGGCCCCGCCTACAAGCTCCTAGGCAAGAAAGACTTCGGCGCCACGGAGATGCCTCCCGTTGAGACAGCGCTTATCGACGGGGAGTTGGCGTGGCGCATGCACAAGGGCGGCCACACCACGGGTCCCAATATTGACACGTTTGTGACATGGGCGTCCCGTTATATCAAGACTGCTTCCGATCCGGCGAAAAAACCGCCGTCTCAAAAAGAACCTACTTCGCCGACCAAGCCGCCGCCCGAGTCACCAGATCCGACCGCGCCTGTCGCTCGTATCGACCGGAACTCGCGCATCGCCCATCAGCAACTGCTGAAGAAAGCCAAGAAAGGCCGAATCGACGTGTATTTTGAAGGCGACTCGATTACGCGTCGCTGGGGCGCCACCGACTATCCCGATTTCCTTGCCAATTGGGACAAGAATTTTCACGGCTGGAATGCTGCTAACTTCGGCTGGGGTGGCGACACTATCCAAAACGTTCTCTGGAGACTTGCCAACGGCGAATTGGACGGCGTCCATCCCAAAATCATCGTGGTAATGGCCGGCGCCAACAACCTGGAATCCATAGTCGGGGACGGCGTCGACGATGCCCGCGCAGCCGACATCACGAACGGCCTCAAAGCTGTGCTGGCGCTTTGCAGAAAAAAAGCCCCCGAGGCTGTTGTCATCGTGATGGC
Organism: Gemmataceae bacterium; assembly: GCA_045802525.1. Taxonomy (GTDB): domain Bacteria; phylum Planctomycetota; class Planctomycetia; order Gemmatales; family Gemmataceae; genus JBJMQT01. The sequence goes on from JBJMQT010000054.1 coordinate 67,921, forward strand.
CATCACGCCACGCAACGACCCTGGGACCACTTGGCCGACCATCACGGGGTACGGCACCTGTCGGATGGGGTAAAGTCTGGCTGTTGGCGAGCCCATTTGGTCTTGCTGGCACGGCCTGCAATATCAGCCAAGGAGACGAGCGTGCGAATGGCATTGGGGCTAGGGCGTATGGCCGCTGAATCACCAGCCGGTTGCCAGAAGTGGCGAATCTATGTCGGCTGGTCCGCAGTCGCGTTCAACCTCATCGTCTCCTGGCTGTGGGTCTTTTGGGGGGCCGTCGAGACCTTTCACGAGGGCTGGTATTACGGGCTTCTCGGCCTCCATCTAATGTGGAACCTTGCCTCCTTTGGTCCGGTGCTCATCGCCATCCTGCTCGGCCTACTGGGACTGCGCTGGCCGAGGCTCGGCGGACTTGCGTATTTCCTTCTTGGAGGCATCTGCGGTTTCTGGTTGCTGTTCGGAGGACCGACAACATGGCCGAGGGTGGGATTTCCTCTAGCCGTGCTGATGACGGGCGGCTGCGGCGTGATCGGGCTGCTCTTCTGGTTCGGTCAGCCGAGGCCCCGGCGCTTGGCCTACCACCTGACCTGGAGCCTGCCCGTGGCGGTCGCCCTAGTTAGCGGCGCTATTTCAGTCGCCATGCTTTCCATTTCTTTCCACGGGGGGTCAGGCGAAATGGAGAGAACCATTTGGCAGACATGAGCGCCTCAAAGAGCATGATGGCTGCCAAACCACGGCCGCGCGCCAGCGTGTTGGCGGAATGGGTCCGACCATATCGCCGCCGACGCTGAACTTGTCGCACCGGAAGCGGAGAGGGCGGGATTCGAACCCGCGGTGAACTTTCGCCCACACAGCATTTCCAGTGCTGCGCCTTCGGCCGCTCGGCCACCTCTCCAAACGCCGCCATGGCGGCGTAGTGGAATACTAGTTTAGCAGGCCCAAGCCGTCAATTCACTGTCCCTTCGCTCGGCCTTTTTCATCCGGGCGGCTCGTTGATTGATCCGGGCCGCTCGCCCCTTTACAATCACAGCCTGCCGGAGTTCGGGAACGCACCCTAAGGGAGGTACCTCACCATGCGCTTCAGGAATCGACACTGCGGGCTGGCCTTGGCGACTCTTTTGACCCTATTGACGGGGCTTGTAGCAGGCCTCCGCGCCGAGGACAAAAAGGACGCCGACGATTTCAAGCCGATTTTCAACGGCAAAGACTTCACCGGCTGGAAATTCCAACTTGAAGACAAGAAAGCCGATCCGGCCAAGACATGGAGCATCAAAGATGAAATGATTATCTGCCAAGGCCGCCCGGCGGGATTTGTCTACACGGACAAGAGCTTTAAGAACTACGTCATGCGCTACGACTGGCGCTATCCGCGCCCGGCGGGCCTAACCGACGACAGCAAGTTCAACGGCAACTCCGGCGCTTTGATGCACATTCATAATCCGGAAAAGGGAGTCATCGGCGTTTGGCCCAATTGCGTTGAAGTGCAGGGCATGAATACGCGCCACGGCGAACTGCTCTTTATTCCCCGCGACCAGGGCAAAGGCAAGTACGACATCCAAGCCCGCAACAAGGCCGCCAAGCCCGTCGGCGAATGGAATACGACGGAAATCATTTGCCGCGGCGACGGCAGCATCACGGCCAAGATCAATGGCACCGAAGTCAGCTCGGGCAAAGGCGAATTGACCGACGGCCAAATCGGCTTCCAGTCCGAGGGCGCCGAGATTCATTTTCGCAATATTAAGGTTAAGGAGTTGAGGGATTGATTTTTGTCAGTGGTCAGTGGTCAGTGGTCAGTGGTCAGTAAATGTTCAGTACATTGAAGGGCGTCGTTTTTGTCTTTACCACTGACCACTGACCACTGACAACTGACTAATTAATCTCATGATTGCTAAGTCTCTCGTAGCCGCCTCGCTTGATGAGATAATTGTGTTCGATGCGGAGGCCGCCTACACCGGGTACGTAGAGGCCGGGTTCGAGCGTGATGACATCCCCGGGAACCAGGGTTTCGTTGGCGTAACGGACGATATAGGGTGGTTCGGGGTGCGTTAAACCTAGACCGTGGCCGGCGTGATGGGGGAAGTGTTCGGCCATGCCGGCCTTGACGAAGACGCTATTGACGGCGTTGTAAACGTCCTGGCAGGCGGTTCCCGCTCTTAAAGTCTTTTCGCCGCCGGCCATGGCTTCCTTGCTTAGATCACACAGGCGCTGTTGATCGGGCGTTGGCGGCTTTCCGACGACGATAGTGTTGGTGAAATCGCTGCGATAGCCGTCGATCACCACCGAGAAATCGAGAATGAACAGGTCGCCCGGTTGGAGAACGCGATTAGTGGGCGGCCCGCCCTTGCGTTCCGGACCGGGAGAGACCGCGAAATCGCCATAGACGACAGCCGCATCACCCACCGCCTTCGTACAAGCGTTGCTGACGCCCAGATAGACGTCCAATTCCGTCATGCCGGGCTCGATGTGAGTGCGGCCCCACCTGTGGCCGGCTTCAGTAGCCTGCATACAGCGGCGCAGAAGCGCGACTTCGTCGGGGTCTTTTTGCCTTCGCATTTGGGCAACGGCTCTAATCAGCGTGGGCCCTAGGGGATCATTCGCCTGGTCGTGGACGCGGAAGCCCTCGTTTGCAAACACAAAGCCGGCGTGTTCGCGCAATGCGTTTACCAGGGCCAGCCGCCGCGGACCGGCGGCCGGAGACTGGGCATCGTACCATTCGACTACGCATCGCTCATCGACGTGAGCGGCTTCTACCGACGCCGGCAAACGGTTGTCGTGAAACAACGTGGCGCGGCCATCCGGAGCGATCAGCAAATAGCCGCCAAAACCCGAGCCGAGGCTAAACGGATCCACCGAGAAGTTCGCGAAATAGCTCAAATGAATGGGATCATTGAAGATAAGGCCGGGAGTGTCCGGTTTTGGAGTGAGCCGTGGCCACAAACGCTGACGCCGTTGCCGGCAACCTTCGGCAGTGAGCATGACCACCTCCGCGGCGAAGCAGACTGAGACGCCAAACGGCCAAGCGCATTGTAAGGAAGGAGCAGTGGAGTCGCCTGCCTAAATTCAGGTGCGAATTGATATCCTAAGTGTCTGGGGATTGAAAGCAGTTATACCTGCGCTTTATCCACGGTTAAAGTCTGGAGGCGATCCCCCCCAACCCTCCCCCACAACAAGGGAAGAGGGAGCCAGAAGGGGCCAGAAGGGTCCCTCCTGTTGGATGGGGGCGGGGCACGGTGAGGGTATGCCTCTCAGAACCGGGTTGAGCGGCGTCCCTTGGCATCGAGGCAATAAAACGTGTCCACTGCGCTGCTGGATAAACGAGAAGACCACATCCGCCGGATGTTCGGCCACATTGCGCCGACTTATGATTTGCTCAATCACCTGCTCAGTCTCAATATCGACAAATACTGGCGTTGGCGGACGACGCGGCTGGTTCCACCGGTGGGCGATGCCCCGATTCTCGATTTGTGCACCGGCACGGGCGACTTGGCGCTGGCCTATGATCGGGCGGCGCACCGAAGAGTATCCATTGTGGGGGCGGACTTCTGTCACGAGATGCTGCTGCCGGCGCTTAAGAAGGCTGCCAAGCGGCAAGCCCAAGAGCGCATTCGCTTTATCGAAGCGGACGCTCAGGAGCTGCCGTTTCCCGACAATACGTTTCAGATAGTTACTGTGGCTTTCGGTCTTCGTAATGTGACGGACACGGATCGGGGCATCGCCGAGATGGTCCGCGTGACGCAACCGGGAGGGCGGGTGGCCATCCTTGAGTTTTCCCGGCCGCGCAACCGGTTGTTCGGGGCCTTGTATCGATTTTATTTTCGGCACATTTTGCCGCTGATTGGCCAGCTCTTGTCACGGAGCAAAGATAACGCTTACCATTATTTGCCGGCCAGCGTCATGGAATTCCCCGATGGCGAAGCCCTGGCCGAGCGATTACGCAGCCACGGCCTGAGCGACGTCCGCTGGCATCCGTTTACGTTTGGCATTGCAACGCTTTATGTGGGCGTGAAGAGGTGAGTGTTTAGCCGCAAGCTGGCCAAGGCTGTGTCGAAGGAATGATCCGGATCGAAAATGAACAATGCCAGTGACGAATCCGGGCATGCCGGCCACGCCCGCCCTGGGGCCGCGGCCAATCAGGGCTCGGATCATTTATTGGTGCGTGCCGCGCGCGGCGAAACTATCGAGCGACCGCCCGTTTGGGCGATGCGGCAGGCCGGTCGTTGGGACCCGGAGTTCAATCGGTTGGGAGATGGTCTATCGTTTTACGAGTTTTCGGACAACGTCGAATTGGCGGCCCAGGCGTCGCTCTTGCCCCGGCGCTTTGGCGTGGACGCCATTATTCTGTTTTACGACATCACCACGCTTGCAGTGGCGATGGGATTGCCCTTTGCCTTGAAGCCCGCCTTGGGACCGGTGCCCGACAAACCGATTCGAACGCTGGCCGATGTTGAGCGTCTGTCTGCCGAGCCGGCTCCGGAAAGCTTTAAGCCTATTCGTCAATTGCTCCAGCGCGTGCGTGAAGAACTGCGCGGCGAACTTCCGATTATTGTCTTTGCCGGCGCTCCGTTTACGGTAGCGACCTATTGCATCGGCACAGGCAAAGACATGGATGCAACTCGGCGCTTTGCCTTGGAACAGAAGCTCGTTTGGGAAACGCTTCTGGAAAGGCTAGCTACGGCGACCATTCACTTTCTCGGCACTCTTGTTCGAGAAGGCGCCGACGTCTACCAGCTGTTCGATTCCTGGGCCGGCATGCTGACGGCGGTCGAATATCTGCGCTGGGCACAACCGTACCACGAAAGGATTTTCGCGGCCGTTAATCAGGCGCCGCGAATTTTATTCGTCAAGGAATGTCCTTATCTATCGCTGATGAGCGCGGCCGGCGCCGACGTTGTCAGCCTGGGCAGGTGTCATGATTTGGCTGCTGCGCGCCGCGATTTTCCGCACTTGGTGTTTCAGGGAAATGTCGATGAGACGATCTTACGAAATGGCAGTCCAGACGACGTAACCCAAGCGGTCCGGAATTGCCTCACAGCCGGTGGAGGCCAGCGTCACATCGTTAATCTCAGTCACGGCGTGGACCGCGCCACGCCGCCGGCGAATTTCGCCGCCTACGTCAAGGCGGCCAAGGAATCTTTGTGACCCTGGCGGAGCCGCATCATGGCGAATTCATTAGAAGGCCGGCTACCCGTCGTTCCACTTCTTCTTTCTCCAACCCGCTAATCAAGAATTTCTTGTTACGGCTTGTTGCTCCGCTTACCAAGGCGATCTGCGAACGGTTCACGCCAAGCAATTTACGTAATGCTTCAACCAGTGCCTGGTTGGCCCGGCCATCTTCGGGCGGAGCGGCGACGGCGACCTTGAGCGCGCTGCCTTGCTCGCCAAGCACGCCGGTCTTCCGAGCGCCCGGCTGAGCACGACCAGGCAGGATCAAGCCCTGGGAGTGCGCCGTTATCGCGATCACGATGTCAATCCGTCGAACAAAATGGTTCCCAGCCTTATGAAGGTCGCGCCTTCTTCAATGGCCACCTCGAAATCGTGGCTCATCCCCATCGAGAGGTCCCTAAGGTCATGAGCAGGCGTCAAATGGGGACGCATGGTATCGCGCAGGTTTCGCAGGTCGGCAAAAGTCGGCCGAGCCTCCTCGGGGTTTTCCGCCAGTGCAGCCATTGTCATTAGACCGCGCACGCACACCCAGCGCAAGGACACGATATTCGGAACTAGACCGGGAAGATCTTCGGGAGCAATGCCTTGCTTGTTGGCTTCCCGGCTGGCGTTAATTTCCAGTAAGACATCGAGCGGTCGTTGCCGCTTGGCGGCATCAGCCTCCAGGCTGGTCAAAAGGCGCCGGCTGTCCACAGAATGAAGCAAATGCACCTGGGGAAGCGTGCGCTCAATTTTGTTGCGCTGAAGGTGGCCGATGAAGTGCCAGCGCGCCTGGGGCAGGACCGGCGCGCGTTCCCAAAACGATTGAGGACGGTTTTCAGCGAGGTCGTTAATGCCCAGCTCAACCAACAGGGCAGCGATATCTACGGAGACGCTCTTGGTTACCGCAACCATAGTCACTTCGCTGCGCGCCCGTCCCGCCCGCCGGCACGCAGCGCGAATTCTTTCCTCGACAAGCTGAAGCCGTTCGGCAAGTTGCCGGCTTAGGGTAATTGCACTCACGAGGTTATCCTGAGTCTAGATGGAGACAGTTTTGTACGTCGGCGATCGTCGAATCCGCGGTGGAGCGGCGGCGTACGTTATTGGCCTTAAGGCCTTTCTCCAGCATTTGCTATACTCGCCTCAATCAATTATGTCCGACTCGACTACTGGAGAAACTAGATTCCATGGCCGATATTCGAGCTTTTCGCGCCTTTCGTTATGATTTGGGCCGTGTGGGCGCCCTTAGCGACGTCGTCGCGCCGCCCTACGACGTCATCGATTCGTCCTTGCAGCAGGCTCTCTACGAGCGAAGCCCTTTCAACGTCATCCGCCTGGAATTAAACAAAGAGCTGCCAACTGACAACCAAACGGAAAATCGCTATAGCCGAGCAGCCCGATTCTTGCGGGAATGGCAAACCGACGGGGCGCTAAATCAAGACTCGGCCCGGTCGCTCTACGTTTATCATCAAGAACTTGAAGTGGAAGGACAAAAGCATATACGCAAGGGGTTCTTCGCCCGGGTGCGCTTGGAACCATTCGGTCAGGGAAAAATTTTCCCTCATGAAGAGACGATGGCGGGCCCCAAAGCCGATCGGTTGAAGTTGCTGGAAGCGACGGGCATGAACCTCAGCCCGGTTTTTGGACTTTACCCCGACGCGGGAAACGCCGTGCAGGCTCAACTCGATTCCTTAATTGCACGTTCGCTGCCTCTGGAAGCAACCGATCATCTTGGCGTGGTAAGCCGGCTCTGGCCGGTTACGGACCAGCACGTTGTCAGCAACATAATCGGCTTGATGGGCCCCCGGCCGATCTTCATCGCGGATGGCCATCACCGTTACGAGACCGGATTGCGTTACTTAGAAAAACGCAAGGCCGCAGGCGAAGTCGCCAACGATGAAGCCGCGCCGAACTTCATCCTCATGATGCTTGTTGCCATGAGCGATCCGGGGCTGCTCATTCTTCCGACCCACCGGCTGGTCTCGGGTCTGTCGGGGCTATCGGCCGAGCGTCTACAAGGTTTATTAGCGCCTTACTTCGACGTGCAACTGCACGGGCAGGATCTGGACGCTTCGCGGACGACGTGGGAATCGCTTCAGAGCGACGGAGGACAAAATGTTCTTGGATTTGGTACTCTGAAAGACGGTAAGTGGCTGAGTGCGCGCCTGAAATCCTCCGGACCCATGGCGCGGTTGGCGGCCGCTCATAGCCCGGCCTGGCGCGGATTGGCGGTGAGCATTCTTCATGTTTTGGTGCTCGGTGAGCTGCTGGCTAAAGAATCCGGATATCAGCCGCATTGCCAGTACGTACATCTCCTTGGCGAGGTAGTGAGCGGTCTGGCCGACAAAAAATGCGATCTCGCGGTTCTCGTTCCACCGACCACGATGAGCCATGTCGAGGAGATAGCAGGCCGCTTGGAAAAGATGCCGCCAAAATCGACGTATTTCTATCCCAAGCTGTTGAGCGGATTGGTGTTTAATTCGGTGAAGAGATAATGGTTGGCTGAGGATGGAGGATGGAGGATCGAGGATGGAGGATCGATCTCCTCGTACCCAAGCTCTGCTTGGGCACGCACTGCCGCGAAACTCTGCTTCGCCTCCGACCGATAGACCGGACCGCCATTCTCCATCCTCCATCCGCCATCCTCGGTCCTCAAATTCCTATGCAATCACTATTCCAATTTGTTACACCGCCTCATCCCTGCGGGTATTTGCCGGGGGAAACGGCGTCGACGGAGTACGAATACGCCCCGAATGTAGGGAGAGAGGAGTATTTTGAGCGGCTCAACGAAGGTTGGCGGCGTTTTGGCCGAATGATGTTTCGTCCGCGATGTGAAGTGTGCAAGCAATGCCGTTCGCTGCGCGTCCTCGTCAACCGTTTCCGTCCCAATCGCAGCCAGCGCCGGACAATAGGAATCAATCAAGACAAGGTTCGCCTCCAAATCGGCAAACCCACGGTTACTGCGGCGAAGTTGAAATTGTACGATCGCTTTCATGCCTATCAGGCCGAGGCCAAAGGCTGGCCTGCCCATCCAGACCGTGATGTCCAGTCCTACGTCGAATCGTTTGTGGACAATCCCTTTCCTGTTGAGGAATGGTGCTATTACCTCGAGGAACAGTTGATCGGAGTAGGTTATGTCGATTCTCTGCCCGGCGGACTGTCGGCAATTTATTTCTATTACGACCCGGACGAACGGCGGCGCAGCCTAGGCACGTGGAACGTAATTAACCTGATTAATCGTGCCGCTGGCTTACGGATTCCGTTCGTTTATCTGGGCTTCTACGTTGCGGACTGCACTTCGTTGGCTTATAAAGCTCACTTTCAGCCCCATGAGCGCTTAGATCCGGACGGTATTTGGCGCGAAGCGGCCAAGCAATAGGTCAAATGCCTATTCCATTGCCGGCCCCCGCCCGCCAATATCATGGAAAGTTACTGACGGCGTAACTAAAATCGTTACAATAGGTTAAACCTGTGATTGCCTCGGATTCAAAGCATTGGGGCGGCGTTCCATTCGCCCGCTAAGAAGGCGGGATCGCTCTTGGAAATGGCTCCCATTGCCGCAACGAGGCGACTGCCGTATTTCAATCCCCGGTAATCCCAAAACTTCTCAAGAAAGCGGCGAACGGTGCGGGTCGCCCCGGCGTAATATCATCATCCCCTCGCGGTTTATCCCGGTCTAGTGCCGGATCCCAATCGTAGGAAGAGGTGGCCCTCATGGCCAAACATGCAATTGTCGAAACTCGTAATCTGACCAAGGTCTACCGGGATTTCTGGGGTAGACAAAAGAAAATCGCGCTCAATGCTCTTAATCTGGAGATCTATCGCGGCGAGATCTTCGGCCTGCTCGGCCCCAATGGATCAGGCAAGACCACGACGATCAAGTTGCTCCTGGGTTTGCTATTCCCCACCGATGGAGATGCTCTGGTATTCGATGAGCCGGCCGCCAGCGTTCATAAAAACGAGAAGATCGGCTACCTTCCTGAAGAATCGTACCTGTACCGATTTCTTAATGCCGAGGAAACGCTCGACTTTTACGGGCGCCTTTTTAACATGCCTTCCGGCATCCGCCATAACCGCGCCCAAGAGTTGATCGATATGGTTGGCCTCAAAGCCGATCGCAAGCGCATACTCAAGGAATACTCCAAAGGCATGCGTCAGCGGATCGGCCTAGCCCAGGCGTTGATCAACGATCCCGAGCTTGTCATTCTAGATGAGCCCACTTCCGGGCTCGATCCCCTGGGCGCCCGCTGGATGAAAGACCTTATCATAGGTCTTCGCGACAAGGGCAAGACGGTTATCATGTGCAGCCACCGCCTCGACGACGTCCAGAACGTCTGCGACCGCATTGCCATTCTCCACGAAGGCCAACTCCAAGAGCTCGGCGAGGTCAGCACGCTGGTTCAGGATTCGGGCCGAGTTGAATTGCGAGCGAAAGATGTTCAGCCCACCGCGGAGCTGCGCCGCGACCTTGATGAAGTCTTTCGCAAACATGGCGGCACGGTGGAGAAACTGGGCCATCCCATTACGACGCTGGAAGACTTGTTTTTGCGCATCGTCGAAGAGAGCAAGGCCCGTCCGGGACGGCGCTATCTTCCGGGCGAAAAACGTCCGGCCTAGTTTGATGCGGATAGCGGTCTCGCCAGCGCCCATAGCAAATTCGGCAACGGCGATAAGGCGCAGGCCGCCAAAAAGATTTGGAGTTTCGGCTTTGGACTGCGATATTTAGCTGGTCACGATGTTGGGTTTCGTTGATTTTCCCGCACTGAATCCGTTCTCAAGATTGGTCTCTATGTTTGCTGCTCTCATTCAAGAACGTGATCCGCTCCAGTTGGAAAAATTCTGGGATGGACTGGAGTATTGGGTGCAAGTTGCCGGCGGGTTCGCCGCCGCCGCCTTGTTGCTGTGGCTTCTCTACCGGATGATTGCCTCGTTTACGCCTCAGAAAGCGGGGCCAACGAGCCGGGTCATGGATTTGGCCTATGCCGCCGTTATCTCGGCATACATTGCCTATGCGGTAGTCACTTCCCCTCAATGGCTTCCGGCGGTCAAAGCCACTTTAGCCGGCGAGGCGGTCACGCCGGTTGATCCCAAGCCGTCAATGGTCAGATTGCAGAACAACATTCTAACCGGAGCGGGCATTCTGGCGCTGGCAGTCGTCTCCCTGACTTTGATCAAGGATATGTTTGGCTTTCGCCTTCGTTCCCGCCGCATCTGGGCTGTGGCTCGCTTAAGCATGAAAGAAGCGGTCCGCCGCCGCGTTCTTTGGGTTTTCCTGTTGATTCTTCTGGTTTACTTGTTTGGAAGCTGGTTTCAGGAGTCGTCCAATCCACAAGACCAGGTTCGCAATTACCTGGCCACGCTTTATTTCGCGGAAACGCCATTGCTTCTCGTTGCCGCAGTCCTGCTGGCCGCCTTTAGCATTCCGACCGATATCAAACAACAAACCATCCACACAATTTTGACGAAGCCGGTCGAGCGCTTTGAGATCGTCCTCGGTCGGTTTCTAGGCTACATGCTGTTGATGACATTTGCCCTGCTCGTCATGACTGTTTTGAGCCTCGGTTATGTGTTTCGTTCAATTAGTCCGGAAGCCCAAAACGAGAGCCTTAAGGCCCGTGAGCCCGGCCTGGGCGAACTGGAATTCGAAGGGACGGAAAGCAAACAGAAGGGCGTCAACGTCGGCCACGAATGGGACTATCGCAGCTACATTTCCGGGCCGAATCCGCCAATGCCCATCCAGTATGCTTTCTGGAATTTCCGCGACTTGCCCGCGGATTTAGCCAACCGGGACAATGTCGTCTGCGAATTCACCTTTGACGTCTATCGCACGACTAAGGGACAGGAAAACCGTGGCGTTTTTTGCACCTTCCAGTTTGAGACCTGGCACTATGACAAGGCTAAGGAAAAAGAATACGACCAGGCCGTGCTGGAAGAGAGGCGCAAACCGACTCCCGATTTTGGGGCACTTGCGGAAAAGTATGGGTTCTATGAGCTGAAGTCCGTGGAAGTCACAGATTTCCACACGCAATCGCTCGAATTGCCGGGCGGCTTGTTCAAAAATGCCCTAGAAGGAAAACCGGCGGCCTCCACCGCGGGGGGAGCCGCGCCCGATGTGAAACCTCGATTGCGCGTGCGGGTCCATTGCGATAGCCGCTCGCAATACGTCGGCATGGCTAAGTACGACCTTTATCTGCGTCTAGACAGCCTCGATCCGGGAGCAGACCGCCGTCGCTTCGCAATCAATTTCTTCAAGGGCGCCTTTGGATTGTGGCTGAGGCTCGGTCTGGTAACAGGACTGGCAGTCACGTTCAGCACCTACCTCAGCGGCATCATCAGCGCGCTTCTCGTGCTCTTTCTGTACATCGGCGGATTCTTCCAGGATTACATTCAGACGCTGGCCCTTGGGACGGCGCCGGGCGGAGGCCCTTTGGAATCGCTGTACCGACTTGTTCAACGCGAGAATATGTTGGTGCCGCTGGAGCAGACGGCTGCGGTAAAGATAGCCACCGGCTATGACACCGGGTTTCGGTGGTTTCTGCGGCGGGTCTTGGACATCATACCGGACGTCGACCGGTTCGATTTCACCGACAAGGTGGCAGAAGGATTCAGCATTTCCGGGACGGAAATGTTCTTGAATTTCCTTCTCTTAGTTGCCTACTTAATTCCGTTGGCTATTCTCGCTTATCATTTGATTAAGTCGCGGGAAATTGCATCGTCGTAACAAAATTGTCATTGATCTGCTGTGCTCCTTGGAACAACGAGGTAAGGCCTCATGGCAAGTCCTTTCCAGCAACAGTCGCTGCAACGCAAGATCATCTACATAGTTGCGGGCGTTGTCCTGTTAACGGGAGCCTACTTTTACCGTAAGGGTGTCGTCGAACCGCTCGCCACGAGCCTGGATTTGCGCGAAGAAAACATAGGTGAAGTGGAGCTGACCGGGTCGGCCATTCGCTTGAGTCTAACGGGATCGCGCGGGCTAGCGGTGTGCGCCTTGTGGGTTAGCGCGGACGCCAAGCAGAAAAAGAATCAGTGGAACGAGCTAGAATTGTTGGTGCGCTCCATCACTAAACTCCAGCCGCACTTTCTTTCTCCGTGGCTTTTCCAAAGCTGGAATCTGGCCTATAACGTGTCCGTCGAGTCCGATCGCGTACGCGACAAATTTTTCTTTATAAGCCGCGGCATAGAACTTCTCGCCGAAGGGGAAAGGCAAAACCGCAATCAGCCCGATCTCCGGGACACGGTCGGCTTCTATCTCCAGAACAAGATCGGCGCCAGCGATGAGACGAATACGCAACGGTCCCTGTATCAGTTAAGTCTCATTCCGCCCAGTGAACGCAATCCCGAGCGCTTCCGGATCACTGATCCCAAGAGCGGTAAGAAAGTCTTAAACCGCCCGGTTTTCGAGGATTTTTGTCGCCAGCACCCGATACTCGTGCGCCGGCTCCATGAGCGGTTACGGTATAAGGCTGAAGATATTGTGAAGTTCTTGGAAGACAGCCAAAAGATTCCTTGTCTCTTCGAGGAACCCCAAGAAGGCGAGTCGAGTACCGCTCAGCTGGGCCAAGAACGCCTGCGGCCCCCTGACAAGCGGTTCCCCGTGTTTCCTCCGGTTCACAAAGTTGAAGAGCCTCAGATAGCCTATTACGCGGATTATAAGACCGATCAGGACGTAGGCAGCCTCAAGGACGACTTCAGCGTATTCGAAAACTCCTTGGCATGGTTCGCCTATGGACAGGAGGCTCTGCCTCACCCGAGCGACATACCCGGCAACGACGAAGAAATTAGGCCGCAAGATCGAACCAAGTTGCGGCGCCCGAAATACACCACGGCCATTTTCCGCACACATGTGGCTCGTGCCGCCACGTTTATCGCTGAAAATTTAGAGAAAGAGGGTTGGTTCGACGAAAAAGGCTGGACCGTTCCCTCAGAGGTGGTCTTCGGCAAAAGCCGGGATGATCAAGAAGAAAAGCCGTTAGCGATTGGGACAGGCCGCGCTTGGGGAATCGATGCCTGGACGGAATCCTACAAAATGTGGAGGCGTCACGGGGAAATTACCCACCTTTACATGACCCCCGAAGAAGAAAGCGACCTGGAAAAGGAGGCCCGTCTTTATCGGCTGAGCTACAAGTTGAAGACTATGCAAATGCCCGTGCCGCTTGCGGGTTCCGACCGCGCCAACGAGGAAATGCAGAAAAGCCAACTAGCCTACGCTCGTCTGCAATCGTACGATCATTATCGCCGCCAAACCAACTACGCTAACTTCTTGCTTCGCTCCCAGCTCGAGATGGAGCCGCGCACCGTCGCTGCCCGCAAAGCCTTTTCCGAGGCGGACCAGTTGCGCAGGGCAGGGCGGCGCAGGGAGGCTAAACGCAGATACGAGTCCCCCGAAGCCATGCCGGCCTGGAAAGAAATCCTCATGGATCCCAAAAACGCCGATTTTGCCAACGACATGGACGCCATGGAGAATGCTTTTGAAGTCCAGTACAAATATCTCGAGCTGGTTAAGGATCTGGACGGTCCTCAGCTTAAGGAATTGCTGACGCTTGAAGCTATGTTAGGCGAAGCTTGTCTGCCCGGTTTTTCTCCGCCTTGGGCGGCTTTGGGTCCATTGACGAGAACCAAGCTAATACCCTCCCCCGAAATTGCAGGACCCTTTGACGATAAGAACGCTCGGGGCGAGCCGCTTATCACCGAGCAAACGAAAATGTCGGTTCTATCCCGTCATGGCTTGCTCAATAAAGAAAACATGCCCAAACAACCTCCCACGATGCCGCCACCGAGTAAACCAGGTTCGGGGCCGCCAACCAGTTTCCAGGGGCCGGGAGGCGGGGCGCCTTAGCACCTCGGCGGGCGGGACCGCGTGCAACTTCTCAAGCCCTCCCAAGACCCCGTTTCATTTCATTTCAGGGGGGGCACGCCCCTTGGAAAGAAATGGAAAGAACCGGGCAGGGTCTTTCGGCTTGTTTCGGGAGCAAAGGACTAAGCACGAAATCCGAAACAAGCACCAAATCCAAAGCATAGAAACGAATGCCGGTCTCTTCGTGTTTTTCGAAGGTTTTCGTGGTTAAAGAAGTCTGCTAGACATAGGTTTTGGCTGTTGCCCGAAATGGGGGGCCTCAAGGAGGGCCGCTTGACCGGTCTTTCTTGATGGCCCCAATCAAATCCCGGCTTGAGCACAGCGAGGGATTGAGATGGCGCCCGTCGTCCTAAGCGTCCTTGCGCACCCCGACGATGCGGAGTTTTTCTGCGCGGGTACGCTAATTCGGCTGGTCCGCGAACACGCGTGGCGTGCCCACATTGCCAGCATGACGGCGGGAGACTGTGGCACGACGCAAATGTCCCCGCAAGCCATTAGCCAGGTGCGCCGCGCCGAAGGCGCCCAGTCCGCCGGCCTTCTAGGCGCCTCTTATCACTGCTTGGAAGAAAACGACCTCCTGATTTGTTACAACGAGCGAACGCTGGAAAAGGTCGTCCGCCTGCTTCGGGCCGTACGTCCGGATATCGTGCTAACCCATAGCCCCGTTGACTACATCGTCGATCACGAAATGACGAGCCTAGTGGCCCGGGCCGCTGCCTTCGCGGCCCCTGCGCCTAATTTCTTTTGTAATCATGGCCATGCCGCGCCGCTGGAGCGCATACCGTATCTCTATTACTGCGATCCGGCCGAGGGAAAGGACGCTCTGGGCCACGCAGTGCCCTGCGATTTCGTAGTCGACATCGGGTCGGTAATCGATTTGAAAGCGGCAATGCTGGCTTGCCATGCCAGCCAGCGCGAATGGCTTCTGCGCCAACACGGCATGGATCATTACGTGCAATCCATGCGCGACTGGTCCGCCGCTCGAGGCCGTCCGCAGCATTACTCGTTCGCCGAAGGATTCCGGCAACACCGCGGTCATAGCTACCCGCAAGACAATAAGCTGGGGACGCTGCTCGGTTAAGAATCTCGTCGAGGCC
>JBJMQT010000055.1:0-53807 GCA_045802525.1 Gemmataceae bacterium
CTTGTCTGCTCAATAATGGTCGCGCTTTTCAGGGGATAGGCGCATTTCGGACAAGCGACGGCTTTGTCGGAAATCTTGGCTGCACATTCTGGACAGAAGATCATGGCCATAGCGACACGATGCTATGGCATCCTGACAGCTAAAGAAAGAAGATTTTTTGCAACAAAACCAACTGAGATGTAAGGAAACCGTGGTTTTTTGTGGGGTTCTATTGCAAAGCCGGACACCCCCAGACTCCTAGACGCCAAAGACAACGAAAGTGCGCAAGTCGGCATCGGGTGTTCAATTATTGATCACCCTCTGGCGCAGTGTTGGTGGGACCAGAGGGTGGGTCACTTGGGCCAGAGGGTCATGGGCCGGGAACATCAAAAGCCACGAAAAGGCACGCAAACCCACAAATGCTTTCCACGGGTCTGTTTTAGAGCGTTTTCGTAGGGGGCCTTACAGAGATTCTAATCACCGCCGCAGGCCGGCTCGATGTCGGCAGACATGGAGCCCTTGCAGCGGGGGATATACGGATCGGGTCCGAAGGCGTGGATTTGATCGCGCTTTAGCTCGGCATGCTCCATGGAAGTCGTCAAGACGATGACGCGGCCGGTTCGGTCCACCTCCTCAGCCATTAAGAAGCCCTTCTCCGGCGGATAGCCGAACAGCTGCTGAAGCATGCCAATGACATAGTCGTAGCTATGGTCGTCGTCGTTTAGCAGTATGACGTTATAGGGTGGCTGCCGCTTTTGATTGGTTGACTCCCTCGTCTTCCGCTTTCTTTTGGTACGCACAGTTGCCTCAGGCAGCGTGATAATTTCGCTCATGCTTAGAATCCTTGCTCCATTGTCACGTACGCCTTCTTATGACCCTTATTGTGGTTGCCTTGGCACTATTATTGAAACGTGCAAACATAGGACTTGCAAGACGGGCGCATTCGATCAGCGTGAATTCAAATCCGATCGTGACGGATTTTTCCTTGTGACGATAGGAATTGTAACTCGCGAGCCTGTTCAAGAAAGAAGGCGCCCGAGGCAGACAAGGGTAATGTCATCGGCGGCACTGCGGCCCGAGCTGTGGTGTTTGACGGCGTTAACGATTTGTTCGCCCACCGCATGCGGACCGAAAGCGGAATTACCGTGGAGCGCAGCCTGAATGCCCTTGTTTTCAAAGCGAACGCCGTCGGTGTTGACGGCGTCGCAAACGCCGTCGGTGTAGAGAAGCAACGAGTCGCCCGGTTCGAGAGCAACCTGGCAGGCGCCGTAGCGTTGGTCGGGCATGATGCCCAGCGGGACGCCGGCCAATTCATTGGGCATCGCGTCCGTCAACGTCTTGGTAGAGGCCCGGAAAATCAGCGGCGTCATATGACCGGCGTTGACGAGGGTCACGACGTTTTCGCGCGGCTCGAGAATCGCGGCGGCCAGCGTGACGAAGCGATCCATTTGGCTGGTGTGCTGATAAAGCAGGTCGTTAAGGCGATTAATGGCGGCTGCCGGATCTTCTTCGGTCAGCAGGCAAAAACGGGCGTCGGAGGAGAGTTTGGCCATCAAAAGGGCCGCCGGAACCCCTTTGCCGGCCACGTCGCCCAGCAGCACGGCTAAGCGCCGGCCGGGAACCGGTATGAAGCCGTAGTAGTCGCCTCCAACTTCCTGGGCCGGCTCGTAATGGGCAAAGAATTCGTAACCGGCAACTTTCGGCAGAGCCTTGGGCAGGAAGCTCAACTGCACTTGGTAAGCCAAGGCCATATCGCGCTGATAGCGCTCCCGGGCAACTACCGATTCATGCATTTTGGCGTTTTCCAGCGACACCGAAGCCTGGTCGGCCACGCCCTTAAGCAGACGAAGATCGTCCTGGGTGAATTTCTTGTTGCGATCCTGAGTATCGAGTTGGATGACCCCGAAAGGCTTACCGTCGCCTCCCGAGAGCGGGACGCACATGACCGAGCGGATGCGGAAATCAACCACGCTTTGGTTAAGGGGCATGCTGCCCAATGCGTCGTCGCTCAGGAACGCATCGGCCGTCTCCAGGCAGCGGCGAACGATGGTCTTGCTGAAGCGTGCGGTGCTTTCGTCCTGCGGGCGGCGCGTTTTGACAACTTTGGGCATGAGCCTTTTGGTCGTTTCGCCCGTTTTGTTAACGGCGTCTTCGGCGAGAATGATAAAGCAGCGGTCGGCTTGCTTGAACATCAAGAACATGCTATCGACGATTTGCGGCAAGAGGGGGTCGAGTTCTAGCGTACGGCTCAGCGTGCTGCTGATGTCGAGCAAAAGCTTCAGGCGATCGGCGGGTTGCGTTTCCAACTGGAGGTTGGAACCGCGCCCCAGGGTGGCTTCGACCGTGGTCGATCCGCTTTCTTCACGCTCTGGGTCGTCGTCATCGTCTTCGGACCGCGAATTATCGGCGAACTCCGCCAGGAAATCGCATATGCGGATCTGGTCTTTGTTTTTGAGAGGCGTTCGGGCTTCGACCGGCTGATTGTTGACGTAGGTCTTATTGCGGCTCTTCAAGTCCTCAATGTAGTAGCGCCCCTGAACATACAAGATATTGGCATGCTCGCGGCTGACCGCGTTGACCGGAATGACGACGCTGCATTCGGGATTTCTTCCTAACGTGGTTTTCTCGTCGGTAAGCGTTACCTTTTCGCCCTTGTTAGGGCCTTTAAGGATGTGCAAGGAGGCCATGGCATCACCTCGGACACGCGCGCGTTCCGGAGATAGGTTGTCCAGTGAAGAGGGCATGAAAGTAAGTCCTTTGCGAGTGAGCCCATTCTATTCAATAAGGAAGCCCCTTTCAATAAATCCGCCTCCGGACCGAGGCCGCGATCTTCTTCAGCGGTTTTGTGATTGACCGCAAGCAAAAGACGCCCATATAGTTGTAAAGGAAACGTTTAGGCTTCTTTACTTAGATCAGGAGCTGAGCAAGTGGCACCTAAAGATAGCCCGGAAGAAGCCCGCGTGGCGGGTTTTATCGGCATTGGGTTGGATAATAAAGACGGACACAAACGCATTACGCAAAGCGAGCACTTCTTATTGGTCGGCGGCTCCGAGGAAACGCATGAACGCATGCAAGACACCGCAGTCCGTTTCGGTGAAGCCCTGCGCCGGAAAGGAAAAAGGCTGGAAGACGCCTCTCTAAGCGAGACTATCGATTTATTGCACCAGGCGAATCAATCCTGATTTAACGCTACAAGCACCTCGGCGGTCGGGACTGCCGTTGAAGGTTTTAGGCGCCCAAAGCTTCTCAAAATCGAAGGGGGCCAGGCCAATGCGGGGCCACCTTTGTCCGACGCTGGCCACCTCTGAGTTCGACGTTGGCCACCTTCGAATTGGCCGAGACCTTCAGAAGCCACGTAAAGGCACAAATGCTTTCCACGAGTCTGTTTTTAAGCGTTATTGTGTATTTCCGTGGCTAGAATTGCCGCCACCAAAACGCGTCAGTAGGAAGGCGGGGCCTTGCAACTTGAATTTTGGCCCGAAAGGCCGGCGAGTAAGAAGTACACCTTCTCTAAGCATACAGTCCTTCGCGAAAGTTTCGGCCTCATAATACGCCGCAAGCCGCTTACCCTATATTGACTTTGACAGCCGCTAAGACTCAATCTGAAACTATTCTCTTCGCAGCCGAGTAGTACTAACCGTTGGCGCAGTGGTAAGGCATGTGTCTTCCGAAGACGTGGTTCTAGTGCAGCGCTGCTTGCGCGGTGACGCGACGGCAGTGCGAGCCCTGGTGGAACGTTTTCAGACCGAAGTTTTCGGCCTGTGCTTACGTTTATTGCACCATCGCCAGGATGCCGAGGATGTAACGCAAGAGGTCTTCTTGCGCATCTTCCGCAGCCTTAATCGCTGGGACGATCAACGTCCTTTGAAGCCATGGATTATGGGCATTGTGGTTAACCGCTGCCGCACCTGGCTTACTCAGCGAACCCGGCGGCCGGAACTTGTCGATTATCTGCACGAGACGGTCGCCTGCCCAGCCGGTGATGATGCGCCGGAACTTCTCAAAGAAATTCACGCGTCGCTCGACCAGCTACGGACGGAATATCGGGCCGTGTTCGTGCTCTTTCATGAACAGGGCCAACCCTACGAAGACATAGCGGAAGCCCTGGATCGGCCGGTTGGCACCATCAAGACGTGGCTGCACCGAGCACGGTTAGAGGTATTGCAGAGGTTGCGCCAGCGAGGCATGATCAGCCAAGCGCAAGCCGACCTCATCGAAGGCAGGGCGCCGGCGCCCGGCGTGGAGACGAAACGATGAACTGCGCGGAGTTTCAGATCTGGCTTCAAAATCGCATGGATGGCGTTGCCGGCAGTCCTCAAGCTGCATTCCAGCATCTTGAGGTATGCCCTGAGTGCCGCACGTGGCACCTGGCCGCCGAACGGCTGGAGACCGGGCTGGCCCTGCTTCACTGGGAAACTCCTAATGCGTTAGTGGAAAGAATTGTCACTGAGGTGTTGGCGGACCGGCGAGCCCGACTCCGACGGATGAGGATGCACACTGTTGCGGGCGCTCTGGCCGCAAGTGTTGCGATTGCCACCCTGGCTCTCGCCTTTATCCCCCGCTGGCTCAATAACGGCAACCGGGAATCTATTAATCAACCCGTGGCTGTTAATAGCGGTGAGTTGAAATCTGACTCAACGGCGTCGGCTTCCGCGCGGGTCAGCATGGCAGAAGGTCAGTTGGCGGTTGCTTCGCTGGCTAATCGAGCCAAAGAGGAGACGCTCAAGCAAACGCGGCTGCTGTTTCCCGTTGCTGAGGCTGCTCTGCCCTTTGACAAGATGAGCGTGCCATCGTCTCTCGATGGCCCGGCGGACCCGCTCAGCGAAGCCGGCAAAGGCGTTTCCGAAGGTTTAAAGCCGGTCGCCACTTCGGCCCGCCGTGCCTGGGATTTATTTCTTCGTGGAGTGCCGCCAATCGAGTCAACCGGTAAAAGCAACTCATAATTCGTTGCGGAATATGGGTCATCCCGTCTTAAGGAGCCTTTGTAAACGTGGCAGATTCATCATTCGTTTGGCTGCTCCGGCCCTTGAAAGGGGCGGTGCACGCCTTTTTAGCGCTATCGGCTGTCTGCCTGATAATCCCCTCCGCATTAGCCGCGACTCCTCGTGAGGAATTACTGCGCCTTGTCCCCGATGATGTGGCCTTTTGCGTGGTCCTCCAAGATCTACGCGACCATGCGGCACGTCTTCAGAAGTCGCCTTTTCTCGAACAGTTTTCTAAGACTCCCCTGGCCAAATTCTTGGAGAGCTCCAAAGATCTTGAAAAGCTCTTTTTTTTGGACACAATCCTCAAAGAAAACCTTGGCGTCAATTCCAGCAAATTGCTGGAGGACATCTTCGGCGACGCAGCCGTTTTTGCATACCGCCCCGGCCCGTCAGGTCAGCCCGAGACGGAGCAAGGCTTGTTTTTGGTCCGGTCTCGCGATGAAAAGGCTTTATCCGATTTGATTGAACGACTCAACGCGGTGCAAAAGCAATCGGGGGACGTTAAAGAGATCAGCCCGCGAATCCATAAGGGCGTCACTTACCAGCGGCGCTTGGAAAAGAAGGGAGAAAACTTTTATTGGCAGCGTGGTCCGCTCCTGGCTGTTTCCACCCAGGAAGCCATGCTCCACCAAGTAATCGATCTCGATAGAAGCGAAAGGTCGGCCAAGGAGCCATTTCTTGCCAACCAGTTCCGCCAATTGGGCGCCGATAAGCAACTACTCGCCTTCTGGCTCAACCCGCGCGCCTTTCAAGAAGAAATCAAACGCAAAGCCGTGGGCAATTCCGCCGAGGCAACCGGCCTCCGGACATACTTGAGTTATTGGCAGGCTCTTGAGGGAATCGCTCTTACGGTCGATTTACAGGATGATTTGGTTATCACCGTGGCGGCCCGCGCACGGCCCGACGGGTTGCCGGCGTCAGCCCGCCGCTTCTTTGCCGAGGCCGGTAAGCCCACTGAGTTGTGGCGCCGGATCCCGAGCGACGCTCTCCTTGGCGCTGCCGGCCGCGTGGACGTCTTGGCGTTTGCTGAAGCAGTGGCCGAATTCCTCACTCCGGAAATGCGGCAGACCGCCAAGCAAAAACTCGACCGGTCGGTAAGCGCCGCCTGGGACAAAGATCTATTGAAAGATATCCTTCCCTGCCTGGGCCCTGATTGGGCCTTCTATGTAGCCTTTCCGCCGGACAATGATAAAAACTGGTTCCCCCACATGGTCGCCGCTTATCGGGTGACGCCTGGGTCAAAAGATCCGCCGATTGATAAGACAATTCTCGAAGGGTTAACGTCGCTGGCGCGATTGGGCGTGTTGGCGTACAACGCGCAGGCCGACTCGGAGAAAGAAGGGACGCTTCAACTCAAAACCACAAAACAAGACGGCGTCTTAGTTTATTACCTGACCGGCTCTTCGCGGTTTCCGCCCGGCTTTCAGCCTGCCTGGGGTCTTCGAGACGAGTTTCTTATCTTGGCCAGCTCGCCCGATGCGATCGGGCAATTTCGCAGCAAAGACGACAAGGCCTTATCTACGAAAACCGGCGAAATCCCCATTCTAAAGCTATCGATCACCGAGACCTGTCGTTTCTTAAAAGTGCGGCGCGAACCGCTCGTCGCATTCCTCGCTGAGAAAAATCAACTCGCCAAGGAAGTTGTGGCACAACAACTCGATGCGCTGGTTGCGGTTTTGCAGATCTTTGACTGGGTCGAAGTGACGCAATTGCCCGGTGAAGGGCAGGCGGTCTTAACCTTACGCGTCAAAACCGTCAAACCTTTGAAATGAATCCCAGGTGGTTATTGAGAGGCATCCACTTTTTGCCCGCCTTTGGGGCGGAGCAAGCCTGGAATCCGTTAAAGGATTCGCCGCCCATTAGTGCCCGGTTGACAGAACAACTCGAAAACGCGCTTTGCCGCTCATCATGCGTTCGTAGGCCTCCGCGGCGCGCTCCAGCGGGAAAGATTCATTCATCGACCGGACGCCGGTACGCGCGCTGAATGCCGCTGTTTCTTGAGAATCGATGGAGGTCCCCGAATACCAACCTCTGATCGCCCGGCTGCCACTGAGGAGAAATATGGGGGACACTTGCATAGATTCGGGCGCTCCCAGAACCATGAAAGAGCCCTTGATGGCCAAGCCCGGCAAAGCCGCGCTCATTGCTTCGCCGCTCGTTACGGTCGCCAAAATGATCCGGGCGCCGCCCAATTTGAGCAGCTCAGCTCCCGGGTCTTGTGCCTGACTGTCAATATAGATGGAAGCGCCCAACTGCTTGGCGAGCGGTTCCTTGTCTTTTCCGCGGGCGATGGCCACCGTAAGAAAACCCATTTTTGCCGCGTATTGAACGCCGAGATGGCCGAGACCGCCCAAGCCTAGGACGGCGACCACATCGCCGGGCCGCGCGCGGCTGTTGCGCAGGGCATTAAACGTCGTAACGCCGGCACACATTAGCGGCGCTGCGTCGAGGGCGGGCAGTTCGTCGGGCAGCCTCGCGACCGCGCTCCAGGGAGCGACCATATACTCCGCATACCCGCCGTCAAAGGTTAGCCCGGTGATTTGGCCGGTCTGGCAAGCAAAGAAATCGCCGTGCCGGCAGGAGTCGCAATAACCGCAATAGCCGCCGTGCCAGCCGACGCCAACACGCTGACCGGGCGTTAAGCCGACGACGCCGGCGCCGACGGCATCGATGGACCCTGCGATTTCATGTCCGGGAACGCGCGGGTATTGAATCCCCGGAAAAACCGCTTCTTTGACGATTGAATCACTGTGGCAAATGCCACAAGCTTGTACCTTGATCCGCACGAATCCCGCAGCAGGCTCCGGTATCTTGCGGTCCACGATTTCAAACGGTCCGTGCGGGCGAGATACCTGGACAGCGCGCATAGTGGCCATAGGGTCCTCCGGCCTTTTTCCCATTGTCCGGGGTCAAAGACTCCAGGTAGTTGTACCATCGCCGTGCGGTGTCGGCCGTACTTTTGGGATGGGTCTGTGACTTCGATAGGGCGGACGGGACAGCCTAGGGATAAAGGCTGTACGCCGGGACGAGACGTTGCCCGTAAGCCTAGTGTTTTGTCACCCTGGCAGAATTAGGGTACGTAGCACAAGCGTCTCGCTTGTGCGCTTGCCCAACACACAAGCGAGACGCTTGTGCTACGGTCGAATGGTCCCCTAACAATCTGGTATGACAATGCACTAGTATAGAACTGTGCGCTTTTTGGCGGCTGCCAATCTATTTTGCTTTTTTGCGGTTTGAGCCCGGGTAGCCGCCTTGGTTGCCTTGCCGGCCCCGGCGGGCATCTTCGGCCATAGCCCGCTCGCGCCTGGGCCCGGTTTTGGGACCCGGGCGCACATCCCGGTTTTTCTTGCCGGAGGCCTGTTTTTCGTTGCTCTCTTTTTGACCGCCGCGACTCTTTTGGTCTGCCACTTTATTGACTCCTATTGAGTTTAATGAGCTAACTTAGGCGTCAATTACAGCCGAGCTAGGAATGG
Organism: Gemmataceae bacterium; assembly: GCA_045802525.1. GTDB lineage: Bacteria > Planctomycetota > Planctomycetia > Gemmatales > Gemmataceae > JBJMQT01. Next base: position 8,438 of record JBJMQT010000055.1, read on the forward strand.
CCTCGGTTGCCAGTTCGAGAATGATTTCCCCTGCTTTCAAAGCTGCCAAGTCGGTTGGCGGCATCGTGCTCTTGAAAGGTTAGATTGTCCCCTGTGCTGGCTCGGTGATTGCCTTCGCCTCCAGGAGGATTCATGGTGCGTTTGGAGGCAACCGTCTTGGCGGCGACTTTTTTCGCGCCCTTTGGTTTGTTGATCTTCTTCGAAGTCGAGCTCTTGTTCTTTGACATAAGAACTGGTTTTGGCGCCGAGAATTTTGACAGCGCCCTGGCCCCTCCTTCACGAGCCTATGGGGAGGTTTTTGGTTTAAGGACCCACCGAAAGTTATGCAATCGGTATGCCAAGCTTGCGCAGAGACCCGGCGGCACACGGTTTGCCACTTTGGTCACTGGAAGGGTCGTACAACGGCAACGCGAGGAGTGAAAAAAATGCAACTGCATCGTATCGAAAGGCTAACCGGCTATGGCTCGGACGACGTTCGTTATTATTCCGAAAAAAGGCTCATCGGCCTCGTGCAGCAATACTATGAGCTTCAACGAAGCGACGCCCATTTGCTTTTAATAAGTTTGGTCACTGCCTGCTTGCGGCTCTGGTTTGGTGAATCGCTGACAGCACCGGATCTAAGCCTTACCTACGGCCAAGATTTCTGGCTCCAGGGTCCCGACCGCATGATCCAGGTCTGGGCGCGCTATACAGACCCGCATTTCGATGTCATTGCCAAAGAAGGCAAGGGCAGCCCTAATGAAGCAACCAAAATGATAAGCGTCGACGTGCGGCAACCGACCAACGGAGACGAAGACGCCTAGCTAACCGCTTGTATTTTAATCAGGATGGGAACCATAAATGCGTTGACATATCTAGACCTTACAGCTATGGTTCCCGAGTCTTTCTGAGATGGAAGTTTTTTCCGTTGAACTCCATTAGGTTCTCAATTCGCTCGCAATTTCAGCGAAGGCCGCCAATTATTGGGAATTTGTGCTATCCTAGTCCATTCGGCTTGCAGAATAGCAATAGGCATGGAGACCTGCGCTTTTAGGTTGGCGCCTCCTTGCAGCCGGATTGTCGCCGCCCTGCCATCGCTATTGGCATCCCATCTTTCTGTTGCGTTCGAGCCCCGCATGCTGTGAAATTGACCGCGTTCCATCTGGAAGAAAACGATCTGCAAAGGCGGATAGACGCATGGACGATTGCAACAAAATGCCTGGATTGCGCATTCTCTTGGTTGAAGACAGTGCGGAAAGCGCGGCCAACATGGCGCTTTTGCTTACGCGCTACGGCCATCAGGTCGAAATCGCCGGCGACGGCCGAACCGCGCTCCGGCTCGCCCAGGCCAACCAGCCGGATGTTGCGCTTCTGGATATCGGCCTTCCCGATATTGACGGCTGCGAAGTTGCTCGGCAAATAAAGAGCTGGACGACGGAAAAACAGCCTCTGCTCGTGGCGCTGACCGGCTTTTCCGAGGAGACCGATCGCCGGCGTTCCAAGGAAGCTGGAATCGATCTGCATTTGGTCAAGCCCGTGGATCCGGCAAAGCTTGAAAACCTGCTTTCGCGATTTCAACAGGTCATGGTTCGATAGAATTCGGCAAAAGGCAGCAGGATTGCCCGTTGAATTCTCACTTCGCATAGGACAAGATGCCTTCTGTGTTTTGGCCGCCACGTTTTCGAAAGAGGCGGGCACGAAATTATTGAAGGTTCCACATCATGAAAAAGAGCATCATGCGGGGGACGTTGCCGTTTCCCAGCCCGAATAACCCATCGCTCGTCAAAATGCTGGACCCCATCAAGAAGGCCGGCTTCGAAGGCATCCAGCTTGGCGTCACGGATCTGGTCGGGGAATTGTCCCCGCGCACAACCGACGCCGATGTCGCCAAGCTCGCCAAGAATTGCCGGGACGCCGGGATTGAACCGCACTCAATTTACGGCGGCATCACGTTCTTTCGCGAAGACGAAGGCGAAAGAAAAAAGGGCCTCGATCAAGCCAAGCGCGTCCTTGACTTGGCGGCTGGGCTGGGGGCCAAGACGATCCTCATCCACCCCGGCCAATTGTCGCCGTCGATTCCCTACGATGATTGCTGGAAGTTCTCTGTGGAAGGTTTGAACGCTCTGAAACGTCAGGCGGAATCGACACACATTCGGCTGGGTCTGGAGAACGTCTGGAACCGTTTTTTGATGAGCCCGCTGGAATTTCAGCGAATCCTCGCGGAAGTGAACAGCCCGCAAGTCGGCATTTGGTTCGACATCGGCAATGTGGTCGTCTTCGGCTTTCCCGAGCAATGGATCCGCATTTTGGGCGCCAAGCCGATTGTCGGGCTGCACATCAAGGACTTCCACCGCGGCCCAAACGACCACTTTGGGACCTACGATGGCTTCGTGCCGCTCTTTCACGGCAGCGTGAATTGGCCGACCGTCATGCGGGAACTCGTGAAGCAGAAAATCGACGATTACCTGGTGACCGAAGTCGGGCTCGGCCATCAGCCGTTGGAAAGCGCGCTGAAGGAAATATCCAACCAACTGGATGTGCTCATGGCGATGGCCAAGGCAAAGGAGTAAACAAACAGCCCTTGAGTCTTTTTCTCTTCCCTTGCGCGATGAGCGCGGCAAGATAGCCGACCTCTGGTTCGAATTCGTAAACGTATAATTCCGTTTGTCCTTTGATCTCGGGCACGACGCTGAACTGGTCGAGCGGGAAACCCAGACCGTGTCCGTGCGCTTTCATGTAAGCTTCCTTCAGTGTCCAAATCCGAAAGAAGGCCCGGTTCCTGTTTTCAAAATCTTGCGTAAAAAGCCATTCTTGCTCGACAGTGGAGAAGAATCGCCTGGCAAGGTCCAAGGCTTCGGGAAACGGGCGCAGGCATTCCAAATCGATGCCGACCTCGTCGTTCCGAGTCACCGCGTAGAGCGCCAAGTCGCCGCTATGGCTCAAGTTGAAGCGCAAGCTTTCCGCGCTCTCGCTTCGAACCTCAGGTTTGCCGCCTGAGTGATATTGGAGGCGCACGTGGCTGGGATTTAAGCCGAGATAATGGCCGAGGATGACTCGAAGAATCGCTCGACCCGCAATAAAGCGATGGCGATGTTTCTCCAGCAGGAATCGTATCGCGCGTTGCCGTTCTTCGTCAGAAAGAAGATCGACATAGGACGCCGGCATTGCCAAGGTTGCCTTCCAGACGTGAATCTCGTCTGGCGGCAGAGTCAGCGCGGGTGAAGGAGATGCCCAGGTGAGGGGAGCTTCAGTCGACATCGCTCAAGGCAACTCCGATTCCTTTTGAAGTGTCTTCAGGCTCTTTCACCGCAAGCGTCCGTGTCACGTCCACGCCTTGCCAGCACAGGGCAGCGATGAAAAAACTACATCCATAGATCAGAAAGACGAGATTCGTGCCCTCGAGCACAAACGACTCGCTGCCATTGGCTCCCGGTGGTGAAAGGATAAACACCTTACCAAACAGCGAGCCGGCCACGATGTTGCCCATAGCGCCCATGAGGCTGCCAATCATATTCATGGCGCCGCCAATCGTGCCGGCGTAGCGCTCGCCGATATCGGCACAGGCCGCCCAGGCCGGGCCCATCGATAAGTCATTCAGGAAGAAGATCAGGCACACGAGGATGCCCAAGACGAGCGTATTCGGAGCGTAATTCAAAAAAGGCCAGGTGAGAGCGCCCAGCAGTGTGCCCACTGAACCGCTAAGCCGGCGACCCCATTTGCGATTGCCGGTGCGGCGGATCATCCAATCGGAAAAGAAGCCGCCGCCCGCACAGGCGACAATTCCGCAAGCAAAGGGCAGGCTCGATAAAAGCCCCATCGTCGTATCGGTCAAGTGCCGTTCGTCTTTGAGATACTTGGGCAACAGGGTCGTGTAGAAGTTCGCGGCAAACCCACCAAACCCGTACATCAACGACAGACACCAGATGCTGCGCGAACGAAGAATCCGCGCCCAAGGGACATGGCCATGGCCGGCCTGCCGGGCCGGGCGGCCGGCGAGGATCAAAGCGGCCTCGGCAGAGTTGACACCCGACTTTTGCTCAGGTCGATTACGAAACCAGGGCCAAAACGCGGCTGCCCAGACAACGCCAAGTCCTGCGACCATCCACAAGGCGTTTTGCCAGCCGCCCGCCCAGCTAATGACACCGACCAAAAGAAGTTGCAGCGCCCCGCCGACGCGCGTGGACATCCAGATCAGCCCTTGGGCCAGGGCCCGATTGCGCATCGGCATCCAATCCGTCATCATCCGCGAAATGGAGGGAAAGGCCCCCGCCTGAAACATGCCGAAGAGGAAGCGAACGCCGAGCAAAAAGCCAAAACGCAGTCCATCCACATGAGGCAAGGCTCCGACCAATCCCAGCGCCCCCGTCATGAGGGACCAGCCCAGGATAAGCAGCACCAAGAGATGCCGAACACCTAACCGGTCTCCCAGGAGACCGCAGGGCACTTCGAAAAGCCCATATGCCAGCAAGAACGCGGCTTGCAGGATTCCGGATTGCGTAGTGGTGAGATGCAGGTCTTTTTGGAGATCGGGCAAAACGACCCCGGTCACCAGGCGCTGGACGTAGATCAAAACTGCCAGGCTGCAGGCGACCGCCAGGACCCGGTAGCGCATCGTCGTTGGCCGGACCAAGGTGTCGTCCAACACGGGCGTTGTGGGGCCATTGGCGCCCATGGGTTTCCTTGCTTCGATTAGCGGTCGATCACGGGTTCGGTGGCGACGTGGCAATCAAGACCACCAGGCTTTCGGTCCCGGTGTTCTCGACGCCGTGCAGGCACCAGGGCGGCAAATACACGAAATCGCCTTTCTTCACTTCGCGTTTGAAGTTGGCAAAGGTCATTGTGCCCTGGCCTTCCAGGATACAGTAAGTCTCCTCGGTCTCGTGCTGACCGGGTTCAAGGATCACGTGAGGCGGAACGTAAAATAGGACCAGGCCCATATTCTTGGCCGGGGCCTTGGGATTGACCGGATGCACGACGCGCACACCCAAGCCATGGCATCCGGGATAAACGACCGGCACGCCATCTTGCACGTTCACGATCATGGGATCGACCGGTTTATCGGGTTTCGGAATCGTAGGCGGCTTAGCGCCGGTGTAACTCTTGAAGTGTGTAACAGGGGCCATGAGTTCAGCCTTTCTAAAAATCACGCATATATCCCGCGGTCCAGCCGCCATCGACGGTCAGAATGTGGCCATTGATGTAGCTGCTTTCCGGCGCGGCCAAAAACAGGGCCGCATGGGCAATTTCCTCGGGCCGGGCGGGCCGGCCCAGCGGTATGTGGTTTAACAATTGCTGCACCGAGTTCTTGAATTGGCCGTCTTCGCCGTAGAAGAGTTTCTTCGTTCCCTCGGTAAGGGTCGAACCCGGGGCGATTGCATTGACCAGGATGCCGCGTGGCCCCAGCTCCAGCGCCATCGCCTTGGTCAGGTTTACGACGCCCGCTTTCGCCGCAATGAAGGGGCATTGTAAACGCAACGGCACCAAGCCGGCGACCGACGTGATGTTGATGATCTTGCCCGCGCCCTGAGCGACCATAACGCGTGCGCCGGCTTTGCTCGTCAGAAAAACGCCGTTCAAATCCACATTGAGCAACCGATCCCATTCTTCACGGGGGAACTGGTCGATGGGCACGCGATGGGCAAGCGTGTTGACGCCGGCGTTGTTAACCAAGATATCGAGGCGGCCATTAGCGCGGACGATTTCAGCGATCACCTGGTCTACTTGGCGCTCGTCGGTCACGTCGAGCCGCATGGCAGAGCAGGCCGAAAACAGGGCGGCAGCCTGATAAGCCGCAGCGAAATCGATATCCGCGTAGACGACTCGTGAGCCGTTCGCGGCGAACGTATCAGCGATGGCCTGGCCAATGCCACGCCCGGCGCCGGTGACCAGGGCAATTGTGCCGGAGAGGTGAACTTTCATGAACTAGCAGCTCCCGAAATGCTGTAGGGCGTTGCGTCTGTTAAGCGGCTCTGTTTACTCTATAATCTTCCAAGCCGGCAACTGCCAGCATCTTCTATCCTCGGAACTGAGCCTTTCCGCATGCGGCCCTCGCCAATACCCTTGCCTCTTCTGATCACCGGCATAAATGGCGTGGCGGGTTTTAATGCGTTCCGCTACTTCGAAGGCCGCTACCCTGCACAGGTCGTCGGCATTCGGCCCTGGAAATTCGGCCAACCCGCGATGCCCGGCGTGCATGACCTGGCGATTGAGGACTGTGCAAAAGTCCGCGAGCTTTTTGAGCATTATCGGTTTCAGGCAGTGCTCAGTTGTGCCGGCAACTGCGCGCTAAAATCCTGTGAGCTTGACCCGATCATGGCTTGGCGGCTCAATGTGGCCAGTGTGGTTGCTGTCCTAGAAAGCGTGCGCGGGTTCGGCAGCCGGCTCGTTCACCTTTCCTCGGATCTCGTTTACTCGGGGTCGGGACAGGGTAACTATTCGGAAACAGACCCCATTGATCCGGTGACGGTCTACGGCAAGACCATGGGAGAAGCGGAGCAATTGATCGCGGAGTCGTATCCCGAAACGGCCATCCTGCGGATTTCTTTGCCGATGGGGCCCAGTCCGAACCGCCATGCCGGCGCGATTGACTGGATAGATTCGCGATTCCGCAATGGCCGACCGGCGACGCTGTATTTCGACGAAGTCCGCTCGTGCACTTACTGCGGCGACCTCAATCCCGTCTTCGAGCGCTTTCTGGCCGGTGACGAGGCGGGGCTCTATCATCTGGGCGGCCCGCGCGCTATCACTCTTTATCAAATCGCCCAGGTCATCAACCGCGTCGGCGGCTACGATCCGAACCTGCTGCGCGGCTGTCCTCGAATCATGGCGGGCCCGATGCCGCCGCGCGCGGGCAATGTCAGCATGTGCAGTGACAAGCTGGTGTCATTATTGGGACGGATGCCGTTTAACGTCTGGCCATCAGGTGAAGAACTGTTTCCGACAAACCGCCAATGGCATTTTGCCAGAGACCCGAACAATCCCGGCTCTTTTCAAGAGATCATCAATCGACTTTATTATGTTGCGCGCCCCCCAGCGACCGACGTTGCGTAAGGATTTGAACCCCGGCCTCTCGCCCCCGAGTACAGGGGAGAGGGGCCGGGGTGAGGGGGTGAAAAAGACCCGAGCGGGAGAGTGAAGTTCTGCACGGCTCAGGACCGCCTCACCCCAACCCCTCTCCTCCTGAGTACAGGGGGAGAGGTGCTTAATGCGCCGGCTTCTACTCCCCTCTCCCCTGTACTCAGGGGGAGAGGGGCCGGGGGTGAGGGGTTCGGTCTATGCAGGCACTGCCTCCTCAACCCTCTCGTCCGAGTACGGGAGAGAGGGGCTTAATGCGCCGCATGCGCTAACACCATCCTGAAAGAAGAGACGTGATGCAATCATTCAAATCATTTTGCATCCTTTCGGCGTCCGTGATCCCCTTTCATCTTAGTCTCATACACGATTCCAAGGCTCAAGACCTGGGTCTCCGCGTCCCGCCCGGCTTCCGCGTTTCGCTCTACGCCGACGAAACGCTTGCCAACGATATTTATGCCATGACGCTCGACGCCAGGGGTCGCGTCGTTGTTACCAGCCGCGGCTGGATCAAGGTGCTCCATGACACCAAAGGAGTCGGCAAGGCGGACAAGGCGACGATATTCGCGAAGACGCCAACCGGCGGCATGGGGCTATGCTTTGACGGCAATGATCTCTATTTCTGTGGCGACGGCTGGTTATCGCGCTTTCGGGACAAGCAGGGCAGGGGCGAGGCCGACGGGCCACCGGAGAAACTAATCCCTCTCAACTTCGAAGAGCACGGCGGTCACGCGATTCGCAAAGGCCCCGACGGCTGGATTTACGTCATCGGCGGCAATAGCGCCGGTATCGACCATCGGCATGTCGCGTCGCCGTCTTCGCCTATTCGTGAACCCGAAGCCGGCGCTTTGCTGCGCCTGACGCCGGATGGCAAGAAATGCGAAGTGATCGCGCACGGCTTTCGCAATCCGTACGATTTCGATTTCAATGCGGCCGGCGATTTGTTCACGTACGACAGCGACAACGAAGAAGACACGTTTCTCCCCTGGTACATGCCCACGCGGCTCTACCACATCGGCTTCGGCGGCCACCACGGCTGGCGGCTCAAGGCTTTCAAACGCAGTTGGGGCCGGCCTGATTACTACTTGGACACCGTCAACATGCTCTGGCCCGTCGGCCGTGGCTCGCCGACCGGCGTCGCCTGTTATCGCCATGAGCAATTTCCGGAGCACTATCGCGGGGGCGTGTTCGCCCTCGATTGGACGTTCGGCAAGGTTTATTTCTTCCCCCTCCAGGAGGAAGGGGCGAGTTATAAAACGAAGCCGGAAATCTTCCTGGAATCGGTGGGCGACAACGGCTTTGACCCGACCGATATCGTGGTAGCGCCGGATGGTTCTCTCTTTATCTGCATCGGCGGGCGAGGCACACGCGGCGCGGTTTACCATGTCGAATATGTCGGTGATGGGAAATCCTCCAAGACGGCTCGCGCCAAGCCGGCCAACGATCTGGATGCGGTCTTGTTAGCTCCTCAACCCCTCGACGCCTGGTCGCGGGCTCAGTGGGAGCCCACGGCAAGAAAGCTGGGCGCAGAGCCGTTTATCGGGGTCGTGATCGATGAAAAATGCCGCCCCGCCGAGCGCGTACGAGCCATCGAAGTCGTGACGGAGTTGTTTAAGGGGTTGTCATATCACGTGAGCGAGCAAGCCGCACAAGCCAAATCCCCGCTTATCCGTGCAAGGGTCGCCTGGTCATTGGGCCGCACCTTCGGCGACCCAGGTCTCCTTGAAAACCTTGCGTGCAAGGACATTCATCCCCGAGTCCGCCTCGTCACCCTGGATGCCTTGGTGGAACATGCCCACGAGACCCCTGCAGACGATCTCGTTCGAGCGGTGCAGGCCAATACGGGCCATGCGGAAAAACGGGTACGCATGGCCGCCGCCCGGCTCGGCTCGCTATTACCGGAGGATCGGTGGAAGTCGCTTGGAGAGCGACTGGCCAAGGAGTCGGCCCAGGCTCGCCTTACCATCGCTTTGGCCAGCGTGTGGCGAAAACCGGACAGCGTATTCAACCAAGACGTGATCGACATTGCTGTCACTTTTTTGCCTTCAACGCAGGATGCCGACCTCCGACTCCAGGCTTTGCGTTTAATCATTCTGGGGCTGGGTGACTTTCGGCTCAAGGATCAATCCGTCGAAGCCTATTCGGCGTACACGGTTTTAGCCCCACTGAAGGATAACCCAAAGGCCAGGACGGCAATCCTGAACGCCGTTCGCTCCGCCTTCCCCACGACAGATGACCGTGTCAATCTCGAAGCTTCTCGCGTGCTGGCCATGTTGGAGGATGACGATCCCACATCTCTCACCAAGGTCGCGCGTTTCTGGACGGAGAAAGGATCACCGACCCAAGACATGCATTACCTGGTCGTGTTCTCGCGTTTGCAGGGTCGGCGCTCGAGCGAGCAGACAAGACAAGTTGCCGAAACCGTGCTTGGCCTGACGCACAAGCTCGATAGCCGGCAATTGCGCACCAAGCAGAGTTGGAGCACGCGCGTGCCGGAAGTCGTCGAACAACTGTGCCAACGCGATCGGCAGCTGGCGACCGCACTGGTCCGTCATCCTGGTTTCGTCAATGCCAGCCATGTGACGTTGGCTAACGGCCTGGATCAGGAGCACCGCCGGCAGGCGGCGCGCATGTTTCTGGAGGCCGTCAAGAAAGATGCCGATTTTACGTGGTCGATACCCCTCGTTGACCTGCTCGCCACTTTGACGGCGGAGGAAGTGCGGCCCGTCCTGCGGAGCCAATGGGCCAACCTCGGCCTGCGCGATCCGATTCTGCTTTGCCTGGCAAAAGAACCGGCCCCCGAAGATCGCGAGCGTTTTCTGGCGGGCCTCGATTCGCCGCAGCATAACGTAATCGGCACGTGCCTCCGGGCGCTGGAGCGCTTGCCGCGCGATCCGGACGGCAGCCATCTGATTCCCCTATTGCGGTTGCTGCGCCGGCTGGAAGCGGAGCCCAAGGAGCGCGAGTTACCTTCGCAGGTTTTCAAGCTGGTTAGTCGCCAAACGGGAAAATCGTTTGTGTGGAAGCAAGAAAAGGCGGCTGCCACCAAAGCCGATTCTCAACCGATCTTCGACTGGTTTGAGAAAACGCATCCGGACCTGCTCCCTCGCCTGAACGGCGGCGGCGAGAATACGGCCGAGTGGGCCAAGCTGCTCAAGGCAGTAGACTGGGACAAGGGCGATCCCAAGCACGGCGAAACGCTCTTCCGCGATCGCGCCTGCGTCACGTGCCATGCCGGCCCCACGCGGCTGGGCCCCGACCTCACCGGTGTCACGACACGCTTTTCCCGCGACGACCTCTTCACCGCCATCATCGATCCCAGCCGCGACGTGGCCCCGGCGTACCGCGTTACCAATGTGGAGACGAAAAAAGGCCTGGTCCACTCAGGCATTGTCATCTACGAATCCGCCGAAGGCGTCATCCTGCAAACCGGCGCCGCCACGACGAATCGTATCGCCAACCAAGACATCGCGTCCAGGCAGCCCAGCACGAAATCGTTGATGCCGGATGGGTTGCTCAAGGACCTGAAGGCGGGAGATTTGGCGGATTTGTATAGCTATTTGAAGACGTTGAAGCCGGAGAAGTAGAGTGGGACGAGTCTTCGAGTCTCACCATGCACGCGGTGGGACTCGAAGACTCGTCCCACCCTATCATGGCTTAAGCCCGGAGCCAGCTAGGTGGAGAAAGAGACGTGAGCGACAAGAAACTGACCGTGAGTTGCGACTGCCACGGTGAAAGTTATGCGACCTTTGTTTGCAAGCATTTGGCCAAAGGATTCGGGTTGGGCTTTTTCTGTGCCGATCAGCCCGGAGACCCGCAACCCGATGCCTGGTGCGGCGCTTGTCAACGGGTCCTCGAAAAAGAAGGCGTATGGAACGATCGCTCGGAATCATTTGCTGATGTAAAGTTGGTTTGCGCGGGTTGTTACACAACCATCAAAGATCGAAACCTCCCGCCTGCTAAGTTCGACCTCCAAAGAGGGTTCACGTGTCGTTCCTGCGGAAAGCACCACAAGCAAACGCCCATGGACTTCGGTTTTGAACGGCCGTCGTATTACTACAGTATTCCCAAGAGCCAGCGCAAGAAGCGTTGTTCGCTCACCTCGGATCTATGTGTCGTGGACAACGAATACTTCTTTATTCGCGGTTGCTTGGAGATTCCGGTTTGGGGGCTGCCCAAGCCGTTCGTATGGGGCGTTTGGACCTCCTTGAGCCAAGCCAACTACAAGCGAACATTAGCCGTTTGGAATAAGAGCACCCGCGTCAAGGAGCCTCCTTACTTTGGCTGGCTTTCATCTCTCCTTCCTCCGGATCTGTATCCGGACACGCTCCAATTGAAAACGATGGTCCATACTCGGAAGTTGAAGGAAAGGCCCTTGGTTATACTGGAATCGACCGATCATCCCCTGGCCGTGGAACAACGGGAAGGAATGACTCTAAAGCGCCTGAAAACCGTGGTCGGCGCCATTCTCCATTTGTGAATGGCCCGCTGCCGAACAGGTTGTTGAAGATCTGAAGGCAGTGGATTTGTATGGGTGTATTTAAAGTAGGTGAAGGGGGAAGGGAATAGACCAGTATTCAGCTCTCAGTCTTCAGCTATCAGCTCCGCATGATGCTGATAGCGGAAAATCGAGAACTGAATACTGTTTTGAAAACTAATCGGGCCATAATCTCGCGTCCTGACGAAGGCGCCACCGCTTACCATCCCCCTTCGTCTTGACGCGAACCTCAAATAACTCGCCTGCCACATCCATCTCCAGCGGCCCCGCCAGGCTCTCGTGCTCGAGATCGGCCAAGCTCAACTCCGTTAGATCCTTGGCCCAGCCTTTATGTTTCTCGCGATAGTCGCGTTGAGCATAGTAGACGCGGTGAAGCACTTCCTTTGCCGGCCAGGCGGGATCGGGAATAAACGACGCCTTGCCGGGCCCCGCAGTGGAAAACTGCACATAGCTCCAGGTCTCCGGCCGGTGCATGTCGATCACTCCTTGCGGCGACCAGACCCAGTTGTTCTCCGGACGCTTGGGCACTTTCCGATATTTGCCGTCCACGACCTCGTGTTGCCATTCGACGCGGGAGAAATTGATGCGCCATTGATCGCCATCGCGCGGCGGCTTGTTGTCGTGCGTTAGCTCGGTAAGAGATTGCCAGGGAATGGCGATCTCAACGGACCAGCCCTTATCTTTGTCGCGCGGATTGTTGATGGTGCCGTCCACATGAACGGCGGTGCGCAGGCCGGCGATCTCCCAGCCATTGATTGCTAGGCCGCCGTCCTTGTAGGGCATGGTTAAGAGTAAGTCCCAGGTCGTATTGAGGGCATTGATTTCTAACTCGCCATAGGCATGGCTATCGCCGTCGGGATCGATAAAGACCTCGAAATCGTTGTCTTGAAAGATGACGGCGTCATGCTGCTTGATAGTGCCCCAGACATGCGGCTCCTCCAACTCGGCGCCGATGTAAAGACACTTATCGTCCCAAAGCATTTTGACGCGCGTGCGCAGGGGCGGCTTGGGCTTGACGTCGCCTTCGATGTCCCCGAATGGCTCCGACCAGGCGACAGCCTGCCAGGCGTCGTCGTCCAGTTTGCCGTCAATGACGGGCGGCTTGGATGCGCGATAACAGACATAGCCGCGCGGATGCGGCCGATGACTCCAGGCGGGCGCTTTGTCGGCGGCGTCCTTAGAGAAGGCCGAAAGGGGCCGTTCGGGAACTTCCAAACAAACGAGCAGAGCCAGCCAGCCAACGATCATTACTAAACCCAACCGCGTCTTCATCGATTCACCTCGGTGGCCAGAGTTCCTCCTCCACAACAAGAAAGGCAGGGTAGCAGGTGCCCACGATTAATTCCAGAAATAGTAGCCGGCCGCTCCGCGGGGGATTCCGCTGCGGAGCGGCGGGCTACTTTGCAAGCGTCCGGCACGCGGTTAATATGACCCGCAGACTGAAACGGCGGGTCGTGTACTTTTCCTCTTATCGTAAGGGCTGCCCATGCGCATTACGCGCCTTGAAGCAATCCCCGTCCGCGTGCCGCTAAAGGCCGGTCTGACAACGCGCACCGCTCATGGCGAGCATGCGGTGTCGCAATACGTCATTGTCCGAGTGCATACTGATGCCGGGCTAGTAGGACTGGGCGAGGCATGCGTTGCGGCGATTTGGAGCGGCGAGACCTCACGCGGCACCGTCGCGGCCATTGAGCAATGCCTGACGCCGGCGCTGGTGGGAGCCGATCCCTTGCAATTGAACGCTTTGCGCTTACGCATGGACGAGGCGATCAAATTCAATCCGTTTACGAAATCAGCCGTGGAAATGGCGCTGTGGGATCTTCTGGGCAAGGCGAACCAAGTGCCGGTTTATCAACTGTTGGGCGGGAAGGTCCGCGACCGCATTCCCATCAAGATGATGATAGGGGCCTTCGATCCGCCGCACGCTGTTGAATTGGCGAACCGCTTTCTCGATTGGGGCGTCCGCTGCCTCAAAGTGAAAGTCGGCATTGGCCCGGCAAGCGATATCGCTCGCGTGCGGGCGGTTCGCGAAGTCGCCGGGCCGCATGTTGCAATGACCGTCGACGCCAATTGCGGCTGGAAAGCCATGACGGCCAAACAGATGGTGAAGCAATTGGAGCCCTATGGCCTGCTCCTTGTGGAGCAGCCGATTCCCTCGGGAGACCCTTACCTGTTGGCTGAGGTTCGCCGGGCCAGCAACTTGCCGATCATGGCCGATGAGAGCGTCTGGACGCTGACCGACGCCTGGGCAGTGACAACGGCTCATGCGGCGGACATCATCAGCGTCTATCCCGGCAAAAATGGCGGCATCGCCAATTCCCTCGAGATCGTCCACGTCGCCAAGGCAGCGGGTTTGCTGTGCCATATGGGCAGCAACCTCGAGTTAGGCATTGCCAGTGCCGCCATGTTGCATCTCGCCGCGGCTGTCCCGGAGATTGCCAGCGAACTCTATCCAGCCGATATCCTTGGCCCGAACTACCACGAGACCGACCTCTTGAAGCAACCGTTAACGCTCGGGCCCGAGTTTGCCGTTGTCCCCGACGGACCCGGGTTGGGTGTGGAACTCGACCAAGCCAAGTTGGAACGCTGGCGGGATCGCTAGAGGCAGGCCATGGAGAAGATCAATGTCGGCGTGGCACGCACGCGGTTGACTCCGCCCTGGGGGGTGGAGCTGGCCGGGCTGGGCTATTATTTGGGCCGAACCTGGCAGCGCGTGCGCGATCATTTGGCCGCTACCGCACTCGTTATCGACGATGGCAGCCAAGCGGCGGCCTTGATCGCTGTCGACCTGATGTATGCCGATCGGGACTTCGTCGAGGACGTGCGGAGACGCGTGGCATCAGCGACCGGCTTACAGCGGCAAGGAATCCTGGTCGGCTGTCAACATAGCCACAACACTCCTACGGTGGCTCTGATTCGCGGCGGGGGCGAGGTAGACGGCGATTACAAGAACTGGGCGGCCAAGCAAACGGCCACCGCCGCGATCCTTGCTTGGCGACAACGACAACCTGCCTCGCTGCGGGTCGGCAAGGCCGATCTATCCGGCTGGACCTTTAATCGCACGCGCGAAGAAGGGCCGATCGATCCACGCGTCAGCGTCTGGCGCGCGGACGATGGGCGCGGCCGTCCCTTAGCCGCCGTCATCAATTTTCAAGCCCATCCGACCGTCATGCTGCAGACGGGCATGGCCGATGTTAGCCGCGATTGGCCGGGCCAGGTGACCGAGATTCTAGAAAATGCAGAGCCAGGATTGACCGCCTTGTATTTTCAAGGAGCGTGCGGCGACATCAATTTTTGCCCGGAATGGGAAACGCCCCAGCGCTGCCTGGAGCCGGGACGCGCGGTGGCCGCCAAGGCCGCTCAAGCCATGGCTTCGAGCCGTTTGGTTGATAATCCTTCGTTAACTTATGTCTGCCGGGATATTGAATTACCGACGCGGCGCTGGACACACGAAGAAATCCAGCGCGATCGCCAGGAGGCGGAGCATCGGCTCAAAACGGGTGATATAACCGGATGGCGCGATGGCCTCGCCCGCGTCATTGTTAATTATCCGGATAAGTTGCCTCTTCGATATGGCGGCGACGTCGCCAAGACCGTCCAGGCTGTCGCTCGGTTTGGAATCGAATGGACCGATGCGATCTTAAAAGACGTTGATTCACGGCCGGAAAAACTCAAGGCGAAGGCGATGGCCATTCGCATTGGCGACGCTTATTTGGCTGCCAATGGCGCCGAGTTCTTTACTAGCAGCGCTCTTGAATTGCGCCGCCAATGGGCTCCCAGCGACCTTATGATCGTAGGGTACGCCAACGAGTCACTGGGCTACTTGCCGGATGCCCACGATGTTGAAAAACGCAGTTATGCCGCGTACCAATCCCCAAAATTCAAGAATCAGTTTCCTTTCGTGGCCGAGTCGGCCGGCGTTATGGTTAGTGGCATGCTTACTGCTTTGGAACAAAGTCAATCCTGAGCTCGGACCCTCCGCAACTGCATCGGTTAACTTCTCTATCCATTTGCGGTTACACACTTAAGCTACTGAGCCAGGTGTCGCCACCAGCCATACATTACTCTGCATTGCTTTATCAATTTGCATTCTGCGATACGGAAAACCTTCTCATGACCAAACGCCTTATTACGGTCGGCCACAGCCCCGATCCAGACGACGCTTTCATGTTTCATGCCTTGGCGAACAACAAGATCGACACGGGGCCGTTCGAGTTTCGGCATGAGTTGCAAGACATCGAAACCCTTAATCGCCGCGCCCTGCGCGGTGAACTCGACGTGACGGCTGTCAGTATCCACGCCTACGCCTTTTTGCTGGAGCAATACGCGCTCCTGCCCACCGGGTGCAGCATGGGCGACCACTATGGGCCCATGGTTGTGGCCCGGCGTTCCATGTCGCTTCTGGAATTGAAGAACGCCAAGATAGCCGTGCCTGGCACCATGACGACCGCGTTCTTAGCGCTCAAGCTGCTATTGCCCGGGGGTTTCACTTTTGAGGTCTTGCCGTTTGATCAAATCATCGGCGCAGTCGCTGATGGCCGCTACGACGCGGGACTGATCATTCACGAAGGTCAATTGACCTTCCAAAACCAGGGGTTGCACCTGGTCGTTGATCTGGGCGTTTGGTGGCAGGAACAAACCGGCCTACCTCTGCCTCTGGGCGGCAATGTGGTGCGCCGAGCCTTGGGAGACGAGACGATTAAGCAGGTCAGCAAACTCATTAAAGAGAGCATTCGCTATGCTCTGGCCCATAGCGACGAAGCCCTGGCTTACGCTTTGAAATACGCCCGTGATATGGATCAGGGACTCGCGGATCGCTTTGTAGGCATGTATGTCAACGATTGGACGCTGGATTACGGTCCGCGCGGCCGCGAAGCCGTAAGGCGATTGCTGGAGGAAGGCCACAAAGCGGGGATCATTCCCTCGGCAGTCAATGTGGAATTTGTTGACTAGACTTCCCCGAGCGCTGTTTCGTATTCCTCCGGAGTATTAAGGTTTCGGAGAGTCTGCAACGTTGGATCCACGTCGACAAGTTCCTCTGCTTCAACCATGCGCGTTGGAACTTCCTGAAAAAGGAAAAAAGGCCGCAGCCGATCCTCGACCAGCAATCGGCGAACGGCTTGGGCCACCTCTAACCGATAGACCGCCGCCAGGGGATGGTGATATTCTCCCACGTGCGGCACACAGATCTGACGGTCTCCAAGCAATTCAATAAGGCGTTGAACAAACGCCGCTTGCAAGAAAGGCACATCACAAGAGGACAAATATGCGGCATCGGCACGGCCCTCCAGGCCTGTCAGTCCAGCAAGCAGGCCTTGAAGCGGCCCGCGTCCCCTTTCTTCATCTCGAACGATGTTCACATCGGACGGCAAAGGCGGCACTTCTTGATCGGGAGCGGCGACCACAACGATTGGGCGGACGACTTCAGACAGAAGCCGAACGACGCGCGGCAACATCAGTTCGCCGGCAAAAGGCAACCACGCCTTGGGTTTGCCCATGCGCTTGCTTTGCCCGCCGCAAAGAACGATGCCTGCTACGTTTGTCATGGTGATTTGAAGCACGATGTCATGAAAAAGGACTATCTTGGAGCTGGAGCGCTTTCAATGTGTCCGCCGTGGCCCGGCCGTCCTCTTTCCAACCCCGGGCGTCGTAATACGCTTGAATCATCTCCTCAAGACGTCCGCGCGGCAATGTTGCCTCAACGGCAGTGTTGGAAGGCAAGCTCTCCGACAAGAATCGTTTGGGCAACGTGTCTTCAGCCGCCGTCCAACCTTCGCGCTGGTTGTATAGTTTCTTGGCCGTGACGATGCGCTTAGAAACGGTGCGAAGCTCCTCTGGCGTGACGTCCCAGCCGGTGACGCGAGCGAGCAGATCAGCGCTCTCGGCGAACAGATCAGCAAAAACACCGCGCAAAAACTTGCACAGGATCAGCGAATCCATCAGTGCCGAGCGATCCTCCGTTTCGACAGCCAGGCGAGCGGCATCCGGCGAACCATGGAGCCGGTCGGCCCTCGCGGAGAAGTCGATCTCGTATGCGCCCGAGCGATTGTGATCGGCGCCGCGGCTGCCGACGGCAAACCCAAGCGCCATAGCCTGCAATGCGCGCGGTTCATAGCCGGGGATCTCGAGCCCCTTAACGTGGGGGGCAAAATCCGGCGCTGGGTCGCCGATCCGTTCCGCGGCAAGCCGCGTTCCTTCAGCGAGCAGGTTGCCAAGCCCGTCTCTGCGGGCAATCTGGCTAATCAGTGCCAGCATTCTCTCGCTGTTGCCAAACCGTAATTCGTCATCCTTGACCAATCCGCGCTCAGCGCATTCCATCGCAAAGGCAATGCTGGCGCCGGTCGAGATCGTGTCCAAACCGTACTGGTCGCAAAGGCGAGCGGCTTGCAAAACGGTGTCGCGGTCGCCAATGCCGCACAGAGGGCCCAGCGCGAACAAGCTTTCGTACTCTAGGCGGACCTCACCTCCTGAGGATTCATAGATATGTTCGCAACCGATGGTGCATGCCGCACAGGAGCGCCGGGCGACGCGATGGGCGGCGTTGAGCTCCTCGCCGGAGAGGTTGGCCGCTTCTTCGAAGGTCCCTTGTTGAAAGTTGCGCGTCGGCAGGGCGGCAAATCGGTTAAACGTCAAAAGGTTGGCGACCGTGCCGAGTTCGCGATACTTGGCCGTCGCCGGGCCGAACGAACGTTGCGACAGGTCTTTGGCAGCCGCCATCACGCCGGCCGTATCGGCGACTTCGACGCGCTGCGACCCGTCAACCGCCAAGGCCTTCAGCTTTTTCGATCCCATGACCGCGCCCAGGCCGCCGCGGCCGGCATGGCGATTTTCGTGGCTTATCGTCGCGTAGCGCACCAGGTTTTCGCCCGCCGGGCCTATGATCGCCGTGTGGAAGCGCGGACCGAGGCGGCTGGTCAGCTTATCCGCGGCTTCCGATGCCGGAAGGCCCCATATGTCGGCGGCTGGTTGAACGCTCATTTGGCCTTCGTCTATTACGAGCATCGACGGCTCGTTACACGACCCAACAATGACCAGGGCATCGCAACCGGCTCGTTTGGCAGCCAGGGCAAAGTGCGAGGACGATAGGGCGTCATTGAGTCGATTGGTCAACGGCGATTTGGCTACGACCGCGAACTTGGCCGAGGTCGTCAAGGGCGTACCGACGAGGGGACTGAGGCTGAAAATGAGGGGCGCTTCCGGAGAAAGCGGATCCAGGCCGGCTTGGCTTTCCCGGTGCAGCAAATAAACGCCCAGGCCCACCCCGCCCACAAAGCGGCGCAGAATCGCGGCGTCAAGCGGGACCCATTTGGACGAGCCCTCGGACAAATCAATTCGGAGGTAGCGGCCGTGGTAGCCAAACATCTAAACCCTCAAATCGTCCAAGAGCCTCGCTTGCCGTCAGTTCGCTTTACTTCAATCCGAGGACCGTCCGGCGTGGTCTTCCATCGCCACGCTAAAGGCACCACTTCGCTGGCAATCCAACCCTTATGTTTGGCATCCGATTGTTCCACAAAGGCCAGTTCCAAGCCGTCATGCCGAAATAATTCGAGTGCGCGCAAGTCGCGGTGAACGATCAATAGTTCCCGAACCCCGATCTTACTGTAGAACGGAATCTTTTGCTCCGTCTCGTCCCCGGGCGTTTTTATTTCAATCAGGAAATCCGGCCCGCCAAACCAGTGACTCTTGCGATCTTCGGCCTGGCCTTCGTTCAAAACAACTACGATATCGGGTCCTCGGAAGTTCCATCTCCAATTCAAAGGTTGATCACTGACATTGGCGCCCGGCAGTACTTTCCCTTTGCCGGGCTGCGTAATAAGTCCATAAAGGATGGCCGTGAAGGCGCCGACTAACTCTTGGTGCACATTGTTGGCAATAGGAGACACGACGTACGCTCCTTCCCAGACCTCATCGTCTCGGTCAATGCCGTGTGCTTGTCGTTCGCGTATCCAGGAGGCGAGAAGGTCCGGATCCAAAACGACGATTTTGGTGAGCGTATTCGGATCGATGCCTGTATCGATAGAATCGTTTCCCATCGTCTTCTTGGAACGCCTGGACGTCTGGGTTGGTGCTAATCGAGTCATATGCGCTTCCCCTGCTTGGGCAATTCAGCCTCCGGCGTCCGCGGACAGAAGCAATACTCGGTCCCCGGGGCGAATACGCTGCTCCATATCCGAGACAAATTCGTCCCCATTGAGCGAAAGCAGGTATTGCGGCGCCAAGCGGCCTTGGCGACCCACAAGGCCTGCTAATTTTGGACAACTCTCCTCGATGGCAGCCAGCACGTCCGCCAAACTGCCGGCTGGAACAGCGAGCTCGCTAAGGCCCGCGCGCTGGCGAGGCACGCCATAGAATTCAACCGTCACCATGTTCGAATTATCCACGTTTCGTTTCATCTCGTCTCATAACACACACCTAGCTGTTTTGACGTAACTGCTTGGCAGGACAGATGTAGACGTATTGTTACGAAACGCCCAAGGCGACCGGTGTTACGAATGAGACGAAACCGGCGTCAGCCACGTGCATGATTGCCCATAAACCGAGCATCCTGTTGGCGCCCATTCCATGCCCTGCAAACACACCGCTATGATACCGCTTAATGCCGAACCTTACTATCAGGCCAGGCACACGCATCCCCGCCTGCCAATTGGTTCTCTCCATTTCGCCGGACCCCCCGTGGAAAGAAATGGAAAGCATGTGGAAAGCAATGGAAAGCATTCGCTATCGGTTTCCCGACCGTGCCAAAGAGCGGCGTTGACTATTCTCTCGATTAGGCAACCGTTTACTTGGTTCCCTCGTCTCTAGAATGTTGTCGCCTTGTGGCTCCGAAGTTCAAAGCGCCGTGGCCGATCATCTAGGTCGGCTCCAAGCATTCGGTTATACTTACGCGTTCCACGTCTCCTAAACCCGTCGTTCTTTGGAGGACCGGCCCATGCGTCGCACCTATTTAATGGTTCCGTGCGCGATTGTTCTTGGCTTGGCAGCGATTATCGCCCTCCTCAAACCCGCTTCTTCCACCGCGGAGGCCGGCAAAGAGGATCCGCCGCTGGTGAAGGCGCCGTCCGGCCCGCAATTGCCGATCACCGGCTGTGCGCTCTTTTCCAGCGGCGTCGGCTACTTCCAGCGCGAGGGCGAAGTCGAAGGTAACGCCCGGGTCGATCTGACGTTTCCCGTGCAAGACATCAACGACCTGCTCAAGAGCATGGTCCTGCAAGACCTGGGCGGCGGCCGGATCGCCGCGGTCAGTTGCGATAGCCGCGATCCCGTGGACAAGACACTCAAGAGTTTTGCCGTCAATTTGACACACAACCCGTCTTACGCCGACATTCTCGACCAGATGCGCGGCGAAAAAGTCGAAGTGACGCTTCAACAAGCGGCCAATCAACCGGCCACGCTGACCGGCTCGGTCGTTGGCGTCGAAAAGCAAAAGCAGGCAGGCGGAAAGGACGGTTCTGTAGAGATCGAGTTGCTCAACCTCTGGTGTGCCGAGGGGCTCCGCAACGTCAAGCTGCCCGATGTGCAGCGCGTTCGGTTCCTCAATCCGGTGATGGAGAGCGAGTTTCGCCGTGCCCTGGATGTGTTGGCGTTGAGCCATGACACGCAAAAGAAGGCGGTGAGCTTAACATTTGAGGGACCGGGAAAAAGGCCCGTGCGCGTCGGCTATGTGGTCGAAAACCCAATCTGGAAGACTAGCTACCGGCTCGTGCTCAACAAAGATGGCAAGCCGTATCTGCAAGGCTGGGCGGTGGTGGAGAACCCGACCGATGAGGATTGGAAGGATGTGCACATGGCGCTGATTTCGGGCCGGCCGATCTCGTTTCAGATGGATCTGTACCAGCCGTTGTACGTTTCGAGGCCGACCATTGTGCCAGAGTTATTCGCCTCGTTGCAACCTAGGACGTACAGTGGCGGTATGGAGTCGGAAAGAAGGGCGTTAGAAAAGCCGGCTCAGGGTCGTTCAAATGATGACGTAGAAGAAACAGGTAAGCTTTATAGAAAGACTTCTCCCAAGCTAGATGTTGAAAGAAAAAAGTCGGGCGTCCAGGACAAGGCTTCAAACGGTCCCATTGCTTTCAGAGGTTTCATAGACAGTGACGGCAGCGTTTCCTCAAGCGGCGTAGAATCAGTAGCCTCTGCCACCCAACTCGGTGACTACTTCGAATACCGGATTGAGCATGCCGTCAACCTGGCCCGTCAGAAATCCGCGCTGTTGCCCATCGTCACCAAGGATGTCGAAGGCACGCGCGTCAGCATCTATAACGAATCAACGCACGCCAAGTTTCCGCTCCTAGGCCTGAAGTTCAAGAACACCAGCGGCCTGCACCTCATGCAGGGCCCGCTCACCGTCTTTGACAATGCCAACTACGCCGGCGACGCCCGCATTCCCGATCTTCAGCCCGGCGAGGAACGACTCTTGAGCTACGCCGTGGACCTGGGCACCGAAGTGGAAGCCACGGCCAAGCCCGGCGACGGCAAGCTGACCAAGGTCAAGCTGCAAAAGGGCTTGCTTATCCAGACCCAACGCCAGCGCGAAACCAAGGCCTACAAAGCCAAGAACCGAGGCGACCAGGACCGCACGCTGATTATCGAGCATCCCTATCGCCCGGCGTTCAAGCTGGTCAGCGAAGCCAAGCCCGCCGAGCGCGCCCGCGATGTCTATCGCTTCGAGCTGAAGCTGCCGGCCAACAAGACGGCGGATTTGGAAGTGGCCGAAGAGGTGGACATCACCAACAGCATACAAATCTCTAATGCCGACGACGAAACGATGCGCTTCTTCCTCAGCCAGCCGGTGCTCAGCGCCAAGGTCAAGGAGGCGTTGCAAAAAGCGACGGTGCTGAAAAACAAGGCAGCCACCACGCAACAAGAACTGGCCCAGGTAAACAAAGAACTGAAGACGATCACCGAGGACCAAACCCGCCTCCGCGCCAACCTCAAGGAGACACCGGCCACCGCTCCGGTTTACAAACGCTACCTCGAAAAGCTGGAAAAACAGGAGAATGAAATCGATAAGTTGCAGGCTTCGCAGA
The DNA here is from genome assembly GCA_045802525.1 of Gemmataceae bacterium. GTDB lineage: Bacteria > Planctomycetota > Planctomycetia > Gemmatales > Gemmataceae > JBJMQT01. The sequence goes on from JBJMQT010000055.1 coordinate 31,010, forward strand.
AGACGCTGCAAGACGCCGAGCTAACGCAACGCCGGGAGTTTGAAGCGTACCTGGCTGCTTTGGATGTGGAGTAAAAGGGAGACGAGTGAGTTGGTTTTTCCGCCCTGGGGCCGCTAAAACGCAATTTGTAGGACCATGAAAGAAGCTTCTGTTCCCTGGATCCCAAGAATGCTTCTTAAATGCGCGGCATCAATTAATGATGAGCCACTAATTCCGTTGCGCGTAGCGCCTCCAACACTTGCCTTTCTGCAACGGCTGGGGGAAAAGTGCGATGACTCAACAAAGCCGCTAAGTCGATTTCTCTTGTTGGTGCGCCCGGCACAACTGGTGAACGAAATCCTAGGCAGACTATTGCCAGCCGAATTGAAGCGGATTCTTGCCGAAATTGAGAAGGTGAAACTTCAAAAGGAAAAGGCTGTGGCGGATCAAGAATGGGACCTAGCCATTGTTTTGCGCGACCAACAGCGTTTGCTGAAAGATCGGCTCGCTGAGGTGGGTCAGAACGTCGTTGATGTGCAACCCGAAGAAGTGTTGCAGGCTATTTATAGCCTCGGGTATGACCAACCCATATCGCCGAATTAGCCAATAAGGTACACTTGATGGCCTCCTTAAGCACGGAAGCTTTTGCTAGTCGGGCCAAAGCTTAAACTGAACGGAGACCGATTAATCCGCTGCATGGGGTGCCCCGTGACCCGTCGGATCGAGCCCCTGCTTACCGCATGCTTTATTGTTTGGGCATTATCGCCGTCTTGTGCTGCTCGAGCGTTTCTCGTACCTATTGGAATAGGCGCACTCAGCAAGGACTGTCCTGCCGCTCCTATCGCAAGAATTGGCAGTGCCGATTGGCGTCTCCTCTCCGAACCAGACAGCATCGTCGTTTCACCCGACGGCAAAGTGCTGGCCGTATCCACCAACGATTTCACCGTGGAACTGCTAGATGCCCAGACCGGTAAACGGCGGCTTGCCCTCGGGATGCCGCGGTTTAAGCCTAATGCCTGGGAAAAAAACTTGCGTGAGCCGGAAACCGGCCGAAACGTTGCTGTTGCTTTTAGCCCCGATGGAAAGAAGTTCGCGGCCTACCTTACCGCGAAGAACAGAGGGGATTTGATCATTAAGCCGTGCGACGGGGCCGGCCAGCACGAGGAGCGGCGTATTCAGTTTTGGAAAAAGCATAGGGGAAAGCCTAAATTGCCTCCCGGCGCGGCCACCGCGAATTGGCAAAGCGACACTAACGAATACGTTTCTGCCATGTCGTTCTCGCCCGACGGCAAGCTCCTTGCGACAGGCGTCAGGTATTACTTTGATAGGCAGTGGGTGGATGAAGATGATGCCCCAGCATCATTTAGCATGGAAGAGAATATCGTCCGTCTGTGGAACCTATCTACTGGCGCTCAGCTACTGGAGATGACAGGTCACGAGAAAGAAATCCAGGCGTTGTTTTTCTCACCGGATGGGAAGACGATTACAACGGTTGGCGTTGACGGCAATGTTTGTTTCTGGATTACCGCCACAGGCAAACCAGCCCGCGCCCCGTGGAAAGTGAACCAGCCGTTATTCTGCGCGGCGTGTTCGCCAGATGGTAAATTGCTCGCTGGTGGAAGCCAGGGGTCTGTCCTGATTTGGGAAACCGCCACAGGCGAGGTGCGCGATCGTCTCGCCGCACCGGGGCCTGAAGTTCGGTCGCTTGCCTTCACTAGGGATGGAAAACTGCTCGCGGGGGCTGGTGGCCTTTCGGTCCGGCTATGGAATGCCGACACCGGAACCTTCTTACGCGACGCGCCAAAGGCTGCTAATCCGGTGACGACGGTTGCATTCTCGGCGGATGGTACCCGACTTTACTCGGGTCACGAGGCCGAGCAAGCGGTGCGCTGCCTGGCCGTGGATACTCTCAAACAGGCCGTCGATCTTAACGGCCACGCCGGTCCTGTCTATGCGCTTGCCTATACTGCCGACAGCAAGCAGGTTCTTACTTCAACTCACGACGACGATTTTCGTTTGTGGAATGCCAACAGCGGCAAGCCGAGCCGCTGCACCAAGAAAGATCAAAGGTTGGCGAAGACGTTCTGGTTTGCATCAATGGGTCGCACCCGGCCTTTGCTTTGCGACCATCGGCCGAACCGCCGAGAGGTCAGCGAGGAGGAAAAAGAGAGGCTGGGTTTACACGGATTGCAACAAACACCCGAACTGCACAACTGCTCTGCAGACGGCAAACTCTCTGTTAGTCTTAAAACGGCGAAGGGCAAGAAGCCGGTGCTTATCATAACCAACAATCAGGACAACAGCCTCTTGCGCGAGTTTGTCTGGGAAAATAGGGAAGAAGTCAGTGTCGCCTTATCTCCGGACGGAAGAACGGTGGCCGCCTCGTCCTGGGACAACGTCGTCTGCTTTTTTGACGTTGCCGCGGGCAAGAAGCGGCGGTACCAGTTCAAGCCCCCTTGGGTAACCCCAACGTTGCCATTTTCATGCGCGAAGTTCTCGCCGGACAGCTCCCGCTTAGTAATCGTTGGGATCGATGGAATGCTGCGCGTTCTTGCAGTCGCCGATGGTCGGGTGTTAGCCGAAATCCAGGAAACAGATACTACTTTGGGCGGCGTGGGACCTTTTGTAAGCGACGCGGCTTTTTCGCCCGATGGCAAGACGTTGGCCATAGCGAAACCCCAGTGGGGACACCTTTCAGTTTGGGAGATTTCAACGAAGGAACTTATCTACGAACAATCGGGTGAGCGTTTTCTTTTCTCGCCTGACAACCGCTTGGTCGCGATCCGAGAGTCCAAAGCTTTGCAAATTTGCGACCTATACACCGGCCGACCAGTGAGGAAGTATAAAGCGCCCATTGGCTTTATTGGAGATTTCGCGTTCTCGCCTAATGGCCGCCAGCTGGCCGCTGCTTGCTCGGATACCACGGTCTCGGTCTGGGAAACAGCCAATCCTGTAAAAACGCCAAAGTCCCCGCGGCACGATGACAAAACACTCCTTCGGCTATGGAATGACTTGGAGCAAGGAAAATCGCCTATAGCTTATAAGGCGATAGATCAGTTCCTCGCTGATCCCGATCGAACCATTCCATTTCTGAAGAAACGTTTACAAGCGCCCACCCCGGATGCCCGGAGGCTCCAGCGGTTGATTGCCGACCTCGATCATCAAGAATTCGCCAAGCGGGAGGCTGCCTCCTGCGAATTGTCAAACTTGGGCTTGGCCGCTGGACCTTTCTTGCGCACTGCTATTGCCAAGGACCCCGCCACCGAGATGCGGAGGAGACTAGAGAACCTTTTACGAGACCTGGAACCTAAACAGGAGAGGCTTTCCATTATCCATAGCCGAGCCAATCAGGTCTTAGAACGTATTGGCACCAAAGAAGCGCAGGAGTTACTAAAGAACCTAGCCGAAGGAGCCGATTTCGCTCCCCATTTGACCGATGCTCGCGAGGTATTGGAGAGAATGCGGCAAAAGGATTAAGAAACAGGTCCGCAACAGGAACCTCAGGGCCTGGGAGTTTATGATCGTTCGGCCACCTCGGTCCCATAATTCTTTTCGCAACGGCCAGCTTGCTTAATCCTGAAAGGCCCTTCTCAATGGCTCTGACAGACCCTGTCGCTATCTTTACAGCCTCGTCCAACATCCGGGCCCGGGCCCTCTGTCATGCGTTGGTCCAGTCCGGAATTGAGGCCCACGTCATTGAGGACGTATCCCTTGGGGGCCTCTGGGTAGGAGGTACGTTGCCCGGCATCCACAGTCCCAAGATCTGGGTTGACCGGGCAGAGGCAGAGCATGCAGCAGCGATACTCCAAGAGCATGAACAGCGCGAAGCAGATTTGCAAACAGCCCCGCCGCCGGCCGATGACGATCAACAGGTACAGACGGTCTGCGAGGAGTGCGGAGGTTCCCTCGCTTTCCCAGCGTCTCAGCGCGGCAGCGTGCAGGAATGCCTGCATTGCGGGTCTTACGTGGACGTAGTGGCAGATGATGAGGTCAGTGATTGGGGAAGTGAAGAAGAGAGCGCATAGCACGATAGAGTTCATTGCCCCGGAGATAGCCGGTTATTCGCATGTGCTTCAGCCATGTAGGGTGGGACTCGAAGACTCATCCCGCCCTGCCCTTATAAATCCGCCAAATCCGCAGGTTGGCCTCCCCGCCAAACAATTCTTACTCCCTTGCGGACGGCATAAACCCGTGTATAGTCAGCGGAGACTTCCATTCTCATAATTTATGCATCAACGACGGAAGGGGAACGCGCCATGGGTCATAAGCAAACCGCTGAGCATCGCTACGGCAAAGGTTCGTATCACCAGGTCGGCCTGGTCCGCGGGCAATTCGGCAACGTGCCCATGGACAAGTGGGTGACTTTTATCAAGGAAGCCGGCTTCGATGGCTGGGAGGAGGCTAGTTGGGAACTCGACCTCGGCCGGTGTGGAAGCGATAAAGACGCCGAGGCCTACGCTCGTGAGCGGGTCGATCTCGCCAAGAAAAACGGGCTGGAGATCTTCACGGTGGCCGCCCACTTGCAAGGCCAAGCCCTGGGCGACGAACCCAGCGCCAAGACGCTTCAGTTTGTCGGCGGCGAGCCGGTGGCGGCGTACAAAGCGTGGCGCGACAAGGGCAATAAGCCGCCGCGGACCAATCCCTATTTCGTGCCGGACGATGTCGGTCGCATGATCCACGAGAAATCCACGAAGGATCTGCTCGGCGTCATTCGCCTGGCTCACTATCTCGGCAAGCTGCAAAACCGCAAAGTGGCCGTGTCCGGCTTCGTCGGTTCCCCGGCCCATTGTTGGAGCAGTTTCTTCCTGTTCCCGCCGTTGCCCGGCAGCATCGCCGGCCACGCCATCCCCGACGTCCGGGAAGTGAGCTTGCAGATCTTGGCGGAGCGTTTTGGGCCGGTCTTCGATGCCTGCAAGAAATACGGCGTGACTTATGACCTGGAATGCCATCCGAGCGAACGGGCCATGGGCGACCTCGAATCGGCCGGCGATTACTTGGCGGCGATGGACAAGGCCGGCTACAAGGACGCCGTCGGCTTCAACCTGGACGGCTCGCATATGGAATGGCAAGGCGTGTCGGTTGTGCAGTTCATCCGCGAATTTGGCGACCGCATCCACTGCGCCCATATCAAAGGCGTGCAAGTCACTCGCGAGCACACCCGCGCCGGCCTCTTGGGCGGCCACCGTCCTATGGGATATAAGGCCAACGGATGGAACTTCGTGACGGCCGGCACCCAGCGCGACGCCAACAGCGTCGAAGAAATCCTCATTGAACTCAACCGCGTCGGCTACGATGGCGCCGTCAGCATCGAGTGGGAAGACAACGACGCCGAGCAACACGCCGGCGCCAAAGCCGCTCTCGCCAACGTCCGCCGTGCCGATCTACCGCCCAGCGGGATGCGGCATGATGAGATGTTGAAGGCTTAGGGGGAGTGGGGAGACAGGGAGACAAGGAGACAGGGAGACAGGGAGACAGGGAGACAGGGGGACAAGGAGACTCAGCGTTTTTTTGGGAGGAAGTGGCGTGAAGAAGAAAATTCAGACGCATCGCGATCTGGAAGTTTTCTCGAAGGGGATGGACGCCGCTATGCGCATCTTTGAGTTTTCTAATAGCTTTCCAAAAGAGGAACTATATTCTTTGACCGATCAAATAAGAAAATGTTCCCGATCGGTTTGCGCCAACATGGCCGAAGCATGGAGAAAGCGCCGTTACAAAGCAGCTTTCATCAGCAAGCTCAGCGACTCCGAAGCGGAATCGGCCGAATCCCAAGTCTGGCTCGAATTTGCTGTCAAATGTGGCTACTTAAACCGCGATTCAGCACTTCCGCTCTATAGCACCTATGACGAGATCATGAAAATAATCGTCCATATGATAAACAATGCAGATTCATGGATCATCACCAATAAAAAGTAATATCGAGCAATTTGTCTCCCTGTCTCCCTGTCTCCCTGTCTCCTTGTCTCCCTGTCTCCTTGTCTCCCTGTCTCCTTGTCTCCCTGTCTCTTCGCTACTCCCCCCTCCCCAACGTCTTCTCAATCGTCTCCGCGCTGACGGAGGTTTCCATTTTAAGCCATTCGCCCTGTTGGGTGGTTTGGAGGTTTTGTCCCAGTTCTTCAAAAATCGGCTTGGCCGTTCCTTCGGTTTTGACAAAAGGCAAGCGCTTTTCTTCCTTGGCCAGGGCTTGGTGGAGCTTGAGCGCGGCCTGCGCGTCGTGTGCTTGAAACGCAAGGTTTACCGTGGCCGATTCGTTTAACTGGCTCCACAGGCCCAAGGTCTTTGTCAGCGCCAGCGTTTCCCATTCCTCGGGCGAGAGCATTCTCAGTAAGACGAGCAGTTGAGCCGGCGAGTCTTGCCATTTCTCAACATGGCAGGCAGCCCAAACCTGAACGGGTTGTTTCTCGGCGGCCGGATCGATCTCTCTGCTGATAAACGCTTGCAAAGGCAAGGAGAATTGTGCCATGCCCTCATAGGGCGTCGAAGGCAGTGTCTTCGCTGCATCGTCCGGCCAGGTCAGCACGAGAGTCTTACGGTCGTCCGACGCCCACAGATAGGCTTCCCGGGCCATCTTGGGCAACTCGAACCGATAAAGCTTTTTGCCGTCAATCTTTGTTTCCCGAGCGTTGAGTTCATCAACGATTCCGGGCAGGTCATAAGGCTGAATGGTGCGAACAACAAGCGTCACACGCGGGATCAGGCTCTTGAGACTCACTCCCAGGACGGCATGGTCGATGTCGTGCAATTTGACACGGGTCCATTTTTCTAGCGTATCCAGGCCCCACGTTTCCCCGCGCAGGTGAAAGCGCTTGAGGAACTGCCGACCAGCCGGCGTCTGCGCGCATTCGGCTACGTGCACGGCCGCGACCAGATTGACGTCGCCTGGAAGATAACCCAGCCCGGCCAGGTGCGAAGGCAAGACTGCGGGAACGGACTGCGGATCGGAAGGGTCGGTCGGCCTGGGCCCGCGTACCGGCCGCGTCTGGATGACAACGATGGCCAAACCCACCCCGACGAGCACCAGCAATGCAAAAACCGGTATGCCAAAGCGGCTCGTCCAGGTTTCGCTTTGGCCGGCAGCGCGTTTGGCCCGCTCGCGTTGGTTCCAGCCCCAGACCACCGCGGCCACCATGGCCAGGACATAGGCGCCCAGGGCCACGCGGGCGATCACCGGCACAGACAGCGCTTGGGTCTTGGGCAGTTGGAAGTCAAAACTTCTCCTTAGTAAAACGGTTCGCCAGGCATAGGCGCCGCCCAAGAGAGCCATTATGAGCATCACGCCGAGAACGACCGCGGCAATGCGGCCGTTGGAGAACGGGGGGCGGGGCGGGATCAGCTGAGAAGGTTCGCCTAGAGGAGGCGCAATCACTGCGTCAATTGCCGGGACCGGCGAATCGAGGGTGGCTTCCGATTTCCAAGCGAAGGTCTCGTCACAGCGCGGGCATTGTAATTTGCCGGACGGCTTTGCAGGCAAGGGAAAAGTTGAATTGCAAAAGGGACAACGCGCGGTGCGCACGGCCATGTTTTTGTCTCCAGGACGGGCTACTTCCCTATAGTATGAGGCCGCTTGATAAATGAGACCGGTGGCGCGATTACAGGGAGGCATTGCCGAAGTGCTGTTCACGGTTCCGCGCTTGCGGATCTTGCTTCCTTTTCCGGCTGCGGGCATTGGGGCGAGTCGGTGGACTGGGAAAGAGATGCTCCTGCACTCGACCCGCTTGTCGGGTGTTAGGTAAGCTACCGCCATTTGGGAATAAAGTGAAATCGCCGGGGTCTCTCTTGTCAGGGACAATAAGGAGGGATACACTGGATAAGTTAGTGATCACTAACACTTTGTCGGCCGCTCCCGTATGAAAGGCGCGGGCGTATGCAAATCCTCCTCTATCTGCTCTTAGCCTTCGCTGTCGTCATTTTGGTTGGCCATGGCTTTTGGATCGTGATCGCCAAAATATTCCACGTGTTGAGTGGAGCGCCGGCGGTCAACAGGTCGGGGCCGTCTCGCCACGAGTGCCGGCATTGCGGCTTTTTGACCGATCCCCGCCGCAATCGCTGTTTTAATTGTGGTCAATCCCGTAAGACGGCAGATCAGTTGGCCGATTTGCGGATCACTCTTCACCAACTCCAGAGCTTTCAGCGCGACGGCTTACTAGATGAGGCGGCATTCGAGCGCCTCAGCGGACATATCGAAGAAACTCGCCTGAAGCTCCTGGGAAAAGGCTCGGAAGGAATGGCAGGGGCGCCCTCGCGCGCCCGTCCGCATATCGCCTCAAGCCAAGCCTTGTCCGAAGAGCCAGAGGTAATGGAAGCCTTGCCGGTTGACGAGCCGGCCCCGGTTTCCGCGCGCATTAGAACGCCGGCGATCAAGATGCCCCAAAAGCCTCTCCACGCTCCGCCCAAGGAACCAAAGCCGCCCAAGCCGCCTCGGCGGACGTTGGCGGAATGGATGGCCGCGTTTATGGAGGAACGCAATATCCTTTGGGGAGAGCTGATCGGCGGCCTGCTCATGGTGGGTTGCTCCATCGCACTCGTCATCAGTTTGCGGACGACTCTTGAAGCGAAGCTGGATTACTTTCCGTTCATCATCCTGGCCGGCTTGACGCTGGCACTTTTTGGCGCCGGCCTCTACACCCTTCATCATTGGAAGCTCACCTCCACCAGCCGGGGCCTGCTTGTCATCGCGACGTTGCTGGTCCCGCTCAATTGCCTGGCCCTGGCCGGGCTTTCCAAGGGCGCGGAAGGGGGCTGGCAGGAAATTGCGACCAAGATTATCGCGATGACCGTTTTCTTCTGGATGGTCCACAAGATCGCCAAGACGTTGCTGCCAAGCGATGGCAGTCCCTCGTCTTTTCCTCGACATCTGCTGTCGCTGTTTCGACACCCTTCTAATGTCTTTTCGGACGCGCTGCTTGTGCCCTTGGCCGTCGTGCTCGGATCTGCCAGCCAGTTGCCTGTCCGGCGCTTACTAGATCCTGCAGTGGCGGGCGGGGCGTTCATGTTCCTTGGTTCCTGGGCTGTCGGCCTTTATGGCGCCGGGGTAGGCGGGGCGCTGGCATGGCGTGCGCGGCGCAAAGTTCTGCCGGACGCGGAGGCGGGAATACTCCTCGGCATTCTGGGGGTAGCCACATTTGCCGTGATCTTGTCGCTGGGCTTCCTGGGTTACTGGATCGGCTCCAAAGGCGAGGAAGGGGCGCTGGCCGCGGCGCTCCAGCAAATGGCGCTTCTGATCATGCAGCTCGGGGCGCCGGTGCTTGCGGTTGGTTTGTTCGTGCGCCACCGCACTGGAGCGGCGCAAGCGGGTTCGAGCAGTTCACACCTGCTAATGGCCGGCACCGTGGTCGCGCTGGCCGGCATGCTGGTCATGTTGGCGGGCATTTTCCTGGCCTGGCCCAATCCCAACACGCTGATCATCGTCTCTCTTTTCAATTTCGTGGTATTGACGATTGCCGCGTTCGCCTCCCGACTGCCGGTCGGCCACGCGGTTGCTTTAACGTGTTTGGCAGTTGGCTACTTGACGGCTTATCACTTAGCTGCGGGCAACCTAGGCAATGCCGCTCCGAGTGAGGCGGCTCGGCGGCTTGTTGAAGCCGCTTGCGGAGGAACAAGCGGCGTAGCGCTGGCTGCGCTCTTTGCCGTAATTGTGGCTGCGGCAGAAGGACTGCGGTTCACGAATCGTCTTGGCGATGCTTCCTTTTACAGGATGGGCGCCTGGACAATCGCTCTTTTCAGTCTGGTCTTTGTCGGACTTGAGCCGCTCAAAGGGATGCTAATCGGACCTGAGGCTAGCAAGGACGTTTTCCGCCAGGCAACTGTTGTGTATGGCATCTACGTGGTAGCCGCCCTTACTTTCAGCAAACGCTGGAATTGGACATGGTTGGATCATGCCGGGGCCGTACTGATTTTGTTCACTACGCTGCTGGGGATGAAGTGGCGCCAAAACGGCGAGTACCCATTCTGGGGAACGGCTCTTGCCACCGAAGCGTTACTCTTCAGTGTTTTGGAAGCTGGTTGGTGGGTTGAGACCATCTTGGCGGCGGGCCTCGTGCTGGCCACTGCAATTGTGGGAGGGAACGCCGGGATAACAAGTTGGCACACCATCAATTCCATGTTGCTTGCGGCATCCGCCTTCGTGCAGGCACGGCGCTGGCGCGCCCCGGCTCTTACCTGGCTTAGTTCGGCTTTGGTCTTGGTAGGAATCGGATATTGCCTCTCGGTTCGGCTTCCCGACCTCGGCTTGGAAATCCCGGCGCCGATTTTAACAACGCTTCTCCTGCATGCCACGATTGTCCAGCTCGGAAGCTTCGCCGTGCGCCTCTTGCGAAGTGAGGACATTTCTATCTTTGCACTTCCGCTAGGGCAATCGGTTCTGGTGACAATGACCGCGGCGTTTCCGTTCTTGGTCATTAATGTGCCGCAGAATCAATTGGCTATGCATGCCAGTTACAGCGTTTGGCTGGCAGTTTTGTGGTTGGGAAATGCCCTTATTGAACGCCGGCCGCGGCTCTTTGCAGTGTTTCAAGGCACGGTGACCGTGGCTGCTGTCTTCGCGGTCGCGCATTTTCTTGTTTCTCGAGAGTGGGTCGCCGGCAACTATCCGCGAGGACTATTGGACCCGCGCAGCCTACAAGGTTTTGGGCTGGCGCTCACCGGATTGAGCCTGCTTTGGGGGTCGAGCCGGTTGGCGCTTCGATGGAACGCGGCTTCTCCCCTCTCCCCCGTACTCGGGGGAGAGGGGCCGGGGGTGAGGGGGACAGAACAGTCCCAGGCGCTATCCCCCTCACCCCAACCCCTCTCCCCCGAGTACGGGGGAGAGGGGCTAGAGGACCCTTTGCCGGCCGTGGAAGAGAAGCCTGCTAACTCGCCCGCAACAGTTGGAGCAGCAGCGCGCCATTTGTTTGACGCGCTCGAACCAGGACTAGACCGAATTCAACTTTACATCCTGGTCGCCGTGCAAGCTCTGCTGATTGTCTGGGGAATCATCCCCGGAATCATCCGGGAAATGACGCCCGCGACCGTGGCGCTGGATCAATTCTCCGACTGGTCCCGTGCCGCTAACGCGGTATTCGGAATCGGCGGCTGGCTGTGGCTGGCGAGTCTTGCCGCCGTGTTCTTCTTGTGGTTATGGGAATCGCGGACAGCGCTGAATCAGACCGGCTTGCTTGTGGGTTTGCTGTGCTTGGCAATCTTGCCGGCGCTGCTTTATGCCGGCCCGTTTTCCCATGAACAAGCCGCGGCTTCCGCCTTGCGGTGGGGATTGGCATTTTGCTTCGTGGTGGTCTGCGGATTTTTCATGCTGCTTAGGCAAGTGGCTAATGCCCGGGCAAGCCTGCACTGGCGCGCCCCTCTTACCGAGACGACGTCCCTCTTAAGAGCCATTCTGGTTTCGGCCACCGCTTTGCCGGTCGTGGCACTAACCGTCTGGATGGCCCTGGAGGTCTTTGCGGGCGAAGCTCCCCGCGGCGCCGATCCGTCTTCCTTCTTTGCCCGCATCGGCAGCACGGCTTCACATATTGTGCCTCTTGCTTTCGTGCTGATCGGACTGACGGGCCACGCGCTGCGCGAGCGCTCGGCGGGTTATGCCTTCGCAAGTGGACTGGTGGCTAATCTGATCACGATGGGCGGCTACGCGCTGGGCGTCGTTCAGAGCGGGAATTCGCTCGGCTGGACTGAGTATGTCTGCCTAATGCAGTTGGGAACGGTTACTTCGGCGGCGTGGGCGCTCGGTTGGCTGGCGGTCGTTAACTATGCATCGCCAATGACGGTTCCGACAGCGATTCGTCCGCGCCTGGATGATTCTTGGCCGCTTTTGCAGGTGCAAGCGGCTTTTGGGATTGCGGGGATGGCGGTGGTGACGCTGCTGCCCTTGGTTCAGACAATCCTGTTCCCCGCTCGGATGCCGACGGAGATCGTCGTGCAGGCCGGACGCCCCCTAGGCTGGTTGGCCCTCGTTGCATCCACATTGGCGGCCCTGGTCTACTTGCGGCGCATCACGTCCGTTTATCAAGGCTATTTGTGGGGGCCGCTGGCGCTGCCAATGGGCGTCGTATTAGCTTCCAGCCTTGCTCACCGGGATAACGGCAATTGGCTAACTTTTCATACGCTCGTCACGGTTTGGATTCTCGGCTCGTGGACTCTACTGATCGCGGGTCAATCGTTGGCAGGCTCCATTTCTTTGCTGCGGGTCCGCATCACTCCGTGGACTGAAATCCTCGGCGGTCTTGCCGCATTAACGGCGCTGGTTGGCGAACAGACTGATCCGCTGCGGCCCTGGGCGCCGAGCCTGGCTCTGCTAGCGGTTAGTTTGCTTGTAGGAAGCTTGGCGCTCCTGAAGAGGCGGCAAATCGAGGTTATCGTTTCTGCCTTACTGCTCAACGTGGCGGGCTTGCTCATCTGGCGAGTAAACGGGCCTCAAGGGCTCTATAGCTTTACCGCGACCGTGGCGTTGGGGCTGGCCGTTGCCTCGATGGTCTGGACAGGCCTGGAATGGCTTCAACGAAAGCTCCATGCATTGGAGCCCGAGGATAACTCGGACGCCCTCGGCTTTGCTCGTCTCTTTCGCCATTGGGCTGCGGTGGCGGCTGTGATCCTCATTGCGGGGATTGCGTTGGGCAACTTGTTGATTCCCTGGAGTGATCCCGCGACATTTGCAAGAAGCGCTCTGATCTGGAGCGCAGGGATCGCGGCAACAACCGCTGTCAGTTGGTGTTGCTGGGATTACCGCGTCAAGTTTCCTTTGCCTTCCTTGTACGCGCTGGGATTGAGCGGTCTGGTTTTGGGTTTACAAGCACTCGGCTTACACGGTCCTGAGTTCCAGCGGGCCATGCTCCTGGGATTCTCCTTGTTTGTCTTTGTCGCGGCCGCTATCGCCGCTGGGGCGCCCCGGCTGGGCTTATGGCGACAAGCCCTGCGCTTGCCGGATCCGAGCCCTGTGCAACCTCCTTACTGGTTCGCGGCCATAGAGACGGTGGCGGCGTTCGTTCCGCTGGTTCTCAGCGTCGTGGTCACGTGGAGCGAGGATACCATCGGTGAGCGGCTGTTTGGCCCCTTGGCGGTCAGCTTAATAAGTGCGTCAGAAGTGTTGCTTGTTATCCGGGCCGCGGAGCCGTGGAGGAAGCAGTTAGGCTACGCCACGCTGGCCCTGGGCGTATTATTGGCCACCGAAGTAGGGTGGGCGTTAAGCGATCCGTCGCAGACCGCCCAGGCCCTGCACCGCTGGGTCGCTGTGCTCATCGGCTTGGCCGTGACTACGGTTGTTTATGGTTTTGTCCTGCCTCGCCTGGTAGCGCGGGAAAACCAATGGCGCGGTTTGAGTAGACAAGCGGCGCCCATTCTAGGCCTGATTGCTTGCGCCAATCTTCTGCCAGTCATTCTGCTGGAGGCAATGTCCTTTAACAGGGAGATGCTGCGCTCGGCGCTCGGCACGTGGGAAGTAGGCGCGGTCTTCCTCGCTTTGATGGGGCTCATCGTAGCGGGGATAGCTTTTGCTGTAGCGCCGTGGGCCGATCCGTTTAGGTTATCGGAAAAACGGCGACGCTATTACGTCTATGCCAGCGAACTGCTGCTGGTGTTTTTGTTTTTACATCTTCGCTTAAATATCCCTGAGTTGTTTAGGCTGTTCAGCGGCAAATACTGGACATTTGCCGTGATGGTGATTGCTTTTGTCGGAGTTGGACTAAGCGAGTTCTTCAGCCGGCGGAAACTCGACGTGCTGGCCGAACCGCTGCGGCGTACCGGCGTTTTTCTGCCATTATTGCCGCTGTTGGCGTTCTGGTTAAAGCCGCCCGAAGCGCTCTATGCCCACCTCGTTCATCTTATTCCGGGCAGTAGACCTTTTCTTGACTACCTGGAAGGCCATGCCTTGCATTTCAGCTATTCCTATGCGGCGCTCTGGTTTCTCTTTGGTCTGCTCTATGCCGTTTTGGCGGTGATGCAGCGTTCGTTTCGCTACGGCCTGTTCGCGGCCCTGGCTGCCAACATCGGATTGTGGATCATTTGGGAAACTCACGGCATCGCGATTCTGGCACATCCGCAATTGTGGCTCATACCACTGGCGCTCATCATCCTGGTTAGTGAGATCATCAACCGGGAGCATTTGAGCAATGAACTCAGCACGGGACTGCGCTACTTGGGTTTGGGCTTGCTCTATGTTTCTTCGACGGCGGACATGTTCATTACCGGGCTGGGAGAGTCGGTTTTTCTGCCGCTGGTCCTGGCGGTCCTGTCCGTCATGGGCGTATTAGCCGGCATCTTGTTCCGGGTGCGGTCGTATCTCTATCTGGGAGTCGGCTTCCTCGTGCTGGTAATTTTCAGCATGATTTGGCATGCGGCCGTGGATATGCAGCAGGCATGGGTATGGTGGGTGAGCGGGATTATTCTAGGCGCGGCCATTTTGGCCTTGTTCGCGTTATTTGAGAAACGGCGGCTGCATTTAGCGCGGGTTTTGGAAGACTTTCGTAGTTGGCGCTAAGCGGTGGGTCATTCATCCTCGTCAGTTTCGGTGTCGACGGCGGCTTCCAATTGCCGGATGATCGCCTCGGCTCGTTCGGCGTCTTCCTTGTGGACCCAAACCTCCGCTCTCAAACCCGGTATATCGCCGTACGCCGCGTCCAGGTAATCGCCGACGATCTTGCAGCGAATGCCTTCTTCCTTGAGAGCCTGCTCCCAAATGTGGGCTACGGGCGGATTCGGGGCGGTCGCCACGCGCACGATTTCATCAGAAGGGTTTTCGGACATCAGGTGGCTCCTAAGATCTTGGCAGGGGCGGACGGTCAATTCTAAAGAGTCAGAACCCGTATAATTGCATTTTACTAATTGAAAGTCTAATTCCCATCGGGAAGGGACATCCCCGACGGTATCTCAATGCCAGACGCCATCCTCACGCGCGATCAATTAGCCGAGCAATATCTGGCCCAACTTCCCTTCGCCCCCTATCCCGTACAGGAAGACGCCCTTCTGGCTTGGTTCACGGCAGAACAAGGCGTGCTTGTGTGCGCGCCCACCGGCACCGGCAAGACGCTCATTGCCCAGGCTGCGCTTTTTGAGGCGCTGCACACCGGCAAGGTCGCTTACTATACCACGCCGCTCATCGCCTTGACGGAGCAAAAGTTCCAGGAGATGCAGGCCGCCGCCGTGCGTTGGGGCTTTGCGGCCGAGGACGTGGGCCTCGTCACGGGTCATCGGCATGTCAATCCCGGCGCCCGCGTCCTGGTTGTTGTAGCTGAAATCCTGCTCAATCGTCTTTTGCATCCGGAAGCCTTTCAGTTCGACGAAGTTTCGGCCGTGGTCATGGACGAGTTTCATAGTTTCAACGATCCTGAGCGCGGCATTGTCTGGGAACTGTCGCTCGGCATGTTGCCGGCCCACATCCGCTTGTTGCTTCTATCCGCGACCGTCGGCAACGCAACCGAGTTTCTCAGTTGGCTCAACCGTTCGCACAACCGGAAAATCGAGCTGGTGGAAGGCCGCGATCGCAAGGTGCCGCTGACTTATCGCTGGGTGCCCGACGAACTCTTGGGTGAGCAGCTTCTTATCATGGCCAAAGGCGACGATAAGACCCGGACGACGCCCGCCCTCGTCTTCTGTTTCAATCGCGATGAATGCTGGAGCGTCGCGGAAATGCTCAAAGGACTCGACCTGCTGCCGCCGGGCGTGCGAGGCAGACTCAACGACGAGATTGACAAGCTCGACTGGACGCAAGGAGTAGGTCCCAAACTGAAGCAGATGCTGCGCCGGGGCATCGGCGTGCACCACGCGGGTCTCTTGCCCAAGTATCGCCGCGTTGTCGAGAATCTCTTCGAGCGCAAGCTGCTTGCGGTCGCGGTATGCACCGAAACGCTGGCATCCGGGATCAACCTCCCCGCTCGCTCCGTGGTGCTGACCTCGCTGATGAAAGGACCCTTTGGCAAGGAAAAACTCGTCGATGCCAGCACAGCCCATCAGATTTTTGGCAGGGCAGGGCGGCCTCAATTCGACGATCGGGGCTACGTCTACGCCCTGGCTCACGAGGACGACGTCAAGTTGCTGCGCTGGAAAGAGAAATACGATCAGATCCCGGAAAACACCAAGGACCCAACCCTGCTCAAGGCCAGGAAAGCGCTGAAACGAAAGAAGCCGGACCGCCGCACCAACGTGCAATATTGGACGGAAGGCCATTTCGAAAAGCTCAAGGCCGCTCCAGCGGGCAAGCTCTACAGTAAAGGCGGGCTGCCCTGGCGCTTGTTGGCGTATCTTTTGAAACTGTCGCCGGAGGTCTCCCGTATTCGGACCTTCATCGGCAAGCGTCTCCTGGACGAACCGCGCATCGTCGCCGGGGAAAAGGCGCTCGAGCATATGTTGCAGTCTTTAGCCAAAGGCGGGTTCGTCACACTCGATCCACCGTTGCCTCCGCCGCCGGAAGAAGGCAATTCCGCCGCAGAGGATTTGCTCAAAAGCTACAAAGCCGTGCGGGCCTTACCGACACCGAAGCTGGATCAAATGCTGGTTTTTCGGAGCGTGCATCCGTTCTATGCTGTCTTCCTGCTCGATCACCTGGGCATTGCGGATCGCAACGAGAGGTTGCAGGCGCTGGAGAGCGTGCTGGAAATGCCGCGTCCGGTGTTGAAATATGTCCGCGTCCCCTTTCCGGACGAATTGCCTCCCGGCCCGCTGGCCACGACGCGGCTGGACCCGGATTTAATCCAGCGCGGCCTGATCGCGTCCCCTTTGCCCGAACCGGAGGATGATGAGGAGGAAGATCCCTATGAAAGAAGGGAGCGCCCGCCGACTCTTTCTGAGAAATTGCGCTTGCTGTTTGACGCCCTGTATCCGGAAGTCAGTGACGTTCACACCCAGTCCGTCTGGGCCGCCGGGGAGCTTTTCCGCCATGGCAACAATTTCAATTTGTACGTCAAAACGCGGGATCTCACGAAACAAGAAGGCATTGTGTTTCGCCACTTCTTACGCCTCATTCTTTTGTGCGGCGAATTTGCCCAGGTCTGCCCAGCGGATACGACGCCGGAAGACTGGCAAGCTGAAATGCGCGCTATTGCCGGTCAGTTAACGGAAAGTTGCCGTGTCGTAGACCCCGCCAGCACGGACGAAATCATGGAGAAGGCCAAGGAAGGAGACGTCGTAGAAGGAGAAGGCGAGACGCCCGTTTAGCGGCGAGCCTCCGGCGTTCGCTTACTTCGGTCTAGCGCGCTCGGTCGGCCAGGCGCTCTTTCGTCAGCTCGGTTTGACTGTTAGTCCAATCGCGCAGCCGCCGACGGAGATTATGGCACAAGTCCTGATGCTCATCGGCAAGGTTGGTAGTTTCACCGGGATCGGTTTCGATATCGAAAAGTTGCTCCGTTTGCGAACCGTAATCCCAAAGGTATTTATACTTGCCTGCGCGAATGCCCAGCGTTCCGCCGCCGCCCCGGCCACAGAAATAAGCCCGCCGTTCCGCATCAGGCCAGTCGCCCAGCAAGCTCTTGCCTTGCCAAAGGGGATGCGCCGGCAGCCCGCAAATGTCCGTGATCGTGGGCCAGACATCGATATGGCTGCCCACTGTCTTATTGCGTGTGCCGATCCCAGGCAGGCGCGGGTTGATCAGGACAAGCGGGACACGGACCTCTTCTTCATAGACTGAGTCGCCATGGATGAAAGCGCCATGTTGGCCGAACGCCTCGCCGTGGTCCCCGGTCACGACGACCAGCGTATCATCCCCGAGTCCCTGTCCTTCGAGCTCTTGGTAAAGGCTACAGATCAAGGCATCGGTCTGCAGAATGGTGACTAAAAAGTCATGGAAGTCTTGACGCACCGTGGCGCCTTGCAAGAAGGCCGGCGGGTACAGCCTGACGTCGAAGGGACTTTGTTTGTCGGCGTAATACGGATGGTGGGTGGAATAGTTCCACATTAACAGGAAGAACTTCTGGTCTTTGGACTCCCGGATTAAGCGCTTGGCGTCGTCGAACATTTCCGGATCGAGGTAGTCCCTATCCAAGAAATGCTCAGGATTCTTGAACGATCGCCAGAACGGATGGTGCGGGTCACGGGCCACGTCAAAGCCTTCGCCCAAAAAAGAGGGCGCCATGTTGCGATACCCTTCCCAAGTTCGCCACCCGCCTGAAGCGAGAAAACAAGTTTTGTAACCCTGGCTTTTTAGCCACGTCTGGGCCAGCGGCACCGGAAAGGCTGGATAATCGATCAGCGTTGCCACCGTGTGTGGATCGTTGTAAGTCGAGCCAAAAAGCGGCAGCGCCGACGCGATGGTGTGATTGGCGGTGGCGTAGAAATTGTCAAAGATCAGGCTCTTGCCCTTGAGCTTTTCCAAACCGGGCGTGGTGGGCAATGGGAAGCCATAGGTCTGAAGATACTGGGCGGCGGCGGATTCCACAACGATAAGAATAATGTTCTTGGGGCGCTGTTCGAGCCGGCAACCGTGCCGGGGATCGCCGGTTTGGAAATCGGTCAGGTCGCCGGTCTGATCGTCGAGGTCGCCGAACGACACGTTGCCAAAGAAGGAGCGAGCCAACAACAGGTGCGGGTTCTGTGCGAAGTCTTTATTGCGGCCGGGAAACATTCCCACTTGACCGGCCTGGGAGGCCGCCGTGAGGCCGCCAACTAGAAGCAGCAAAACCAGCGGCCGGCATCCCAGGCAAGTCAGCCGATTCCAGAACCGGGAAAGCCGCGTCGCTAAAGCCATGTGAAGGGCGATGACCAGCAACGGCAACATGCCCACGGCCAGCTTCACGGTTAGCGTCGCCCCTTCATAGATCGATCGCTCGGGCTTGAGGCCACCGCCGAATTCGAAGAGAGAAACGGTCAAAAAGCGATGGATTACGTGATAGATTTGGGCATTGACGATCATGTAGCAGATAGCCAGACCGGCTGCGACATGAAGGATGAAACGCACCGTGCGGCGATACCATAGCGAATCGCGCAGCTTAATCGTCACAAGAGCCAGGAGCAGGCAGCCGATTCCTACCGCGAAGTCCTCGGCACAGCAGACCCATAGGCGTCCCAGCGACCACAGAAACTCCTCATTGACGATCTGCGGCGGCATGTCGGGCTTGTCCAGATCGCGGTATGCGATCAAGCCCTTGGTAAGGAACAGGACGGTGCACACGGCGAACGCCAGCGAGACCAGCTCGCCATAGTGTGGACTGGCCGGCGCTAGAGGTCGCCACAGATGGCGAACTGTCCAATTTACCGAACGCTTTATGAAACGCACGAGGGACAAAGGGGACATGATCGTAGCGGCCTTGGTACGATGTGAAATAAGACGCGCTGCGAAATGCGTCTGGTTCTTTTCACCCAATCTTAACGGAATATAAATCAAACATTAAACGAGGCGACCGCGTTTGGCAATGACGAATGCGAGAATTGATGTGCCAATCAATGAATGTGAGGCAGACAAACCGGTGGAGCAGACAATCCTGTCTTCTCATTCACAACAATGCTCAACTGTCAAATCATACCTCCCATGTGATAAGTTATAGGGGAGGAACGTCTTACCTCACCCGCTCGCCGAAACGGTTTTGAGGTCGGCGCGCGTGCCTTCGTAGGTTTCATCGAAAGCCAATACTTTAGGATCGGGCGACACGCCCCACGCAGCGCACGCTTGCCGGTAAATCGCGGGCCACCAGTTTTCGTGCCGGGTCAGCCCCTGATCGCGGACGGTCGTCCAGTTGCTCACAATTTTCGACCAGCACTCATCGCCGTAATCAAGGGCTTCCTTCCAGTTGCCGATTTGCGGAATGTACCACTCCCGGCCTAACTGAGCGTGCAAGACTTCGTCGGCCCAGTCATAGTCCTGAAATGTGCCGATGAGTGGGTTGCCTGACTGCACGCCGAGTTCCCATTCGAAGCGCTTGCCGGTTTTGTTCATGAGGCCTTGCTCAATGAAATAGAGCACGGCATGGCGTTCAATCGGCGTGCACTCGGTGTTGAGGCGCAGCGACCAATTGTGCGTGATGCGGGCCTGCGACCAGTCAACGCCCTGGGCCACGAAGCCGACTTCGCCCATCATGGCATGGCGGGCCTCATCCCAGAGTTGCCGGGACATCGCCAGGTAGTACTCCCAGGGTTTGCCCTTCGTCTCGTAAATGATGCTCGCCATCATCTCCGGCACATCGATCTCGCGCAAACGCTTGATCAGCATCATCAAGGTCTTCGGCTGAGGGCTGTAGTCCGCGCTGTAAATGAAGGCTTCCGGGTTGACCGCTTGATTGAACAGATCCTGAAACCGCTCATCGCGTCGCGGCACGCGATCATAGACGTAAGGCCGCGCCGAATAATGGCGGCCCAAGGTCTTGTCCGAAGGAGACGCCGTGCCGTCTAGGCCGCCCGCGGCAGCCAAGCAATCATCCAGCAGCGTTAGCCACGACTTCATGGCCGTGCGAGCCGCATCATCGACCAGACAGGCGATGCTCCTGGTGCCGAATTCCACCATGTCGGCCACTTCAAGCCGTGCGAAGCGGCACACCCGGACGGACGGCGCATCGGCAAGCGGGTTGGTGTCGCTCATGTGCCGGGCCAGAGCCGCGTCCAGAGCCGGCAAAGCCTTTTCGTAGACGCCCACGAGCAACTCTTCCGTCGTGGGCGCGGCCAGGATCTCGTCGAAAAAAATTTCCAGGCCGGCATCGGGAACAATTTCCAGCCCCAAGGGCGGTTCGCGCATTTCGCCAATGCGCGTGCGCAGCGCCTGCACATGCTCGGCGCACAGGTAGGAGTGATGCGAAAAGCCGGTCTTGAGTTCGTAAATCGGCTCGGCCGTGATCCGCGCCGTAAGGACTTGGTGCAGCCGCAAAAACGCATAATGATAGCGTTTGAGCCGCGTCACACACGCTTCCACGGTCAAACCCGGCTTGGCCGCCTCGGCGATCGTGGCGACGCCGGCCAGAGTCGGCAAACCGCGGTAGGATTGGTAGTTTTCAACGTTTAGAATGGCCATGGCACCGTCTCCACAGAGACTCATTGACGCCCAGGAGGCTTCAAACAACCGATTATAGCGGGCAAGGGAGCGAGGCGACATCCATGAGCGGTCATCGAGTCCATTCCTATTTGCATGGACTTGCGCTTTTACAGAGTCGCGAGGGTGAGCGAGCGAGGGGGCTGAATCGTTCGCTGTGTCTTTCGGCCTGAAGGGCACAGGGGGATGACGAATGAACGGCCCTTACAGGGCCGAAACGGGATCGCCGCGCCGTCCCCAGGCCTTCGACCTGGGCTGATAGAACCGGCCCTTCAGGCCGGAAAATCCTTCATGGCATTGCCTGAAAGGGTAGAAAACCGGACTTCGTGTTGCAGGGAGAATTTTGATGGAAGCGCCGTCGCAGGGCATTGGACCGCGCGGAGAAACCTTTCAACAGTTATTAGCCTTCTACGGCGCCCCGGCCTACATTCGCCGAGCACAGCAGGTGCGGGAAGCCTTGGCCCAAATCCTCGCGCGCAGTGAAGTACAGCGACAAGAATGGCTGTCCATGGTCCGGACGCGCTTAGCTCTTCTGCGCGGTTATGTTGGCGACTGGGATCGCCTGACGCCTTGGTTGACCAATGAAGAGCAAGTCAGGGTCTTGAGCGACCTGGAGGCGCAATTGCAGCCTCGCCTGGCGGGTCCGGCGCCGGCCTCCTCGTCGCCTCGCCTCATCAGGCGGGCGCTCGCGGAATTAGTAGACAGCTTGGAGCGGTTCAATCGGCGCTGGCGGGAACATGTCGAGGCGATCGACATGACCTCCGTCAACCAAAGGCGCGACGATTATAATCGTAATTACTTGTTGGAAAAGGAATGTGCCGTGCGGTCGGCACACGCAGCCCGCCAAGGGTTTCATCCCTTGCCGCCCCTGACCATCGATGACTTGAGGAAACTTTTGCCGGAATTGCCGGTCCCGAAGGCGGTCAATTGAAGTGTAAATGTTTCGCGCCCGCAGGGCACCAGCCGGGCGCGAAACGATAAATTGCCGTCTACTCTTGGGGATCCTTCGGAAGGAAAGGCTTTTTCTTTTCTTCCGGAGTCTCGGTCGCATCGTCCATGAAGTGTTCTTTGGCTAAATCCGCCAGCAGAATGCCGCCCGTCCACATGCCGAGCAGATTGGCGACCTGCTCGCTCTCGCGCTGCTGCGCGAAAACGGCGTCCAGAGCCCTAACTTTGTCCGGGTCCGCGGGCGGCAAAGGATGTCCGGGATTTTCCAGCGTCTGCTCAACAACCAGGTGCTCTACCGGGAGAGGAGCGACCAGCGGGGTCTCGTCGATCATGACGGCGTCTCCATGCAAAACCCGGACAGTCGTAACTGGCTGTCCGAATCAATCATCCCATTTGTTTGCAACCGCGTCAACGTAGTCTGTGAGCGCCTCGACAGATTGGCGCATTTAAGCATGTAGCCTGTTAGAGGCATTCGAAAACAGCTCAGCGATTTTATCGCCCCTGTTTTCGATCGCCGACCATGACTCAGGACGTCTTGGGCGCCGTTTATGTGCAAATTGCTGTGCAAACCAGACACCCCTCGGGTTGCACAGAAATGACGCTTTTTGCACAGAAAGCATTTTTTTGCACAGAAACACACTTGTTGCACAGAAATGCTCCAAAAAAGTGATGGGATCGACCCGACCCCGACCGCGCGGAACATAGTTTTAGTCGGAAGAGCGGCCCTTACAGGCGTAGGCTTTTCCATGACCCCGGAGTGTCCCGGTAGGGGTCGGGGCGCCAACTCTTTACGCCGGAGGCGTTACAGCAATTAGCCGGTGGTTGAGCGCAGCGATACCACCGGTAGACGATGCCCCATCCAAAACGACCCTGGAAGGGTCGCAGAGACTTCCCGCTTCATTCCGGATATTGCGGATCGTAGGCGATGGTAACGGACGCTGAAGAAAG
>JBJMQT010000056.1:0-37157 GCA_045802525.1 Gemmataceae bacterium
CAAAGTCGATGGCGCCAAATTCTTCGGCCTCTGGCACGTCCACGGCCCGCTCGACCATCTTGCGGACCTGCTCGTCGATCTTGGGCCGAAGCTCTTTCATGATGGCTTCAATACGTTGTTCCCGAGTCTCGTTTGCAGCCGAAGGAAGCGCGCGGGCGGACATAGCTCAACTCCTTTATTGGGTGGATTTCCAATCGCTCCCCCAGACTACCGCGCGCTGCGCTGATTTCCCACCCAAGTAACAGCTGCACACCCAGGGGGACCTGCCCTTGGTGAATATAATGGTACAAAATCTCCTTGGCAGCATACAATATGCCGTCACAGGTCCCTTTTCTCCTGGAAAATCGCAGTTTTTGGGTCAACTGGTGTATAGAACGGTGTGTAAACACTCGCTTATGCGTTAAGCCTTCAAAATGGATTCCCGAAGCACGTTGTCGATCTTGGTGTAGAACTTCATCGTGGTCGTAATGTTGGCGTGCCGCATGAGCCGCTGAAGCACGGGCGCGGGAACCTGGCTGGCGTACCGGCTTGCAAACGAGCGCCGTAGGTCGTGCAGGCCGATATCTAGCCCTGCCTTGGCCGCAATGCCCTTGAAGAGATTGCTGCACTGGGAAGGCAGGTTGGCGAACGGGAAGATAGGCCCGGTGGTCTTAACGCCCTTGGCCAGCAACTTATTCCGCACGTTGACGAACATCTCTTCCAGGTCCGGGTGAAGGGGCAGCCACGAGGTCTTGCCGTTCTTTTGCTTGTCGCCCGGGATGTTGATTTGCTTGGCGTCCAGGTCCAGGTAGGGCTCGTCTCGTTTGTCCCAGGATAGGGCCAAGATTTCGTTTCGACGCATGCCGGTAAACCAGGCCGTTGCAATGAACACACGCCACCACTCGGTAGGTGCGGACATAATCAGCCGCTCATACTCTTCGAGGATGATGGTGCGAATTTCTTCGGGCTCGGGCAGCCTAGGCAATTCGATATAGGGCATCTTGGCAATCAGGCCCATCTTGACGGCCCAGTGCATCGCTGCCGACAGATAGGACAAGTGGCCGTGGATCGTGGCGGGTCGCCTCTTCAAAGCCCGCAGCTTGGCCGTGTAGGCGCTAAAGGTCGATTCATCCAGCCGGCTCAGCTTCCCCGGTGCCACGAGTCGCTCGAATGAATCGAATACCGCCGCGGCTTTCTTCCGGCTATTCTCCCGGACGTTGACAAGCTTCTCTTGTTCGTACCGGGTCCGAAACGTGCTCCACAGTAGCTTGCTCTTTTCCTGAAAGCGCCCGTTGTTCAAGTCGGATTCCAGATCATGGCGCATGCGTTCGGCCGTGGTCTTATCGCCCGTCTTGGTAGACTTCGATTTCCGCTTGTTCGTTCCGGGCTCGCGCCATTCCAACTTGTAGAAGGGGCGGTCATTCGGATTGAGCAACCATACGATTATGCGTTCGTCGTTCATGGTGTTCCTTTTTGAGAAGAGGCAGCCGCGCTTAGCTTTGTCACCGCCGACAAGACGGGCTGAATGTCCAGGGCAGCAATGGCCCGCCAGACGGCTTGATACTCGTCGTCCGTCCCCAGTGGGGGCGCATCGAGGCTGATTCGAGCCGCATCCATTAAGAGCACCAGCTTGTTAATCGGCCCGGTTATGCCCTGGTACATAACGTCGGCGGCAAGGTAATCGTTGATATCGTCAACGGCCTGCGAAAGAACGTCGCTAATCATTTCACTTCCCCTTTTTCTCTTTCGGCTTCGCCGTTTCGGTGATGCCTTCCTTGGGTTCTTCTTCGTCAAGGTATTTCTCGATTGCAAGGATGGCCTCGGCACTAATCTTGCGCCGGCGTTTCTTGGCCAGGTTGCTTAGACGGTCTTTCAAGGCGGCGTCCGTTTCGATGTAGATAACCACTCGCTTTTCTCCATCCGGTTTTTCGGGTGATTCCTTCATGGGGACAGCTTACAAGGCTATCCCGACAATTCCTATTGTAATCTAGACTTGCCTATTGACACAAGGGAAATCTAAGGTAGACTTGCTCTTTCCGTCAGAGTCTTGCAAACTCTTGAAGGGAGCGCCCCCATGACGACTATCTACTTCATTTGCAGCCTGATCACTTTGACCGCTGCTATCGTGGTCGGCATTTTGGAACGCCGGCTGGACCGCGAACAACTCAAGGCTGAGTACGACTCAGAGGACTAACGCCGTTTCATTCCATCGCGCCAACCAGCAAGGTCCGCGTTGCGCCTTCGTCCCTTAACACCTTGGAGAATCCCAACATGACAGACACCTTGACGAGAAACGGCAGCAATGGCCCGCCGCCCGAACCGCTGGCCCCCGCTGAGAGCGAGCGCTTGGCAATTCTTGAGGAAAGCATTGCCGAACACATTAGCTCGTTTATCAAAGTCGGTTCCGCGCTCCTGGAGATCCGGCAAAGTTTCCTCTACCGCGAACATTACGGAACGTTTGAAGCCTATGTGAAGGATCGTTGGGGGCTCAGTAAGAGCTATGCCTATTCGCTGATCAGTGCGACCAGCGTCGTGGAAAACCTCAAGGCCGCCAGATGCCCTCAATTGCCGAAAAACCAATTACAGGCCCGCGCGCTGGTCAATTGCTCGCCGGAGCAACAGGTCGAAATCTGGAAGAAGGTAAGCAGCGAAACCCGGCATCCCACCGCCGGCTTGCTTCAACAGTTGGCGAATCAGGCAACGGCTCACCAAAGGCCTAACGGATGGCCGAGGCGCAAGACAACCGCCCAGCCCGAGGCCCAGCCCGTGCCGCCGCCCCCCCGTAGCGACCGATCCATCCAACTTGAGCGAAATGCCATTTGCACGGTACTTCACAAGAGGCTTAGGGATTGCCTTCATGGTTATGGAGAGAAGGCCAAGGCCGCGCTGGAGCTGATCGACCGCTTGGGAGAAGAGATAGCCATACTGACTGCCGATCCGCCGAGGGCGAAATGAGGCAGCGGTTTCCCAGCGTCAAGAGGCCGTGGCCATGTTGCTCGATATGTAAATGGCCTCTGCACCTGGACCAAACGATCCGGGCTTGGAATTGCTGGAAATGCACCCTGGATGCCTTTGTCGCCGGCCGTAGACCCATTCGGCCCTTCACAGTAAACGGGGTGCCGCTACTGCCTTGTCCGTCCGATAGCAGCGTTGCCACAGGATCACCCTCTAGGAGCCCCCAGGATGCCCGCTGAGAAGCTAATGACCATTTCGGAAGTAATGGCCCTTTGCCAGGCGGGACTCACCCCCGTATGGCGTCCAGCGCCCAAGCCGAAGCTGCGTATCTATGTGCCGCCCAAGCCAGCGCGCAAACGCCGGCCTAAATCGTGAACGGTTCAACTTCGCCCTGTCAGCGAAAGGGGGTGTCAGTGAGTTTGAACGTCTCTCTACAACTTGTTTTTTCTTTCTTAAGCAAACTTTTGTAATTCCCATTTACTTAACCTGCTTAGGACAAGGGAAGCGTTCCACCGGACCCTTCCGCCGCTCGTTGCGGCGGCAAGGGTCCAAATCATTTTCCGGGCTAGTTCCGGCCCACCTTGTTGAGCTGCGGGAGCTTCTCTACGGCATTGGCGGTTCGCTCGTTTGCTACTTTAGTTTCCTTCGCGATTTGCTCGAGGCGCTCCACCGCGTCCGCGACTCGGGTTTGAGGGTCCGCGCGGCCGCCGAATTGATGCTGGGTAATGGCCGATTGCGCCGCCGCGCTGCCCTCAATAAGCGCCGGTGGTAGCCGGGCGTCGCCGAGGCCCGCCGCCGCAACTAATCCGTTACCGATCTTGGCCGCGCCTGCGTTGAACACGTCCTTATTGATTAGCTTATCCCCTAACATTTTTTGAAGGTTCTCTAGTTTGGCGCGGGCCTCTTCAAGCGGATTAAAGGACTCAGCGATAGCCTTGGCCGCGTCCCCTTTTAGGTTGCCTGCAAGCTGCCTGTTAAGCTCTCCCATAGACCGAGCGAGGCCTTCAATCTCCGCTCCATCACGGCCCCATTCCTCGAACAGCTTGCCCCAGGCCATTTGATATTTCTGTAGCGATGTAATGCCGCCGTTGGCCGTGTCGCTAAACTTGATCATGCGATCAGCGACCGCCTGCAAGGCGTCCACTTTCTTGAGATCCTCGTCCGTAGACCCGGCCTCCACTTCGATGAAGCGTGTAATGGCGCTTTGGGTCATACCGAACGTGTCAACGGTGCGCTGCAATTTCTTTTCCAGCTCATCGGCGCTTGCCAGTCGTTCCGCGCGGAATAACTCTCCCGGATTACCTTGCTCCCGCTTATGTTTTTCTACCTGTTCCTCCTTGATCCTTTGGCGTTCGGCCTCAACATCGCCGGGAAACAGAAGCGCCGACTTCCACGCCCGACCTAGCACTGAGGGAGCCATCGTTAAGCGTTGGATAGCTACCTTGGTTAGAGAATCTTCAGCGGCGATTCGGTCCTTATAGCCCTGGAGCTCTTCGTCCAATTCTTTTTTGTTAATCAGGCTTAGGCGAACTGTGCGCGCTTCCATGTCGCTCAAAGCACGGCCACTTTTTTCAGTGCGCTGGCGATACTTTTCCAGGCCCTCCGCGCCCTTGCCTAGCATGGGATTCAGTTCGGCCCCCGCCTTGCCCAGCAAAGTCATGGAGACGCCCAGCCCGCCCATGCCCGGCCCCGCCTGCTTTACTCTGTCGGCAACCATGCCCAGCGCTTTGTCGAGGGGAACAGAGGCCAGTTGTGAGGCGCTTAAGCCGAGCTTGCTGAATTTATCCGCCGCTTCCTGCGAACCGTGAGTCGCGGCAAAAAGCTCTTTGCCTAAATGGCCGAGCCCATGTCGCATCGCCCCAGCCGAATCACCCGCCGCGTTTTGCAGCGAGAGCATGCTGGCGTAAGAAATTCCCAGCGCATCGGCTTGCTTCGAAGTCTCGGCAATGTCGCTTTTGGTCTCCTTCATCACTTGATCGAACTGCTGAAGGATGCCGATAGCGCCAGCGGCGATGCCGCCGCCAGGAAGCGCAGCTAATCCCGATTGCAAGGGAGAAGTGAAGATGCCGGCGGAATTGCCGGCTGCGAAGTTTTGAAAAGCGCCCCCGCCGAGCTTACTGGCCGTACCTGCGAACTTAGATAGCTTCGCTTGGGCTTGGGCCAGCCCCGAGTCCATCGTCTGGGCATTGACCGTTAGCTTTGTCGCAAGGGTGCCGATATCTGTTGCCACTGTATTGTCCTTTCAAAAAAGGCGGGACGGGCCAAACCACATAGCCCGCCCGCCCGAGGCCCGGCCCAAACCATCAAAACCGGGCTTTCATGGAAACGCTTTTGTTTGAATACTCACCCAGCCAGACCTACGAAGGAGGGTCTTTGCCGGTCGGCTTAGCGCCTTCGCTCTGGGATAAAGCGCCGAATAAACCATCAAGGGCGAGCCAGGCTGCCGGCAAAGACGGGCAATATCCTCGCGGTCCATATCACGGTCGTCGGCTAATTGAGCCGCCAAGAAAACGACTTGGAACCAAGTCTTGCTCAGAATGGCCTCTGTCTCCGCCCTGTACCGCCGATGGGTGTCTGGACAGTCCCTCAAATCGCCAAGAGCCTCTAGGCCAATCTCGGCGTCTTCAACACTGGCTTCGCCCGCATCAAAAAGGCCTGCCATGCGCGCGGCCTTTGAGCCCGCCATAGTCGCGATGATCCGCGCCCGTGGACTCCCCAGGCGACTCGGTATAGTGACGCCTCCATCCGGGCCGCAATGAAGGCCCGAAAGCGGGATGCCCAGATACATAAAGGCAATTGCATGTCCGGCTTCATGGTAGGCCACTGACTCGACAGCGTAAGCGCTCATTTTATGCTCCTTTTTTTGAGGTCATATCCGTCTTGGATAGCCTCAAGTTTCGGCATCGGGTCGGCAAGAAAACGCCAGTTATCGTCTTGCAGTTCGGCCTGCGCTCGGGCGACATTCGCCCCACGCAGGTCTGAAAGGCGATTCTTATCAGGATCACCCCAGTTCTGTTCCCGGTTCTCTGATCTCCTTTCGCGCGCTAGCATTTCTCCAATCCGAGCCGCCTCTTCCAGCACCCCTGCCGGCAGCATGTGGAATAGCTGGGCTTTCACCTTGTATACTTCCTCATGCGGCTGCGGTTCAGCCGGCAAAAGGTCCAGGGCTTGCTCCGCGCCCTTCACACGCGCCTGTGCAAACAAGAAACGGAGATAATCCTGCTCCGAGTCAAGCTTGTGTTCCGCCGTTTTTTCTATATCCGCTTTGGCCTCTTCCAAAGCGCGCGTGGCTGCTTCTATCTTTTCCTCTCGTCGCTGCTTGAGGGCATTCCAACGCGCCACAAGTTTTGTCCGCTTTTCGACAATGTCGCTGACCGCCTCGGTGAAGCGGGCTGATGTCGAATTGCTCATTGTCTTCGTTGCTGTTGCCATGATGTTTTCCTTTCGGGGTTACTTCGGTCCAAAGAAACGTAGCTTGGGGCTGGCCGCCGGCTCTGGCGCCGTAAGCTTCAATCGTGTTCGGCTCACCGGACTGAAGCCAAACTCGCATCCAAATTTGGCTATGCGTTCGGCCGCTTTGTTTTTCATGCGCACGAGAGCGCCATTTCCTTCCCGGCCTATCGTGGCAATCAGTTGAACCAGTTCGACAAATTCGCCACAGGCTTCACAGTAAGCCGCCAGGGGGGCGCGATCGGCCAGGGTTAAAATCCCCATCTCAAGCAGTGCCGCAATGGCGCGGTCCCATTCCGCCGCCGCTTCGCCTTGAAGCCAGTCGGGCTTGCTTGGCGCTTCCACGGGTAGGACTCGCTCTGCCTTGCGGGTCTTGGCCCGCCAGGATCCGCGCGCTTTGAGAACGGCTGTCGGTGTTGGTGGTCTGCCTCGCATAAAACACTCCATTTTCGTGAAAGAACCGCGCTTGGGAGCCGTGGTCTATTTTTCGCCCGGCTGTAGAGATGTTGCATGCCCTGCCGGGTAGCCCCCCTTGGCCCTATCATTCGGGTCCTTGCCTTCCGGCGTCACGGTCACGTCCGAGAAGGGCAGGCCTCGGGTCAGCGCCATGACCATGCGCAACGCATGCGTTTCGTCCGGACTGGTTACACGCTGCAACCACCTGCCGCCCTTGATCCTTGACCAGCCGATGTACTTCACCTGCCGTCCTCCATCTTGGCCGGGTCTCGCAGGCACAAACTGCCAGGCCTTAGTCCTTGATCTCGTTCGATGATGCGACAAATCCAATCGTCATCATCGGGCGCGGCGAAGTTGACGGGACCTGGCTGCTGAACGGGGATAGTTTCGGGAGGAGAGGATTTGACGTAAGTCCTATCTAACCAGGCCGGACCCCAAGAAAAGCCTGACACAGGTGACACAGGTGTTTTCCCATTGCACCCTCTACTCTTATAAGCGCTCTCTTTTTCCATTGTTTCTTACCTAAAGTATGTAATTGCCTGTGTCACTTGTGTCAGCGCCGCAAGTCGATTCGGTTCCCTCGTTTAGCGAAACTGCCTGCTTGTGTCCTACCTGTGTCGAGCCTGTGTCAAATCGTCCCTCGCCTGTGTCAGTAGGCCCTCGCCTTCATGGTTCAGCCCGATGCCCCCGTAATGGTTCAATTGTTTGCCTGTGTCAGAACGGGGCTGGCTCCGCCGAATTGACGGGACAGCCGCCCGCAAGTTACGTCCGAAAAGGGCGTCGGTTCCTGGCTCTTTTTGGCCGCCAGCTTTACACCATTGCCGCCAGCACAGGTAGAGGTCCGCCCGTTCAACGGATAGGCCGATTGCCACTTCGCAATAGTCGCGGACGAATGCCGAGATGGGGGCGGATAGGTCCTCCATCTCTCCCAGCAATTCCGCGCTCGCGGGAGGCTGGACAAAGAAGCCGCGCTCCCTTAGCCGCTGCCAACCCTTGATAGACCAGAGTAGAATGCCGGGCAGTTCTTTGAGCAGTCGGTCGGTCAAAAGCGGGTCCTCTTTGCCGAAAAAGCTTCGAGTGATTTGCAAGAGGACCAATCGGCCCGCCAGAGCGCCGGAGGCGTCGCGGAGGTTGGGTAGCTCATTCGAGAGTATCAAAACACGAGTCGGCAACCGGGTTGTGATCGGGGCCATGTTTTTGCGGTCGATGGTCAAGGCGTCTTCGCCGGAAATGCTGAGTAGACGCTCAATAACCGTTGCCGTGTCAGTCCGACCGCTTAGCCGGGCGTCGGAAATGATGGCCAGATTCTTGCCGATCAGAGGCCAGAGGCCAAAATTAGTTCCAAGGCTGCTTAGGGTTGGCCCAGCAACATTGGCTGCGCCGTTCAGTCCCCTGATAACCCGGCTTATGGTTCCTTTGCCGCTTCGCCTCGGGCCGACGATCGCGCCAATTTTTTGCAACCAAGTATGCGGGGTGAGCCAATAGCCCATGAGGTCTTGAAGGGTCTCGACGCTTTGATAATCGCCGGGCCATATGTCGTGATGAAGGAAATTAAGCCAGGCCGATGGCTCTGGCGCGTTCGTCAGGAAGTCGTAGTCCAAAGCATTCGCGGAGAAAAAGCGCGGCGTATGCGCGCATAAATGGGGCTTGCCGGTAACTAGGGAGCCGAGATGGACTAGGTGATTTTTGGCCGCAATGATTTCATCAGCGGGGAACGGGCCAGGACTTCCGAGCCATGCCGGCTGCTCAATTTTCGAGAGTGTCAAGGTCAAGCTAGCTAGAGCGTGAATGACGTCACTGACCAAGCGGCTGGTTATGTGGCGGACTTGTGGAGGCGGTTCATCTTCTTTGGCTTCAACGGCGTGCTTTTTGAGCGCCAAGAGATTTATGCGGTCCAATTCCCCTTTCACGATCCGCGTTACATCGGCGCGGATTTCCTTTTCAGACGTTGCCTTGTAGCACGTCCCGTCGTGCCGGTGGAACTCGCCGTTCCAATAGCGAAGGGTCCGGCCTTTGGGCGTCAAACATTCTTTGCTGATATAGACGCGGGCTAAGCGATGCGGGTCTTCGGGGCCTTCGTTCGGTTCCTCTCTCGCCGGCTTGAAGGGTGTCGCCGCGGCGTCAATCAGGTCCTGCAATTTAGCCGGGTCGTGAGTAACTAGAAAATCATCAAGGCCCATTTTCTGCGCCTTGCCGTCCGCTCCTGGCTCGCCGGACGGAAGACGGACAATCTTTACAACCGCGCCATGGCTGGCGAGCACTCGGCACAAGTGCCATTCGGCCCACTGAATTTCGTGTTTGTCTGCCGCGTCGGAATCGAACACGATGAAGACTTGCCGGTCCTGCCACTTCACGCCGGCCAAGTCGTCAATCAGCTCTCGCTCGCCAACTGAATTTCCGTCTTCGTCCTTGTCCCGCTTTTTCTGCCAGCCCCAGACACCAACCAGGCCAATGGTCGGAAAACCTTCCTGATCGGCCCTGGCGGCTTTCTTTTCGCCCTCGGTTACAACCAGGGAAACCGTCGCATCCTGAAGTACGGCACGCCGCGTGGCCGGTGGAAAATACGCTCGATTCGGCAGGCCCCTAGGCGACTCGTATTTGACGGGCTTTCCTTTTTTGTCCTTGCGGGGTTTGTCCGGTTTCACCCGGCAGTAGCCGCTCCCTTTGCCGTCCAAGTCAACGAACGGAAATATCAGGCAGGGCATAATGGACTTCGCCGGCGATTCCCAATTCAACCATTCGGCCACGTCATGCTGTCTATTGGAAGAAGTGAAGCCGCAGGCAGCAATTTGGCAATCGGAAAGGCCGGACCGGCGCAAGTCCGCCAGGTGTTGTGGAAGCAAGGAAACGCAGCCGATTGGTTCGGGCGCTCTGCCCTCGCCGACGTGAACACCATTCTTATTTTCTTCGAGTGCAATGCTCATATAATGATCGTGTCGTTAGATTTTGCGGCCCGGTCCTTGGCGGGGTCCGGCCGCCTCACACTTCAGTCAGCAGCATTTCTCTTTTCAGTTCAGCATCCGGCGGCGTGTAGGGATTCCCTAACAGCCACGTCAAAACGTCCGCGCCCAAAAAGAAGTTTTGCCGTGAGCGCCGATACGTTTTAAGTCGGCCTTCCCGAATTTCACGGCGAATGGAAATTTCGCTTAGGCCGGTCAGCCTTCGAAGGCCCCGCGTGGTGAAAACTGAATTGGGCATAACGACGTTGCGAATGACAGGCGTCTTGGCGGGTTGATTTTTCATACCGCTTCCGCCTTCCTTTCGAGCTTTTCAAGGAAGGCAAGGAACGTCTCCCTGCGCCAACGGTAGATCCGCGAACCGGGCAGTGGAGGCGGTAGCCGTTGTTTCTGAACCCAAGGCCCGATGGTAGCTTCGCAAATGCCAAAATAAGCGCAGACGTGTTTCGACGTGACTATGGGCGCGGGGAAGTGATCCACGGCTAGTCCCTCCAAACAACTTGGTTGGACAGGCCGCGCGGCGCATGTTAGATTGGCGCAATGCACGATGCCTGTCATCAGGTATTGAGCTCGGGGGGCGGAACGGCGGTCCTGGGAAGTTCAGCCGTTCCTGCCCCAACATTTCCCGAAGCTACCTAAATCGCTAAACGATTGTCAAAGTCGGTCCAAGTTTTTTTCTGAAGTAGTTAGGTTTGCCCCGGCAGTCAGCGGAAAGTGGTGTGTGAAATGGTGTATGAAAAGCCGTTTTCCGCTCACCATCGGGCGAACGGGAAACGGCGAGCCTCAAAAAGCCCTAGGAAAACGCGCTTGTCGATGGGTAGTCTGTATAATCGGACGCATACAATATGCTGATTCTTTCGCCCGGTTTTCATGGGCCGGTATCCCTTCCGGTCGCCCAGGTATCAAAGGATTGCTCAGGGAAAACCTCGTTTAGGAGATGAAGAATGGCGTCGATGCGTCCCACGCCGATACGATCACGATTCCCCTTGGGAGTTCTTTGCCTGGGAGTTATCGTGCTAGCGGGTCTGGTGGCATGGGGCCGGTCCAGTGGCTTCAGACGCTCACCGAACGGCGGCCAGCAAGTCGCCGCTGCCGAACCGGACGAAGGAAAAGAAAGCAAAAAGGAGCCTCAGGATCGTCCGACGAACGAGGATAACGAAACGAAGGAGCAACAAGACCCGGATGCGGTGGCCGCACCGGAACTGGAAGGCGGCGTCGGCTGGCTCAATACCGCAGGCCCTATTCATCTTAAGGATCTACGCGGCAAAATCGTTATCCTGGACTTTTGGACTCTTTGCTGCATCAATTGCATTCACACGCTTCCGGACCTTGCCAAGCTCGAGAAGAAATACGCCAATCAGATCGTCGTCATCGGTGTACACACGGCAAAATTCGAAAACGAAAAAGACAGCGCCAGCATTCGCAAGGCGATTCTTCGTTACGAGATCAGCCATCCGGTCGTCAACGACGCCAACCAGAAAATTTGGCGAAGGTACGGCATCCGCTC
Organism: Gemmataceae bacterium; assembly: GCA_045802525.1. Classification (GTDB taxonomy): domain Bacteria; phylum Planctomycetota; class Planctomycetia; order Gemmatales; family Gemmataceae; genus JBJMQT01. The sequence goes on from JBJMQT010000056.1 coordinate 11,305, forward strand.
CTGGCCGACACTTGTCATGATCGACCCGGAAGGCAACCTGGTCGGCGGCGAGTCGGGCGAAGGCCTCTATGGAATATTTGATAAGGTAATCGACCTACAAATTAAAAAGCATCGGGAAAAGAAAACGCTAAACGAGAAGCCGCTGAAGTTTCAGCTGGCGCGTTATCAAGAAAACGGCTCCAGCCCGCTCTTCTTTCCGGGCAAGGTGCTCGCTGATGAAAAAAGCGAGCGCCTATTCATTGCAGACAGCACGCATCACCGCGTCGTTGTAACGGATCTGCACGGTAAAAAGATTGCTGTTGCCGGAGCCGGCGAACCGGGCAGGGAGGATGGCGCGTTCGAAAAGGCCAGCTTCAACGATCCCCAGGGCATGGCTCTGGATGGGGACAAGCTTTATTTGGCGGACCGGAAGAACAACCTTATTCGCTTGCTCGATTTGAAGGCCAAGACGGTCAAGACGATTGCCGGAACCGGATTCCAGGGTGAGGATCGCATTCGCGGCGGCTCGGCACTGAAAACAGGCCTGAACAGCCCGTGGGACTTATGTCTTCAAGGCGATCAGTTGTTTATCGCCTCGGCCGGCCACCATCAGATCTGGGTCCTGGACCTGGCCAAGGAAATTCTTGCCCGCTACGCGGGAAACGGGCGCGAGGACATTGTCGATGGTTCCTTGGCTTCGTCCAGCTTTGCCCAGCCGAGCGGCCTGACATCGGATGGCACGAACCTTTTCGTCGCGGACAGCGAAGTAAGTGCAGTGCGCCAGGTGCCGCTGGACGGCAAGAGTGATGTCAAAACGCTTGTCGGTGAAGGCTTGTTTGAATTTGGCGATGAGGACGGCGTCGGCAATCGCGTTCGCCTGCAACATGCCCTGGGCGTTCTCTATCACGATGGCCTTGTTTACGTGGCCGACACCTACAATAGTAAAATAAAAGTTCTCGATCCGGCCAAGCGATCGTGCAAGACTTTTCTGGGTGGCGAGTCCGACGGCTGGCTTGCCGGTCCGCTCTTTAACGAACCGGGCGGGCTTAGCTATGCCCATGGCAAGCTCTACGTGGCCGACACCAACGCTCACCGTATTCGAGTCGTCGATTTGAAGACTAAAGCGGTCAGCACGCTGGATTTGACCGGCGTGGAAGCGCCCAAGACCGCCATGCCATAGCGAATGACTTCATCAACAATGCTAAAGCGCGTGGTCAGACTCCGGCTTTACGCCGGAGGCCTAATCGGGCAGGCATAAATTCGACCGCTTGCCATTTGATCTTCAAAGAATATGTGACTAAAGGATTTTATCCCTATGAGACAACGGACAGAGTCTCTCGCGATAAAAGCCGTATGGCTTGCCATCTTCATGGTCTTAGGATCGTCCGTCCCTGCCCAAGCTCAAGGCAATCGCAGCTTCGAAGAAATCGTCACTAACGTGCAAGCGAAGGTTGTCCCCGACACGGTCCAACGGGGACAGACGGCCGCGCTAAAGATCAGCATGGACGTGGCCCCGGGCTGGCACACCTATCCCACTTCGCAATCAGTGGACCTGGCCAAGTCATCGATAAACGTCTTTAAATTCCCGGCGGCTTCAAAGGAAGTGGTTTTCGTTGGCACTTTGAAAGAGCCTCCTTCCTTGGAAAGCTTTGCTGCGGATACAAAAGGAGTGCGCTATATCGAGGCATCGGCGGAGTGGGAACGGCCTTTCGTTGTTCGGCCGGAAGCGACGCCCGGTTCAAAGACAGTTGCTGTGTCGGTCAAGGTGCTCGTCTGCAACGATCAGGGACATTGCTTGGCGCCGCATGACGTTTCCTTGATGGCCAAGTTTACCGTGAAAGAAGGCTCGGCCGTCGCCGTTGAGGACAAGTACAAAGCCGAAGTTCAAAAATCGACTAACGGCGCCTCGGATCTGCCGTACGATCCGTTCAACCGGGAAAATACAAAGCCCGCCGAGAAGCCCGCTCCTCCGGAGGCGAGCCCGATCGAGACCGCCACGGAAAACCAAACCGCCAAATCAAGAAAGACTGTTGCTTCCTCAGGGCCTAAGATCGGCACGTTGTCTTATCCGACAACCGAAGCTTACGGGAAGGAAATGGAAACCCTTGCGGGCCGAATGGTTTCCGATGCGCCGGCGGAAAGCAGCCTGACCGCCTTTGTTCTGGCAGGGATCTTTTGGGGAGCAGTGTCCCTTATCACCCCATGCGTTTTTCCGATGATTCCCATTACTGTCAGCTTTTTCCTTAAGCAGTCGGAAAAACAGCGCAATAGCCCGCTGGTGATGGCGACGGTCTATTCCTTAACCATCATTGTTGTCTTGGCCGTGGCAGCACTGCTGTTGCTGTCGTTCTTTCGCAGCCTGAGCATCAATCCGTACATGAACTTTGGAATGGGAGCGCTGTTCATATTCTTCGCCCTAAGCCTCTTTGGCATGTATGAGATTGAGCTTCCTTCCAGCTTAGCTCAGTTCACGTCGGCCCGCGAAGGGCAGGGAGGCTTGTTGGGCACGATGTTCATGGCGCTAACCTTCACCATCCTGAGCTTCGCCTGTGTGGCACCGTTTCTGGGCGGCTTCGGGGGGACGGCGGCAACAGCCAAGCTAAGCTGGTTCGAGCGCGGCCTGGGCGCCTTGGCGTTTGCGGTGACCTTCGCTTCGCCGTTCTTTTTTCTGGCACTATTCCCCAGTCTCTTGAAGAAAATGCCCAAGAGCGGGACCTGGCTCAATAGCGTTAAAGTAGTCATGGGCTTTTTGGAATTGGCGGCCGCCTTCAAGTTTCTGCGCCTCGGCGAGATCGTGATCCATACGCCGACCTTGTTCACCTTTGACTTCGTTTTGGGCATCTGGGTGGCGATTTGCTTTCTCTGCGGCTTTTATTTGCTCAACCTTTACCGCCTGCCGCACGACACCCCGGTGGACCATTTGGGCGTGCCTCGCCTCTTATTCAGCATTCTGTTCCTGGGAGTTGGGCTCTATTTGTTGCCGGCTCTGTTTCGCTACAACGCCGAAGGCGAAAAGCAGCGGCCCAGCGGTGTGGTCTATGCCTGGCTCGACTCCTTTCTCTTGCCTGATCCAACCCACGGCAAAGGCAGCCTTGAATGGACGGGCGATCTCAAATTGGCCGTGGACGAGGCTTTGGAGGAGCGCAAAAGAACCGGGCAGCCTCAATTTGTGTTCATCGACATAACCGGCGAGACGTGCGTCAACTGCAAGTTGAATGAACGCAATGTTTTCTCGAAATCGGAGTTCAAAGACTTGTTCAAGAAATACAAGCTGGTCCAGCTCTATACCGACTTGATCCCCGAGAGCTTGTATGCTCCTGAAGTGAAAAGCGCGATCGCAAAAGACGAAAATCGGCGCGAAAACGACGCCAAGACGGTCAATCTGAAGTTCCAAAAAGACGTCTTTGATACGGAGCAATTGCCGCTTTATGTGATTTTGGAACCGCTTCTCAATGGTAAGATAAAAGTCGTCGGCCGCTGGGACGAAGGGAAAATCAACGATGAAACCGGCTTTGCCAGCTTCTTGAAGGAGCCGCTGTCCCCGTTGCCCGGCGGCATGCGGGCCGAGGCTAGCCCTGCGCGCTAAGACTCGCTAAAAGCGCCGCGTATGACGAAAACGCGGCATGTCCCATTCATCCACATCTTCCTGTTCTTTTCTTTGCTCCTCCTCGCGTTCTTCGGCTGTCTCTTTCGTCATGGATCGTCCCCATAGGAAGTAGTGAAACGCCCCGAAGATGCCGAGGCCGACCAGGGCCACCGGAACGACGAGAATAGCGCCCTGGGTTAGCACTACCAGAACCACAATGAAGCCGCCTCCGAAGAAGAGGGTCAGCGTCACCGCCATCATGGTCGCGCGAAACTGGCGATGCGGGTCAAGTTCGTCGTTCATAAGAGCCTCCGTAGAAGAGGAGCGAAGCGACGCCTCCTGCTTTATAATACGCGTTGATTAAGTTAGCGGGCAAACACGATATCTACGACGGATTGGCATTCCTTCCTGCGATAGTGCGCCAAGAACGTCTCACAATCGGCCAAGCAAATGAAATTGGCGAAGGGCCTCCTCATGCAGTTCCGCAATCTCGTTGAAATGCACGGTTGGCAAGCCGACCGCCTCGGCCCACGGCCCGCCCTCCGCTACAAGCGCTATGGCCTTTACCACAATCTCTCCTGGCGAGACTATTGGGAATCGAGCCAAGCCTGCGCGGCAGCCCTGGTTGAAGCCGGTGTGCAGCCGGGCGATCGCGTGGGACTGTTGTCGGAAAACCGCGTGGAGTGGTTGATCGCTGATATGGGCCTGTTGGCGGCCGGCGCGGTTTGTGTCCCGCCGCATGCGCCACTCACCGCCAAGCAAATTCAGTTCCAACTGGCTGATGCCGAAGTGTGCTGGCTTTTCGTATCGACGCGGTGCCAACTTGACAAAATTCGCCAGATTCGAAACGAATTGCCGATCCTGCGGGGCATCGTCGTGTTCGATGACGATGTTGAGGCGAATGATGCGATCGCTTGGCGCGGCTTTCTCCAGAGGGGAAGAAGAAGCCTGCCCGGAGCGCGAGCCGAATTGGCCAAATGCCAAGCTGAGCTAACGCCCGACGACCTGGCCACGGTCATGTACACTTCCGGAACCACCGGCAATCCCAAAGGCGTTATGCTGACTCATGGCAATCTCGTAAGCAATTCCTCGGTGGGCAACGAGCTTGCCTGCCATGGTCCTGATGATATCGTCCTGGGTTGGCTGCCTTTGAGCCATATTTATGCGCGTACGGTCGACCATTATGGCAGTATTTCCGGCGGTTTGACGCTCGCCCTTGCGGAGTCGGCCGAAACGGTTGTCGACAACTTGAAGGAAATCCAACCGACCCACATGGCTGCAGTTCCACGCTTTTACGAGAAAGTGTTGACGGCAGTTGCTTGCCCGGATCCCCAAGAGACCGGCAGGCGGCTTCGCGAAATCTTCGGCCCGCGCATCGATTGGATTTCCTCCGGCGGCGCCCCCCTGCCGGTTCCGGTAGCCGAAGCTTACCACGCCGCCGGCATTTTGCTTCTGCCCGGCTACGGCCTCACCGAGAGCTCCCCGGTAATCTCTTTCAATACCAAACAGCGCTGGAAGCTAGCCACCGTGGGCCTTCCTATTCCCGACGTCGAAGTGCGCATCGCTCCCGACGGCGAAATTCTGACGCGCGGCCCCCACGTCATGAAAGGCTATTGGCACAATCCCGAGGCCACTGCCGAAGCGATCAAGGACGGCTGGCTCTACACCGGCGATCTCGGCAAGCTTGACGAGGAGGGTTTCTTGATCATCACGGGCCGCAAAAAAGAGCTGCTCGTGCTCTCCAACGGCAAGAAAGTAGTGCCGTCGTATCTGGAAGGGTTGCTGTCCGCGGACTCGTTGATCGATCAAGCAGTCGTCTGTGGCGAAGGACGCAACTATTTAACGGCCCTTATCGTACCCCACTGGGACAACCTCCGCAAAGAGCTAGAGGCTTGCGGGATTTTGACGGATTCCGAGCCGATTGAGGGCCTGGCCAACGAGCCGGCAGTTCGCGAAATGTTGAAGCAGCGCATCGACAAGGCTTTGGCGGACGGAGCGAACTGGGAGCAAGTCAAACGATTTGCCGTGCTGAGCCAACCCTTCACGGTCGGTAAAGATGAGTTGACGTTAACCCAAAAATTGCGACGCGCGGTGGTGCAAGAACACTACGCTGCGCGGATTAACGCGCTGTACGAGGAGTAAGATTTAGACACCAGCCCTAAGCGCGAGCGAGGGAACTTGATGATTTCCTCGCTCACGCTTCGGGTTGGTTTAGTTTCCGCGTCTGTTACAGAATCCCGGCGCCGAAGCCGTCTGGACGGTTCTCTGCGCGGGCGGCAACGGGCTCCTTGGGAGCCTGGGCATGGGCGCCGCGCGGCGGGTGGGCGCCGTGGGAGCGGTAACTAGGGACGCCATTGCCCCTATTCGGACCATTCAATTCGCCGACGATCTGCGTGAAGTTCGTCTCATAATCCGCATCAAAGTCGTCGTAGGTGCAAATGTAACCGGGCTGCTTCGAACGTTCCTTTTCTTCTCTGTAGGACTTGACCACCGCGGCCTGGATCACTTCCCGGCAAGCGGAGTTGATGGGATGCGCGATGTCGGCATGGAGCTTGACGCGGCCGTCGGCGTCGCGGGTGGCCCGATCTTCGTCGAGCTTGCCGCCGCATTGATTGCAAAAGCGTGCCCGCAGGTGGTTCTTGCAGCCGCAATGGTTGCACCGGTCGGTCAGCTTGCGACTGGGCATGGCCACGAATGACCCTTTAGTTCCTTCAATAATCTTGAGATCGCGGACGACAAAAGCGTCGTCGAACGTGACGGAACAAAACGCTTGCAAGCGTTCGTTCTCGTGATTGTCTTCCATGAGCTTGATTCGGACTTCAGTGATGACCACAGCGGTTCTCCTTTATTCTGTGGCACGCTCAAACGCAACTGCGGACAATTTGCACATGAGGTCGAGGTTCTGTAATGGGCCCGGCAACCATTGCGCGGGCAACCTGGCGAGCCTCACTGAGATCACGACATAGGGCGAAAACCGCGGCGCCGCTGCCGCTCATCAACTGACCGGCCGGCCTCTGTTCTTTCAACCGGGCCAGCCATCGCTCGATTGCCGGACACATCGCATCGGCTCGGTCCTGGAGCCGATTATGCAGGCCCAGGCCCAGAGCTTCCATGTCGCCGGTCTTCAAAGCTTCGCGCATTTCCAAACCAAGCCGCGGCTCTGACGGTAGGCGGACGCCTTGATAGACCTCGGCAGTCGATAGCCGGGCGGGCAGGGACACCAACACTAGGAACAACGGCCGGCCTATGGGCAGCGGCTCGACGATCTCGCCCCGCCCGGTACACCAGGCGGCCGGTCCGGAAAAGAAGAACGGGATATCGCTGCCTAGTTCGCCTGCGAGTTGGGCCAACTGGGAGGTCGGCAGGCCCAGTTGCCACAGGCGATTGAGTCCCAACAGCGTGGCGGCCGCGTCGCTGGAGCCTCCGGCCAGGCCCGCCGCCAAAGGAATGCGTTTTTCCAGACGGATGGCCGCGCCGCGCGAATTGCCGGAATGCCTCTTCAACACCTGGGCGGCTCGCATCACCAGGTTGTCCGGCCCCGTGGACAGATCGGGATGGGTACAGGTCATCGCCAGAGACCCCGATGGATCGTCGCGAAATTGCAGCGTATCGAACAAGCTGACGGTTACCATGAGCGTAGCGATTTCGTGGTAACCGTCGGGCCGCTTGGCGAGCACTTCTAAGAACAAATTGACCTTGGCCGGCGTCCGAACAATCAAGGAATAGCTGTGCCGCTCGACAAGCATGGCGAGGGGAGAGCAAGAAAGGAGCGGGTCCATCCATGGCAATTATGGGGGAAGGGCCTACCCGGAAAAATCCTTTTTTGCGGGTCGGCACTGGCCGGGCAGCCAGTCCGGTTTATCATGGCTGCGATGCCCAGTAGCACGGCGAGGATCATAACCAAGGGCGTGCGCGCGCGTCAATTCGGGTTTTTTGACGAATCGAGAGAAATCATGTCCTCTTATGTCGCCCATCTTGAAAGCGCCCTGGACGGCAGCCGTTTTGAAGCGGGTAAGCTCCATACGGTTCACCAGGGCCGGCCCTTATGGGTTCGCTACGATCTGGCCAAAATCCGCAAAATGGTCACCCCGCAGATAATCGCGCAACGACCACCGTCGCTTTGGCGTTATCGCGAACTTTTACCTCTCCCCGGCGAAGCCGAACCCGTCACACTCGGGGAAGGAATGACGCCGCTCTTGAGTTGTCCTCAACTCGGCAAGGAATTGGGCCTGGCCAATCTCTTGGTCAAGGACGAGTCCCAACTGCCCACGGGCAGCTTCAAAAGTCGCGGCATGGCAGTGGCCGTCAGCATGGCGAAACACTGGGGTTTGCGCCGCCTTGCCATTCCAACGGCCGGCAATGCCGGCGGCGCGCTAGCCGCCTATGGCGCCCGCGCCGGCATGGAGGTCTACGTCTTTATGCCGGAGGACACGCCACGCGTCAACCAGATGGAGGCGTACCTGGCCGGAGCTCACGTCTTCCTCGTCAACGGCTTGATAAATGACTGCGGCAAGATCGTTCGCGACGGCATTGCCAAAATGGGGTGGTTCGACGTCTCCACGCTCAAGGAACCGTATCGCCTCGAAGGCAAGAAAACGATGGGCCTGGAATTGGCCGAGCAAATGGAATGGCGGCTGCCCGACGTGATTCTTTACGCCACCGGCGGCGGCACCGGGCTAATCGGCATGTGGAAGGCCTTTGCAGAATTGGGCGAACTGGGCTGGCTAAAGTCGAAGAAGCTCCCGCGCCTTATTGGCTGCCAAAGCGAGGGCTGCGCTCCAATCGTTCGCGCCTTCGAGGCTAACCAGCGTTTTGCCGAGCCGTTTGCCAACGCTCAAACCATCGCCAGCGGCTTGCGCGTCCCAGCGGCAGTGGGCGATTTCATGATTCTTGACGCCATCCGCGCCAGTGGCGGCGTCGCCGTGTCAGGCCGAGAGAATCGCATCGTCGAGTGGATGCGGCGCGCCACGGGCTTCGAAGGCATCAGCGTCTGTCCCGAGACGGCGGTTTGCTTCGATTGCCTGGACCAACTGCGGGGCACAGGAGCGATTCAACCCGAAGAGCAGGTTGTTGTCTTCAATACCGGTGCGGCCCAAAAATATCCGGAAGCTGTGCCATTCGATCTGCCTCGATTGAATAAAGATACGTTTCAGGATTATGAAGCCCTTGCGAACGCCAAACGCACTTCCTAGCCTGATCAAAACCGAGGACGGTCTTTAACAGGACTATTGCGCGCCGTCTCCCACTCTTCCCCGCACTCTTCCCGCCGTGCATTGTTTCGAAGTTGTGGCAAAAGCTCTGCTGTCATCTCGGCGTTGCCACTGCCTGCAAGTAGGCAATCAAGTCGGCCAGGTCCTGTTTGCTCAAGAGTTTTTCCAATTCTTCGGGCATCAAAGATTTGGTCGTGGCCTGTATCTCCTCGATTTGGCTGCGCAAAAGCGTGTCCTCCGCCTTCTCGGCGCGGCGCAGGGTTAGACTCGTGGGCGTCTCCACGGCGATCATGCCCGTCATGATGCGCCCGGCTTTCGTGGTCACCAGGTAGTTGACATAGCGCGGTTCGACTTCGCGGCTCGGATCGAGAATGTCGATAATTAGAACTTCGCGCGTCTTATTGCGCAGGGCCGACAAGAGGTCGGGACCGACCTCAATCCCTTCATTTTCGAGGCGATGGCAAGTGGCGCAGGTCTTTTTGAAGACCAGTTTGCCTTTGGCCGCGTCGGCGTTGAGGTCGAGGGCGGATCGGTAGTCATCGACCACTTTCTTACGATCCGCTGCGACCTGGCCTTGGAGCAGCGCTTCAGCTTTTCTTCTTATCTGTCCATCGGGATGGTTTTTCAATTGCTGGACGCGGGCGGGATCGAGCTGAGCCGCCAACACCGTCTTGTTTTCAAGAGCCTCCAGGAGGCGAAGCAGCCAATCTTTGCGAGCGAACAGGGCTTCCAAGACTTCGCGACGGACGACGGGACTGAACCCGGCCCAGGATGCCAAGAGCGTATCGGCGGCTCGGACATCATCGTGAACGGACAGAGCCCGCACGACAGCCAATTGAACTTCCAACGGATTCTTGGGTTCCAAAAGATCCTGCAATTGAGAAGCTTCGGTGAAGGGACCGTAGGCGAGCAAACCGATGGCCGCCGCTCTCTCTCCCGGCGCGCGTTTCTCATCATGGCCTTTCTTCAGCGACCGCTGAAAAATAGGCCGTATACGCTCAAGCGGCTCTTTAAGAGATGCCGGGGATTGCCGCCAGTAAGCCGCCAGCGCCCGCCCGCTATTGTGCATGCCTGCACCCAGGCCCTTGAGGACAGCCAGCGTCAAGGCATCCGCTTCTTTGGGACAATCGCCGAGTTGGTTTAGGACTCGCGCCAATTCCTTGTCGCCAGGCCGGGCCCCCAGGATCGCGGCCAAGCGCCCGAGGAACTGCTCTTTGGGCGGCGTGATGTCCTTGGTGAATTCTTTATCGGCAAGCAGATTCTCTAATAGGCTGGCCGAACAATTTCGCGCGGAACTCAGGATGGCTGTCTGCGTCCAGGGATCAGCTGTGTCGCGCCGTGCAATTTTGGTAAGAGCCTTTGCCGCTTTGGGCGTGTCCAAGGCGCCCAGGGTGAAGGCCAATTGAAACCGTACGCGCGGCGAAGGATCGTCCGCCAGCTTAGCGACGGCTTCTCTTAGTGCCGAAGAATTGACTAGCCGAGTCTCGGACAATCGCAAGGCCTGCTCACGAATTCCACCTTCCTTGTCTTTTAGAGCTTCCAGAACCAAGCCGTCCTTCAGGCCGCCCAGACCGTCCAAGGTCCAAAGAGCGTGAGCGCGGCCCGGAGCAAAGGCAGCTTCCCTGGCAAGTTTTTCGAGCGGGGCGATGCTTTTCGCATCCTGCCTTTCCCCGAGCAATCGTTGAGCGGTCAACCGGCCCCACGAATTTGCATCTTCGAGCCGTCTCACAAGGTCCTCCGCGCCTTCCTTGTGATAATGAGGCATTTTGGTCGGTACAAAGCCTTCGGGAACGACCCGCCAAATGCGTCCTCTGCCCCGGCTTTCCAGATTGAGTTTCCTTTTGATGTCGTCGGGCAAGGAAATGGGCGTTTCGATCACTTCGCGGTAGAAATCTGCGACATATAACGCGCCATCCGGGCCGATTGTCAGATTGACCGGCCGAAACCAGGGGTCGGTGGAAGCGAGAAACTCGCAGTCGGGGTCGCCGCGCTGCGCGACAAAAGTCGCGCCCCGGGCTGTTAAAACATCGCGATGGACAAGGTTGTTGGCCGGGTCGCAGACGAAAGTATTGCCATGGTAGCGCGGTGGAAAAAGGCCGCCCGTGTAGACAACCGGGCTGCATGCGGAGGTGATGTAGCCGCCGGGGACCAGTTCCGTCGAGGGAAAGCGCTGGGCGTCCGGCCCCTCCTTGCGCCGCTGGGTCCGTTCAACGCGCCAGGCCTCGAACGGACTGATGCGAAAAACCTTGCAGGCCGCTTCATGATCGGGGATGTCGAGCGTCACCGCGCTGACGGCGAGTTCCGGGTTGCGCCGGAGGTAGTGATCGGGTAGAACGATGTGTCTTAAGTGTTGATTATTGGTGGCAGTAAACCATTGTTCCCACTCGTCTGAAGCCAAGCCGAACTGCCCGCCGCCGGACGTAGGCTCCAGGCTGCCTGGCTGATCGGGGTGAAAGCGAATGCCGCGGCCACGAAGCGTTACCGGCGGCATGTTGGCGTTTTCCGCGGAGCGAATCGTGCCCCCGCTCCCTCCGGCGCAGGCATATACCCAGTTATCCAGCCCCCATTGCAAGCTGTTTAGAAGCTGCTGGATGTTGTCGAGGGCAAATCCCGTGTACAGGGCGCGGCGCTGAAACCGGCCTTCTTTATCCGGGTAGAGATAAACCAAATCCGGGGCGTTGGCCACGAGCAGCCCGCCTTTATAAGGCATCACCGAAGTGGGGAAACGTAACCCGTCCGCGTAGGTGGTTGCTGATTCGAAATAGCCGTCGCCGTCTTTATCTTCGAGGACCTTAATTTTCCCCGAGGCAATCTTGCCGGTCGCCACGCCCGCGTTGGGATAACCGCTCATCTCGGCCACAAAAAGCCGGCCCTGCTCGTCGAATGCCATGGCTACGGGATCGACGATGTTCGGCTCGCAGGCGACGAGTTCAACCTTGAAGCCCCTGGGAAGGCGGAAGGTGGCTAGTTCTTGCTTGGGTGTGAGCGGGTCGGTTGGGTTGTGTTTTCCATCGGCATCCGCACGAGGAGGCGCGGCGTCCAGAGCCAGACAGCCTAATAACAGAACGGTGAAATATCCGACCAGAATCCTATGTTGCACTAGATGTCCTCCGGACGGATTTGACTACGCGACCGGGCTCGCCTAAGAAATCGATTTTACTTGGGCTTCCGTCGACGGGGTTTTGTTTTTTCCGTGGAGGACGCTTTTCTTCCGCGTTTTGGCCTTTCAATAGGTTTGGCCGGTTCTTCAAGAACGAGAAGTTCGTGAAGAAGGAATTGCCAGTTTTCCAAGATTGCCTTGCGAATACGCGGATCGCTCAAGAAACCTTGGCCGTAGTCAAAAAGTCGTTTCTTGGCGATGTTCTTGTCGAGTTTCATCGCCAGGACGCGCACGTCATCCTTATGCTTTTGGAGCTTGCTCGATAGCTTGCTGATGAAGATGTCATAGGCATCGACCAGGTAGACACGCAAGCCGCCGAAATCGTCCAGGAAATGCCGGCGGTTTTGCCAACGGAGCGGAAGGTAGCGCGAGCGAATATGGCCAAGAGCCAAGCCGTATTCATGCTTTATCCTTTGCAAGTGAACTCTTTGATTCCGAATGGCTGCGGGAACTTCGTCCACGAGGAAAATGTCCGCCGTTGGGCGTGCCGTGAGCCCTCCAAGAAGTGTGGGAATGGAGCCGGCCACGTTGATCTCGACCCGGACGTCGATTCCCTTGCCCAGGAGAGCGAATATCTTATTGATCTGATCTTGTTCAGAACCGGGCACCAGTCGCTTCCGGATATTCGGAAAGCCTGTTTTGCCCAGGTACTCATCCAAGATAGCGCGAATCCTTGGAGCAGCCGGGCTTTTGCTTAGCAAGAATGTGAATTTCTTAGAGCTCCAAAAGGACCGGACCGCTTTGGCCGCGTCCCGAACCAGCAATCGCGTTCGAAAATCAGGTTCAGATGTTTTCCGTAAATCCTCTTCTATAGCCGAGACCAAGCGCCTGGCATCGATGTAGGGCTGGCCCCAAATGAGTTGCCTTGGATCATCTTTGTTGTTCATAGCTGATTCCGTACTTGAATGTGGGCGCATAATGATTCTAGGTGTGAGTCGCCGGGCTGTTGAAAACGCCGACGAGCTTTCATCCGAGTTAAATTGCGCTTTTCTTTTCGATCTCCCCTCTCCCCTGTACTCGGTCTGTACTCGGGGGAGAGGGGTCGGGGGTAAGGGGGGCAGAATGCTTGCAATAGCCGTATGCTTCAGCAAGTGGACCCTAACCCCCTCACCCTAACCCGGGCTTGGGCTTGGCCTTGCAATGGAGCCGCTAGGCTTGTTTCTGGGTTGTGAATAAGATAAAGCCCATCAACCGTCTAGGCTTACGGATACAGTTATGCCTGGTTATAACCGCAAATCGATCGAGCCGCGCTGGCAGCAGTATTGGGAAGACCATAAGACTTTCCGCACACCCGATCTCTCGGATAAGCCAAAGCATTACATTCTGGACATGTTTCCCTATCCCAGCGGGGCCGGGTTGCACGTCGGCCATCCCGAAGGTTACACGGCGACCGACATTCTCGCTCGCTACCGGCGGATGCGCGGCTACAACGTCCTACATCCCATGGGCTGGGACGCTTTCGGCCTGCCCGCGGAGCAGTATGCCGTGGAGACCGGCACCCACCCGCGCGAAACCACACAGAAAAATATCGATACATTTCGCCGGCAAATCAAAATGCTCGGCTTCAGCTACGATTGGGACCGCGAGGTCAACACGACCGATCCCAATTACTTCAAGTGGACGCAATGGATCTTCCTCCAGATTTATGACACTTGGTACGACACCGACCACAATAAGGGCCGTCCCGTCGCCGAGCTGCCAATTCCGGCCGACGTAAGGAAGCTGGGCGAAAAGGCCGTCCGCGCCTACCAGGACAGCAAACGCCTAGCCTACCAGATCGAAGCGCCCGTTAACTGGTGTCCCGCCCTGGGCACCGTGCTGGCCAATGAAGAAGTGCAGGACGGCAAGTCCGAACGCGGCGGCCATTCGGTTGTCCGCATTCCGCTGCGGCAGTGGATGCTGCGCATCACCGCCTACGCCGAGCGCTTGCTTGACGATCTGGAGACCGTCGATTGGTCGGAAGCGATCAAGGAAATGCAGCGCAATTGGATAGGCCGCAGCGAAGGCGCTGAGGTGGATTTTCGACTATTTCCCTCTCTCCCTGTGGGGGAGGCCAGCTTTGTTCCCTCCCCCCTTGTGGGGGAGAGTCAGGGAGGGGGATCGTCGCACCAAATCAACCACCCACCCCAACCCTCCCCCACAAGGGGGGAGGGAGCCGGAAAGGGCGAGGGAGCCGGAAAGGGGGAGGGGCGCCCGGAGGCAACCATCCGAGTCTTCACCACCCGCCCCGACACTCTTTTCGGCGCGACCTACATGGTGCTGTCCCCGGAGCATCCCTTGGTTCCGAAGATTACGACGCCTGAATACCGCGCCGCCGTAACCGCCTATCAAGGGGAGGCCGCCGCGAAAAGCGACCTCGAACGAACCGAACTCGCCAAGAAAAAAACCGGCGTCTTCACCGGCGCGTATGCCGTCAATCCCGTCAACCAGGAAAAGATACCGATCTGGATTGCCGACTATGTGCTGAGCACCTACGGCACCGGGGCGATCATGGCCGTGCCGGGCCAGGATGAGCGCGACTGGGAATTCGCTGAGGTTTTTGGTTTGCCGATTATTCGCACGGTTCAGCCACCCGCCGACTGGAAAGGCAAGGCCTATGTCGGCGAAGGGCCTGCCATCAACAGCGGATTCCTCAATGGCCTGGGCATCGCCGGCGCTAAACAAAAAATGATAGCCTGGCTGGAAGAAAAAGGGCTCGGCAGCGGCCGCGTCAATTACAAGCTCCGCGATTGGCTCTTCAGCCGCCAGCGTTATTGGGGCGAACCTTTCCCCCTATTGCATGAGATCGATGCCAGCGGCCGACCGACCGGCATCGTGGAGCCACTATCGCCTGAAGAATTGCCGCTTCTTTTGCCGGAGTTAGAGGATTACAAACCGTCGGGCAAGCCGGAGCCGCCTTTGGGCAAGGCAACCGATTGGGTGAATTTAACTAGAAACGGCAAGCGCTATAAGCGCGAGACGAACACGATGCCGCAGTGGGCCGGATCGTGCTGGTACTACCTGCGCTATCTCGATCCGCACAATGACAAGGCGTTTTGCGCTCCTGCCAAGGCGAAGTATTGGCTGCCCGTCGACCTCTACGTCGGCGGCGCCGAACACGCGGTCTTGCATCTGCTCTATTCGCGTTTTTGGCACAAAGTGCTCTACGATCGGGGTTATGTGCCTACTGTAGAACCCTTTCAGAAATTGGTTAATCAAGGAATGATCTTGGGTGAGATGGAGTTTACTCGCGGTCCCGAAAACGTTCGCGTGGAAGAGGATCAGGTTGAAAAACGCGGAGACGGGTTTGTTCTCAAAGAGGATACGTCCATACGTGTCGAGGCTCGGGCGTACAAGATGTCCAAAAGTCGCGGCAACGTTATCAATCCGGATCGCGTAGTCGGCCAATACGGCGCCGACAGCATGCGGCTCTATGAGATGTTCATGGGCCCGCTCGAAGCGACCAAGCCCTGGAGCATGCGCGGCGTTGAAGGGGTCTATCGGTTCCTGGGACGCGTTTGGCGCTTGTTTGTGGACGAGCGGGCTTTAAACGTAGAGATTGCGCCCACCGTACAAGATGTCCCACCCGATAAGGAAACTCTGCGCAAGCTACACCAGACGATTCAGAAAGTGACTGAGGATTTAGACGGCCTGCGCTTCAACACCGCCATCGCCGCCATGATGGAATTGACCAATCATCTCACGAAAGTCGACATTAAGCCGCGCAGCGTCCTGGAGCCCTTTGTGCTGCTGCTAAGCCCGTTCGCGCCACATCTGGCCGAAGAACTTTGGCAAACGCTAGGCCATAAGGAGACGCTAGCCTATGAGCCCTGGCCCCGATTCGATCCGGGTCTGACCAAGGCTAATGAGATCGAAGTGCCGGTGCAGATAAACGGCAAGCTCCGCGCGAGATTGACTGTGCCGGCCGACATTGACGATGCAACCCTCAAGGCGACGGCACTGGCCGACGAGCGAATCCGCGCTCAAATTGAAGGCAAGACGATTCGCAAGATCATTGTTGTGCCGCAGAAGTTAGTGAATATTGTGGTGGGGTAGGCTCAGGATCGGAACTGGGTCTAGAAACGTTTAGCGGCGAGCCTTTGGTCGAACGCGATCGCCCGAGGCTCGCCGCTAAACTCTTAGATCATTTCTGATTAAATCACTTCCTGCATTGGCTTTGCTTCCACCAAGTACTGCGGTCGGCCGGAGGGGTCAAGTATGGTAGTCTGGTCAACGTTGATGCCCAGATTGTGATACAGGGTGGCATGGATTTCCTGGAACGTCACCGGGCGGTCTTTGGCGTGCTCACCCAGGCGATTGGTGGAGCCGACGACGTGGCCGGTTTTCATGCCGCCGCCTGCCATTAGCGCACAGCTAACTTGCGGCCAGTGGTCGCGGCCGGCTTGCTTATTGATGCGCGGTGTGCGCCCAAATTCGCCCCAGGCGATAACCGTGACGTTTTCGAGCATGCCGCGGGAGTCGAGGTCTTCGACGAGCGCGGTGAAGCACTGGTCGAGCTTGGCGCCATGATCGCGAACCAGGTCAAAGTTCTTGCCGTGACTGTCCCAGCGGCCGAAGGTGAGCGTCACGCAGCGGACGCCGACTTCCACGAGGCGGCGGGCCATGAGCAATTGGTCGTTAACTGTCGGCGCTCCATCGAACTGGAACTTATAAGGCTTGCCGTCGCCATAGCGGGCTCGGACTTTTTCAGGCTCTTTACTGATGTCCAGGGCGCTGAGCAGCTTGCTGGAAGTGAGCACGCCCATTGCCCGCTCCGTAATCGCATCCATACCTGTTAAGCCGCCATTGGCATCGAGATCCCGGCGAAGCTGGTCAAAACTCGCCAGAAGCTTGCGGCGGTCGGCCAATTCGTCAAGAGTGATGCCATTGAGTTTCAGGTCCTTCATGCCGGGACCGTCAGGCTTGAAAGGGGCGAAAGCGGTGCCGAGGTATCCCGGTGTGCCACAGTCCGACCAGGGCATGTGTTTGGTGGGCTTGGCTAGGCCGACAAAAGGCGGCACAGATGGGTCGACCGGCCCTTGAATCTTTGCGACCGCGGAACCGAGACTAGGCCGGCCGCCCATATTGGATAAGGACTTTTTGTCCCATCCGGTCATGCACTGCTGAGCATAATGGTCGCCGTTGGCTCCAACAACGGAGCGGACCACAACGCACTTATCCATGATGCGAGCGATCTTGGGAAAGACCTCGCCAATTTGAATGCCGGGAACATTCGTGTCGATCGGCTTGAATTCTCCTCGAATCTCGCGAGGAGCGTCGGTCTTAATGTCCCACAAATCTTGATGCGGCGGGCCGCCGCCCAGGAAGATGTTGATAACCGCTTTATGAGGTGAATTGGTGCCGGCCGCAGTTTCGGCCCGGAGGATGTCAGGCAAGGCAAGGCAGCTGGCCCCGACGCCGAGTGTGCCGATGCGCAGGAAATCGCGCCGCGTGACGCCATCGCACAACCGGTTTTTCTGGCCAAGAATCGTCAACATGGCAGGAAAATCCCTTGTTTTCTGAGGCAAGACTGCTTGGCATGGGCCTGTTTCCGCCCGGCTCCGTGGGAACCGTGAGTGCGAGGGAAACGAAAGCTCTGCCGGACGCATTGCTTATGCTGTTACGCTAATCGTCCGAACCCTCTATGTCAAGCATAACAACCTTATTGCATCGACCTTTGCGGTCAATGGCTTAAGCGCTGTCACAGTCCTCTTACCGTATAGGACCTCGGCGGCCGGGATCGCGCTGAACGTTATAGGCCCCCAAAGACCCGGTAGGCGCAAAAACTGACAAGTGCTTTCCACGGGTCTGTTGGAGCGTTTTCGTGTATTTTCGTGGCCAGAATCCCAGCCATACAAACGCGGCAGTATCCAACGGTCTCGGTTCTCGCAACTGGCCGTTTTTACCGAAAAAAACTCGCCAGTTGGGGTGTGCCGACCGGGTCGTTCACGATCGGTCTAGAGGTTGCCTTCGGCCTCCTCGGCCTTGAGATTGTCTTGCAAGCGCTGCGCACATTGAACGCAATAGGGGGTATAAGGCACGGCGCGCAGGCGGTCTTTTGGTATCTCTTTACCGCATTGTTGGCACAGGCCGAACCTGCCCTCATCCAGACGTTGGAGCGCAGCGTCGGTTTCCTGGAGGATCTGCTCTTCATTCTCAAGGAGGCCCAGTGAGGTTTCCTCCTCGAAGTTGTCGCTCGCCAAGTCGGCCGGATGAACCGGGGCGTTCGACAGGTTGCCGCTGGGCTCGCCTCCTGTTTCCCGCAAAGCATCCGCGGCGACCTCGTTAACTTCGCCCTGTAGCCGCCGTCGCAGGTTGACTAATCTTTTGCGAAAAAAATCAAGTTCTGCTTGAGTCATGATAAGGCTCGAGAAAGGATATTGCTTTAGAACGACATTATTGCCGGTCGCAAGTAATCTGGCGCCGACCTCAATAGCTTCGCAAACCGTGTGCCGGTGAATTAGCTTTCATAGCACCTCGGCGGGCGGGACAACGTTTAAGGTTGTAGGCGCCCAAAGCTTCTCAAAATCAAAGGGGGCCAGGCCAACTCCGGGGCCACCTTTGTCCGACGCTGGCCACCTTCGAGCCCGACGCTGGCCACCTTGGAATTGGCCAAGACCTTCAGAAGCCACGAAACGGCACGAAAAGCCACAAATTCTTTCCACAGGGCTATTTTTGAGCCTTTTCGTGTATCTTTGTCGCTAAGATAGCGGCCGTCAAAAGGTGGCAGTCTTCAACTGTCTCGCTTGCCGCAAATGGCCATTGTTGCCGATGAAGCAGGGAAGGCCTCAAAATTGGTGGAACAGCGGCTTCCCTAAAATGGGGCCTAACAAAGATGGAGAGGATTGGCCTATTCGACCCAAGATGCTTCTTGCAGCGAGCGGATAAGAGAATCCCGAGCGGCGAATTCGGCAGTTATTTGGCTAAGCAGTAGCAAAAGGCGCCGACGTGACCGGGCTTTCGTCCGTCCAGCCGGAGAGGACTGTGGCCTGGTAGATGCCGTCAAAATCGAGGCGGACGCAGCGGGCCGTTTCGCGGTTGGCGGCGATCCGAGCGGCTTCCAGAGTGTGATCGACGGCGTCGAGCACACTCTCTAGCGAGTCGCATTGAGCGGCGCGGGCCGCGGCAAAGGCGGCATGGGCGACGTTATAGATCACCAGGTCCTTGCTCGTAACCGCCTGGTCGGATCCTAAGGCTGGTATGCCTTCGGGCGGCGTGACTGCCGCGACGGCTAGCTGGCCGACGCCGCGCATGGCCTGGTCGAGTCGTTCTTCAGGCACAGCGCGAGCGGCGGAGTCTTCGGCCAGCTTCAAAGCCTCATCGCAAGCAAGAAGAGAAGGAGCGTTGGTTTCATCGCCCATACGTTCGAGGACCTGCTGGGCCCGGCGTGCGCACCGTGCGGCGAAGGCAACCCTTCCCCAGCGGGTCAGACGTTGAACATCTTTGAAGGTGATTCCTAGTGATCCGTACATGGTTAGCAACCTCTTCGCGGTGGACGTCGGTTCTGTGCTCCTACCTAATCCATCGAAATCGGCCCGTAAGACTGGACATGAATTCGCAAGAAACGCCACCGACTACTCACAACTTGTTGCAACTTCCGGATATTTCAAGTTTTATGGAGACAACTTTAGTCCGTTTTTTTGGAAAGAAGACAGCTTAACCGGACTTCTAAGCCTGTCCGGAACGCGCTTGGAAGCTCAAACGATTGGCAAGCGAAGTGGATTTGCCGGCGGCCGAATTGCAAACTTGGTTACTGAAAGGCGGTTGCGAAACTAACCACCCACCCTCTACCCTGTGGACCAGTTGTGCGGGTCCACAGGGTAGGGCACTTGGTCCACAGGGTAGGCCCTGGAGCCACGGGTCAAGCTGCACAGCGACCCCTACCATTCAGTTCGGGTCAGACAGACCCAAAAGCTGCCATGAGGCCCAATTGGAACTCCATGAGATGCGATAGACCCAAGGGATTCTTTGTGGAAGCAATGGTTAATTCTGCCACAGCTCCAAATCAATCTGAGCCAAAGATCCTTGCATGGGGCTTGTTTTCGGCCCGCTGTTGACGGGAAAGGTTCTGCCCGTTAAAACTAGTAAGTTGCCAACCTATCGACCGTGCCTAAAAATCACCGTCGTCTCCGGTCCTTCTATTGCAATTAGGAAAAAGGCGAAGCGGTTGGCGTCTCGGGGCCCCAACGAAAGAGCGCTGGTTTGAGGAGAACCAGAGCCGGCCACAAAATTGAGGCCGGGCTTGAATCTCGCTCTCGGACTCGCGGGTTCCAAACCATCTGAGGAGAATGCATTCCTTGCCTCCGGGGAATTTTGATCGCGACCGCAACGCGCAGCATGATCGAGGACAGCGGGTCAATGAGCAAATTCGGATCAGCCCGGTTCGCCTGATTGGCGCTGGCGGCGAACAACTGGGTGTGGTCCCGACAGCGCAGGCCCTGGACTTGGCACGGGAGGCGCAATTGGATTTGGTCGAAGTCGCCCCCCAAGAACGGCCGCCGGTTTGCAAGATACTGGATTACGGCAAGTTTAGGTATCAGCAATCGCGCAAGGGACAGCAGAAAAAACCGCATCAGCAAAAGCTTAAAGAAATCCGGGTCCGGCCCAAGACCGGCGATCATGATGTCGACACCAAGATAAACCAGGCACGCCGGTTCCTGGAGCACAAAGATAAAGTCTTGCTCAACGTCTTGTTCCGCGGCCGCGAGTTGCAACACGTTGAGGAGGGCAAGCGGATCATTGAGCACATGGTTGAAAAGCTGCTTGACGTTGCCAAGGTCGAAAAGATTCCTTCCATGGAAGGCAAGCGCATGACTGCGATGCTGGCGCCCAAAGCCGCAAACTAACCGTTATCCCTGCCCGGAAGAGCTTGAGAACGATATCATTCCTTTGTCTCGTGCCGCGAGTCAAGGGGCCAGGGTCATTGCTTTTTCACAAGTGCCAAAGCGACGGGAATTATCTCTTAGCCAGGTGAAGATCGATGCCAAAAATGAAGACCCATAAGGGTTCCAAGAAACGTTTTCGCGTTACGGCTTCGGGCAAACTCAAACGCAAGCAAGCCGGCAAGCGGCATTTGAACAGCCCGAAAACCGGCACGCGCAAGCGCCATTTGCGGGCCGATGTGGTTAGCGGATCCAAACTGGCCAAGAAGTACGTCGCGGCCATGGGTGGTGAAGCTTAAGCTTGTATTGTACCTTCGTAGCCGCAGGCTTCAGCCTACGGACGTCAAAAGCATGCTAAAGCTTGTGGCTACCGTTTCGAAAGTGATTAGGTAAGGATTTCATCATGACACGCGCGCGTAGTGGCAAGACAGTACTTCGGGGCCGGAAGCGTCTTCGAAAGTTGACCAAAGGTTTTGTCATGAGCCGGCATAACCTGATTCGTCAATCGCTGGTCACGTTGATTCGCGGACGCGTCTTCTCGTTCCGTGATCGGAGGGTGAAGAAACGCGAATTCCGCAAACTGTGGATCGTCCGCATCAACGCGGCTTGCCGGATGCGCGGCATGCGCTACAGCGAGTTGATTCATGGCCTACAGCTTGCCGGCGTCCAACTCGACCGAAAGTCGCTAGCTGACTTGGCTGTTCACGATCCCGATACGTTTACCAAAATCGTCGATTTGGCCCGCGCGAACCTGCCGGCTGTCAAAGCGTCTGCCTGATGGTTAGCGGGCTTCCCCAGATAACAAGCCAGTCGAGGATCCTGCTCCTTGGACTGGCTTTGCTCATTCTTGGCGCATGCAGATGGCTGATCTCGTACAACTTGAACAGCGCGCTCTGGACGAGCTTGCCTCAAGCTCCGACGAGGCCATGCTCCGAAGCTGGCACACGAAATACTTTGGTAAGCAAGGCGAGGTGCTTTTGGCCCTCAAGGAAGTTGGCAAGGCGCCGCCTGCTGAGAGGCCGAAGTATGGTCAGGAAGCGAACCGCATTAAGACGCGGCTCACTCAAGTATACGAAACGAAGCTCGCCAAAGAAAAAGAGAGCCAACTGGCCAAAAATCTTGCTTCCGATGCCCTGGACGTCACTTTGACCGGCCGGCCCGCGGAGCGCGGCGGATTGCATGTATCCACGAAAGTCCTGCGCTCAATATACAGTGCGTTCGCGGAACTCGGGTTTCAGATTTACCGCAGTCGGGAGGTGGAAGACGACCTGAACAACTTCGAGCTTCTCAACATGCCGCCGCATCACCCGGCCCGCGATCTCTGGGACACCTTTCACACGACCACGCCGGGCGTCATTTTGCGCACGCATACTTCGCCGGGACAAATCCACGTCATGCGCGAGCGCTGTCCCGAGCCCATCCGCGTGATTCTGCCCGGCATGTGCTATCGCTATGAGGCGATAACAACCCGAAGCGAAATCATGTTTCACCAGGTCGAAGGCCTGGCCATCGGCACGCGCATCACCCTCACGGATCTCAAGGGCACGATTATCGCGTTCGCACGCCGTTTGTTCGGATCCGAGCGGCAGGTGCGCATCCGGTCCAGTTATTTTCCATTCACCGAGCCGAGCATCGAAGTGGACATGGACTGCATCGTCTGCAAGGGCCGGGGGTGCAGTTTGTGCAAGAAGAGCGGCTGGCTGGAGATCATGGGCGCGGGCATGGTGCACCCGACCGTCCTGCGCAACGGCGGCTACGATCCGGATCGCTTCAGCGGCTTCGCCTTCGGCATGGGCCCCGAGCGCATTGCGATGCTCATGTACGGCATGGACGACATTCGGCAGTTTTGGGCAAACGACCTGCGGTTCTTGAAGCAATTTTAGCCGAGAGTATCAGACTCATGAAAGTGCCTCTCAGTTGGCTCCGCCAATACGTTGACATCACCCTTCCGGCGGCGCAATTTATTGAGCGGATGACCCTCGCGGGCCTGGAAGTGGCCAATGTTCGCTTTGTCGGCTTTCCGGCGCTGGAGAATCTTCCCGTCAAAGTCGAGGAACCCGGGCCTGTCTGGCAACGCGAAAAAGTCATCGTGGGCGAGGTGCTCAAGGTCGAGCAACATCCCAATGCCGATCGACTGACGCTCGCGACAGTAAATTATGGCGCGGCGGAGCCAAAAGTCGTCGTCACCGGAGCGCCCAATATCAAAGTCGGCGACAGCGGGCAAAAAGTGATTGTTGCCTTAAGCGGGTCGGTGCTATTTGACGGCCATTCTGAGCAAAAGGTGCAGCGCGAGCTCAAGCCGACGAAGATTCGCGGCGTGCCGAGCGACGCGATGGTTTGCTCGGCCTATGAACTCGGAATCTCTGACGAGCATGAAGGCATCATCCTTCTTGAAAACGACGCCCCTGTCGGGACGCCTCTTGCCGACTACATGGGAGACGTCGTTTTGGAAATTGATGTCCTTCCCAACATGGCTCGTTGCCTTTCGATGATTGGGATGGCCCGGGAAGTAGGCGCCATAACCGGTCAAAAGATGCGGCTTCCGTCAACCGCTTTGAAAACCGGAGACGAAGCGATTACCGGCCTGGTGAAGGTTGCTATCGAAGACCCCAGATTGTGTGCGCGCTACGCGGCCCTGCTAATTAAAGGGGTGAAGGCTGGACCCGCGCCGGGGTGCATGCAGCGCCGGTTAACCAACGCGGGAATGCGGCCCATCAGCAACCTCGTCGATATCACGAATTACGTGATGCTCGAATGGGGGCAACCGCTGCACGCATTCGATTACGATGCGCTCGTCATGCGCGCCGGAGGCAAACCGCCCACTATTACTGTCCGCTTGGCTCGGCCCGGTGAAAACCTGGCGACTCTCGATGGACAAAAACGTACATTGTCGCCCGAGAACCTCATCATTGCCGACGAACTCGGGCCGGTCGCGCTGGCCGGCATCATGGGCGGCGCGGAGACGGAAGTCTCTGAAAAGACCAAATCAATCCTCTTGGAATCGGCGAACTTCGACTTCGTCAGCATTCGCCGAACGATGAAGGCGCTTAATCTGCCGAGCGAGGCCAGCGCCCGCTTCAGCCGGGGCATTCATCCCGAGATTGTCCAACCCGCGGCAGAGCGGGCAGCGAGCCTGATGAACCAGTATGCCTCGGGAACCGTTTGCCGAGGCATGGTGGAGGAGTATCCGGCGCCCTTGCCTCCACAGACCATTGAATTAACTATGAGCGCGGTTCGCCGGCTCGTGGGCATGGACTTCCCGATCTCCGAGGCTCAGCGCATTTTGCAAGCGGTTGAGTTCAAGGTGGAGAAAACCGGGCCCGAAACGCTGCTCGTCACTACGCCGCCGCATCGCCTGGACATTCAGACCGGTGCGGCGGACCTGATTGAAGAATTGGTGCGCATTCATGGATACGATCGCCTGCCTGCCACGCTTTTGGCGGATCAACTTCCTCAGCAGATAGGCAATCCGTTGGCATTGGAGGAACGGGTTAGAGATATTTTGGTGGACCTGGGTCTTCAGGAAGCCATCACCTACGCTTTGATCGCTCCGGAGAAGGAAGCGCCGCTAGGTTTGGCTTCTGCCGAGTATGTGCGCTTGGCTAATCCCATTTCCAGCGAACGCGTGGTTATGCGCCATAGCCTTCTCCCCGGCATTCTGGACGTGGTTGCCGCCAACTTGCGGCAAACGAACAGCGTCAAGTTGTTTGAAATTGGTTCGGTGTATTTGCCGATTCCCGGCGAGAAACTTCCGGCCGAGCCGCGTCGGTTGGCGTTTGTCATGACCGGTCCGCGCCACGGAAACTTCTGGGGCGACGGCGTAGGCAGCTCGAGTCCGGTGCTTGACTTCTATGATGCCAAAGGAATTGTCGAAGGTTTGTTTGCCGACCTCCATGTAGACGGAATCGGCTATCGAAGGTCTCTGGCAGCTTACCTGCATCCGGGCCGCGCCGCGGAAATTATGCTCCATGAGCAAGTCATTGGCCAATTCGGTCAACTCCATCCCAGTGCAGCCAAGGCTTATGAGCTAGCAGGTGAAAACGCCATTCTCCTTGGAGAGCTTGATCTCGAAATGCTCCTTAACGCCGTGCCGGCTCGGTATGCCTATTCACCAATTCCGCGCTACCCGGCTGCCCTGCGCGATGTGGCGGTAATTGTCGATGAACCCGTGACGGGCGCTCAAGTTGAGGCTGAAATTCGTGCAGCCGGGGGCGATCTATTGCGCGGCATTCGCCTTTTCGACCTTTATCGTGGCGACAGCATTCCAGCCGGTAAGAAGAGTCTGGCCTATGCCCTGACATACTTGGCCGAGGAACGGACTTTGACCGACAAGGAGGTGGACAAGGCGCACAAGAAAATCGAAGATCGCCTGCGCCATGTCCTCAAAGCCCAGATTCGCGGGAAAGATTAAGGTTCATACAAGCCCCAAGGCGTCAGCTTTGAAGTTGCGCGCTTTCGATGAGCAAGCCGACCGTACAGGGCAAGCGTCTCTATACGCCGGAGGCGTTACAGCAATTAGCCGGTGGTTGAGCGTAGCGACACCACCGGACCACGATTTCCTTTAGCCCCGCGACCCCCGGTGGGGGTCGCAGCGTCTCGAACGATCCCCGATATTTCGAGTAATCGAACGGCGGAGGGCGCTGGGGCTGCGACCCCTCCGGGGTGTGCGCCGTGCAAAGGTGTTGTTTTCCAGTGGGTGCGAATCCCACCCGGCAACTTGATCATTCTAGCCGGTAGCAGTTCAAGAGACTCGGGAGGTAACAAACGGGTCGAAGCCTTGAATGACAAAGGATCGTTAAAGCGATTCAGCGAGCGTGCGGGCCGTAACTTACGTGAACGCCGAGCAGGCCCCGAAAACGGGTCTTGCAGGAGCCGACCCTCCACCCTTGATGGGGAAGGCCATAGTCGCCGCAGACCGGGGAATGACCCATGATCCCCGACGGCGGTCCTGCCGGGGTAGGGGCGACGGCACGCCGCAAGGGGAAACCAACGCAACACGGGAGACCCTCATCGGTGAGCTGTGCAGCTCAACGAGCCGCCCGCGAGGGAGAGGCTCG
>JBJMQT010000057.1:0-17842 GCA_045802525.1 Gemmataceae bacterium
CCTGCCCGGCGTTCACGTAAGTTACGGCCCGCACGCTCGCTGAATCGCTATAACGATCCTTTGTCATTCAAGGCTTCGACCCGTTTGTTACCTCCCGAGTCTCTTGAACTGCTACCGGCTAGAATGATCAAGTTGCCGGGTGGGATTCGCACCCACTGGAAAACAACACCTTTGCACGGCGCACACCCCGGAGGGGGTCGCAGCGCCGGGGCCTTCTGCCTGCTTCGCGTTTCTTCGTCGCGAACACCAGATGGTAATACAGGCTCAGCTAGGTGAAAGCCATGCGGCGATTCTCCCATTCATCGAGACGCTGCGACCCCTGCCGGGGTCGCGGGCTTAATGGCAATCGCGAACCGGTGGTGTCGCTGCGCTCAACCACCGGCTAATTGCTGTAACGCCTCCGGCGTAAGGAGGGGCTTGCCCATTACGGTCTGCTTGCTCATCGTAAGAGCTCAACTTCAAAACTAACGCTTCGAGTTAGTATCCAAAGGTGCAAGAGTCACTAAGGGGTGATTTGCGATGGTTTGTGCTCAAAGAGCATTTATGCCCTAGCGCTTCATCTGCTGCGCCGCCACGGGGTTGACGGCTGCCTGAATTGCCGGCCAGGAGAGAATCCCCAAGACCAGCGTAATTACGGCACACGCCCCAATGCCCATCAAATTGGGCCATAGCCATTTCTTTGCCGGCGGCTTGAGCGGATTGCGTAAGAAGATCACGGCTGCGATCCGCAAATAGTACCAGGCGCCGATGGCGGCGTTAATGGCTGTGATGAGCGCCAAGACCTTGAAGAGATAGGCCGTGTCCATGGCGCTGGGATCGGCCGACGAGGAAGGCACTCCCAGGGCCCCTTGCAGCAGAAAAAATTTCCCGAAGAACCCGGCGGTTGGAGGAATGCCGATCAGGCTGAAAAGAAAAAGCCCCATCAGCAAGGCCAGCGCGGGATGGCTTCGAATGAGACCGCCCAAATCATCGACCGTTTCAACCGGCCGCTCCGGCGTATTGAGGTAGCCGATGATCGCGAAAGCGCCGACGGTCATTGCACCGTAAGCGATCAGGTAAAAAAGGACGGCTTCAACGCCGCCGGGAATGCCGGTCGTCTTTAGGTGCGGGGCCGCCGCCAGGCCGATGAGCATATAGCCCGCATGGGCAATGCTCGAATACGCCAGCAGCCGGCGCAGATCGTTTTGCAGGAGAGCGAGGAGATTGCCCAGCGTCATGCTGACGGCGGCTATGATCCAGAGCAACGTCGAAACTTGCAGTCCCATAAGCAAACCCGAGCGAACCGTGCCGTCTAAAAGCGTCATACCATCGGGGCCGCCGTGAACGAGGGGAACGAGGTTCAAGACGCGGACCAGTCCTGCGACGCCGGCGACTTTGGGCACGTAGGCCAGCAGGGCGGCGGCGGAGTTCGTCATGCCCTGATACACATCCGGAGCGTAAAAATGGAAGGGCACCACCGCCAGCCGAAATCCCAGGCCGGCCACCACCAGCACCAAAGCCGCCATGGCGGCGCCGGGAATGCGGATTGATTCGGACGCTGTTCCGCCATTACGAGTCAGGGCTTCGGCGATCGCCGGTAAATTGATCGTCCCCGCCAGGCCGTAGAGGTAGCTAAATCCAAAAAGCAGCAGAGCTGAGGAGAAGATACTAAGAAGGAAGTATTTCATGGCCGCTTCCTGGGCCGCGTTGTCGCGCCGGGGCAGGTAAAGCAGCACGTAGGTCGGGATACTGATTAGTTCCAGGGCCAGGAACAGGGTGATGAGATCGTTGGCCGCGCCGGTCAAGCACATGCCGGCCACGATTGTCAGCAAGCAGGCTTGATATTCGGCTGCGGTGCTTTCGGGGACCTCGTTCCAGCTAATGAGAACCAAGATCGCGCCGCCGGCGAGGCTCAAGACTTTGAAGAGAAGAGCGAGCCGGTCGAGGGTAACCGGTCCCGTATAAAGGGCCGTCTTCGTCACACTATCCAAAGGCGGCGAATAGGCGAGAGCCGCCCCAGCCAACGCCAGGCTAAGCAGTGCGGCGATTCCCCAAAGATCGCGCCCCGCGCGAATGGTGCCGCCGATGAAGATCACGCACGCCGCGGCAACTAAAATAATTTCCGGCACGATCCAGGTGAAGACATCGCGGGTCAGAACTTGAATAACCTCGTTCATGGCCGGGCCTCCTCGGTCTTGGCGGGGTCGGCCATCGCACGCAGACGGGCTTGGTCAAGGACATGGGCGACCAGGCGAATCTCCGGCCGGGCGACGTCAAAGAAGGGCATGGGGTAAAGACCGAGGACCAGGCAAAGGACAGCAATCGGCACGAGGGCCGCTAGCTCCCGGAAGTTCACATCCTGCACAGGATGGCGAGGATCGACATGCGGCTCCTTGAGCGGCCCAAAGAAGATGAGCTTGAGCAACGTCAGCAGATACCATGCGCCCAAGACGAGACCGATGGCGCCGAAAGCGGCCAGGGTCGGGCCGTGCATTCGCGTGCTCTCCAGGTCAAAGATGCCGAAGAGGACCAGCATTTCGCCAATGAAGCCGTTAAGGCCCGGCAGGCCAATGCTCGTCATGCAAATAAAGAACATGAAGACGGCCAGAACTTTAAGGCGGCCCGCCATGCCGCCGTAGTCGGCGAGCTTGCGGGTGTGATAGCGCTCGTAGAGCATGCCGACAAGGAGGAAGAGTGCCCCGGTCGAGAGCCCGTGGTTAATCATTTGCATGAGGCTGCCGGAGATGCCGGTTTCGTTGAGCGCGAACATGCCCAGCATGCAATAGCCCATGTGACTGACGCTACTATAGGCGACCAGTTTTTTCATGTCATCTTGGGCCAGGGCGCAAAAAGAGCCGTAAATGATGCCGATGACAGCCAGCGTGCCGATCAGCGGAACGCCGATGCTGAGGCAGGCTTCGGGAGTCAGGGGCAGGCAAAGGCGAAGGAAACCATAAGCGCCCACCTTGAGTAAGACGCCGGCCAGCAAAACGCTGCCGGCCGTCGGAGCTTCGACATGCGCCAAGGGGAGCCAGGTGTGCAAGGGAAAGAGCGGCACCTTGATCGCGAAGCCCACAATTAAGGCAAGAAAAATCCAGCGCTCGACGCTATGCCAATAATCAGCGCCCGGTCCGGCAGTCAGTTGTTGGACCAATTGCACGAGGCGCGGGATTTGAAAAGTAAGTTCGTGCTGTCTTGAAAAACAAATTTGTACAACAGCAAGAACGCCCAGCAGCGTTATCAAACTGCCGCCAAGCGTATAAATGAAAAACTTGCGCGCGGCATGTTGACGCTGCGATCCCCCCCAGATGCCGATCAAGAAGAAGAGCGGCACCAAAGTCAATTCGAAGAAGACATAAAAAAGAATAATGTCAAACGATAAGAATACGCCCAGCATCGCCACTTCCAATAAGAGCAGCCAAGCGTAGAACTCGTTAACGCGCTCTTGCACCGACGTCCAAGAGACGAGAACGGACGACACCATGAGCACGGCCGTAAGGGCGAGCAACCAGATGTTAAGGCCGTCAACCCCGATGTAAAACTCAATGGGCCCTACCCTGTCGGCAGCACTCGTGCCGGCCGGCATGATGAGCGTTACGAGCTTCCATTCTGTTCTCATTTGCGGCACAAACGTGTTCGCTTTGGAGAGCCGATCTTGGTCGGCATTGAAGTTGGCCACTACGACCGCGATGATGGCTACATTGATTAGAGTTGCGATCAGACTGATCCAGCGAACCGCGCCCGCGCGGCCACTGCCCAAGGCGGCCACCAGTACGGCGGCAACCAAGGGTATTGCCAGCAAGGCCAGGACAGAGGATGACAACAATTCTTCCGTCATGAAAACCTTACCAATTACTTTGCCAGCGCCAGCAAGAAGACGGTCAGTCCGAGGATCATGGCAATTGCATAGAACTGAACAAGGCCATTCTGCACAGGGCGAAACAGCACGCCCAAGAGACGCGGAATCTGGCCGATCAAGTCCACGAGACCGTCAAGCACATAGAGGTCAAAGATACGGCAAAAAGCGGTGAACCCCGCCAGCGGCGTAAGGATCAACGCGTCGTACAAGTCATCGACGTGGAATTTGTTCAGCGACAGTTGATAGAGGCCCCGAGCGCTTGACGCCGTCTGTCCCGCCAGACCGGGTTGCTTCACGTACATCCACCAGGCCGCGCCGATGCCGGCCAAGGCGATCAACGTACTGATGAGCATGAGCGGATAATTGAGCGGTTCGGAGCCCTGGCTTGTGAGACCCTTCGTATGTTCCTCCAGGAATCCGCTCAACCCATGCGTGAACGGTTCGACGATGATGCCGGCCGCGACGGCGCCGACGGCCAGAATAATCAGCGGAATAGTCATGACAGGCGGCGACTCGTGAGCATGATGGCCCGCTTCAGGGGGAATGCGCTTCTCACCCCAGAAAGTCATGAAATAAGCTCGAAACGTATAGAAAGCCGTCAACCCGGCCGTGATCAGTCCAATCACCAAAAGCAAGAAATAGAGGCTGCGATAGTGGCTGCCCTGTTCGGCCGCTCGCAAGCAACCATCGAGGATTTCGTCTTTGCTCCAAAACCCGGATAGCAAGGGAACGCCCGCGAGGGCCGCCGCTCCACACAGAAACGTCGCGTGAGTGGTCTTGAGAACGTGCCGCAGGCCGCCAAAGCGGCGCATGTCGATGATGCCGCCCATGGCATGCATGACGCTGCCCGCTGCAAGGAACAAAAGCGCCTTGAAGAAGGCATGCGTGAAGAGATGAAAGATACCGGCAATGACCGCCCCGCTGCCCAAGCCCAGGAACATGTAACCCAGCTGGCTTATGGTCGAATAAGCCAGCACGCGTTTCAGGTCGTTCTGCGTTAAGGCAATGAGAGCGGCAAGGAGTGCGGTAAATGCCCCAATGACAGCTACGATAACTTGAGCCGCCGGTTCAAGAATGAATAGAGGCGTGCAACGCGCGACCAAATAGACGCCTGCTGTCACCATGGTGGCCGCATGAATCAGGGCGCTAACCGGCGTCGGCCCTTCCATGGCGTCGGGCAGCCAGACATAGAGCGGAAACTGGGCGGACTTCCCAACCGCGCCGCAGAGCAGCAATAGGCAAGCGGCAAGGCGAAAATTCGAATTTAGATCAGATGCGTTGGCAAAAACGTCCTCGTAATTGAGGCTGTAGCCGGACAAGTTCCACAACAGAATGATGCCCAGGAGAAAGCCGGCGTCGCCCAGGCGCGTGACCAAAAATGCCTTGCGGGCGGCCGCGGCGGCCGCGGGCTTATGAAACCAGAAGCCGATGAGAAGGTAGCTGCACAGTCCTACGCCTTCCCAAAACGCGTAAAGCACAAGAAAATTATCGGCAAGGACCAGACCGGTCATGGAAAAGATAAAGAGCGCGATCTCGGCAAAAAAGCGCGGGTAGCCTTCATCGCCGTGCATATAGCCGACGGCAAAGATGGCGATCAAGCTGCCGATGAAAGTCACAGTCAGCAGCATGACCGCCGTCAAACCGTCGGCACGCAGTACAAACGGGATGACTAACTTGCCTGCCTGAATCCAGGTAGCTTGCACTTCCAGGTAGCTGCCCGCGCCCGCGTAGGGCGCATTACCTGCCGTGGGCAGGTCGCGTACCGCAAAGAAAACTACAAACGAGCAAATGCAGGACCCAATGCCGGCCACGATGCAGGGCCAATGACTCAAGCCTTTTAATTGACGGCCGAATGCGGCAATGATCAAACACGCCAAGAGCGGCAGCCCGGGGATCAGCCAAAGGCAAACCGAAACGTCAGACATGGCTAGTTTCCTCCGGCTGGAGTGGTTCAATGCCCGACGGCGTCAGAATTGGATACGCTGGCTCCCGTGTCGTGGGTAAAGGCTCTTGATCAATGGTCGGTTCTTGGCCCGGCTCGCGCAGGTCTTGCCATAGGCTGACGTCCAGCGAACGGCGTTTGTTAAAGAGCGTCAAAATCAGGGCCAGCGCAATGGCGGCTTCGCATGCTGCCACGGTCAAAATGAAGAGCGTGAACGACTGACCTTGCAGGTTGCCCCGGTAACGCGCGAAAGCAACGAGGTTGACGGCCACTCCTTGGAGCATCATCTCGGCCGACAAAAACATCAAAATCAGATTGCGGCGAGCTAAGAAACCCACAATTCCCAGCGCGAAAAGGATAGCGCCGACGACCAAATAGTGATGGATGGGAAGCGGATTCAAAGCGAGGTCCTTCATCGGCTTGCCCCCTGGCGCCGGCCGGCAATGACGATAGCGCCGGCGGTGGCGATGAGCAACAGCGTGCCACCCAGTTCGACTGGCACTAGGTAATCCGTGAACAGGGACCGACCTAGATAGGCCATGTTTTCCGCGGGCAACTCCGGCCTTAACAGTTTGTCGCGGCGAATTGCGCTAACGGTAGCGCGATTTTCCCCGCCTCCTTCCTCGCCATCGGAATCAAGCGACTGATAAAACGGCAGGTTGGACGGCGGCCCGCTGAATTCGGAAAGGGGGGATGTGCCGTCCGGCTGATACGATCCCGCAACAGACCTCACCTGGATCCCAATGTTCCGAACCTTCAGCAAGGACCCTCTCATAGCATCCACATCCCTTTTTCTCTTGGCGTTTAGCCAATGATCGTCCAATCCAAGGTCGACAAGGTCCTGGTCAAGCTTGGCGTCGGGTGACTTTTGCAGTTTGGCGATTGCCGTTTGCCAGGCCCCGAAAAAGTTTTGCTCATCGCCGACGGCTTTGATCATTTCATCGGCGGAATCCAGTTTGGCAATCTGGTCGGTGCGTTCGATCAGGGCGTCGATATCCTCCGTCCCGTAACTCAACTTAAGCACGTAAAGGAGGGTGCCGAGAAGCAAGAACCCGGCTACAGTCGCCAAGATCGGCTCGCGCGAACGTTGATCGGCGTCGGAGGGACCTTCCTGCTGGGCGAGCATTAGGACAAAGAGAAAAGTGACAATGATGGCGCCGGCATAAACGATTGTCGTAGCGGCCATCAAGAATGGAGCGGCTTGCAAGAGAAACAAGCCGCAGGTGCTAAGCACGACCACGGCAAAGGCAAGAGCCGCTCGCGCGGGATTGCGCTGGGTTACCAGGACCGCGCCCGCCCCGACAGCTAGTCCGGAAAAAGAGTAAAATAGCACTGTTTCGGGCGATAGGACATGAGTATGGACGATTAGAACGGCTGCCGCCAGCAGCGCAGCCGCGGAACAGACCGTCCCCCACCAGAACGGGAAGGGGCGCGGGCGCGGCAACAGCAAATAAACGCCGATCGCGCCCAGGACGACGACCAAAGTGATGGATCCATTTTCCACCACTAGTGTCACAATCAGATTTTTTAGCCAGGCAAGATCCATGAGTCTTCTCGTCGCCGTATTCCTAACCCTAATTTTCCCCTTGACGGTTTTGCTGCCTCTTAGAAAAGCGGTTAAGACGGCGCCGTGGAGGAATTCGGCAAAGGATTCTCCGGAGGCTGCTCGGCGGCAACGCTTAACCGGCCGCCTTCGGTGCGTATGGGATCGGTGCCGGTCCTCACCGTCTGATCGAAAACGCTGAGCAGCTTTTCTTTGTCGAACATCATTTCTTCCCGGCTCATGCCGGTCAGGTCGGCCAGGGTCGTCAATTCGATGGCGTCCACGGGGCACGCCTGTTCGCACATGCCGCAATAAATGCAGCGCAGTTCATCGATGACAAAGGTCTCCGGATACTTCTCGCGTTCGGGCCAGGGAGAGGGTGCGGCCACGATGTCGATGCAGTGAGCCGGGCAAGCCGTCGAGCATATGTAGCAGGCCACACACTTGACGCGTCCCTGTTCATCGCGGTTGAGACGATGCACTCCCCGGTAATTCGCCGGCAATTTGGGCCGCTGCTCGGGAAACTGCCGCGTTAAAATTTTCTGCCCGGCAAGCGCGCCGGCCATGTGACGGACCGTGGTTTGCAGCCCGCTCATTATGGCCGGAAGATAAAGCTGCTCAAACAGGCCGATTTTCGGCTCCTGCACCCAACGCACGTCGCTTTCCTTGATTGGCATTTAAAGCACTCTTTTTCTCGCTTACCGCGCCAGGCTTTCAGCCGACTCCAGCCTCCGAGAACCTGTAACCACGGGCCCCGGCCTCGGCTGCCGGCGCAAGGTGACTATGCCCGATCCGACAAGAAGCACTACCGATATCACCAATAGCCACCACGGACTGGCGCCCAGATGCTTCACGACCATGACGCCGACCAAATTGATGAGCGACAAAGGAATCAGGACTTTCCACGCCAAGCCCATCAATTGGTCAAACCGAAAACGCGGGATCGTCCAGCGGATTAACATGTAGAAAACTAGCAGCAGCGCCATTTTGACCGCGAAAACAACTATCTTCACGACCCATCCGCCAGGACCGGGGACCGCGATCCAACCCAGGTGCCACCCTCCAAAGAAAAGAATGACGAACAGGAAGCTCGTCGTGATCATGTGGGCGTATTCGGCCAGGAAGAATAGTGCGAACTTCAACGCGCTGTATTCGGTATGGTAGCCGCCCACGAGTTCCTGTTCGGCCTCCGGCAAATCAAACGGCAAGCGGTTGCACTCGGCGAATATGCTGATGAGGAACATAAGCGCGGCTAGCGGTTGCGTGACGATGTTCCAACCGCCTTTATTTATCTGATAATCGATAATCCGTTCCAGATTGAGCGAGTTCGCCATGAGGGCGACGCCCAGTACCGACGTCCCCAGCGGTATTTCATAGCTAATGAGTTGAGCGCTGGAACGCAACGCGCCCATCAGGCTGTATTTGTTGTTGGACGACCAACCGCCCAGGATGATGGCGTAAGCCGCCAGGCTGGAAATGGCAAAGACGAGAACGATGCCCAGGTCGAGGTGCGGAGCGATCACGAACTGCACGGATTCGTCGTAAGCTTCCTTGCGGCCGGCAAAATCGGGATGCGCTTCGTTCTCCAGTGCGACATCGGCCGTTGTCTGGGGCCAGACACGCTCCGGAGGAGAATCTGTTGGACCGAATGGAACTACGGCGAAGGCCACTAGAGCCGTGCTCATGGCGATGGCGGGAGCGACCATGTAGAAGAGCTTATCCACATAGTCAGGGATGATGTCTTCCTTGAGCAGGAATTTGGCGCCGTCGGCCAGGGGTTGAAAAAGCCCCCAAGGACCAACGCGGTTGGGGCCGAGGCGGTCCTGAGTCCAGGCGGCGATCTTGCGTTCGAGAAGAATCAAATAAGCGCACGTCCCCAGGATGGCGCCCAAGGCGGCGCCAATGAAGATAATCGTCGTCCAGAAATGGAATGGGTAATAATTAGGGTCGTTCATGGATTCCGAAGTCGCCTACATTTCAGCCTTTCCCAGTTGTATGCCGTATTCTCCTAAATCGGCCTGCGCGAGCGCGGCAAAATAAGGCACTTCCTTGGCCAGCTCGGCCCGTATGGTCGGAGCGTGAATAAGTCCGCGGCGCTCAAGCAAGTCAAGAAGTGTCTGACCTTCGGGCCGAGCTTCAGCCGGCGCCGTGATGGCCCACCGGATCCCCTGAGCCAGACCGGCGTGGTTGACAAAGGTGCCGTCTTTTTCGGCCCACGCACCGCCCGGCAAGACGACATGGGCCCTCTCGCTAGCCGGGGAAGGCAACAGATCCTGAAGAACCACCAGGTCGACTTTAGCGAAGCTTTGTGCTTGGTCCTGAGTTATCCATCCGTGGGGCCGGGGCGGATAACCGGCTGCCAGGTAGACCGCCTTAAGTTGGCCTGTTGAAGCCGCGTCGATGACATTTTCAAAACCGATTATTTCGCCCTGAAAATGCCGCAAGATCTCTTGCACGCCTTGGCGATTGGGACACTTTTCCGCGCGAATCGTAAATTTTACGGGCTCTACGGGACGCCCGCGCCGGTCTTTGGGATAGGCGTCATCGCTGCCAACAACCGGCACGGGGCCAAGCGCCAGCCTGACTTTTTCGGAAAGGCCCTTAAGGAACTTGGCCAGCAAATAGGCTTCCTCGCACGTCAGAAAAGGAGAGAAAACTCCGGCTATCGAGGCGCCGTCCTTGTCAGCCAACTTTTGCAACTGGCCGCGGATACTGCGTAAAGCCTCAGACCACGCCGTCGGCTTGAGTTGGCCGTTTACACGGGTCATTGGCCGTGTGAAACGCTCCGCCGAGTTGACATAGTGGTACCCCAACCGGCCTTCATCGCACATGAAGTAACCTTGCGCCTTGGGGTTCTCGCGCGGGCGCAGCCGGTACAAGATGTTCTTGTTCGAATCAAGGTGGACGCTGCAACCGGTGCTGCAATCGGCGCAGACGCTTTTCTGCGTCTTCAGGTACCAGACGCGTTGCTTATAAAGGAAGTCCTTGCTGCCCAGGGCGCCGACGGGGCAAAGGTCCACGACATTGCCCGCCAATTTGTTATTGAGCGGTTCGCCCGGAAAAATGTCGATCTCGGCATGGTCGCCGCGATTGATCACCTGCAATTCAGCGGTGCCGCTGATTTCGCGCGTAAAGCGCACGCAGCGCGAGCACATGATGCAGCGGTCGGTAAATAGCGTTATATGCTCGCCGAGGTCAGGCTTGTTAGGCGGGGTGTTTTTTTCGTCGATCATCCGGCTTTGCGAATGGCCATAGCGATAACTGTAGTCTTGGAGCAGGCATTCCCCTGCTTTGTCGCAGACCGGGCAATCAAGCGGGTGATTGATAAGCAAACCTTCAAGCGTTTGCGCCTGGGCGAAACGCGCCTTCTCGCTGTTAGTGACGACCACGGCGCCGTCTTTGGCCGGCGTTTGGCAGCCGGGCACTACTTTGGGCTGCATGGCCACGCTGCCGTCGGGTTTCCTTTCACCGATTTCAACCAGGCACATTCGGCAGCTCGCTACGACCGTGAGCGCGGGGTGCCAGCAGTAATGCGGGATAAAAACCCCGCCTTTGAGCGCGGCCTGAATCACATTCAGTTTTTCATTGCCGATATCAACCGGCTTATCGTTGACGTAGACGACTGCCATGCCTTTGCTGTGCCTCTTATACTATTTGCCGTCCGCTTTGGGCGCTTTGTCGAAATCAGCTTGATTCATGACAACGGCTCGGCCGTCTGCCATGAGAACATGCCGCATGCCCTGATCGGAGTCCTTCTCATAAGCGAGAATTGTATTCGAAGTTCCTTGTGTCATGCTGTTTAAGGTGGCGCCGTAAAAGACAATGATGTTTCCCTCGGCAAGGAGCTTATTGATGGTGGCATTGTTTTCGTAGAACGGCGCAAGATCTTTTTGGCTTGAGGGGCCTTTGCCGCCATTACTGTCCCAATAGAGGTGGTAGGCTAAGCCGATCTGCTGGAGCGAGTTCGGCAGGCGAACGCGATCATACGTCCTGGCAATGACATTCTTGTTCCTATTGGTTGGCGTCGTGGTTTGAACCGTAGATATGGAGGTCGTCTCTAGTTCCGTATTTTTTTGTTTCTTGCAGCCTACAAGCAATGCAGAGGACAGAACAATGGCGCTGGCCAAGCTGAGGAAAAGGAGTCGATTCATAGCTCTTATCTCCTTCGGGTATTAGAGCATTGACCTCGGAGGCCACCCCGAAAACTTAATGGGCCCTTGCCATTTGCAATTCTTGCGACCTCTTCCCCGCTCGTAGATAGTGCTCAAGCTCCGGCCTAAACTTCCGGATCGCTTGTTTCACCGGCCAGCCGGCGCCGTCGGCGAGCCCGCAGATCGTTGTGCCGGGCATGATGCCCATGTTGTCGCCCACTTCCTCCAAGATCTTTAGGTCCTCAATTCTCCCCTGGCCTTGCCGGAAGCGGTCCATGATCTTGAGCATCCATCCCGTTCCCTCACGGCATGGCGTGCATTGGCCGCACGACTCGTGAGCGAAGAACCGGCAGATATTGTGCAGAACATCCACGATGCTCGTTTCTTCATCAAAAACGGTCACTGCGGCGGTGCCCAGGCCCAGACAGCCAACCTTGGCGGGGCCGTTGAAGTCTAGGGGCGTGTCAAATTCGGCTTCCGTCATCAAGCCCATGCTGATGCCGCCGGGAATACAGCCTTTTGCCTTGCGCCCTTTCCAGACGCCGCCGCCGTGTGTATCGACCAGTTCGCGGACCGTGACGCCCAACGGCAACTCCACGCAGCCGGGCTTGTTCACGTGGCCGCTAATGCAATACAACTTCGGGCCGTAACTGCCGGCGTCGCGTGGATTCTTTGGGTCGGGAGGCACGCCTATGGATTTGAACCACTCCGGCCCTCGGTCAATGACGTGCGTCACGCAGGCAAGGGTTTCAATATTGTTGACCACGGTGGGCTTGCGAAAGGCGCCTTCTACAGCCGGGAACGGTGGTTTGATGCGCGGCCAGGCACGCTTGCCTTCAAGGCTCTCGATCAGCCCGGTCTCTTCGCCGCAGATATAGGCCCCGGCGCCGCGATGCAGATAGACATCCAGGTGAAAATCCTTCCCTAGAATATCGCGGCCCAGCAGACCGGCCTCATAGGCTTCATCGACCGCCTTCTGAAAGACGCGGAAACACCGGCCGTATTCATAGCGCAAGTAGACGTAGGCCGTCGTGGCCCGGGTTGCATAGCAGGAAAGCAAAATGCCTTCTAATACCTGATGCGGATCTTCTTCAAGAAGGATGCGATTGTTAAAAGTGCAGGGCTCGCTCTCATCGCCGTTGACGCAAAAGTAAATCGGTCCGGGGTGGCCCTTGGGCAGGAAAGTCCATTTCAGCCCGGTGGAGAACCCCGCGCCGCCACGGCCGCGCAGGCCGGAGTTTTTCACCGTATCGACGACCTGGACGGGCGTCATCTCGTGAACAGCCTTTTGCAAAGCGCGATAACCGCCGTCGGCGCGATAGCCCTCCAAAGCCTGGCTTTTGGGCTTGCCCACCCGTCTCAGCAGCACCGGTTCGCAATGGGCCATATCAATTCCGCAGCTCTTGGACCAATTGGTCGGCTTTGTCAGCCGTAACATTAAACCGATGTTCGTCATTCACCAGCACGCACGGAGCTCCTTCGCATCCGCCTAGACACTCCGCAAACTCAACAGTTATCTTGCCGTCCGCGCTGGTTTCCCCCGGTCGAACATCCAGGCGCCGGCAAACGTGCTCCAGCAACTCCTCTCCGCCGGTTAGAGCGCAGGCCAAGCTGCGGCAGATCCATAAACGCGTCCTGCCGAGCGGCTTTTCTTTACTGCGGAAGAAACCATAGAACGACAGGGCGTCGTTCAGTTCGGCCGGGCTCAAGTCAAGCAAGTCGGCGATTTCGCGGACCGCCTCCAACGGCACGCAGCGCAACTCGTCTTGGACCAAATGCAACGCCGGCAGCGCCACGGCTTGCTTGCTGGGATAGCGCGGGAAATAGGCTTCGATCCGCCGGCGCAGATCTTCACTTAAGAGACTCATCGATCCAACTCCGCTGCGATGATGTTCAAGCTGCCCAAAACGGCGACCACATCGCTGATTTGATGGCGTACAATGAGCCGCGGGAAAATCGCGAAGTGGATATATGATGGAGGCCGGGTACGCGCACGATAGGGCACGCCGGTTCCATCCGCCACGACGTAGAATCCCAACTCTCCATTGGGAGACTCAATGGCCCCGTAAACTTCGTCGACCGGAGTCGTCCAGCGCCGGTTGGTCATGAACAGCTCAAAGTGCTGGATTAACCCTTCAATGCTGCGATAGACCGCCATCTGGTTGGGAACGACAGCCTTGCTTTCCACGTCAATATTCACCGGCCCCGATGGAAGATTCTCGACGGCCTGCTCGATGATTTTGATGCTCTCGAGCATTTCGTCCATGCGCACCAGGTAACGGGTCAGGCAGTCTCCCTCAGTCCCGCATACGACCTTAAAGTCGAGGTCGGGGTAGGCAAGATAGGGTTCGTCCTTGCGTAAATCGCGCAGCACGCCGCTGGCGCGCGCGATGGGGCCCGTGCAGCTTAAATCGATGGCGTCTTCCTTAGAAAGGACGCCGATGCCGCGGGTGCGATCAATAAAGATGCGGTTGCGATTGAGCAGGCGCACCACATCGGCCCAAGCCTTCGGAAATTGGCGGACGAAGCCGCGCACCATGCTGATCCACTCGTCGTCTACATCGCGCAGCAGGCCGCCGACGCGCGTGTAACTGGGGTGGAAGCGCTGACCGGAAGCCTGTTCGGAAATGTCGTATATTATTTCCCGCTGGTTAAACGCGTACAAAAACGCCGTGAAGCCGCCCAGGTCGAGAGCCGCCGCGCCGCAGCACAGCAAATGGTCGTGAATGCGCATCAACTCGGCAAAGATCGTCCGCAGATATTTGCACCGCGGCGTGATGTCGAGGCCCATGAGCTTTTCGACCGTATGGTGCCAGGCGATTTCGTTGGCCACCGGAGAGATGTAATTCATCCGGTCCACGATCGTCACATACTGGTTGTAATCGAGGTGCTCGCCAAGTTTCTCAAAGCCGCTATGGAGGTAACCAATGTCCGGCACGGCTTTGACGACCGTTTCGCCATCGAGCGTTAAGAGCAAACGAAGCGTTGTATGCGTGGCGGGATGCTGGGGACCGAAATTGAGGGTCCACTGGTATTCCTTTTCATCCGCAGCTTCTTCGGTCAGCGGTTCCACAATGTCGAGCGGCATGGGCTTCTCCTTTTCGGAATACGCGCTCAACCCTCGGCCCGCGTCAGGGCCGGAAAGTTGTGCCGTTCGCCGCGCCCGCGCATGGGATAGTCCTTGCGAAGGGGATAACAGGTGGCTTCTTCAGGCATCAAAATACGCCGCAGGTCGGGATGGCCGACGAAGATGACGCCGTACATATCGTAGATTTCCCGTTCGAGCCAATCAGCGCCGCGCCAGAGTGAATAGACGGAACGGATTTCGAGGTCCGGTTCATTGAGTGCCGTTTTGACAAAAAGGCGCGTCCCCGTTTGGCAATCCAGGAGTCCATAGACGATTCCAAATCGGTCCTTGGCGTCGGGGTAGTGGAGGTAATCAATGCCGGCCAACTCGGCAAGCATGTCGAAGCCACAGGAGTTCTTGAGAAACTCAAGAAAGGAATAAGCCTCGGCCGGAGCGACATGAATGCGGCAGTTGTCCCGAAACTGGGACGTCGTGAAGCTGTCGGCTCCAAAACGGGTCTTTAATTCTTGGAGGACTTCCGCGTAAGTCATCATGGGCACCCAATCGAACCGAGCAAGTAGGGCGGCAATTATTCCTGCAAGCGGGTTGCAGTCGTGAAGTCCCCAGGCGCGATCATGGTTTCAACCGGCTTCAGATCCGGCAGAAGCGGTGCAGGGCCTTCGCGCGCCGTGCGAACCTTGAATTCCTTGCCGGTTATTGTCCCGGTGCGCTGAATCTTGTCCTGTAAATCAATGATCGATTGAAGCAACTGCTCCGGGCGCGGCGGACAGCCGGGGACGTAAATGTCCACAGGTATGAACCGGTCAATCCCCTGGACCACGGCATACGTGTCGAATACGCCGCCGCTGGAAGCACACGCTCCCATCGAAATGCACCACTTCGGCTCGGGCATTTGCAGCCAAATGCGCTGCAAGACGGGCAACATTTTCATGACAATGCGGCCGGCCACGATCATCAGATCGCACTGGCGCGGGCTGAAGCGCATCGCCTCCGCGCCAAAGCGGGCGATATCATGGCGCGAAGCCCCGGTTGCCATGAGCTCGATACCGCAACAAGCCGTAGCAAACGGCATGGGCCAAAGGCTGTTTTTGCGGCACCAGTTGGCCAAGTAGTCCAAGCGGGAAATGGCCACGCCTTCGGGCAAGTTCAGCGCCGCCATTGAAAAACTCCTTTCCGCCACGCATAGACATAACCGACGCCCAGAGTGCCCAAGAAAACTAGGATTTCCCAGAAAATTACGTTTCGGAAAGCCGCGGGCACAAGCGGTTCGCCTCCATAATCGCGGTACGTGGACACCGCCCACGGGTAAAGGAAAAGCAATTCAACGTCGAA
Source organism: Gemmataceae bacterium (assembly GCA_045802525.1). Taxonomy (GTDB): domain Bacteria; phylum Planctomycetota; class Planctomycetia; order Gemmatales; family Gemmataceae; genus JBJMQT01. The sequence continues at coordinate 15,895 of JBJMQT010000057.1, forward strand.
CACCAGGAACAGAATGGCGATCAAGTAGAATTTCACATCAAAGCGCTGGCGGGCGTCGCCGATCGGGTCCATTCCCGATTCATAAGGCATTAACTTGACTGCGGTATTTTTGCGAGGCCCGATAAGATGCGTGGAAATCAGAATGACGGCAGAGAGCGCCAACACAACCACGAGGTAGATGAAAACCGGATAGTAGGTGGATAAATCAAAATCCATCGCACTCGCCGGGCGAAGAGATCGTGATTTTTTTCACGATCATTCCCAAAAAGAATCCCCGACGCTCGTCGAGGTATAAAAGGCGAAGTCCGCCTACAGGTTGTATATAGATATCTCCCTGAGCAGGTCAAGAGTTGGCCTCAACAACTGGCGGCATGGTATAAGCGGCCCATTGCCTTGACCTTATGCATGTTCGGCGCTCGCAAGAATCGAGGTTGTTGGGCGGCTCGGGAGAGCCGTCTTGCGAAATATGCCTCTTGAGAATTCAGCTTTTGAAAGAGATCTGCGCCGGTTTGGGCCCAATGGGCGCTACAAGCGTGTCTCCGTTTCCGAAGCGCGGAGCTATTGCCGCCATCTTGCCTTAACCCATTACGAAAATTTCACGGTCGCCTCGTTGCTGTTGCCACGCCGCTTGCTAAGGCATTTTCACAACGTCTACGCCTATTGCCGGTGGGCTGACGATTTGGCCGACGAGTCTGGGGGCGGGCGCCGCAGTCTGGCCCTGTTGCGCTGGTGGCGCTCCGAATTGGAACAATGCTATGCCGGCTTTCCGCGCCACCCCGTCATGGTGGCGCTCCGGGAAACTATTCGGCAATGCGACATTCCTAAGAAACCATTCCTCGATCTTCTCTTTGCTTTTGAGCAAGATCAGCTTGTAAAACGGTACTTTTCCTACGAGCAGCTTCTGGAATATTGCCGGTATTCCGCCAACCCCGTGGGGCATTTGGTTCTGATTCTGTGCGGGTCCTTCGATGCCAAGCGGGCGGCGCTGGCCGACCATGTGTGCACCGGCTTGCAACTGGCGAACTTTTGGCAGGATGTCGCCCGCGATTTCGTGATCGGCCGCGTTTACCTTCCGTTGGAGGATCGGCAGCGGTTCGGCTACACGGAAAACGATCTTAATCAGCGCCGCTACACTCCCGCCTTTGCCGAGCTGATGCGCTTCGAAATCGAGCGAACGCGCGACCTTTTCTATCGCGGCTACCCCCTTGTCGAGCTCATGCCAAAAGGCGTGCAGGGCGATATTGAGTTGTTTATTCGAGGCGGGCTCGCTATTTTGAGCAAAATTGAAAAACGCCATTATGACGTTTGGTACGAAAGGCCCAAGCTTGCCCCGTGGGAAAAAGCCTTATTGCTGGGCACAGCAGTCTGGCCGCGCATACGGCTGGCGGTTGGCTTGGGTTAATGAAACGTCCTTGAGCCAAGCCGGCTTTGACCCCGGAAGGGGTCGCAGCCATTAGCCGGTGGTTGAGCGCAGCGACACCACCGGAAAAGGGCCTCCGTAATCCGGACGACCCCGGAGGGGGTCGCAGAAGGCCCTCCACCCAAACCAAGGGCCGGGTCTCTGCGACCCCTCCGGGGTCGGCTGGGAGAAGGGCGTCGGCTACCGGTGGTGTCGCTTCGCTCAACCACCGGCTAATGGCTGCGACCCCTCCGGGGTGTGCGCCGTGCAAAGGTGTTGTTTTCCAGTGGGTGCGAATCCCACCCGGCAACTTGATCATTCTAGCCGGTAGCAGTTCAAGAGACTCGGGAGGTAACAAACGGGTCGAAGCCTTGAATGACAAAGGATCGTTATAGCGATTCAGCGAGCGTGCGGGCCGTAACTTACGTGAACGCCGGGCAGGCCTCGAAAATGGGGGAATGCAGGAGCCGACCCTCCACCCCTGAAGGGGAAGGCCACAGTCGCCGCAGTCCGGGGAATGATCCTTGATCCCCGACGGCGGTCCTGCCG
>JBJMQT010000058.1:0-12788 GCA_045802525.1 Gemmataceae bacterium
AGCACAAGCGTCTCGCTTGTGCGCTTGCCCAACACACAAGCGAGACGCTTGTGCTACGGTCGAATGGTCCCTAACAATCTGGTATGACAATGCACTAGGTTTCGTTTTTCAACCCTAGGTTCCGTTTTTCATCAGATCGTTCCGTTTTTCATCGGGGGTGGGTGGGGGATGAAAAACGGAAAACGGATGCTCATTTCGACCGCCACAATTGGCCAGTTGGTTCTTGCCAATAAACGCCCGATGGCGACTTGCGCCCTTTTGTTGTCATTTGTCGTCTCTCATTTCAAAAAGGGGCGACGCGGACAATTGTCGATGAAACATGGGTCAGGATCCTCTGACGCAAAAAGGCTTGCGACCCCTTCCGCTTTTCACATGCTTTCCATTTCTTTCCACGCGCGATCAGGCGAAATGGAGAGAACCAAATGTAGGAATAGGCCACAACGGCTCGACGTGAGGCGCGCCGGGCGGCGAACCGGGCGGCGCAGTTAGGGGGACAACCCGCCGGCGGACGATCTGATCATCCGCATGCCATTGCGCTGAGCCGCTGAGGCATTTCTTGCCAATACCCATAGCTTTCAGGAACAGCAGCTTTGTGCCTTTGTCCTGGCCAAGAAATGGACTCTTGCAGCCCTATTGACAGGTTGCCACGCAACGTAGCATTGCTAAGAAGTGGGATAGATGGAAGTCTACGCGAACAAAGGAAGAACGAAGCAGGGATCCCCTTTAGGCCAGCCGTGTGTCGTTTTCTCTAGACTTCCTGGGAAACACTTGAGGCCTAGCGAAACCCTGTTTTGCGTGATTGTTGCAAGCCCTTTTGCTTCACGGCGTTTCTAGCGAGGACGACGGGACTCGAACCCGCAACCACCGGATCGACAGTCCGGTACTCTAACCAATTGAGCTACGTCCCCAAGTTGTTGTCTATAAGGTCGTTAGACATTCTTTCTTAACTCTATACTGCCGAATTTGACACCCGCAAAGACACCTGCTACCGTCAGAGAACAAATGGCCGACGGCTGAAACAGCCAGCCGGGAACAAAGTGACAGCTATTTCGAGGGTCGTCACCATGTCCATGACTGATTCTACCAGCCTCGCCGTACCTGGCAAGCCAAGCAAGCCTTTCCCCAACTTTCCGCTCTTTCCCCACGCCACAAGGCGCTGGGCCAAGAAGATAAGGGGTAAGATCCACTACTTCGGCCATTGGTCTGACCCTGACGCGGCGCTGGGAAAGTATCAGGAACAAAAAGAGGCGTTGCACGCTGGGCGGAAGCCTCGCGAAGCATCTGATGGCACAACAATCAAGCAACTCTGCAACCAGTTTCTCATCGCGAAGCGCGCCCTTGTCGAATCTGGCGAGCTAACCAACCGTTCCTGGCAGGACTACAAGGGCGCGTGTGACCTTATTGTCTTGCAATTCGGAAAAAGCCGTCTCGTAGCCGACCTAGACCCCGATGACTTTGCCGCCATGCGAGGCAAATTCGCAAAGAGATGGGGACCTGTCACGCTTGGGAACGTGATTCAGCGGATTCGCGTGGTCTTCAAATTCGCCTGGGACAATGGCTTAATCGAACGTCCGGTGCGTTATGGGCAGGGGTTCAAACGTCCGTCCCGAAAAGTTCTTCGTGTTGACCGGGCCAAGAAGGGTCCCAAGCTTTTTACCGCTGACGAAATTGTGCGCCTTCTGGGCGCCGCCGGCACGTCGATGCGAGCGATGATCCTGCTTGGGATTAACGGGGGATTCGGTAATGCTGACTGTGGCCACCTGCCCGTCCTTGCTTTAGACATGGAACAAGGCAAAGTCGACTTCCCTCGCCCCAAAACGGGTATTCCTCGCCGATGCCCCTTGTGGGTCGAAACCGTCCAAGCTATTCGAGAATCGCTGGCAAACCGCCCTGACCCGAAAAAGGAAGATTACGCCGGCCTGGTGTTCATCACCAAGTACGGCCTGCCGTGGGCAAAGGATAGCGCAGACCAGACATTAGCAAAAGAATTTGGAAAGTTGATGCGCGGCCTGGGCATCAATGGTCGAAAGGGACTGGGTTTCTACACGCTCCGTCATACCTTCCGCACTGTGGCCGATGAGTCCAAGGATCAGCCAGCCGTCGATTTCATCATGGGTCATGAACTGCCGCATATGTCCTCTGTGTATCGAGAGACCATTAGCGAGGTCCGGCTGAAAGCCGTCACGGACTACGTGCGCACATGGTTGTACAGAAATAACGCAACCAGAACTGAGGTCTAACAATGGCTTACCGGTTTGGTCAAAGCTGGAGCCGTCCGCATACAATTTAATCGCCACAGAGGCACAGAGAAGCCGCGCCAAACATCGGCACACTAAGTTGACTCTAGTCGAAGGCCACAACAGCGCAGGCGCACCGAGTATCGAGGATTTGAAAAATGCTTACCACCCGAGCGTCTAAGCCTCGTGCAGCCATATATCCCCTCAACGACCAGGTGCTGTTTATTCCCACCGAAGATATGTGGAATATCCATGAAGCGAGTAAACTCTCAGCAATTTGTGCTCGTGCGGGCGTGGGCAGGGTAGATCGGCAAATCAAGAAACTCTGCGGTGAGATGCCTTGGTTTGAAGATTGGCTCTATTCGAACCGTGCTCTACCCATCGAGTCAAGCGAGATCAAGTTTAGACCGACGCCCGCCATGCTCGCATTCCGCAAGGAGGCAACCATCCGAGCAATACTTGCCGCGGCGCCGCGCTCGAAAGACAGGATGCAGTCAGCATGGCGCCGGGACTACCGTCCACTTGTTAAGGATTCGCTGCTTAGCCACTGGCAGATGTTGTACAAAGCGTATGACTGGTTTAACCCGTGGCTGCTGCGCGGAAAGAAACCACCAAGCCATGTGACAGTCGTCACCGCTCAGCAGGCGCGACGTTGTTCCCACGCTTGGGATTTCGCGACCTTCTGTCGGCGCGCAGGATTTCGGAGCGACAGCACCTATGTACTGTGGCTAGGTCGCCACCTTATCCCAGATACACGCTGGCTGAGATGGCTGTTCGGCGCGCCGGCGCCTGCCGGCGCCATCGTCGTGGGTCATGAATTGCAGCGCCTGCGCAAGGAAATGAGTCGTAAGGGCGTATTGCGCGCAGCCTGCATGAGCACAGCCACTATTTGGTATTGGGAGCAAAGGCAACGGACCAGTGGTGTCATCAAGGCGCTCCTTGCGGGTGAAAACTGGAAAAATATGAAAGAATGGGAGCAATTGACCCCGGAAACTCAGGACCAAATGGAAGCCGTAAACAAAGCGGGATCCTTGGCAGCATGCTGCAACCGAGCCGGTCTGTCGGTTTCCGCCTACTACAACGCGCTGCGGGAAGCTGAGCGCTATGACGTGAAAGATGAATTGCTGCAATTTCTAAAATCAGAGAGCAAGTACCGGCCGCCGAGATCGCGTCAAAGCGGTTTGGTAGCTAAAGACATTTTTATCCCGACGCGGGACATGCTGAGATTCCGCGATGAGGCCATCCGGGAGGGAGTCAAGCAAAAAATCTGGTCGCTCGCAGCTCTGCCGGGTTTCCACACATGGTTTCTAGACTGGGCGACTCCAAAGTCATATCGTGGCAGACGACACCTTGTCACTGTGCAAAGCGTTCTCGCAATTGGAGCAAAACGAAATAAGATTCCAAATTCAAAGCCTCAACGCCACAAAGGCCAGCACGGCACTATGCCCAAAAATGGGCAGAGTCCGATTAAGAAAGGCGGTCGTCCAACTGACGAACGAACGCAGGAACTCCACAGATTTTGTTGGGAAGCAAGGCAACGAGGCGAGAAAAGAACGATCACAATGCTAAAAGCCAATGAACGGTTTAAGCGAACCGTGGTCCGGGAGGTGGCCCACGTTACCACGTACGCAAGTCGCTATAAACTCCGGCAACTGGATTCTCTAAACACGCAATAATCGCAGCTAAAACATAGGGTCACAAAACGGTCACAAAACCTTTTGTGACCTTCTGTGACTGATCATCCCATCAATCTCCACTTACTATGGCCCTTGTGATCGCACATTTGCGGTCATGCGGGCCGTTATAGTTTTCCGGCGCGCGCCTCAATACAAGAGGCCGGACAATGTTCGACCAAGTTAATCATCCGCTTAGCATGGCGCCGACGTCAGGGAGCGAGACCGCCCGCCGGGTCAACCCTTCGCCACCGGAGCCCACCGCTTGCTTGACGGTTCGCGATGTCGCTCGCCGGTATCGGGTAAGCGAGGACAAAATCCGTCGCTGGATCGCCAGTGGTGAGTTGAAAGCAGTCAACACTGCTGCCGCACTCTGCGGTCGGCCGCGCTGGGTTATTCCGGTCGAGGCACTGGCGGATTTCGAGAGAAGGCGTTGCGGTGGACCAGTACCAAAACCCCAATGCCGGCGCCGTCGGAGACCGAACGAAATTGACTATTACCCCGAGTAGGCCGGGTCTTAATCGCGCTGTAACCGGCCGCAGCAGCAATGCCCCGCCGCCTATGCCGCAGCGCCAGCGACTCCGCAAGTCACAAACCATTGACTTCTATCCCGACTAAAGACAGACGGTATTGGCGAGATCGAAAAACGACCTAAATGACAAACTTTAGCGGTGAATCCAACAAATCCGTCATATTCTGAGAATCAAGGCGCCGAGATGGACCATGTGGCTCAGCTGCTTCCGCAACACCTTGTTGACCTGCGCCGAAGCGGCCTCACGGATGAGACGATTAATGGTTGCCGGTACAGCAGCCTGATCGATCCCGCGATCATTGCAAAACACCTCAACTGGAAAAAACCGGCCGATACGCTTGGACCCTGCCTTGCTTTTCCTTTCGCTGAACTAACCGGAGCAGTCAACGGCTATGCACGCATGAAGCCGGATAAACCCCGCGTACATAATGGCAAACCGGCGAAGTACGAATCTCCCAAGGGTGGAGGAAATCGCGCCTACTTTCCGTTGCCCGCTCTACCGATGATACAGACGCCGACAGCCCCCTTACTGATAACCGAAGGAGAGAAGAAAAGTGCCGCCGCGACGCAAGCTGGGTTCCCAACAATCGGCCTTACCGGCGCATGGAACTGGCAAAAGAAAAGGAATAGCAAGAAAGGCCGACGCGAGCTGATCAAAGACCTTGCGGCCGTTGACTGGAAAGGACGGCCTGTTTTCATTGTGTTCGATTCAGACATAACAGAAAAGCCTGACATCCTATGGGCAGAGTATTATTTGGCCGAGGCGCTAACCGCGGCTGGTGCAAACGTGAAAGCCATTCGACTTTCCGGCGGACCTAATGGGGAAAAAGTCGGTATCGACGATTTTCTCGTTGCACACGGAGACGCCGGACCAGCAGCCTTGCGGAAACTGCTTGAAAAAGCCGAGCCAGTCACCAAGCCACAAGACCCCCGGCCCGAAGTTCTTCTGAGCACTCGGGAAGACTTCTCCATTTCAGCGGCAATTGCCGCTTTGGCAAAATGCGACCGGGAAATCTACCAACGCGGTAATGTATTGGTCCGGCTTGCGGTTCCCAAACGTGCGCCGGCACGAAGCAAAATCACTCGGTCCGGCGCCCCTATTTCCGAGCCGATTCCCACAGCAAACCTACGGGCGCGAATTACCCAGCATGCAAATGTCATTACGGTCAATAATAAGGATGGCACCAGCAAAATTGAGCCTGCCCACCCGCCACCCTGGCTAGTCAATGGCGTGGAGGCGGCCGGCGACTATCCAGGAATCCGAGTCCTTGAGGGAATTGTATCGACGCCCGTTTTACTGGCCGACGGCCGGGTGTTGCAAATCCCTGGCTATGATTTGGACAATGGTCTCTTGTTTGTCCCGCAAGGGGAGTTTAAGTCAATCCTGGAAAGCCCCTCAAAAGACGATGCTTTGGCGGCACTTGGGAGATTGCTCGATGTAGTTTGCGATTTTCCTTTTGAGCAACCGGAACACCTCTCGGCATGGGTGGCCGCCTTGCTAACGGCTTTATCTCGCCACGCATTCAGCGGACCTGCCCCGCTCTTTCTCGTCGATGCCAATATTCGCGGGAGTGGCAAAGGCAAATGTTTGAATGTCATTTCAACGATAGTTTCCTTGCGGAACTTTGCCACGGCTCCCTACACAATAGATAATCGTGAATTTGCCAAGACAGTTACGGCGCTTGCTCTGGCCGGGGAAAACTATGTGCTTCTGGATAATGTAGTCGGTAACCTTGGATCTAGCGTTCTCGACATGGCGTTAACTTCAACTGAATGGCAAGGCAGGATCCTGGGAGAATCCCGACAACCCCGGCTGCCCCTTAACATGATTTGGTTTGCCACGGCCAACAACGCGATAATCGTCGGCGACACACCCCGCAGGATTTGTCCCATCCGCCTTCGAAGTAGTGATGAAGCGCCGGAGGAAAGGACCGGATTCAAGTATAAGGACCTGATCGCCCACGTCAGCGCCCATCGCTGCGATTTGCTTGCCGATGCGTTGACAATCCTTAAGGCCTACTTTGTTGCTGGCCGACCCACCCAGGCGATAATCCAGTGGGGATCGTTCGAATCTTGGTCAGAACTGATTTGCGGCTGCATCGTTTGGCTTGGCCTCCCCGACCCAGGCCTTGCCCGCAAAGAAGCCTCTAATAGATCCGACAGCGATGCCATAGCTCTGCGCAGCCTTATCGCCGGCTGGCAAGAACTGGATCCAGATTGCCACGGTAAAACCGCACGCCAAGCAATCGAATCCTTGAAAGGGAACCTAAATCAGTTTCCTAAATTACGAGAAGCGCTTTCAGATGTCTTTGATCTGCCGTTCGGGAAACTTCCTACTCCATTAAAACTCGGACAAACAATTAGGCGATTCCGCGACCGCATCGCCGGAAACCTGTATTTTCACGGGGAAGAGGCTCATGGCGGCGTCGTAAAATGGTCTGTCCGCGAAGCTAGACCCCGCTGCACTCCATCCCAAGACACCATGCCGCATCCCAACCATCCCAACCATGTCGCTGGTGGGGATGGTGGGGTTGGAGGGGTAGTTTCGTCCAGCCATAAAATTTCCGAGTCTGAAAATTCGGAAGCGGAAAAATATTTAGGTGAGCAAGAACACGCATCTAACCCCACCATCCCCACCATCCCCTCCAACGACCCTGAATGGCCCTGCCGAGCAATTGAGGCTGATCAAGGACTACCCCAGGGAAGCTTGAAAATGATCGATCCATGAATTGTCGAGAATCAGCAGCGAGCCTGAGCAATGGGCGAGGATTTGAATGCTTGACGTATCCCGTCGTCCGAAAGCGGTGAACGCCCTTTCCCCTACTGGAGCTATGGCTGCCAGCACGCGTTCCAAGTCGGGGATCGAATCTCCCTCTGGCACCTATATAGGTACGTTCGAATCTGTGTGCGGTATCAGACCGGTCTTGGGGATGGGCGGCGACAGACCGCTTTGCTTCCTTCAGGGCCTCGGGCAATAACCGGATGGGGGTTTCGGGGGATTTATGACCATCGCCAAAGCAATTGGGCTTGGCCTGGTCCTAGTCGGCCGCTGATGCCCAAAGAGGAGATTGATCGCTACAGGTTAAGACGTGGTGTGCCTAGAGACCGGGTAGTTTCGTGACGAATGTTAATTTGATGGCCCGCCTACGTACATTTTGAACGAGGCAGCGCAGGAGAGAAGGGAGGGGAATTTGGCCCTTGATTCACTTTTGACACGTTTGCCGAGGCCTTTCTCTCGACCGCTTTGTTCATCATTTCCTGCAGAATAAGCCATAAGTCGCTAACGCTTGGGCACGGCTCTAGGCCCCCGAGCTGCATTTCATCCGTACACTTAACTCGACGTGTACGGACATGATTGGACGGATCAAATTAGCTTTGCTCGACAGTTATCGTGGTTGCCGCTACCATTCAATAGCTGCTGGATACTGTGATTTCTCCCTGGGGAACAAATTAGGCTAGTTCCGGGATTCCTTGGATAGACAGCGCAACCATGCAACGCTCATCACGTCTCGAACTTCGTGTCTCATCGGAGGAAAAGGCCGCCTGGGAAGCGGCGGCGAGTGCGAGGAGCCTATCCCTTTCCCAGTGGATGAGGAGCAGATTGAGCGACGTCATCAAATGTGGGGTAGCCGCATCGGGAGCGTCGTCAACTGGGTCAGTGTCCCCCTTAAGTGAGGTGGCTTTGAAGAAAGAGCCCATCGCCGCCTTAAGTACTTACCGCGATCCTCTCTGTGCTAGATGCATACGGCTTGGCCTTCCCGGCTGTGCTGATTGCGTTAAGGGTAATCCCTCTCCAGGGTCAGATAAGGCGACTGCGGCGACATTCTGATAGATCGCGAGCATCAAAAACTGCTTCACCGGATGACCTCCTAACCGAACCACGCTTTTGCCCGCATTGCAAATCAGCCGACAATTCGGACGGATAGCAACATACTACCTACGGAAGCAGCATCGGCGACAACGTGCCATTTATCGCGAAAAAATAAGAAGCACAAGATAAGCGATGGAAGGTGAGGCGTGAGAGACCAGAAGATTGGACACTGGTTCGCGATCACGTCCCCACATTCCGCCTGGCGCCGGCTTGACGTCTGAATTGTCCGGTTTGGCGGGCTTTTTCTTGTCGATGCCGCGCCTGTTTTGCCGGCGACTTCCCTTCTCAGCCAATTCTTACCTCTATGCAATTGTATGCGCGCCAACGTGCACCAAGAATTCCGAGCCTCGTTGTTGTCTTTCCCGAAATTCGGGTATCACTCCAGCGCGTCGGAAATGTGGCAGGTGCCAAGCCCAAGGATGGGTTAGCGACAACTTTTACTTCACCGAGCCCACCGAGAACATACTCGTCGGGAGCGAGGACGACTTGGACGACGGCGGGGTGATGCATCTGGGCGTGGTGAAGCACAATTCCAAGCTGGTGATCAAAGTGAACGGAATGCGGATCAAGGAAAACGGGCCGGAGCTGCGCGTCATGCGGCTCATGCTCCACATTCCCGGCACCGCCCCGTTTAACCCTTGGTCCGGTTGAAAGAGAATGAAGCCTGCGTGACAAATCCAAATCGACTGAATTCCCATATTCTCATGGCTGCGCCCGTTTGAGCGACTCTTACCTGCTCCGGTCGACATACCGGACTTGCAAAAAATCACAGCGGATTCAGAAAGCGGAGCCACTTTCATGGCTGCTTGAACATGTCCTTGTCTTTGTCATCCTTCCAAGACTTGCCAGAAGGCAAACCACCTAAGCCCGAAGAATTGCCCCTTTTTGATCCCCTTCTAGGAAAGGAATGAACCATGACAACGCCAACCTTGCCACGTGAACAGATTCAACAGGAACCGCTCTACCGAACAGTCTCCCCGTACCGGTACCCCTCTTTTTCGTTCGGTTCTTGACGGCGCCAGGGGACCTTGTCCTTGACTCTTTCGCGGGAAGTAATACTACCGGGTCTGTTTGCGAGGGGGAAAGGAGACGGTGGATCGCCATCGAACTTGGTAGGGAATACCTTGAGACGAGTCGCTATCGCTTCGAGCCCCAGGCTGCGAGTAGGGGCCTCAAGAAATGATAAACGTGATGCTCGAACGGAAAAACCTATGTCGCTCCGCGCCTGGCTTATTCGCTACCAATTGAGTCCTTTACCCGGGTTGGCGCTGGGCCATCAGAGTCAGGTGTCGTCCGCATGGACTCAGCGAAAATCCGCGCGGATCTCACCGAGGTGTATTTGAGCGGACGGCGCACGGCTGCTGGATCGATTCCGGCCCGCAATGCTGCGATCACGCCTGCGGCCTCCCAGTAGTTTTCGACTCGGTGGAACTGGCCCGCACTCCACGGTAAGCTCGCCAGATCGTTACGCATTAGGTTGCGGTTCTCGCGGACGGCAATAACCGAGATTCCCTGTTCGAGTGCCGCGAGCGTCGGCAGGCCGAGACAGCCATCCGGGATCACAAGACAGGATGTATCCTCAACGGTGATTACTCCCGAACGGGCCATTGCTGTTGGGTCAGTCACAATCCGAGGACTTCGAAGCAACCCTTTGAGCGTACATTGTAAAAACGTAGCAGATACAGCTTCTGCCGCCATCCGTGGATCCACAATGCCGGGATCCACATTGGCAATCTCGCGGGACTCAAACATGGGCGAGTGTGCGGTTGGAATGTTGTAGATGCTGGAGAGCGCATGCGTGAGCATTGCTTCTACGCCGCCCCATGGATTAACCATTTCCCCTTTCGCGTCGAAGTAACCCTGGTGGTATTCGTGAGGTACGTCTATGACTGACGAAATCGCCACCGCATCGAACGTGTCACGGCTCCCATCCAGCAGTTGGCAAAGGCCCGCCAAATCTTCAACCCGCCCGGCTGCCCGCCCGGATGCGGCAAATCGCGCCCTCAGCTTCACTGGCGGATCAAGGCAGACTACTTCGGGACACGATAGCCCGTAGGCCGCATGCGCCCCACTCACGGTGTTTACGGCGGCATTCACGAACAACGCGTCCTTGTGAGCATCGATCACCACAAGTACGCGATTCTGCCGGACGCACTGTAGCCCGACCGTACCCATTAGCAACCGACAAATGATGCTTCCCTCAACATAGAGAGCATTCTCCGGCATCTCGTTCATATCCGAGGCATTGACGACGTTCGGATGCAGGATCAGTCGATCGCTCACATGGCCGAGCAGTCGGGCCACTGGCCCCGCGTCTCCGGCGTGCCCACCGATTTCCGCGCCAATGCCGGTTGGGACCAACAACACGGTCGTGAACTGTCTCGTATCTTCCCCCGTCCGGCGAACAAATCGAAAAATCGATTCTGGCTTGGCTCGCGTCGACCATTCTGCCCGGGAAATCCCGCCCACCTCGCATTCGTAGCTATGGTCAGTTGTCCGTGTAATTGCAAAGCGAAGCGGTAGAAATTCCTGCGGAAGTCGCCAAGGCACCAATTCCGCAAAGTGCTGCAACATTTTCGGGTGGCCTTCCGCTATTGGAACGGTGAGCCCAAGTTCAGATAACAGCACTTTATATTCACTCCCATTGCGAGGCGAAGTCCTCGTACGTAAAGCTTTTCTTTAGAGCGAGTTCGCCTTTTTCGGTCAAGGCGTAAATATCTGGCAAGTTGATCCCGTTGAACATATGAGCCTTGACGAGCGAATATGCACCGGCGTTGGCAAACACGACCCGTGAACCCACCACGAGCGGCTCGTTGAATGAATACACTCCGAATAGATCGCCTGAGAGACAACTGCAACCGGCCAATATATACGTGTATTCGCCCCGGTCGGCATGTCCGATGACGTCGGGTTCAAATTGATACTCAAATACCTCTGGCCAATGGTTGACAGTCAAATCGAGTATTGCGATTGGGTAGTCGTCTCCTCTACAAACATCAACCACTGTTGATACAAAACAACCGGCCCGGCGGACGAAGGCTGCACCTGGTTCCATCACGAGTTCAATATTGTATTTGCACTTAATCCTCACCAATTCCGCGCATAGTGCTGCTACGTTATGTTCTTCCTCATAGGTATAACCACCTCCTATGTTTACCCACTGACAATGCCAGAGACTGCTGACCAGCGTCGCCTCAATGCACTGAAGAGACTCAACCAATTGCCCCAAGTCTCCCGAATCGCAGTTACTGTGGATATGAAGTCCCGAAAACTTCCCTTTTAGGCACGTCAATTGCTGTACCAGTTTTTTCAAGGGCACGCCGAGCTTGGAATTGCGCCGGCATGGATCATAGCGTGGCTCCGTCACGAAAGGGGTTCCAGGATTCAAACGAATTCCAAGGTTCGGAATCTTTTCATTTGCCTGTGCAATGAGATTTAGCTGGCCGAAAGAATTCAGCGTGATCCTTTCGCATATCGAAAGCAGCGCGTTTATTTCGCCTGGTCGTAAAGCAGGGCTAACAAAATGAAGTCGGTGCGATGGAGCCAGACGGCGCGCAAGCTGCGCCTCAAATAGCGAACTTACCGAGTAGCCATCCACGTGCCGAGAAATGAGCTGTATCACCCAAGGTAGTGAGCACGCCTTCACTGAATACAAGAGTACGGAGTCAGACCGCTGGGCAATTCTTTGAATTCGGCGTGCCGAATCAATTACGACTGCCTCATTTAATACGAAAGCTGGAGTGTTGACCTTTGCAGACCAGTAGCGATCCGATTCAAATTCACTCTTCCACGGCGATATCATTCTAGACTCACAACTTTCATTTGGTGCTCGATGACCGGCCTTTGATCTCTCATCGCCTGTCGGGCAACCAAGGAGAATTCCACTTTGCCGGCCTTGACATTTGCAAACTCCGCTTCAAATCGGTTTTGGGTTTCCGTGTCGCTATTCAAGCCGGCATAAAACAGCGCCGCTACCTTTAGCCGAGTATTACGATAAATTTCACGCCGTTCATCTGGCAGGCTACGTTCATTCAAACCCAGGATTGAGATTGTTGCCTTTCCCCTATCTGTCTTCCATTTTAGGACACCGGTCTCTGTCACCTCGATATGGTCGGTCGGGTCATCTAATGTAGGCAGAATCAAGAGGGGCAGTTCATTCGCTTCTTCGCCTGGGGCGCTCGCATATTGGCCTGCTACCGGGAATCGGGTCCCTTTCCCAATCAGACGGGATCCTTCAGACCTGTGGTTGATTTTATTGCATAAACAGCATGAAGGAACCAGATTGCGCCAGTCATAAGCGAGCCAATAATAACCAGGATGCGGAGTTACTTCGCCATTTACCAATACCTGCACAATGTGGTCATTGGCGTCGGTTACTTTGTTCTTCGGTCGGAAGTGTTCTATGTCGCCAAATTGACCACTCAGTAGGAATTTTTCGCAGTAGACACATTTGCCGAAGAAGGGCGCCGATTTCG
>JBJMQT010000059.1:0-13247 GCA_045802525.1 Gemmataceae bacterium
AGTAAATGAATGAGGCGTCGATCGTTCTCCGCGAGCTGCTCGCGGTTCCAGGTTTCAAAATGCTTCTCGACTTGGTCAGCGCCGAATCGGGCCGCAAAGCCGGCCTTGAGCAAAGCCTCGCCTACGTCGATCATCTCCACCCAGACCTCGGCCGCTCGTGCACGATCGACAGGGGGAGGCGGCAAAAGTCGGTCCGACATAGCAAAGATCCCTCGTTTACCGGGCTGTTATACTGCATTTTACAGTAGATCTGGAAGGTGCATTTGCAAATTGTATGCGACGGCAAGCGAGCTCAAGGGTCGGTTTCGGGAAGGGTGGCTGGTTTCAGGAAGGGGTGGCCGGGGTGGAGGTACTCCGAAACCCCCGGGAACCCGTGCCGGAGCGGGATCCCCGCTCAAAGATTGGGAAGCTATGCCGGGGTTTCGGAGTACCTCAGAGCGTGCCACACCGCCGCCGTTGTCGCCTGCGTAAAAGGTTCACTGAATCCCGGCTCGTCTTCAGCTTTACCGCTCATTGAGGTCCATTGACGCTCAACGGCGCGGCGCCGCGCGGGTGGGGGCGCATGCAATGCAACGTATTTTTGGCGTGAAGACTCCTGGCCCGTGTGGCCCAAGCGCCCTACTTTCACGCGGCCTCTTCTGGCCTCAAACCGCGTTTCAAGGCCACCACCCAGACAGCGATCAAGATGGACTCTGCCGCCGCATCGGCGAGGTAAATCGGCGGAATGACTTCTCGGATAACGTAAATGACGTCAATGGCGGTCAGTCCAAGGGCGGATGCCAGAGCTAGAATTGCCAATTCAGAGGCCCTTCCTCGCCGCCAGGCGCCGACGAGCAAGGTCAGCCCAATAGCAGTGACCAGAACACCGACCGTCATAACGAGCCAGTGATCCGATTCGCGGCCAGTCGGCAAGTTGTCCGTTTTCGGGCCGGTGACCCATTGGAAGGTTTCAATGCTGACCAGAGGCCAAAGGCCGGTTAGCAAATAGTAGACCCCTTGTACCCCGAGCAGGCAGGTAATGAGCCAGGAATGCCTTATTTGAGGTGCAGGATTTGAATGCCGGGGGCTGCCTTGTTGATCAATTGCGGTAGTGCCTGCCATTTAGGGCTCTCCTTATCTCTCCAGGCATTGGGAATAATCCTTCTACTCCCTACTCCCTACTCGCCACTCCCTACTCCCTACTCCCGCAAATTCCCGCCGATGTAGTGCGGCAATTCCGGTGCCAGCCGAAATCGGCGACTACGCTTGCCTCCTTGCACTTTCCTAGAATAACCAGGGCGATCTGCGGAACAGATTCGTCTTTTCGTACTCCACGAGCGAATCGATGACAGCACCGGAACCGAAGAGTCGTGGCGCCCTCAAAGTGGACCCGGCTCATCCACCCGAGGATTTGACCTTTTCCCCTTCCCGGGGAGCTTCCGTGGGCGTTGAGCTGGAATTGCAGATCTTGGATCGAGAGACCGGGGATTTGGCGCCCGGAGCGGTCCGGCTGCTACAGGCCTGCCGCGAGGAAGCCATCGAAGGTGTGACGGCCGAGCTGTTGCAATCGACCATTGAGATTAAGACAGACGTTTGCGCAAACGTGCGCGAAGCGCGTGACACGTTGGTTCCGACCCTCCGCCGCGTGCGCAATCTGGCGGCGTCGCTCGGCTACGATTTAGCATTTGCCGGAACACACCCTTTCAATCGCACGAGCACCAGCTCGATCTTTCCTGCCGAGCGTTACCAGCGCATTGAGGCCGAGATGTCCTGGCTGGCGCACCAGAACGTCGTTTTCGGTTTGCACGTACATGTTGGCGTTCCCGACGGCGATCTGGCGATCGGCATAATCAATTTGCTTGTGGAGTATTTGCCGCATCTTTTGGCTCTTTCGGCAAACTCGCCGTTTTGGCAAGGAGTCGATACCGGAATGGCCTCGGCGAGGGCGACGCTGTTTCGCCTCACGCCGCGCGCCGACCTGCCGCATTACTTTCCGAATTGGCGGGGATTCCAGGATTACGTTGAGGTGATGCGCGCCTGCCAGGCAATCGTATCCACCAAGGACATCTACTGGGACATCCGGCCACGGCCCAAAACAGGAACCATTGAGTTTCGCATCTGCGACATGCCGGGCACTCTGAGTCATGCCCTGGCATTGGCTGCCTTGGTCCGGAGTTTGGTGATCGCCACTCAGAGGAGGCTCGAAGATAAACCTCGCCTGCGACGCGGGGACTTGCGCCGCTATTGGATTGCCGTCGAAAACAAATGGCTAGCCAGCCGCTACGGTCTCAAGGCGCAATGCATTCGTACGCCCGGCGGCCGCCGTCAGCCGCTTGTCCGCGATCTCGGCAAACTCCTCCAACGCCTATTGCCGATTGCGCAGGAGACCGGAGACGAACCGTTCTTGATGGCCCTCATGCCCCTGCAAGAGTTCGAATCGGGCGCGGACCGACAACGGCGTTTATTTCGAGAAAGCGGCGATTGGAAGGCGGTCATCAATGATATGAGACAACGCCTCGCGCAAGAATTGGACCACGAGTAATGCGTTATGTGTGAATTGATGGGCTTATCGTTTGCCCGGCCGGTTTCAGCGGATTTTTCTATCCGTGAGTTCGCCTTGCGGAGCGAGCAGAACGCCGATGGCTGGGGCCTGGCTTGGTATCCGGACCGCTCCCTTGCGGTGGTCAAGGAGCCGGTCCGCTGGCAATCCAGCCAGTACACCCGGTTTCTGGAGAGCTACGCCAATTTACAGGCACGAGTTTACATTGCCCACGTGCGACATAAGACGACGGGTGGCGAAGCAACGCACGCCGACACGCATCCCTTCGCCCGCGAATGGGCCGGCCGGGATTATTGCTTTGCCCACAACGGCACGCTGCAAGGAGATTTCTGGCAATTGCCTCTGGGGCGTTTCAAGCCGGTCGGCAATACGGACTCGGAGTTTTTATTCTGCCATCTGCTAGACGAGGTGTCCCGCCGGGACGATCTTCTCGAAACGGAGTCGAGTTGGCGCTGGCTGGCGGAGAAGCTCGTTGCCGTGAACCGCTGGGGCAAGCTCAACGCCTTGCTCTCCGACGGCGAACGGTTGTTCTGCTATCACGACGTGCTTGGTTTCAAAGGTCTGACCTACCGCCCGACTTCTATCGGAGACAACGAGATTCGCCGATTCGAAGACGCCGGCTTACGCATGGACGTCGTGGGGGAAGCGGCAAATCATGGCTTCGTGGTCGCCACGTGTCCGCTGAGCGAAACCGGCTGGCACCGCTTTCAACCGGGCGAACTGGTCGCGTTCGAGCGTGGCACTATGCGATTTTCCAGCAAGGGCAGTTCGAGCTCCGCTCCTTAAAGCTCGTCAGTTTGTTTCATCGCAGTGATATGAGCAGGGCGGCCTATGACTTAAATTGCCGGCCAAGCGGCAAAGAGGTGATTCAGGCGGTGCTTGGTATCCTCCCGGCTTGTCTTAAAGCGTTCCCAACTTGGGAATTTCTTGAGCAAGTCTTCCCAGATCGCCAAAGCTTTCTGATAGGCCTTCAAGGCTTCTGCGGCATGGCCGGTTGCTTCGAGGGCCATGCCCAATTCTTGCTGGATAGCAGCCATTCTTTGGGGATAATCAATTGTCGGAGGATATTTCGCAGAGTAGCGATTCAAGCAAGCAAGGCTTTGCTGCAGGGCGGGCAAGGCTTCTTGAATCGTTCCTTGCGCCACGAGCACCGTCCCGAGGTCTAAGTAGGTGGCGGCTAAATCAAGGAGAAAATCCTTTTCGGCAGTTGGCTGCTGGACACGCCAATCGACTGCAATCTTTGTTGAGCCTGTCGGCTTCATTAGCCAGTTGCCGGTCGTTGGACTGCTCTCATCAAGTTCTCTCTTGTATTCCGGGTCCACGGAATAATCCGCCAGCAGCTTTTCCAAGAGCGCAGTCGCGGTTTGATAAGCTTTTTGACTCTCTCTTCGTTCCCCAACCACCTGGTGGATTTCGGCGATGCGGCGATAAATCTTGGCTGCCTCCGGCCGGGCCAACGAATCGTTTTCGTTTGCAAGCGTGATGTGCAAATAGTGCAATTCTCTGTCAACAATTCCTTTGGCCTGCTCCCGCTTCTCCGGCTGCTGCCACATGTTTTCGATAAGGGGAACAAAGGCGTCCAGTCCCACCAGGACTTGGTTGAGGATCTGTCGCGATCGAACGCGCTGCTTATGAACCTCATCGGCCCTTGTTTGGGCTATGGCCTCACTGATTTGCGCTTTATTCTTCTCAACCAAAGCCTTTTGTTCCTGCACCTGTTTGAGCTGGCGTTCGTCTCTTACTTTTACGTCGGCGTAGATCGTCGCAGCTACGGCGATTGCCATTACCATGACTCCCGCCCAGACAAGCGCTTTGTGACGTCGCCTCCATTTGGCGAATCGTTGGGCCAAGCGCGGCCTCTTGGCTTGAATGGGCCGGTCTCCCAGAAAACGCCGCAAATCGTCCGCCATGGCTTGGGCGGTGACATAACGGCTCTCCGGCACTTTCTCCATGGCCTTCAAGACGATCGTCTCCAGGTCAACAGGAACCGCCTTGTTGAAACGGCGGGGACGGCGAATATAGTCGGCGCCGATTTGCCGGAGAACTTCCTGGCGATCGTGGCTGGCAAAGGCGGGCTCGAGCGTGAGCAGTTCGTAAAGCGTGATGCCCAGACCGTAAATATCGGCGCGATGATCGACCTGGCCGTTGAGGCCAAGGGCTTGCTCGGGGCTCATGTAGCGCAACGTGCCCAGCAGGTCACCGGTCATTGTCAGCCCGGAATTCTGTTGAAAGCGGGCCAGGCCGAAATCTGTGATCCAGAGCTTCCCTTGGCAATCGATCATGAGATTGGCCGGCTTAATATCGCGATGCACGACGGTCCGCTCATGGGCGTGCTGCAGGGCTTCGGCGGCCTGGATGGCAAGATTGGCGACCGCGCGGAAATAGCTCGGACGACTCGCTGAATCGGGATTGGAAAACTCGGCCGGCATTGGAGGAGGCGCCTTTGGCACGGTAGGGGTTTGGGCTGCGGTCCCTTCACTGGGCACAAGAAAGAGCTGGTCCGAAACCGGGCTGTCATTGAGCTCTGAAGTCGTTTGCGCTGTCGCGCTCTCCGGAGCGATTTCATGGCCCCTTGGGTGCCGCAATTCACAAATGATCGAAGCCAGGCTGTGGCCTTCGATAAACTGCATAGCGTAATAGTGGACGGTCGCTTCTGAGCCGACGGCATAAACCGGAACGATGTTTTGATGGTGCAGATGAGCGGCCGCCTGAGCTTCGTTCTTAAAGCGCTGCAGTTGCTTGTCGTCGAGCGTGGAAGCGAAGGGCAACACTTTTAATGCGACGCGCCGGCCGAGGGAAATCTGTTCCGCTTCATAAACAATGCCCATGCCTCCCCGACCGACTTCACGCAGTACGCGGTAATCTCCTAAGCGACCGTTGGCGAATGGCGCCGGTTCGGAGGCTGCTGCGTTGTCGCTGGGATGCGCTGGCACTTCCTGCATCAGTTGCAAGGTGGAAAGCACCTGGGGGATGAGGTCGGCGATTTGCGGGTAGCGGCGCGCGTATTCGCTGATTTCCGGCTGTTCCCCGCGGCTGAGGCGCTCCAGAAAATCGTCCGCCACTTGGGCGACCAGGGAATCAACGGAGATCTTTTCTGACGAAAGGGATTCGTTCATAGGGCCGACTCGCGGAGACCGTTCTTAAGCAAGACTTGATGGAGCTTGAGCAGGGCTCGGCCGTAATGCTTTCGGGCAGCCGCTGGATCGATATCGAGAAGGCAGGCGACTTCCTCGAATGAAAAACCGTCAAAAGTCCGCATTATCACAATCTCTCGATCGCTCTGGGCCAATTGTTTAAGACCCTCCCGGACTCGGTGAGCCCGTTCGGCCCCGGCCAAGTCTTGGCTGGGCGTAGGACTCACCGCGGGAAGCTGCTGATTCAAAGGAAGGGATAAGGGATCTGGTTGCATTATCTCGCGGCCTACGGCCCGGCGGGCGGTCTCGATGTGACGACGTTGCACCTTGAGCAGCCGCTGGAGAGCGGTTTTCCAAAGCCATAACCGAAACGGCATGGGGCGGCGTTCCAGGTAGTCCGCCAACCGCCGGAACGCCTCCAGCTGCGTGTCCTGAACGACGTCCGACGGATCAACCCGCGCCCGTAGTTTGGGATCCAGCCGTCTGGCTACCGCCCGGCGCAAACTAGGCCGGTGCAGCGCGAATAGCTGCTCGAAAGCCTTCCTATCCCCGGCGCTCGCCTGGCGCAACAGGCTTCGAGTCGACCCGGAATCGGCAGGAAATGCGTCCATCTATAGCCCCTAGACTGTTACTGCCGAAAGAGAGAAAAATGTGACAGCCCGTCGAACAAGATAGGGCCAAGCGCTTATGGGATTATGGGAAGATCTTGCTGGATTATAACAAGGATTCGACGATCAATCGACAAGGCGGGGCGCAAAAAGGCCGTATAGGAGAATCGGCTTATTTGCTCATTTTTTGTCCGGACGCACCCTGAGATTTGGTGAGTTTCTTCGTTTCGCCGCTCTTGATAAGTCTCCGCCGGACAAATAAACGCTACGGACAGTTCCGGAATTCTGCAAAAGCTGCGGCATCATTCTTGCAGAAGGCGCATTTATTCCCTTTTGAGGTTTAGCGCCGGCTGCGGTTTTTGAATGGGCAAAAACCTGATGCCCGCTTGACTTCTGTCCAGCATTTTCGAAGAAGGAGGAACTTCCATGCTTGCGCGATTGGTGGCAATGGCCCTGTTGGGACTTCTTTGGAACGGCGCCCTAGGTCAATCGCAACCGCCGGACCGTGCCCAAAGACCTTATCTCGGCATCCAAGCCGAACCGCCCTCGGACAAATCTGATCGGACTGGCGTCCGAGTGCACGACGTCACTCCCGGCAGTCCAGCAGAAAAAGCTGGGCTCAAAAGCGGAGACGAGATCACTAAAGTCGACGACCGTGCGGTTAAGGATTTCGATGATCTCATTAACATGCTCGAAAACCATAAGGCGGGCGACAAGTTGAAGCTACAGGTTCGCCGCGATGGGAAAGACGAGAAGGTTTCCGTGACTCTGGGCGACCGCCCAGCCAGGAGAGAAGGCAGGCCCGGCGGTAGACGCACCGGCGCTCAGCTCGGGGTAGTAACCCGTCCCTTGACTCCCGAAGACAGCGACCGGGCCGGTGTCAAAGCCGATTCCGGCGTGATTGTTATGGAAGTCGTCTCCGGTTCGCCGGCTGCCGATGCCGGACTAAAGCCTGGCGACGTGATTACCGCCCTCGACAACAAGAATATCTCGAATCCCGACGATCTGCGTGAAGCCATCCGACAAGACGAGCCTGGCAAGGAAGTGACCCT
Source organism: Gemmataceae bacterium (assembly GCA_045802525.1). GTDB lineage: Bacteria > Planctomycetota > Planctomycetia > Gemmatales > Gemmataceae > JBJMQT01. Next base: position 7,334 of record JBJMQT010000059.1, read on the forward strand.
AAAGGTGGCCCGCGGCAAAGAAACTAAGGAATTAAAGGCGAAGCTCCAAGCGGCTTCCGAGGAGTCGTTTTATCCCCCGCCTCCCTTCGGGGGCCCAGGAGATGTTCTGCAAAGGTTGGAACAGCGGTTGCAGCGTCTTGAAAAACGCCTCCAGGACCTGGAGCAGAAACAGTCCGAACGATCCGGAAGTAAGCCGGATAAATGACCCAAAAGTTTCCGAGCCACGCAAAACGCAAAAGGGCGCAAGGAGTTGAACCAGACATACCCATATTCTCTGTGCCCTTTTGTGTTTTTGTGGCCAAAACCTCAGCCTCCCGAACTGACCATCAAGAAATGTAAGTGAGTGACCCATGGATCACGACGCAAATTTAGGATGGTTGTTATTAATCGTCGGCCTTGTCATTGCGGGACTGGGATTGATCTGGTTGTTTGCCCCGTCGATTCCTTGGCTGGGGCGCATGCCCGGCGACATTGTAATCCAAGGAAAAAACGTCCGGTTTTATTTCCCGATTGCGACGTGTTTGGTTCTCAGTGTGCTTCTGAGTCTCTTAATGTGGGTTATTCGCTTATTCAGCAGCCATTAAGGGATATGCTTTGGTCAACAATGGTCCGAACGCGGCGGGCGAGCCGGGTTGCGTAAGCGACAGCAGACATCCGGGCATCATAAAAGCTAAGGTCGCGTCCTCCTTAGTAAATCGTTCGCAAACAATTGGGGCTCAAGCCGTCGTTTTGCATAATGCCTTCGAGCGCTTTCATCTCGACCGCCGGCGGGGCGCCTTCGCGAAATCGTTTGACGGGAACGGCAAAGGGCATGCGGCCCGCCAACTCACTGTCGCGGGTTAGTTGTATCCTTAAAGCCATTAAGATCCTCAACCGCTCGGCCAGCGGTCGCTGGCAGTCTTGAGCCGATTGCAATTTGCACCATTTCAGCCAGAGCGCGTCTTGCTCTTGATCCCAGGCATGGATTTCACTTTCCGGCGGCGCGTGCCGAATCTGGTGGTCCAACCAGACAGCATGCGCCTTGATGAATGTCATCTGGGCTGCGACCACTTGCCGGGGCGGGAACCCCGCCAATTCTGTCTCGAGGCGCGCTTTCATAGAAAATGCGAATAAGACAGCAACCAGCGAAGCTTCCATGCTCGCATCTCCCTTGCCGGCAAATCAAAATTGAACGCGTACAGCCGGCAAAAGAATGAAGGACTGAGATAGGATGCCGGTTAGAAGGAATTCTGATGGCCATGAGCTAATGCAAAAACGCCCGGCCGTGTTCCTTGCGCCGACGTCGATGGGCGGCGGATACTAATCAAAGACCCCTTATCGGTCAAGCCGGGAACGGCAAGGCGGATAATCAATCTTGCTTGCGAAGCCACTGTCGATGAAGCCAGTCACTGGCAAAAATGCAGACCCTACTTATATGTCGTTAAGTTACAATACCAGCCTCAATAGCGGCTGCTGTAAGGGACTCTATTCACCAATTTGAATTGACCGTTCGGGGATGGCAGAGCCAGGGAGAAGCTCCAATGAATCGGTTCGCTTCGACGATAGTGCTTTATCTAGCCTCATCTGGAATACTTTCTGCCGGGGAACCGCCCGCTGCGGTCAATAAGGTGGAATTGAACGGTCACACGTTTACTCTGCCTGCCGGTTTCGAAATTGAGCTAGTGGCCGGTCCGCCTCTGGTCAACAGGCCCATCGTCGCCGATTTCGATGAGCACGGCCGGCTCTATGTGGCGGACTCCTCCGGCTCCAATGAAAACGTAGAGTTGCAACTCCAAAAAAAGCCGCATCGCATCCTTCGTCTGGAAGACCCGGAGGGCAAAGGCCGCTTCAACAAAAAAACCGTTTTTGCGGACAAGATGATGTTTCCCGAAGGAGCCATGTGGTTGGATAGCTCGCTTTATGTGGGCGCGCCGCCAAGCATCTGGAAACTTACCGATTCGGTTGGCGACGGGGTAGCCGGTCAACGCACGGAGTGGTTCCGCGGTAAGACGCTCACCGGTTGTGCCAACGATTTGCACGGGCCCTATGCCGGGCCTGACGGTTGGATCTATTGGTGCAAGGGCGCGTTCGCTCAACAGACCTACGAGCGCCCCAGCCATAAACCGTTTGTCACTCGCGCCGCCCACATCTTTCGTTGCCGGCCCGACGGCTCCGGCCTTGAGCCGGTAATGACCGGCGGGATGGACAACCCGGTGGAGTTGGTCTTCACCCCCGGCGGCGAGCGCATCTTCACGACGACGTTCCTGCAAAATCCAGGCGGGGGCCGCCGCGATGGCCTAATCCATGCCGTTTACGGGGGAGTTTACGGCAAGGATCATGACGTGATCAACGGCCACAAGCGCACCAGTCCCGCGCTGATGCCGGTTCTTACGCACCTGGGGCCTGCTGCGCCCGCCGGGCTGACGCGTTACGAATCGCGCGTCTTCGGCAACGAATACCAGGACAATCTTTTTGCCGCGCTCTTCAACCTGCATAAAGTCACTCGCCACGTCTTGGAACAGAACGGAGCCACCTTCAAGACACGCGACGAAGATTTTCTGGTTTCCAGCAATCAGGATTTCCATCCGACCGACGTTTTGGCGGATGCGGACGGCAGCTTGCTCGTGATCGACACCGGCGGCTGGTACAAGCTGTGTTGCCCGACCTCGCAACTGCACAAGCCGGATGTGCTGGGGGCTATCTACCGGGTCCGCCGCAAAGACGCGCCGCGAGTCGATGATCCGCGTGGCCTGAAGTTGGAGTGGACCAAGCTGACGGCCGAAAAACTGGCGGGTTTGCTCGACGATCCGCGCCAAGCCGTTCGTAAGCGGGCTATTCAGATTTTGGCCGCCAAGGGAGTAGACGCTGTTCCTGCTCTTGCCAAAACGATTCAGGAATCCCGGTCCCCGGAAGCGCGGCGCAACGCCGTCTGGGCCGCAACACGCATTGATAAGGCCGACGCCCGCGCTGCCGTTCGCGCCGCACTAGCCGATGTGGAGGAAACGGTCCGCCAAGTCGCCCTCCATTCCGTAAGCGTTTGGCGTGATAAAGAAGCCGTGGCGGCCTTACTCAAGTTGGTCAAAGGTCAATCGCTGCACAATCAGCGGGCCGCCGCGGAAGCGCTGGGTCGCATCGGGGAGAAGACTGCCGTGCCGGTTCTTTTGGAAATCCTGGCAAAGCCCGTGAACCAGATACTGCAGCACTCCTTGACTTACGCGCTGATCGAAATCGCTGATCGCGACGGCGTTGCAGCCGGCCTCAAGGCCCCCAGCGCGCTCACCCGGCGCGCGGCCTTAACCGCCCTCGACCAGATGGACAACGGCGGACTCCAGGCCGAGACTGTAGCAGCCGAATTGGCATCCCGCGACCCGGTCTTGAAAGAAACCGCCTGGTGGATTGCCGGCCATCATCCCGAATGGGGTGGCGCGCTCGCTGGTTTCCTGCGTGATCGGTTGGCCGCCAAGAATCCGACGCCGGCGGAGCGCGACGAATTGGTGCATCAATTGGCCCGGTTCGCCCACGCAGCGCCCGTCCAGGCTTTGTTGACGCAAAAGCTGTTTGACGCGGATGCTCCCCTAGAAACTCGCCGGATCGTGCTTCGTGCCATGGCTCAATCGGGATTCAAAGAAGCGCCGGAACAATGGGTGACCGGGCTGACGCAGATTTTAGCCGGCAACAACAGCGAACTTATGGGCGAGGCAGTCTCATCGGCGCGAGCCTTGATCGTCCCGATCCAGCGGTCGGAGAAATTAGTTCAGGCTCTGCTCAAAGTTGCCCAGAACGACAAGATGGCGGTGGACGTTCGCCTAACCGCTTTGGCTACCGTCCCCGGCGGGCTTTCGAAACTCAACCCCGAACTGTTCGCTTTTCTGCGCGATCAGCTGGATCGCGAGCAGCCTGTCGCTCAGCGCAGTTTGGCCGCCGACGTGTTAGTGCGGGCGAAATTGTCCAGCGATCAACTAAGTGCGCTGGCCGAGGCTCTCAAGACCACGGGACCCATGGAGGCCGGCCGGTTGCTCGATGCGTTTATCCAATCCACCGACCTAACCGTGGGCCGAAGTCTCATCGCCGCTTTGAAAGATGCCCCGGTCCGCTCCAGTCTGCGCGTGTCAACGCTCAAGCCGATCCTCTCCCACTTTGGCCCAGACGTTCAAAAACAAGCGGAAGAGCTTTATGCCAGCCTCGATGCCGATGCGGCAAAGCAAAAAGCGCGGCTGGAAGAACTGCTCACGTCGCTCCAGGGCGGCGACATCCGCCGCGGGCAAGCCGTCTTCAACAGCGCCAAGGCTTCGTGCTCGGCATGCCATGCCGTTGGCTATTTAGGCGGCAACGTCGGTCCCGACCTAACGCTCATCGGCAAGATCCGCACGGAGCGGGATCTCTTGGAGTCCATCGTTTTCCCGAGCTTGAGCTTTGTGCGCGGTTATGAACCGGTTTCGATCAGCACCAAGAGCGGCAAAGTGCACAATGGCGTTATCCGTAAGGACACGCCGGACGAAATTGTCCTCGCAACCGGCGTCAACCAAGAAGTGCGGCTTGCCCGAAAAGATATCGAGGAGATCCAGCCAAGCAAAGTGTCGGTCATGCCGGCCGGCCTCGACCAGCAACTGACGCCAAGCGAGCTGGCTGATCTAGTGGCATTTCTTAAAGCTTGCAAATAGGTTTCGGTGGCTTACCAATCCGGTCCAACCTTATCCTCCCCGTTTCGGGTGATTGCGGCTCGCAGCGTTCCGTCGGAAATGTCCCACTTTAGCCATCTCATTGATCCATCAGCCATGCCGGCGCGGAAGCCATCCTTGAAAAGGCCGCGCAAGTCGGGCAACGGCAGTTCCGGGTCGTAAGGAAGGTCTTGCGGCATCGTCCAGGGAACAGGTTCCCCCGCCTCGGCTATCAATATCGTGTTGGAGGTGCCATCGGGAAAATCGGCAGGCAGCCGTAGGCCTTTTTGTCCTTCAAAGGCAGCGCCCTGGCCGACAAATACCTTGCAAAAAGTGTAATAGGCCGGCGCTTTGGACCTCTTGCCAGACGGCGGAGCGTAAGCTCTAGGCATCTCGGAGAGGAGTTCATAATTATGCGGACTATCCCAGGGTTCATTGAGCTTGAACTTGTTGTAAACCTCATTTTGCTCGATGTAAGGGAGGATCAGCACGCGCCAGCTATAAAGCGGCTCGCCATTTTCGCCGTACACGACGGCGGGCGGCAGCCGGCCATGGTCATCTTGGTAGTTGTACATGGCCAACGCCAACTGAGTCAGTGTTCATGTTATGCGATCGCTGGTTTCTTGGATCTTTTCGTAAGCCAGGACGGCCATGCCCATAGCCGTGAAGGCCGCCAATAGGCCGATTACGGCTCGGCGCCGGGACCGTTTCCGCTTTTTCGACTCAGCGGATTCATACGGGGCTGCACTGGCGAGTGAATTGGTTTCGGGGCCCGCCATAGTAGACCTCCAAAAAGAGCCAAAGTCTGGATTCCGCCAACGGACGACTTCATTTGCCTGCCTTGCTTTATCGGAAACAACGGCCAGTTGCGAGAAGGCAGACGGTTGCACACTGCCGCCTTTTGATGGCTTCCATTCTAGCCAGGAAATTACACCAAAACCCTCAAGAACAGACCGGTGGAAAGCATTTGTGAGTTTTGGTGCCTTTTCATGCGTTTTCGTGGACCCTCTGGCCCAAGTGAGGACCCTGTCCTCCACACGTCAAGGTCAGTTTTTGGGGGGATGCCGGTGCCTGTTTACGCAGCGAAAGCGGGCCGGTTGCGGTTGGACATCGCCGGGGGAACTTTCGCTGACCGCTAACGCCTCTTCGGAGCTCCGGACGGTTGCGGGGCTGGGGACGATCGGGACTTCTCGGCCTCGGGTAACTCAAGCCTGTCGCCTGGAGCGTGACGCGTCGCCGCGCCCGCCGAATTGGCTATCTAGGAGATTGCCGCGAGC
>JBJMQT010000060.1:0-18300 GCA_045802525.1 Gemmataceae bacterium
AGGATCGAGGATCGAGGATCGAGGATCGAGGATCGAGGATCGAGGATCGAGGATCGAGGATCGAGGATCGAGGATCGAGGATCGAGGATCGAGGATCGAGGATCGAGGATCGAGGATCGAGGATCGAGGATCGAGGATCGAAACGTCCTCGTGCCCAAGCTCTGCTTGGGCACGCACTGCCGCCAAGCTCTGCTTCGCCTCCGAACCAAGGCGCCGCCTTTTTTCCATCCTCCATCCTCCATCCTCGATCTTCCATCCTCGACCCTCGCTTATACCAGCAAATCCGCTCAGAACCTCGGAATCGCGACTCTGTCGCCTCCGTTCATGGCTGACTGATGGGCGCAGATGCCGACCATGGTCCAGTTGGCCGAGGTGGCCGCATCGGGCATGGCGGGCTGCTTTCCCAGGATAGCCATCAGCCAATTGTGTGCCAAATGAGGGTGCGAGCCGCCATGGCCGCCGCCCTGGAGAAACGAAAGATGCTCGGCATCCTGAATGGCCGCGGGTTGCGTAAATCGGCGTATCGGCTCCGGCAAGCGGCTGGCATAGTCAGGGACTTTGACGCGCTTGGGGATCTCCGGTTCCGGCAGGCCCTTGGTGTGGATGACCGGATCTTCGTTTTCGACTTGTTGCCATTCGAAACTCTTTTTGCTTCCCGTGGCATCGAAGCTTTCCCGGTATTGCCGGGCCGTGTCGAACAAGCTCCGGGTTACTTCGGCCACCACATCGGACCCGTGGATCTTAAACGTGGCCGTTTCAAGGGCAAACGGGCTGTTGTAGCGCTTAATCAACTCTTCGCGGATACGGCCCGAGCCGTGGCAAACAACGCTCTCGGCATGCTTGCCCAGAATTGCCAGGCAGGGACTCACACAGTGAGTGGCATAGTGCATGGGAGGCAAGCCGGGCCAGTAGTCGGGCCAACCATCCATGTCCTGCTGATGGCTGCCCCGGAGGAATTGGAGCCTGCCCAGCTCGCCCTTGTCGTACAGTTCTTTGACAAAGAGATATTCACGGCTGTAGACGACCGTCTCCATCATCATGTAAACCTTGCCCGAAGCGCGCTGGGCTTCGACCAACTGCTTGCATTCCTCAATTGAGGTGGCCATTGGCACCGTGCAAGCGACATGCTTACCCGCCCTGAGGGCGGCAAGACTCTGAGCGGCATGGTCGGGAATAGGTGAATTGATGTGGACGGCATCGACGGTTGGATCCTTGAGAACTTGATTGTAATCGGTATAGCGCGCTTTGATGCCGAACCTGTCGCCGCACTTATCGAGTTCCGCTTTGTTGCGCCGGCAGATGGCGTACATCTCGGCATTGGGGTGAGCCTGGTAAATGGGGATAAATTCCGCGCCAAAACCCAGGCCAACAATCGCGACGCGAATCTTCTTGTCCGAAGCCATAGCGTTTTTCCTTTCGCCCTGTTCCGATCGAGATATACAGATTGCCTCTTTCGCCGGGAGGGAGAAGTTAAATACTTCGTTGAAGTTCGTGCAGGTTAATACGGCAAGCTGGCAAAGGCAAGCAAGAAGGACGCTGTCCCGAAAGGTGCGTAGGGCATCGCTTAGCTTTTTTTGCTTTTTCGCAGGGAATTGACCTGGAAATCACCGAAAAGAACGTTATTGAAGACGTTTTTGACCTGATGAGGATCGTTAGGGACATTTACCATGTTTCGCGACAATAGCCAACCCTTCGCTATACAAGGGCGGCTGCGATTTTGCTTCCTTGTGGCGTTCATCGCCATTTCGACGGGATGCGCGTCTGCCAATCGAGATCCGGAAGGGTTAGTGCGCGCCCAGGGACAAGATTTTGACACTTCGTCGCCTAACAGGTCTCCTTATAGCCCTTGCTGGTACGGCAACTATTTTGGTCCCGGCAATACTGGTTACGACGCGGCACCCATCGACGCTCTCGACGCCGCCGCTCGAGAGCATGATCTCGCCTACGATCAATATGGAGCCGCCGGGCCTAAAGGGGCTCTAACGTGCATCAAGGTCGGTAGAGCGGATCTAAAGCTCGCCTCGGACGCCATCAAGGCTTGGCCTGAGATTCCATTAAAGGGCAAGGTCTTGAGCGTGGCGACGGCCCTCACATTCGGCCCTCTTGGGCTCACGAAAATCGCAGCCCTTGGAGTCGTGACGGTGGTACATCGGTGGGAAGATAAAATAGAAAGAAAACCAAGCCTGGATATTGAAAGAGTTCCCAGCTCGAGCCCGGACGTTCCGTCCATGTAGTGAAGCCCCTATCATCTCTCGCTCTCGGTAGCCGGTTGCTCTCAAGTTTCCCGTCTTAAGCAGCCGATTTAACTAGGAAGATCGATAATCTGCCGTTGTTTCCATGCGCTCGGAAACCGGGGCCGCGGCACGCGCCCGCTGGCGCCGCGCGCGACGGAGGCGTTCTCGCAATGGCCTCGCTGTCACATGATGAAGGCATCCGGCGCCAGGGCGGCTTCATTCCCCCTCGCCGCGCCGCTGGTTGGTCGCTGGCATTCTTGCTTTGCAGTCTTGGTCTGGCGCCTTCCGTTTCTTGGGCACAGGAATCGGCTCGAATTGAGTATGTAAAAAACCGCTCCTTCACTCTTCCTTTCACTCCTCAGTCCGGCGCGCGGCCCATTCAGGAAGTGCGCCTATATGGGTGCGAGGGACCAGGAACGGTTTGGAAAGCCGAAGCCAATGCGCTACCGACGGATCGATTGTTTCGCGTCTCCGCACCCAAGGATGGCTGGTACTGGTACACGGTTCAAATTATCGATGTCGATCAAAAGGCTTTTCCCGCCCGCCTCGATCAAGCTCAAGTCATGATGAAGGTCTGCGTGGACACCAGGCCGCCGTCTGTAAGCCTCAGGCAACTGCCTGCGCGCAATGACGGCATTAGCATTGAGTGGGTGGTGCGCGATGAGAACCTCGATTTAAATACGCTGGTGCTCGAATTCCGTTCAACAGGCAGCCAATGGCAACCGGTCAATTGCGAAAAAGCAGAGAGCGGCCAAGTGACCTGGAATCCGCGCGGCAATGGTCCCTTTGAAGTGCGCATGCAAGTTCGAGACAAAGCCGGCAACCAAGGTGAAGACGTCCGCACCATCAGCTCAGGAGCCTATAAAGGACCAAATGATTATTCCGATCCTCCGGCCGGCGCTGGTTCGAATCTCCTTCCAAAGATTGTGAGCAGCCGGCGGATCAGCCTCAACTATGAAATTCGGCAGAAAGGCAAGTCGGGCATTTCGACTGTCGACTTATTCATTTTCGACTATGCCGCTCGAAAATGGGATAAGTACGAGCAGTCCCTGCCCGAAAAAGGGCCGTTTACCGTCGAAGTTGCTAAGGAAGGAACCTGGGGTTTCACGCTCATCGCGCATAGCGGGGTGGGGCTGGGAGAATCACCACCCAAGCCGACCGATACGCCCCAGGTTTCCATCGAAGTCGATGAGACGAAACCTGATGTGAAGATTGATATACCGCCCGTCGTGGGCACAGGAGCGGATACCGGCTATCTCACCATTAACTGGAAGGCAACCGACAATAAACCGCTTGGCCGCCAACCGGTGGCTATTTTCTATGCCGAAAAAGCCGAAGGCCCTTGGCTGCCCATTAAGGCGAACTTGGAAAACGTCGGGCGTTATGTGTGGCCCATGCCCGATGGGCTGCCGTTCCAGTTCTATGTCAAAGTCGAGTGCACCGATCGGGCAGGCAATGTCGGCAACGCTATTACCCAGGAAACCGTCAAGGTCGACTTGGTTGTTCCCAAAATCAGCATCAATGCCATTGAGGCGATAGGAGCTGACAAAACCGGCGGCACCAACGGCAGGCCAAACGACTAGAATAGGAGAGAAGCTGTGAGGCTCGCCGGGAGCCGATCGTTTCTTAGCCGCCTTGATGCCTACCGTTGATGGACAGCCAAACATTTCTTCAGCGAAGCCTTTCAAAACCTCGCCCCCTCTACGTGCTCCACGGGGATGAGGATTTTCTCAAACGCCAAGTCCTAGCATTCTTTCGCAAGAACCTGCTTGGAGAAGACGGAGATTCGTTTGCCCTCTCGACCTACAGCGGCGACAAGGCGGTTTACGCCTCGGTTATCGAAGATCTGGAAACCTTACCTTTCTTGAGCCCGTACCGGCTCGTCGTAATTGGACAGGCCGACCCCTTCGTGACTAAGTACCGGGCCACGCTGGAAAGTTACCTGGCCAAACCGGCCGCGAAGGGCGTGCTTGTTCTGGACGTAAAGACTTGGATATCCACCACTCGCCTCGCAAAGATGCTGGACGCCAATGCCACGATCGTCTGCAACGCCTTGCAGACAAAGCAACTGCCTGATTGGTGCATAGCCCGAGCGTCGGCTGAATACGGGAAGACTTTGGCGCCCCAAGCGGCCGGTCTCCTGGTAGATTTGGTTGGCGCGGAGATGGGCCAACTCGATCAAGAGCTAGCCAAGTTGGCATGCTTTGTCGGCGAGGTTGACCGCATTGAGGCGAAGGCCGTCGATGAATTAGTCGGCAACAGCCGTGAAGAGAGCACCTTCAAGATTTTCGATGCGATCGGAGGTGGACGGAAAGCAGAAGCGCTCTCCATTCTTGCCCGGCTCTTTGAACGAGGCGAAGATCCTATTCGCATTCTGGGCGCTTTCAGCTTTCAATTGCGCCGTCTGGCTCAAGCGGCCGCGCTGAGCGCGCAGGGGCTGCCCCTCAGTAGCGCCCTGGCACAAGTTGGTATACGTCCATTTGCGCTGCGAGGAAGCGAGCAACAACTTCGCCATTTTGGCCGGGGTCGGGCCGAACAATTGTACGATTGGCTAGTGGAGACCGATTTGGGCTTGAAAGGGTCAAGTCCACTGCCCCCCCGCACCATCTTGGAACGGCTCATTGTCCGCCTGGCGCGGCCCCTCGCGCGTTGATGAGGCGCTCTTGTGCCGATGGGTCCCTTTGGCTATGGTTTGCCTTCCCTAACGGGAAAGCCTGTTGCGGCTTTGCTAAACTGAATCCATGAAAGAAACTGTGGAGAAATCCGGCCTGGCAACTCTGCTCATTACCATGGGCGATGTGGCGGGAATAGGGCCGGAAATCATCGCTAAAGCCTGGCCTGAACTCTTAAATTATTCGCGGCCGGTAGTTGTCGGCGATCCCCGCTGGCTGGAAAGAGCGGCGAGCCTGGTCGGGCAAAAGGCCCGTATCGACGCGGTTCAGCATCCCAGCGAAGCCCGCCCCAGCAAGGATTCTTTGCCGTGCGTCAACACGACGAGCCAGGATTTGCGTTCAGTCGCTGTGGGGCAGGTGAGCGCGGCCGCCGGGCGAGCGGCTTACGACTTCTTGGTTGCGGCAATCGATTGGAATCTTGCAGGCGAGGCGGATGGCATTGTCACCGCCCCCCTTCATAAAGAAGGGTTGCGAGCCGCGGGGCTCAACTACCCGGGGCACACGGAAATTTTGGCCGAACGCACAGGCGCTAAAAATTTCGCGATGTTGCTCTCGTGCGACGGGTTGACGGTGGCACACGTCACCCTGCACATGGCTTTGCGGGATGTCTTTGGTCGGTTAACGACCGATGCGATTCTTGAAAAGATTTTCTTGGTCAGCGAGGTCGTGTCCCAATTGCAGCCGGGAAAGGTTTCGCGGATCGGCGTCGCGGCCTTAAATCCCCATGCGAGCGACGGCGGGCTTTTTGGCGACGAGGAAAGCCGACTCATTCAGCCCGCGGTGGCTAGGGCCAAGAAGGCGGGGATTGATGTGGCTGGTCCTTTGCCGAGCGATATGCTCTTTGTCCGAGCGCACAACGGTGAGTTTGACGGCATCGTGGCCATGTATCATGACCAGGGTCACATTGCGCTGAAGCTCCTTGGCGGGCTGCGTGCGGTAAACATCAGCGCCGGGCTGCCGATCGTGCGGACCAGTGTCGCCCATGGGACGGCTTACGACATTGCCGGCCGTGGAATCGCTGAAGGCACAAGCCTCGTGGAGGCCGTCCGCATTGCCGCCCAGCTAGCGGCTGCCCGGAGAGACCTACTGAAGGTTTAATGGCCACTCTGCGGCGAGCGTCTTTGCCAAGGTGCTAGCTGAGACTCGACCCGATCACAACGTCTTTTTGGCGGTTTAGGGGCTCCGTATGGAAACGGTCCTTTATCTCATTCGGCATGGCGCCACAGAGGCAAATCTGGCCCGCCCGCCGCGGCTGCAAGGACGCAAGCAAGACGCTCCTCTAGCAAGATTGGGCGTTCGTCAGTCAGAAGCAACCCGCGATTTGCTTGCCATCCGTCCTGTCGATTATTGTTACAGTAGCCCTATGCTGCGAGCCGTGCAGACGGCAGAAATCGTCGCCGCACCGCATGGCATCAAGCCTCGGGTTCTAGAGGCCCTTACCGAATGCGATGTTGGTCGATGGGAAAATCTTGATTGGCAAACGATAAGGCGGTCGGAACCGGACTCGTATAAACAATTCATGAGCCGCCCAGGTGAATTTGGTTACCCGGGCGGAGAGACATTCCAACAAGTCTACGATCGCGTGGCGCCCACTTTGGACGCTCTTTTTCACAAACATGCGGGCCAGACTATGCTTGTCGTGGCCCATCACATCGTTAACCGTACCTATCTCGCAGGTCTATTGGGATTGTCGCCTGATTATGCTCGGCAGGTGTCCCTGGACAATTGCGGAATCTCAGTCGTTGTTCATGACGGTGAAGCCGCTTCGCTCACCACGCTGAATGCCGCTTTCCACATTCAGGGCGTGGCGGCCTAGGCGGTAAGCTCTTTAGCGGATCCTGCGTACGTTCGTTTCGAGCCAGTCGGTTAATTCCTTCGTTATTATCCCCGAATTGTCCATGCGCGGCACCTTATGCTGGCCGCCCAGCTTGCCTTTCGAGCGCATCCATTCCGCAAAGCCACCGGGTGGCAATTGGCGCACTTCCGGCGCCATCATTGTCAGGTCGCCTTTGCGATGAGCCTCGTAGTCTTCATTGATCCGGCATAAAGCCCCGTCCAAGGCCGTTGCAAAGATCTCTAAGTCCGAAGGCGCCTGAGCAAACTCAACCAGATAACGATGCCGTCCGGGAATGCCGGGTGAAGAGGGGAACACCGGCCCGACATGAAAATCAACCACCGAGGCGGCGGTCTGATCTGCTGCCGTCGATATGGCTCGTTCAACTTCTTCGCTGATGAGGTGTTCGCCGAAAGCCGACAGAAAATACTTGGTTCGGCCGGTGAAGCGCAAGAGTGGAGGATTGCGTTTTTCGAAGCATACCGTATCGCCAATGACGTAGCTCCACAGGCCCGCGCAAGTTGTCATGACAACCGCGTATTGCACACCGGTATCAAGGTCGGCGACTGTATGGCGGGTTGGACGGTCTTTGCCTAAGTCTTCCACAGGAACAAATTCAAAGAAAATCTGATTGTCGGGGATCAATCGCAGCAATTGATAGCGCGGATCCTCCGCGGCCACGAAGCCCTCGGAAGCGGGATAAATATCGAGGTAGCGAACGCTGTCGCGACCAATCATTTGCTGAAAGAGCCTCCGATAGGGATCGAATCTTGTGCCGCCGTGAACGATCACCTGCAACGTCGGCCAAATGTCGCCGATGGTCGCCTTGCCCGTGACCTGCTTGAGTTTTTCGAAAAGCACTAACAGCCAAGAGGGAACGCCGCCCAGCAGGGTGATCGGCAATTGAGCGCTCCGTTCGGCCAACAACTGCATTTTCTTTTCCCAGTCGCTCAGCAGAGCCAAGTCGAGAGGCGGGAAGGTGTAGGGCCTTAGAATCGCTGATACTTCGCGCGTGGCAATGCCGCTCAGGTCGCCTGCCAGGACCTGGCGTGGACGGTTAAACGGCCAGAATTTGAATGCATCTGGTGGAGCATGAGGATCCTTTGGCGCTTCCTTTCCTAAGTCGCGGAAATCCGTGCTCCCTCCCAAGAAGAAGATTTTGCCGGCAAACAAAGGCGTCCGAGGATAGGCGGCAAGGAATAAAGCCAGCATGGTTGTGGCCGCCCGGCGATTCGAACGGAGCATTTGGGGCGAGACCGGGATGTACTTGGTTGCCCCGGTGGTTGTGCCACTCGACAGAGCAAAATAGGGAATGGAGGTGGGCCAGGTAACGTTTGCCAAGTAGGGAAAAGGTTTGTGCCAATATTCTTGCCAAAAAGCTTCGTAGTCGCGGAGGGGGACGCGATGTTGGTAGTCTGCAACCGAGCTAATTCGGGAGAAATCGTGGTCCCGGCCGAATCGCGTGTTTTTGGCAAATCGAACGAGGCGCAGCAATGTTGATTGTTGGAAAAAGGCTGGGGAGTTTTGATCCAGACTCTTCACGCGCCGGCGGGCGTATAGGCCCACAAACGCATCCACGTAGCGGCGAATTAAAGGCTGAGCGACTAATCCTTGCAGCACGGAGGTCATGGACATAGCCGGCCGATCGTTCCGGCAAACTCCGGCAAGGAACTTTCAGTGCAGGAGTTCCGATTCACCTAGTTTCACTTGGGATTACGTCATCCCGGGACAGGCACCGACTTGGCCAGCATCATCTCGTTCAAGCGGCGTCGGGGAACGGGCGCCGGACTCGTAAGAAAATCGACGACGAGGCGATTGATCAACTTCGGCTTTTCCATTTGCGGGGCGTGGCCGCATTTCGGGATGCGTACGAACCGCCCCTGGGCCAATTGCCGAGATGCAGTTTCAGCTTCGGCGGGGTCGACGATGCGGTCATCCTGCCCGCTGACCAGGAGAGTGGGCTGCGTCAACTGAGCGAGCCGGTCGCGCACGGAGTGCTCCATCGTGCCGCGAATGGTTCTCAAAAGCCCGGTACGCCAACGTTTCGTCGTGAATACGCGGCGGTAATAATCGACAATGTTCGGGTCGACAAGGCGGCGGTCGCAGAAAACGCTATCGATAAGCGCCTGCATGTCATTGCGACGCACGCCTTCGACGATAGGCAAGCGTTCTTCATCGCCCATCCCGGAGGGGCACAGCAAGACGATGCGGTTAACTTTTTCGGGATAACGAACGGCATATTCGACAACGATTTTTCCGCCCAAGCTGCTGGCGACCAAATTGTAAGGCGGGGTCTGCACGAAGTTTTCGAGGTACAAATGCAATTGGCCCACCAGGTAATCGATATCGATGGGCTGGCCCTCATCTATGCGGCGGTGCAGGGCGGCGCCTTCATAGACCAGGATGTTGGGCATGTGGACATCGAAATAGCGCCGCCAGTACCAATGGTTGCGAAACCAACTTTCGCATTGCTCCGAGAGGCCATTGACAAGAACCAACGGCTGCCGGCGGGCATAAGGGCTAGGTTTGAAACGTTCGAGTAATACACGCCAATTTCCCACCACGGCTTGGTCTCCTTCCAGCAACTAAAAGGGCCGGATCACGCCGTCAGGCACTCCGCCGATACGTTCCTTGGCCCTTATTCGCGGCGTCTGGACTCTCGGGGTGAACAAAATGCCATGTCACCGCTCAGGGCGGACCTTTCCTGAAGGCCTTGCGCCCAGGATTCGTTTTCCACCCGTCAACAGCCAGACGTTGTGTAATTGATATAACCGATCCTACCAATTCAATCCAGAAAAAAGAACCCGTGGCCGCAGCTCTATGCGCGTCCAATAGAAGTCCTATATACATCTGTCCTCTATGTGGCTGCGGGTTCGCAAGTGGAATGCGGTTGCTAACTTGCTCTTTTAAAAGCCTCGGTTAATAAAGTTGGCACATGCTGATGGCGAGGCCGTGAAGGATTCGTGGTAAGCTAGTTGTTTTTCCGTAAGGATTGGGTGAAAGGAAAACGACCTGTCTGAGGGCGAGCATGATGTCTGAAGTCTTGTGTGCGGGAATCATCGTCGCCGATCACGTTTGCACTCCGATACCAAAGTTGCCCGCCGCCGGGGAATTGGTCTTGGCAAAACAATTGGTCCTAACCGTAGGCGGTTGTGCCGCCAATGTTGCGGTGGACCTAGGCAAAATGGAAATCCAGGCCAAGGTGCTCGGCCGGGTGGGCAACGACGTTTTTGGCCGGGTTGTTGCAGAGATGTTAGAAGCCAATAAAGTCGACGTGTCCGGGATTCTCGTGACGCCGAATTGCGATACCAGCCAAACATTGATCGTCAATGTCCAAGGGGAAGACCGCCGGTTTATTCACAGTTTCGGCGCCAATGCAGAGTTTCGTGCTGCCGACATTCCACTCAATCGGGTATCCCAGTGCTCAGTCCTTTACCTGGGCGGCTACCTTCTCATGGAAAAAATGTTGCAGGATGAAGTCATTCCACTGTTCGCGGCCGCTCGGAAGGGCGGCGCAAAAACCGTTCTGGACATAGTCACTCCTGGACCGGCCAATTACCTTCCCCGATTGGAGCGGCTGTTGCCTCATGTCGACGTATTCTTGCCGAACGACATGGAGGGGCAACTTATTACCAGCGAGAGCGACCCGCTCAAACAGGCGGAAATTTTTCGCCGGTTTGGCGCGCATACCGTGATCGTAACTCTTGGCGGCCGCGGCGCCATTCTTACTAACGAAAAAACGCGTTTGAAAGCGACAACCTACCAGGTTCCCTTTGTCGATGGCAGCGGCGGCGGCGACGCCTTCGCGGCGGGGTATATCTACGGTCTGATCAAAGATCTCAATACGGAAGACTGCCTGCGCATCGCCAGCGCCCTGGGCGCCAGTTGCGTGCGGGCTATCGGCACCACGACCGGCGTCTTTACTCGCCAAGATTGCGAGGCGTTTGTTCGTGAACATCCCCTTCAGATTCAACGCCTTTAGCTCCGCTTGGCGTACAGGGATTATGTGTTGACTTCCGGGAGTCTCTTCTTGTCGCTCTAGGACGTAAAAGAAGCAATTTCTTCGTATTTTCCCTTCTTCGCACCCTTTGCTTAGAGTAATATTTCAGCACCCCCCTAGTAAATCCTAAGTCCCCTTAGGAGGATCTGGCCGTGCGCCTGCAACTCCTGGTTATCGCTGGACCGGACAAGGACCGCGATTTCACTCTCCAATCAGGAATGGGGATGATGCTGGGCCGGGCCATGACTGCCCAGTATCGACTGCACGATCTCTCTGTTGCTCGCTCCCATTGCGAGATCATTTTAGAAGACGATCAAGTCACAGTGGCGGACTTCGACAGCACGGACGGCACCTTTCTAAACGGCCAGCGAATTGAAAAAGCGGTCATGAAGCTGGGGGACGTCATTCGCGTCGGCGGTTCCGAGCTGCGCCTTCACTGTGACGATTTCCCCATGAATCCAGCCCGATCGGCGCCCTCCCAGGTGCCAATCGCGGAGATTCCCAAGACCTTGCAGAAAATGACCGGTCTGGGCGGCAAGACACTGGGCCATTTCGAACTGGGGCCCATCCTGGGAACCGGCCATTCCAGCATGGTGTTTCGCGCCAAGGATATTAACAACGGCGATCAATTGGCCATCAAGGTGCTTTTTTCCGAATTCGGCCAAAATGAGGAAGAATTGCAGCGCTTCATCAAAGGGATGAAGGCGGTCATGCCTATCCAGCACTTCAATTTGGTTGAGATTCTCGGTGCCGGTAAATCCGGAACGCACTGTTGGGTCGCCATGGAACTTATCGAAGGGCCCAGCCTTGCCCAAATGATAAAGCAGAAAGGGCCGACGCCGGCGCCCGATTGGAAAGTCGCCTGGCACTTGGCCATTGATGTGGGCCAAGCTTTGGCCTTTGCTCACGAGCATGATGCGGTTCATGGGTGCGTTTATCCGGAAAATATCTTGGTCCAACAAGCCGACCAAAGAACCAAGCTCAGCGATTTGATGTTAGCGCGAATCCTGGAGAGTGCGACGGCTCATGAAATTGCTCAACCCGGCAAAAAGGAGGCAAACCTCGTCTACATGTCGCCGGAGCGAACGCATGGCCTGAGAAAGATTGACGCCCGCTCCGACCTATACAGCCTGGGCGCCTGCCTCTACGCCTATCTGACCGGCCGGCCGCCCGTCACAGGGGAAACGCTCTTGGAAAAAATTACTCGTGTCCGCCAGGCATGCCCTTCCCGGCCTTCGCAATTCACCAAAGGCATGCCGCCCCCGTTTGAAGCTCTTGTCATGAAGCTCCTCGCCAAAAGCCCCGATGAGCGTTATCAATCCGCCGATGAGCTGGTTAGCGACCTTGAAAGAATCAGCTAATCCTTACCTTAGGTAAATTCGACTTTCCAGCCGGACCTACTCCTCTCATTGCCTTTCAACATGCATCTTGACAATCATGAGCCGTTTTGGCATAGGCGCGGTCCATTCAGAGTTTGAAGATACGACGCGGCATGATTGGCAGTCCGCCTTGCTTTTGAGAGCGAGTGCGCGGCCTTAGAGGAACGGCTTAATGGTGCGGGCCCGAAGAACGGGTTGGATAAGCGCCCTGGTGATGTTTGCCGGCGGCTGCGCTACCGGTCCGTTTGCCGATAACCCTCTCATGCTCAATTCGCAGCCGCTTATCACGGTGGAGAATCCGGTCTATGTCCCCGGCAATCCGGCGGCCTACAATCCGGTCTTCGAACGCGTCATCGACGTATTGGACGATTATTTCGAGATTGCCAACGCCAATCGCTTTGACGGGCGCATTGAGACCTTCCCGAAAATAGCGCCCGGGCTTGAGCGCTGGTTTATGCCGGGCAGCCCCGATTTCGATCAACGCCTTTTGGCCACTACCCAAACGATTCGCCACCGGGCCATCGTGCTTATCCAACCGGCGGAAAATGGCGGCTATTTTGTCGATGTCAAGGTATTCAAAGAGCTTGAAGATTTGGAACGGCCTATACGGTCCCTTTCCGGCGCCGCGGCTTTCCGCAGCGACCCAACCCTGGAAAGGCAATATCAGGTGATCGACGCGACCGTAGTCGACTTCAAATGGATTCCCATAGGCCGCGATTGCAAGCTGGAGCAGGTTATTTTGCAGCGTCTTAGAAAGTGCCCGGTCGAGGTTGTGGAAACGAGCCACTAAAGACCCAGTGCCTGATATCCAGGCAGTGCGTACGCCTTTGGACGTCAGTTGAGAGCTTAATTCATGCCGGACGTCAAATCAGCAAGCCATTGTTTCAGCTGCGCCCTGTCGCGTTAGACGGACAACACGTACATTTTGCCGGCCTTTAGGGCAATCAATCCCTTTCCTCATTTGTCTTCATTGGCAGTTTAATCGTAAACGTCGAACCTTTGCCGACCAGACTTTCCACGCGGATGCGGCCCTGATGCTGGTCAATGATCTGCCGGCACACACTCAGTCCCAGTCCCGTCCCGCCGTGGCCGTTTTCATCCGGTTCCTTGGTCGTGTAAAAGGGCTCGAAAATCAATCGCAAGCGCTCCGGCGGTATGCCGATGCCGCTGTCGTTCACTCGAATTTCCGCCATATTGGTTCGTACATTCGCCAACGCCTCGATGGTGAGTCGGCCTCCCCGAGGCATCGCCTGGCGAGCATTGATAATCAGATTCAAAAGGACTTGCTCGATCTGGGCGGCCACCACCGGCGCCTCGGGCCGGCCCGTGTATTTCTTTGCCACCTGCACGCGGTGCTTGCTCAGATCTTTTTCCGCCAAGACCAGCACCTCTTCAACGACAGCGATGATATCGGTTTTCTGACGGTGATTCGCAGTATTGCGGGCGAAGCCCAACATGCTGTTGATGATTGTCGCCGCTCGTTGGCTGCCTTTGAGGATCTTTTCAATGGCCTGAGTCCGGGCCGCTTCATCGTCGGTAGTTCGCAGAGCCAGCTTGGCATAGTTGATGGTGGTTGTCAGGATGTTGTTGAATTCGTGGGCGACGCTGGAGGCCAGGGTCCCGACGCTGCTCATCCGCTGGGCTTGCATCAACTGCTGGCGAAGTTGGTCAGTTTCGGAAAGCGGGGTCATTAGGTCTTCACCAATCATGAAGCATCGCCTCCGGGTCTTGCCACACCGGGCTCGGGTCTGGACAGGCGGGATTAGCTGCTTCGGTCCGCCAGGAGGAAAACGGGGCCGCGAAAAGCGTCGCGTGTTGTTGTCGCTCAAAATCTCGTGGCCAGAACTGGTATCGGCCCGGCTATGGCCGGCTCTTCATCGGAAGTCCTTGTCGCTTAGGGGATTAGGCAATGGGTTTTGGCAAGCAAGAGAGACTGGCAACGGTAAGGCGAGCCTGAAAGCTTTTCAAGAATGGGAAAAGCAGGAGAAGGGGCGATTCGGGCGGATTTGAGCCGACGCCTGATCCATTCCCGTCGTAGTACAAGCGTCCCGCTTGTACCGTTGAGGCGTCCGTTTTTCATTTACGCTGCGTACAAGCGGGACGCTTGCACTACGGATCCGAAAAGCTGATTTATTGGATGATCTCTAGGGTAATCGGATCCGGATCATCAACCGGTACGCCGACTTCGCCAATGCGAGGCAACATCCAGCCATGGCATTCGGAGCATTCCACGGCGCCGCGCGCCCGCATGCGTGCCGGGGTATCAGGAGCTTTCCAGTGGACAACGTCTTCAGCTTGTGGACGAAATTCGAGGAAATAGAAACGGCACCAGCGCTCAATTTGTGACACCAGGTCTTGAGGATCTTCTTCAAAATGGAAACTGGTGGATCCGGCGATGAGGTCGTAACCGCTTCCTTCCCAGAGCTTGCGGCGGACGACTTCTAAGTGAGGTGGGTTTTCCATAATAATCTTGCCTTGCAGCGCAACGCCCCGCGAACACAAGACGAGGCGCAGCTCCGAAGATGATTTCCTTGCCGATTGCGCGAAGAATTCCGTGTCGAGATCGACGAGCAGCAATAAGTCGGCATAGCGCCCGAGCCATTTATCGCTCTTCTCTTCCTGGGCCAGCTCAAAAGCGGTAACGGCTTTGCCGTGCCGATCCCAAGGCCGCCTGGGGCGCTGCGACCAGAGCAGTCGCAACTGAGCGAGGGCGCGAAGGTCTTTGAGATTCAGCAAATCCCGGAGAGTCGGCTTTTGGCGGATAGCGTGCCGCAGTGAAGCTAACTCGAAGCCGGCCTCGAAGGCTTTATCACAAACCAAAACGCGCAGGCGCGCCCAAGCGCTTGGGTTCAACCACCCGGTTTTCCAACCGGCGATCAACTCTTCGGCATAACTGAGTGAAAGCGGGCCGTCAAAGCATCGGCCTATTTGTTTGGCAACTTCCGCGATGGGATCTTCGCCCTCGTGGGCTTGGCGGGCGATGGCCAACCGCTGGAGCGCTGCCAGATACACGCTCTCCGCGCTGCCGCTCGTCACTGCTTTATCGGTCTCCGCCAGGCATCTCGCCAGGACGGGTTCAGGAACATGAAAGCTTTCCCTGGTCGCCGTTAGGACCGCTAGCCCGGACAGAAAGGCGGCATCGCTTTCGTTAAAGCCAGGCGTATGAAGGACGGGGACAAGTCTTTCCCAAGCATAGCCCAGTGCCCGAATAGCCGGCTTCACCAATTTGCGCCGTTCGGATCGATCCCGCATGGCAAGGACAAGTGCCACGAGAAGCAAAAAACTGACCGGAAAAAACACTCTAATGCCAAGGGAAACCAGCCCGCTGCCAATAGCAAACGCGGCCATAATCAGAGGAGTTATCGCCAGCAGCGTCCCGACCCAGGTCATACGGCTGTTTGGCTCTCGTCCAGTAAAGATTACTTGGTGCGGCGTCCGGACCAGCAGATGAGGGAATAGGCTCGTTTCCCTGATCTCGACGCTGTAGCCCAGGTAGCCCAGACGACCGTGGCCTACAACCAGCCGATTGACGGAAGCGGACCAGGGCCGGGGCACTAATGCAAAACAATGGGGGCAGACGCAGGCATGCGCCTCGACGGCTTGGCGAAGCAGAAACCGGCGGGCTTCCACATCGTCTACGCCATTGGCAAGAATCATGCGCTCCAGGCGCATGCGGCCGGTAGCAGGTTCCATAACGGCAACCAGGCTCCGACATTTCTCAAGGAGAATGCCATTCTGCTCTTCGCCGTGAGCGGCGATCCATTTTTCAAGAAGCTTCCACGGTTTACGGGCCTTGTCCGCGTGCAGGATTAGCTGATGTTCTTGCCATAGATGCACCAGCATTTCGCTCCGCGACAATTTCACGGCACACTTAGGGCAGCGCATCCGGGTCTGGTTGATAAGCCGCCGGCGTACCGCACTTAAAGAGGCGGAAGGTCCAATGCGGTTTTCGAGAAGCGTCAAGCGTGCAATTGCTCGACGTCTTTTTCGACCCTTGGCGAGCGCCTCGCAAGCAAGGGCAACCGACGACTCTTCCTTGCGCAGAATCTGGAGAAGCTTGGCGGCTGCAGTCACCGCTTCGCGCGTGGACAAACTTTTATGCCGCAAGAGAGGCAAGCACCTGCGGACTTCATCGGGGGCAAGGTCAAAACCGATTCGGGCAACGATGGCCAGAGTAAGGCGGTGGGCAGTCACCTGGTCCTCGGCTGCCAACCATTTCAGAAAATCTCTCGCTTCCGGCGCTCGCGCCACAACCGACCCTACATTCGAAATCGCCCGGCTGCGGCTCTTGGAGGGCACTTGATGGAGTGCCTGGGTAACCGCTGTTGCCAGAAAGGAAAATGCTCTCGAATCATGCTGTTCCTTTGCAAGCTCTACCAACACTTTCCACGCTTCCTGGTCGCGCGCTGGGCCGGCTAAGGCGGCCAAGGCAGCGCTCCACGTGGCGTCAAAGGATCGAAGGCTGTTTTGAAACGCAAAGAGCCGGTGAACGGTCCGCAGATGGGCTTCGATTTGGTCCCCCGGCATTTCCAATTGGCAGGTAGGACAAGGGCCAGGAAGAGCGCGCAAGGCCTCCAAGTCGATGGGATCCGCTTCTTGAGGATTTTCCGGGTTAGGTGTATCCGCCATCACCATGACTTTGAGCTGGCGAACGGTCGCCGGCCGACGCCGGAACTAATAGACTTGTGCCCTTAGTGCATTTGTACCACATTCGCGATGCGGAGACGATTCGGATCTCAAGCTGGGCCAGGGAATAGCTGGGTGTCAGCGTACCTCGGCCTTCTTCCTAATGTACAAGAGCGTGGGGATAGGGATGAACTCTATTTCCGCAGGGCCGTTTCACTCGAATTGTGCTTCTTGAGGCTCAAGACGTTGGCCTTCCCCCGTTCATCCACCTCCACACGTGCGGAAACGACGGTTGCCTGCTCCGCCAAAACTTCGCGAGCCAGAGCAGCATAATCTTCCGCGCCGTGACAGGAACGAGCGTAGCCGAAAATCGATTGGCCGAAGCTAGGACATTCCGCGAGCTTTATGTTGCGGCGAATGCGCGTGTCGAAGATGCGGGCTTTCGACCACGGCGCCGCTGTGCCCCGGCTTTTTTCCAAGTAATTGTGCAAGTCGTCAATCACTTCCTGGGCCAGCCGCGTGCTCGATTCGTACAGGCACAAAATAATGCCCGAGACCTTGAGGGAAGGATTGATCCGCTTGGCGACCAGGGCCGTGGTCTCCAGCAGCTTGCCCATACCGTGCAGAGCGAGGAAATGGGCTTGCAAAGGGATGAACACTTCGTTGGCGGCCGAAAGCGCATTAAGCGTCAAAACGCCCAGGGAAGGAGCGCAGTCCATGAATACATAATCGAACTGCCCCTCCTCCTGGAGCAAAAGATCGCGCAAGATCACTTCACGGCCGACGACCCCGGCCAGTTCCACCTCGGCGGCAGCCAAGTTGATGTCGGATGGCGCCAGCCACAAGCGCTCGGCGACTTGGCAGCGCATGTCCGCCAGCGGCCGCGAGTTGACTAGCACTTCGTACATGGACGCCGACTTGCCGTCGGGTTCGATGCCGAGATGGGTGGTGGCATGGGCTTGGGGATCGAGATCGATAACGCAGACGCGTTGGCCTTTTTCGGCGAGGGCGGCGGCCAAATTGACAGCAGTCGTCGTTTTGCCGACGCCGCCTTTTTGATTGATGATTGCGATCCGTCGCATGGCTTGTCCTCAGATTGTCAGCGTGCCATCCGTGCTATTGAGAGGACGATTATAAGCCGGGCCGGCAAGCCAGGGAACCCCAAGCAGCTTCTTTGAAGTTCCGCTCTTTCGATGAGCAAGCCGACCGCATAGGGCAGGCGTCTCTTACGCCCTAGCGTTGCAGCAATTAGCCGCTGGTTGACTACAGCCACACCACCGGAGCGCGATCTCATTATTACGCCGGAGGCGTTACAGCCATTAGCCGGTGGTTGAGCGCAGCGACACCACCGGAAAACGATCGCACCAACCGAACGGTAGAGTCGGGAGGTGGCGCGGTGGTTTAGGGAAGCCATGCGTGTTGCCGGCCCTTTCGGTGATGCCGGTGCCAGAGTATCTGCCCATGCTCCGTTTCCACACCCCCGCTCATCGAACCGGACGTGCGGATTTCCCGCATCCGGCTCTCGGACAAGAGCTCATGCGTTCGCCCACGGCAA
>JBJMQT010000061.1:0-6855 GCA_045802525.1 Gemmataceae bacterium
CCAACTGCTTGCCAAACCGCACCGCTTGCCGTGGGCGAACGCATGAGCTCTTGTCCGAGAGCCGGATGCGGGAAATCCGCACGTCCGGTTCGATGAGCGGGGGTGTGGAAACGGAGCATGGGCAGATACTCTGGCACCGGCATCACCGAAAGGGCCGGCAACACGCATGGCTTCCCTAAACCACCGCGCCACCTCCCGACTCTACCGTCGGCCTAATGGCAATCGCGAACCGGTGGTGTCGCTGCGCTCAACCACCGGCTAATCGCTGCAACGCCTCCAGCGTAAAGAGTAACGCCTCCGGCGTAAGGGGACGCCTGCTCTGTACGGTTGGCTTGCTCGTCCAAAGAACGCAGCTTCAAAACTTACTCACGGGTTAGCCTTACCAACTCTACTTTTAACAAGCCTTGCCAATCACATCTAAAGCTATCTGATGCAGCGGCCCGTTGGTCGCCAGCAAACCCGAGCGCTGGGCGGCTTGATTGACGCCGTAGAGAATGGGTTCGCCGGCCAACCCTGTCACGATGCCGCCCGCTTCCTCGACCAAGATTTGACCGGCGCAGATATCCCAATCGTGAAAATGGAGGTAAGTGTTCAAATACAAGTCCGCCTCACCGCGGGCGACCTGCGCCAGCTTGATGCCGGCCGAATAGGTCTCGATCACCTTCCGAGGGCGCAGTGCTTGCACAAGGGCCGATTGACGGCCCGGGTTGCGAGAATGACTCTGCGTTAGTATGGCATCGTCCAAGCTTGAGGTCGTTCGAACCGAGCAAGCAACGGGGTCCGCGTTTCTTTGATCCTGGCGCCAGCAGCCGCCGCCTTTGACGGCGTAGGTTAGGCGGGAAGGCACCGGCTCAAAAACGGCCCCGACGGCTATTTGCCCATTGTCCACGAAAGCGACCATTACGGAAAACTCGCCGTTTTTCCGGGCAAAGCCGCGCGTGCCATCAATGGGATCTACAATCCACAAGCGCGAGCCGGTGTGGGCCACCCTTTCGAGCATGGGCGTGTTTTCCTCGGCGCACAGAGAGTCGGTGGGAAAGCTTCCAAGAATATGGCGGATGATCATTTCCTGGGAGTCGCGGTCGGCTTGAGTGCTGATATCCGCACGCGCATCGGGAATGGCGGTGAAGCTTGCGTAATAGTCGAGGATTAGGCTCCCCGCTAGGCGAACAGCCTCCAGGGCAGTCTGAAGTTCCCTCTCATAGGGCATTGGCATCCTTGTCATGTCCATAGCATCCAATATTGGGTGGCCGGGGCTGAGGTACTTCGCAATCCGGTTTGGACCACATCCGGGGCTTCGGAGTACCTCAGTCTCCGGGCCACCCTTAATCTCCTATCACGTTGAATTCCAGATAGTGCAAATGGCGATAGAGCGGGTTTTGGCCTAGGAGATCGCGATGGACGCCGGAGGCTTCGATCCGTCCTTTGTTGAGCAGGAGAATATGGTCGCAGGAACGAATCGTCGAAATGCGGTGCGGCAAAAAGAGCGCGGTGCGGCCGGGGAGCAGGCGGGTAAACGTGTCGTCCACCAGCGACTTGCTTTCGTCATCCATTTCGACGTCAGGCTCTTCCACGATCAAAAGAGCCGGGTCGCGCAGAATGGCGCGTGCCAAAGCGATGCGGAACTTCTCGCTGACGTTTAGGGAATGACCCAGTTCCCCAATAGTCGTGTCGTAGCCTTGGGGCAATTTCTGAATGAAGTGGTGCGCGTGGGCGATTTTGGCCGCCTCAATGATCTGAGGCAAATTGAAGGCTGGATCGCCGCAACCGATGTTGTTGGCGACCGTATCGTGGAATACCAGATTGTGCTGGAGGACGATGCCGATCTGGGCCCGCAGCGAATCAAGCGTGACCCAGCGCAGGTTATACTGATCGATGCGAATTTCGCCTGAAGCCGGGTCAAGCAACCGCGGGATCAAATAAACGAGAGCGTGTTTTTCCTGGTCTTCCGCGCCCACCAAGCCGACGCGCTGCCCTTGTTTGATTGTAAAGCTCACGCCTTGCAAGAGCGGCCGCCCCGTGCCCGGCTCGCGCAAGCTGACGTTGTCGAATTCCAGTTGGCGGGCCAGCGGCGGCAGAAACTCGGCGCCGACGACTTGGCCCACCTCGCCGGGGCGATCCAGGAACCGAAACAGGACCACGGCCGCTTCCCTGCCGCGGCGGATGTATTTTCGGTTCGCCAACCAGCTTTCCATCGGCCAGTACAGGCAGATCAAAGCCGTCGCGAGAGCAATCGCGCTGGCCACGCCTAGTTGGCCGTAAAGAACGATCAAGCCTGCCACATAGAGAAGGACGAGGGCGGCCAGCGTGCCGAGAAAAATCAACAGAGGATGGTAGATCGCTTCGCCGCGATAACGGCTCGCTTGAGCACGGGCGTATCGGGAAAGCAACCGCTCGACCCGCGCTTGGTTGAAAAGTTCCATCAAGTAAACTTTGACGAGGCGCATGAACATCAGAGTCTCACGAATCAACGTGAGTTGCTCTGAAGCTCGGTTGGTCAATTGGCGCGCTTTGCCGCGATAATAGGCGGCCACTTGGCCGCCAACCAGCCAAATCAGGGCGGCGAAAAGCAAAAACGCCAAGGCGAGCCAGGGGTTGACAATGAGCGCAAACAACAGCAAAAGAACGAATTTGACCGGCTCGCTTACCATCACGGTCAGCCAAGCGAAGAGCGCGTCATGGACGGCTTCGACATGACGCGTAAAAATGCTGACCGCCTCGCTCGGACCAAGCTCTTTGAAGGCGAGGGTTCCCAGGCGAAAGGTGTGGTGGTAAACCGCGCGGCGAAGCCGGGTTGTCGCCTCAATCACGGCCCGGGCCGCCATCTCCCGCTGTAGAAAACTCAGCAACGTCCGAAAGAGGGTCAGCAAAAGCGCCACCGTAAGCAATCCCGCCAAATAGGTCGGGAAGTTGGCCCCCCGGAATCCGGTGTTGCGCCACATCCAAGAGTTCCAGCGCGCAAACCAGGAAATCGTGGCAACGACCGCCGGGGCATGGAACCGATCATGGATATAGGTACGGGTTAATAGGCCGATAATGCCATGATCGGCCAACGAAGGCTGAATAGGCGGCTCGCTGTCGCGCGCGGTCTCCAGCCGTTGGCGAACCACCTCAGCCGCCACTCGGTCTTGCTCCGCCTGGGAAGAAGCGAGCTTCTGGAAGAGGTACGCCTGCCAGAGTGTCTCCTGGTCGGCGGGCGACAGCGCCGATCGATCCGCTTTAACTAAGTCAGCTTTTCTAGGGGCCGAAAGGTCCAGCTTATCGAGAAGGGTCTCTTTGTCGGGCAGCGCTTGCCATTCATGGATTACAAAGTCTTGTTCCGGCCCGGCCAGATCGCGGAAGGCGGGCAAGGCCTGAGCGCCAGCCGTTCCATTGACTTTGTCGCGCAAGAACGTATACAGGTGGGCTCGCCAAAGCGTTTCCTCTTCCTGGGGCAGAGGTTGGCGAGCCTCGGCGGTGGTTAACTCTTCGAACCTGTCTGAAGGTCCGGCAAGGCCAAGCGATTTGAGCGATTCGCCCTTATCCTGATCGAGCCATTTCTTCTGAAATACCGCCTTTTCGTTGGGGCCCAATTCCGCGAACGATGGGATGGTCCCGCGGTACACGACAAGATCGGCGAAGAGCCACAAGAGGCCTAGGAGCGCGACGAACAGCAAGCCGGTTCCTACGGCGGCAACCAAGGCCGTCCATTTGGCTGGGGCATCGTAATTGAGATAAGCGTACGCTCTTGTAAAGGCATTGCGTTCGGCTTCGCGATCCACGGGGCACCTCGAAATTGATGATCGTTGCCCTTTGACGTTGGCCTATGGCGGCCAATGGGCCATCGCAGCCTTGCAATGGAAATGACTAGGCTAAACCCACTCCATTTGCACCGCCTCGCGTGGATAACGCAAGCAAAAACTAGGGGAAAATCAAATGGTTTTGCTAATAGGCGCACCAAGGTAGGGTAGGTTTTCAAGCCTGACCCCAACTGCTGGAGTCAGGTTGGAAAGCCTCATCTAAATCAGCGCTTTTAGCGTTACGCAAGATCCCGATCTTCGAACAGAACAAGCCCGACCAGCAGAGCGACGCCGGTGAATATGACGCTGAAGCCAAAGACTTCCGCCGTGTACTTCAGGAAATCGGGCTCGGTCAGCGGGCGGTCCAGCACTAGGGCGGGCCCCAGGCTGAAAAGGTCTAATCGGGGCATGAAGATGTCGAACGCTTGCGACGAGAAGGAAAGCAATTTTCCAACCGTCTCACCCTGGTTGCGCCGCGCAGCAATGTCTTGCAAGACGGAGGTTAGGTGCCCAAGGAAATAAATGGTCAAGCAAACAATCAAGTTGACAATCATGGGCAAACGCGTTGCCAGGGAAACGGCAATCGCGATTAGCACCATGACCTTGCCAAAGCCCAGGATCAAGCCGGGGGCTATCGCCCACTCCTCCGAGAACCACAGCCGCATCCCGCGCACAAAATCGGCGGCCTGGCTCGTGCCGACCAACGAGCCCATCCAGCCGGTAAGATCAGGGAGCGGGGCCACCGGGTCCATTCGATCCAACCAGCGCTTGTAGAGAAGGACCCAGTTGAAGAACCAGCCGAGGATGGCAGTCAGGACAAGCGTCGCCAGAAGAATGCCGGCGAATTTGCCTAGCAGGAACTGCCGCCGCGAGACCGGCTTGCTCATGAGGGTGATAGCGGTTCGTCCTTCGATCTCTTCGCTGATGGACATGCTGGCGGCTATGACACCCATCAAAAGAGGCAACAACATAATCGTGTCAAAGCCCAATTCCTGCATCATCTTAAAATCTTCGTCGAACGTGAAATATGGAATGAATGGGGCCAAGACCATCAAGCCCATAGCCACTGCGGCAAGAAGGTAAAACATGGGCTGGCGCAATCCTTCACGGAATGCAGCCAAAGCAACGGCAGCGCCTTTGGGCCAAACCCATAAGAGCACGCTAAACAATCCGATAATTACATCCGCAATAAGTTGCAGTTCGAGGATGGTGCCGTAGACGCGGCCGAATCGTTCGAGACTGTCGCGATCCTGGACAATCGCGAAAAGGGCGGGCGGCACAATGCCCATGCCAACAACGATGCCGAGCGCTGCCCATAATCGGCCCGGAACGATTTTGCCGCGAGAATCCTGGAACCAGGATTGGCCCGTCGGATCGGTCGCTATGAGGGCCAGCCAAGGCAGAGCCGCGACCGCTTGGAAAACGATTAGCACGAAGCCGATGCCGTATTGGGAAAGCAAGGAACTCATGGGATTTGCGAGTCAGTTCAGAGGGTTATGATGCATTCCAAGGCGGTTTTAACCTTTTACGTTCGATACGCGCTCAGGGTTCGGCTCGATAATTGGGACCCGTGCCCCAGCGCAGCTTATGGCGAAGCGTTTGATAGTAGCTATGGCCGAGCACCTTTACCAAACCAAACCGCACCGGCGCTCGTCGAATGACCACGGTTTGCCCGACGCTTAGATTCATCGCCTCCCGGCCATCGATAATAAGCGTGGCGCCCGGAGCATCGTGGCGGAGCGCGATGGTATATTCTTTGTCGGCTGAATCGACAACCGGACGATTGGTCAAGCTGTGTGGGCAGATGGGCGTCAGCACGAAAGCTTGCAAGTCTTGCCCTAAAATCGGTCCGCCCGCCGACAAACTGTAGGCCGTGGAGCCGACAGGAGTGCTCAAAATCAGGCCGTCTCCGCTGAAGCTCGAAACCGTTTCTCCATCGACGATTACATTGAGGTCAATGATATGGAAAGGCGTTCCGGAACGCACCACCACGTCGTTAAGGCCTAGGAAAACTTGCTGACCCTCCGGGCTCTTAACGACGCATTCGAACATCAAATGCCAAGTGACGCGGTAGTTGCCTTCCTGAACGGCCGGTATGCAAGCGCAGAGGTCGTCGGGGCTTAGGTCGGCCAAGAATCCCAACTTGCCGAGATTGACGCCCAAGACCGGGATTTGGTGGTAACCCATTTGCCGGGCGGCGCGGAGAATCGCTCCATCGCCTCCTAGGACGAGGGCAATGTCGGCCGAAACGTTTGTGAGGTCCTCTTCCTGAAGCAGATCAATTAAGACGATTTCACAATGCTCGCGAATTACGCTCGCCAGCTTTTTCGCTTCTTCCTGAACGCCCGGGCGATGAGCATTGCCGAGCAATAGGATGCGCATGGGTCCGTTGTCCGCTTGAGAGGGCTGGAAGCCTCCGAGATCAAACTACGAAGCAGTCAGTGAGCCTCGGATTAGTCCCAGACGTAAACCTGGAGGCCATAATGCTCGTCATGCTTAGGAGAATCAGCCTTGTACTTTCAGTGCCCTGTTCAGTCCGGGACCGACGGGACCCCGATAGCTATTTAACTGGCGGCGAATCGTCGAACAAATCCCGTTAACGTCCAGACCCAATTCGGCAAGCAACTCGCCTCTTTCGCCGTGTTCGATAAAGCGATCGGGTAAACCAAGGCGAACGATATTGCTCGTTTCCAGGCCCGCGGAATTGGCGGCTTCCAGAAGGGCGCTGCCAAAGCCCCCCTCCAGCGTGCCCTCTTCCACGGTCACGACCAAAGGCAGGTCTTCCACGGCCTTTAGGAGCGTCGCCTTATCCAAAGGCTTGGCAAAGCGTGCATTGATGACGCCGATTTCCAACCCTTCTCTTCGCAAGCGTTCGGCAACTTTGACGCAGGTCGGAAACAGGCTGCCATAGGCGATCAACATGCCGTCGGTGGCCCATTCGTAGATTTCGGCCTGGCCCAGTTCGATAGGAGCATGGCCGCGCTCAACCCGTTCCAAGCTGGCCTTGGGATAACGCAAAGATGTTGGACCGGGATGTTCCAGCGCGAAGGACAACATGGGAGCGATGTCGAGTTCA
>JBJMQT010000062.1:0-9377 GCA_045802525.1 Gemmataceae bacterium
ATGACTTTTTGGTTCACTCCTTGCGCACCTGGCTAACCAGCAAGCAAAAAGAGACGAGGCGAGGTAGAACTGAACTCCTTCTCGCGGATCTAGCAGCCGCTTGGAATACGCGGCCTGACAGGCGCCATTTGCCTTCGTTGCCTCAGTGGACGGCCATCCGGTTGCTGACACAAAAAAAAACATGGAATGAACCTCAAAGCATGATGATGGCAAAGGCTGCGAAGCTTCATGCATTCCGGGGACTGATCGTTGCCGCCAGTTTGGCTCTGCTATGCTTCTTCGGTTGGGACGGTTACGGCCGAATGAAAGCCAGTTCGCTTCGAGATCAACTTCTCAATGCCAACACGGCAGACGTACCGGTCATTGTAGAAGAGATGGATTCCTATCGACGCTGGGTTAACCCATTGCTTCGTAATGCCTACGATAATGCAAAGAAAGATAATGACCCGCGCAAGCAACTGCATGCCAGTCTCGCACTTTTGCCAGTAGACCCCAGTCAGGTGAATTACCTTGCCGATCGCCTCCTTGAGGCGCAACCGCATGAGGTTCCCCTATTATGCGACGCCTTATTACCTAACAAACAAGAGTTACTGGAGAAGCTCTGGTCTGCCGCAGAGCGCTCAGTTAACGGGAAGGAACAACAACGTCTCCGAGCCGCGTGCGCCTTAGCAAGCTACGACCCAGACAGCAGACGATGGATCGCGGTTCAGGACCAAATCGCCTCTGATCTTGTTGGGGTGCCACCGGTCTATCTTTCCGTTTGGATCGATTCACTACGTCCGGTTGGCCTGAAACTGCAGATTCCGTTGGCCGGGGTTTTTCGGGACGCCAATCGTCGAGAAACGGAACGATCTCTGGCCACAGATATTCTGGCTGATTACGCTGCCGCCCAGCCTAGGTTTCTTGCCAATTTGCTAATGGATGCGGACCAAAACCAGTTTGTAGTTCTATTTGCCAAACTTAGCGTGCACGGCGACGAGGGTATGACTTCGCTTGAAGCGGAACTAGACAAGGAGCTGAGGCTGGTTACCGATGAAGATGCCAAGGAAAAGCTCGCTAAGCGGCAGGCAAATGCGGCGGTAGCCCTATTGAAAATGGGTCGGCAGGCCAGGGTTTGGCCCTTGCTCAAACATCTTCCTGACCCGAGGATACGAAGCTACCTTCTTCACCGGTTGGGCCCCCTGGGCGCGGATGTCCGGACGATTGTCGAACAACTTGACCAACAAGCAGATGTGACGATCAAACGTGCTTTGGTATTAAGTTTCGGAGAGTTCAGTGCAAAGGATTGGCCACCGGGCGCACGCGACTCAGTTTTACAGAAGTTGCAGAACATGTATCAAACCACTGAAGACTCTGGTCTTCGTGCAGCTGCCGAATGGGTGTTACGGCAATGGAAACAGGATTTGTGGATCAAGCGCCAGGACGATGATTGGATGAACGACCGAAGGGAATTAGAGAAAAAACTCGAGCGCATCCGGCAGGAGTTGACTGATGTTGGTGCTCAAGCAAGTCCCTTATGGTATGTCAACGGGCAAGGGCAGACAATGGTAGTCTTTCCAGGTCCAGTAGCATTTTTCATGGGATCGCCATCTACCGAAGCGGGACATTTTGAAAACGAGCTGTTTCACCGGCAATCTATAGGACGCTCGTTCGCCATTGCCGCCAAACCGGTCACCGTGGAACAATTCTTACGATTCTTCAAGGACTATCGCAAAGATAAGCGATTTGTAAGCAAATATGCTCCAACGGATGATTGCCCGGTCCATGGAGCGACTTGGTATCTGGCGGCCGAATACTGCAATTGGTTAAGCAAGCAGGAGGGATTGCCAGAGAAAGAATGGTGTTACGAGCCGAGTAAAGACGGTCGGTACGAAGATGGAATGAGTCTGGCCCCCAATTATCTTAAGCGCTCCGGCTACCGCTTGCCGACTGAAGCTGAATGGGAATATGCATGCCGCGCGAAAGCTACTACCAGCCGGTATTACGGGGAATCCGACGAACTCCTGGGAAAGTATGGTTGGTTTGTGGGAAACTCCAGCAGCAGAGGTTCTGGCAGTTGCACCTGGCCTGTCGGGAGTTTAAAGCCAAATGACTTTGGATTGTTCGATGTGCACGGCAATGTTTGGTGCTGGTGCCAAGAACGATACAAGGATTACGCACCTGACGAAGGTGGAAACATTACTGAAGATTTAGAAGACATATTGACCGTTAATAGCCACGAGCACCGGGTAATGCGTGGAGGATCCTTCGATTTTATCCCTGTAGACCTGCGGTCAGCCAACCGTCACCGGAATGTGCCGACGGACCACGATTTTAATTTTGGGTTACGGCCTGCAAGAACCCATCGCTGATGCCATCGCGACACGGCTTAATACGCATTATACCCCACTTCCGAAAGATGACTGCACTTTCCGAGAAAACCTTTATTCACGCCACCAACTTTAGCAGGCGGGCCCACAGGCGGCGGGATTTTGCGCCGAAGCTGGCACAGGCGGCGTTGCGTTGATATTCCTGTTCCAGGCAGCTGCGGCGCAAGGCGTTACGTCGATCCGCACGCGAAGGCCGACGGTCGGCGTCGTCCCAGGGACTCGCGCTGCGGTTGACCAGTTCCTTGTGCGGCTTGTGCCAGGCCCACAAGTCAATGAGCGTATGCAGCCACATCGTCAGATGCCACTCCGCGATGTTGGCCCAGTAGTTCCGCAGTTGCTGTTGCCCAGCCCCATGAACTTCCTTCAGATCGTGGTAGTTCTGCTCGATTGCCGAGCGATCGGCCACCGCCTCCAAGATCTCGGCCACGGTAGCGTTGGCGTCGGTGCACAAGTACCCACGCCAGGCGCCGTCGTCCTCGCGCACGAATGACCACACGGATCAGCCCGCTCGCCGGCTTGTAGGTCGCCAAGAATGTCTTGTAGCACACCTCCGTCTCTTGGCCGTACAACGTGAACGTGCCCCGCTGCCAACCCCGCGGATGGCCCGCCCGTTTGGCCAAGCTCAGGCGCTCCGCCCCATACGTGCGCGGCCGGCCCCGGCGACGCTGGCCCGCCGGCGCCGCTTCGGGCACGCTCCACAGCGCCGCATCGCGACGCAACCGGCTGTGGAATAGCATGATCAGCAATTGGAATGGGAAGGATGCGGAAAAGGACAAAACGATAGATTGATCCTGGCCAATGTAAACATGCCTTGGGAGCGATGCATGTTAAACAGCCGCAGCCGCAAAGTGGGATGGTCGGAACGCTGGCTAGGGTTTTTTCCGCTTGAGGACCATGAGAACACAATGATCTCTCAGGCATAACGCGGTCGGTGGGGATAAACTCATGCGGGCAGGTAGCCCGGTTATTGCGCCTCGCGCATTTCGGTTCATCCGGACCGGCCAGTGAGACGCGCAATGACCGTCGTCAAGTCGAAGAGATTGACTGGCTTGGGGATGTGGACCTGAAATCCCGCCAATTCTGCCTCGCGCGCGTCGTCGATATGTGCGAATGCGGTCAGCGCAACCGCGGGAAGCTTTTGAGCATGATGCCCGCGCCGGCGCACCTCGCGCATCAAGTCGTATCCATTCTGGTCGGGCATTCCCACGTCGCTGACCAGCACGTCTGGTCTGTTCTCCTTATCGGTGGCGTCCGCCAGAACGGCGAGCGCTTCGGCGGCGCTGCCTGCTGTCGTGACTCGGGCACCCACACTTTCGAGTACTTTTAACAGCATCCGCCGGGCGTCAGCTTCATCATCCACGACGAGAATATGGAGCCCATCCAGTCGCATCGGCCGTGGCTCTGTGCCCGCAGCCGACGCCAAATCGCCGTCATTCTTACCCGATGATGGCTCCGCGTCGGATTCAGCGATGCGCACGGCCTTGATCGGCAGGCGGACAATGAATGTTGCGCCGTGCCCTTCCCCCCCGCTGTTCGCCTCGGCGGTTCCTCCATGCATTTCGGTCAGATGCTTGACGATCGAAAGCCCCAGCCCTAATCCGCCGAAAGTGCGTCGCGTGGAACTGTCGGCCTGCCGGAATCGTTCAAAGATGTGAGGCAACAATTCCGGACTGATGCCTTGTCCATTATCGCTCACCATGATCCGCAAGGAGGACCGTTCCCTGACCAGACTCACGCGGACAGTTCCACGCTTAGGCGTAAATTTGAGGGCATTGGAAAGCAGATTCCAGACAACCTGCTGAATTCGCGTTGCATCGCATGATGCGTGGCGAGCTGCCGGATCAAGTTGCACGTCGAGAGAAATGTCCCGTGCTTCCGCTGTCGGGCGAATCACATCGATGCCCGCATTGATCGTGTCTATCAGGTCGCATTCACGGATGTCCAAACGAAGCTTGCCGGAGACGATGCGCGAGACGTCCAATACATCCTCAATCAGTTGCATCTGGGCTTTCGTGTTGCGCTCAATAACATCGAGTCCCTCTGCGAGGTTTGCTTTGCCGTGACCTTCCATACGTAGGATGGTAATCCAACCGACAATGGCGTTGAGCGGCGTGCGCAGCTCGTGGCTGAGCATGGCCAGAAACATGTCCTTGGCGCGATTGGCGCTCTCAGCATCTTTGCGGGCCGCTTGTTCGTTACCCAGCATCGCCTCGCGGTCTCGTCGGACTTGCTCCGTATAGGCGCGGACGGCTCCGGTGAGGGATTGGTCGATAGACTCATTGAATCGCGTCACGTCGTCGATGTCGTTTAGGTCGGGTTGCGGGCCGCTTTCCCGCCACAGTCGGAGGACGCTGGCTCGAAGCGCGCGGTACTCGGCGACTACCGCCCACAGCTCGAACCCCGAGCCGACTCGGCCTGCCCCGTGCAACTCGGATGCTTTATTTACGCGGGCGCCGCCCTTTCCCGTGTGCCCTTCGCCTTTGGATTTTTCAGATTGCTGCGTGGCCGTCTGATCGGATCGCATATCCGAAACCGTCGCGCGGAGAATATCTTCGGCATCATCCCGCAGGCTGGCAGGGTCCGTGACCGAATCCCCGGCAGTGCTGGGCCAGATTTTACGCGCGAAGACTTCCCACTCTGCGAGTATGGGTTCGACATTCGCCTCAATGAAATCAGTCAGCCGCATGAGGTATCCGTTAGCACTTTCAGTTTCTGCATCTTTTCGCAGTTTTCGACGACCACAGCAAATAGCTCGCCTGTGATGGCGAGCCACTGAGTCATTAGAAAGCAGCAGCGTTTCGGTCGTCGCGACGATCACCGGGCTACCTTTCCAATATAGGGCCTGTGGACGGCCGCCGCTACGCATGGCTGTCCAATTCCCCTCGGGTTGCTGCATATAGTCCGGAAGCCGCGACCTTCCTCAAAACCCATGAGCTCAGTTGGCGCCATTGGTGGATACTTCATGTGGGTTGCAATCTGTTCCATCCCGATGTTTGAGTCAACTATCAATGTCGCTCAACCAGCTCTTGTAGCGCCGCCCCAAAGGGAGCGCGCGTCTATCGAGTTCTTGTTCAGAGCAAGCCCCGGCGCGTTTATATCGAGGTCCTTGAAGACCAGCTTGAAGTGGTCAACAAGGCGTCAATTTCGCCGACCCCTTCCTAATTGCGCCCAACGTTAACTCGTCAGCCATCGCCTCTGGGTTGGCGTCCTTGGAGGGGGCCGGTTGGGAGCGGAACCGTCCAGCAGAGCAGGTCCGGGAAGCCGCCAATAGGATGAGCTGCACTAATAACATTCATCAAATCGCCTTGGCTGCACATAACTACCAGGGCACGCTTGGGCATCTGCCGCCCCGTGTGAACATCAGTCCCATGGCCAAGCTTCGATGATGCGAGCAACCGGCTCAGTGTCGCCGTCGTTCCCTTCCACTCTTCCCTTTTGTCCGAGCCGCGGCCTGTTAACTCAATTCGAGAGCTTCGGAGAGTTCGCTCCCTGACGAGTTAGGCGGACTATGTTGCCGCGCGGGCACGCATTGGGGATAATA
The DNA here is from genome assembly GCA_045802525.1 of Gemmataceae bacterium. GTDB lineage: Bacteria > Planctomycetota > Planctomycetia > Gemmatales > Gemmataceae > JBJMQT01. The sequence continues at coordinate 5,911 of JBJMQT010000062.1, forward strand.
CTCGACCGTAAGCCCCAAGGATCGGATGCACCGAAGACTCGGGAGACTATTGTATGACTGGATTCTCCACGCCATTTCGGCGATCAGAGGTGGTAGGGTTTTTTCGCTGGAATGAGCGGTTGACGGACTCGCTCCACCGAGACTTGCCATGGCTTTTTCACGCGTGTCATGAGGAGCACTTCCGGCTCTTCCATCGCGGAAATAAGCTCTTTCTCCGAAGCAATTTCGAGGTCTCTGGCGGCCGCCAATTATGCAGAACTCTGGATCTTTCAACCGGCGGTGGGCGGTCGCCTGGCTGATGTCGGCGGCTCGGGCAGCGGCTTCAACAGTTGCCCCACAAACAAGCGCCATCAGCAACAATTGGTCAGCGTTCTTCCGGCCCTTGTGGGGCATGGCTCAGCCTCGATGTGATAGACCGTGATAGACCGTGAGAGGTTTTCCGGGCCTTAGGCCGCCCCACCAAGTTTTGCTTTCTTGCCTGTGAACTTCTCGTATCGAGCAACGATCACGTCGCAATAGAGCGGATCGAGCTCCATCAGGTACGCCCGCTGTCCCGTTTGCTCGGCCGCGATCAAGGTGCTGCCCGATCCACCGAACAAATCGAGCACGTTTTCACCGGGCTTGGAGGAATACTCGATGGCTCGCGACGCCAACTCCACCGGCTTCTCAGTGAGATGGATCATGCTTTGCGGGTTGACCTTCTTGATCGGCCATACGTCTGTGGCGTTGTTCGGACCGAAGAATTGGTGGGCGGCTCCCTCTCTCCAACCATAAAAACACCACTCATGATTTCCCATCAGGTTTTTACGAGTCAGCACGGGGTGCTCTTTGACCCAGATGATCGCCTGTGAGAAGTACAGGCCCACCGCTTTGAGGACCGGCGGATAGTTGCCGCAGTTGGAGTAACCGCCCCACGCGTAGAACGCCCGCCCCGGTTGCAGCACACGAGCGATGTTTTCGAACCAAGCGTAGAGCAGCTTGACGAAGTCATCGTCGGCCAGGAAGTCGTTTACGAGGGGACGATCCTTGGCGCGCAGTTTCTTGGCTGTCGGTTTGGCTTTCTCCGGGTGCCGAGCGACATCCAACTTCTGATGATGGGGTCTTCTACCCATTGGACTAGCCAAAGGGGTGCGGAATATCGGCGCTGGGTTGCGTCCACGCAAAGGCGTACTGCTTACCGAGGTGTAGCAGTTACCGGGATTTCGGTTTAGCTTTTTGCGCCGATTTGTTGCCAGATTTTGCGATGACAAATCCGGACTGGTCTGCCGACCGAACGACGAGGCCTTTCTTGAGAAGGTCGTAGACGCGCGTTTGGAGCATTTTGGCGAAATTGGTACTGGTACTTCGGAAGCCCCGTTTCTTGACTTGAACGACCAGCTGCTGCACGGTGAGCGGTTGTCCTGCCTCCTGGATGATGGAGACGATCATGGCTGGCAAAGAAAGCGAGGCGGTTTTCTTTTGGGCCACCGAAGGTTTGGCAACAGGATTCTTGGTGTGTGCGTTCTTTGGCGCGACGTTTGAGGCCTTCTTCCCCCCTGCGACGGCGGCCAGTTCCTTTTCGACTCGTTTGAGTTCAGCTTGCAATGCCTGCCTGCGTTGATTCAGGGAGGCGAACTGACTTTGACGAGCTTCTAGTTCCTGACGCAGGCCTTGCAGTTCCGCATCGTGCTTGGCGATCCGTTGATGAAGACCTTTTAGAGAGAGAGGTGGCATAGTAGTAGTGTAACTCCTCACGGGCGGAGGTTCGGAACATGTCTAGGATTTAATTTGCGAACAAGGCTGCGCCTGTCAAGGTGGTAGACCTGTTACCGGTTGAGTTGGATTCGCCATGGATAATGATTAGGCGAACTATGACACGTGGCGCAGCACAAAGGCCTTGTCTCAAAGCTCACCAGGCTAGAGAGGTCGACCAGGGTTGGTCGAAGAGCAAGAAAAGGGTGTATACGCGTGCTCTTTATCAAGGAATATCCCGGATGCCAGCTGACCAAGACATTTCGACCCGATTAGTGCTTAAAACTCAGCGCAGACTCCTAATACGCGAGCTCGCTACAGTGGAGCGGCATGTTACTAAGAACAAGCAATTGCGAGACCGGCTGGAAGAACGAATTCGGATGCTGGAGCAAGAGCGACAGGCCGCGTGAGAAAGACCCCCGATCTCCTTCTTGGGATGCGGCGCCGCCGTTGCTCATTCAACGAGGAGAAAGGGTAGATATCACTTCGCCTAATCTTCCACAGGACTTCGGCCGCCGCCTTACTTACCTCCTCGTCTTCGTCACGTTGCGCCTTGGTCAACGCCGGGATTGCCGCCTTCGCGTCGGGCCCAAGTTGGCCCAGGAAACGTGCTGCCACTTGGCGGACGCCAGCTTCCTTATCTTCGAGGCCAGGCAGCATTACGTCCACCGACGCTTGTGCGGGCCACCGCGCTTTTGATTCGGGCAACGGCGTATGCTGCCGTGCTGCGCACGCCGCCATCGGGATCCTTGAGAAGGCATGCCAAGGCTGGCTGCGATTCCTTTGCCCCGAGGCCCAGGTTGCCCAGCGCCGATGCGGCGTCGCGCCGAGTGCTCGCCTCCTCGTGCCCTAATAAGTCTTTTAGGGCGGCGATTGGTTCCTTTGCCTCGGCGCCCTGGATTACGAGGAGGGCCTGAACGGCCGCCAGACGCAGGAACTAGAAAAGAAAATCAAAAAGCCCGGTGGGGGGTAATCAAGTAATTGGTGGGAGTTGAGATACAGAGTGTCGCCGAAGAATCCGCTTCAGCAGGCGAGAGGGCCTAGGTTGGTCGGCGTGACGTCATCTGTCTTGTTGCTGCTTGGGTCGCACAGACCCTAGAGGCGGGCGGCTAGTCATGCTGAACCGGTTCGCTCCCTGGGCGAAGGCGATCATCTCGTCGATGCCCATGATGAATTTTGCCATCAGTTCGCGCAATCTGCCCCAGATGAAGTGCCCGGTGAACGTGATCCTTCCGTCCCTGATGACCCCGCACAATTGGCCCTCCGGTCTCCAGTCCAAGAGGATGTGGTAGTCTGGATTTTGGGCTGCGTTCAGGTTTTCGTTTTCATGCGTCATGCAGCGGATCGCGTACACCACGTCGGCTAATGAGTGGTCGCGAGTCCTTCCCGTACGTGCGTCTACCAGGGTCAGCTGGAGCCCGTCGGGCCGCGCAGCGGGAATCTCTAGGCCTAGGAACTCCTTAAACCGCTTGGCGTTATCGGTCGGGCCAGTGTCCTCGCCCCGCAACGACCTGCGCATGGGGTACGAGGTGGACAGCTGCCTCGTCGACCTCGGTGAAACCGCCGAGGCCGTCATCCTACAGGCGCTCGCGTCTAGGCCCTTCGACTGCGTGATGATCGGGGCCGGGCTTCGCGCTCCGCCGAACCTGCTGCTGTTCGAGCGGCTGCTCAACCTCGTCCACGCCCATGCCCCCGGCGCGAAGATCTGCTTCAACACCACGCCCGCGGACACCGCC
>JBJMQT010000063.1:0-9337 GCA_045802525.1 Gemmataceae bacterium
AACGAACAACGAACAACGAACAACGAACAACGAACAACGAACAACGAACAACGAACAACGAACAACGAACAACGAACTAATTTCCGCTACGGCCGCTCGCGCAAACAAGCTAGCATTTGGGAGTGTAAGACGCCATTGGTCGCGGCGGCGTCTTGGGTGTAGGGATCGTATTTGCCGCCGTTCGCATTCGTGATCATGCCGCCCGCTTCGCGGACAATGACGACTCCTCCAGCTACATCCCAGACGTGATTATCGAACGCGTAATAGGCATCGAAGCGCCCGGCTGCCAGATAGGCCAGGTTTAAGGCTGTCGAGCCCGTACGCCGAAGCGATTGCACGCGTGAGGAAAAGTAGCGCCACCAATTGAGGCTCATTTCCTGCTCATCCGGATTGGCGGGAAACCGGTGGCAACCAAGGCTTGGCCCAAGTCACTAATACTGCTGACATGCAGCCGGCGCTCGTTGAGCCAGGCGCCTTGCCCCCGCGCCGCCCGGAACAATTCTTTCCGCACCGGATCGAGCACGACGCCGGCTACGAGCTCGCCTGCTGCCTCCAAGCCGATAGAGATGCAATAGAGCGGGAAATCGTGCACATAGTTGGTGGTGCCGTCGATGGGATCGACAATCCAGGTGGGAGGCGCGCCCCTGCCGGGCCGCGTTTTGCCGGCTGGTTCCCCTTCCTCTTCGCCGAGAAAATCATGATCCGGGAAACGCTCGTTGAGAAATGCTCGGATGACGCGCTGCGAGGCGAGGTCAGCGTCGGTCACTAGATCAAAACGGGCTTTCTCCCGTGTTTGAAAGCGCGGCCGCCATTCCTCTAGAACGGCCGCCGCCCGCCAAGCCGCCTCGCAGCCGGCGTCCAGGTAAGTAGCCAACGTTTCATTGGTCACGTTGTTGCACCCAAACAGATTAGCGGCGAACCCTTGGAGAGCACGATTCTCCAAAGGCTCGCCGCTAAACAGGAGTTTACCGCATATCTTAGAATTACACGTAAACGACTCGGGCCGTGCCGCACAGCGTCATGCGAATCCGGACTTTCTCGCAACCATCATAAATGAACGCCAAGCTGCGTTTATGAACTCGCACATTCTTGGGGCAGCCGCAGGGCAGCGTAAAGCAGACCTTTACCGGGCAGCAAGTGTCCGGATGCAGAAGGACCACTTCGTATTTGCCTGGGGCGGGTTTAAACCAGTCGGCAAACTCAGCCAACGTCATCGGCCGGACAGGCGGCGGCACTAGGAGTGAATCGCCGGGAACGACGATTTCCTGATCGGGGATCGGCGGCGGAGCCTGATCGCCCGCCTGAGCCGCCAAGGAAAGGATCCCCGCCGCGCCCAAAGCCGCTAGACACAAAACGCGATAAGGCAGCATGATGTTTTCTCCAGGGTGAGCAAGAGGTTACCGCATAGTCCCGCCAACATTCTCGGTCCTCGCGCAAAGTCTAGCTTTTTTCAGCGACCGTGCTTTTTTGTTTTATATGCGTCCAAGACCATTTCCGCGGCCATAAGGGCTGTAACCTTTCTCCTTCGATCAAAAAGTCTCCGAAGGAGGGGCAAAAGGTGGCTCTTCTGGGAGGTTATCCACTTTCGACTTTGAGGGGTGGAAGAAGAGAAGCAACCCCAAGGCAGCCGCCAAAGCGATAGCGGCGGGCACTAAGAACATATTGCGGAAGTCCCATTGGTTATCGCCCAACTTATACATGATGCCCAACTGAGCGCCTAAGAAATTGCCGACAAAAGGACCTGCGCCAAGGATCAGGACGTTGAACAAACCCTGAGCGCTGGCCCGAGCGTCCTTGGGGAAAAACTCGTCGACAAAGATGTAAACGGTCGCAAAGAAGAATGCATAACAGATGCCGTGAAGAATATTGACAAGTATGGCGGGAACCGGTTCTGGAAAGAACGCGAACACTGCAAACCGTACGGCGTGGCCCAAGATGCCGATCACCATGGTATACCGCCAGCCAAGCCGCTTCAGCACGTAGCCGAGAAATGCCAAAGTGCCAATTTCGGCGAGTTGGCCGATGCTCAAAACCGGCATGATCCAGTTTCCGGGGATCTTGACTCCAAACTCAAAAAACCGACCGGCCCAAAAGAAAAAGACTTGATGAACGGAGGCATCGATAAAAGTAACTACAAACAGCACCAGGACGAACGGAATGCGCAAAAGCTTAACGGCCTCGAGCCAGGCCAGCTTTTCTCGGCTTTCCGAAGCGGGCTTAGGCGGCGTGTGCGGCAGGACGAGGCTGAAAGCCGCCAGCAACAGAGAAGCCGCCCCCGCGGCAATAAAGATAAAACTGGTGGCCTCGCGTAAGACGGCCCCTTCCTTGGACGTTCCTAAAGCAGCGCCCAACCATTCGGTGAAAGGCACTGAACCAAAGGCCGGCACTTTCAACCAATCGGTCAGAATAAAAACAAACGGCCAGGAGGCAGCGATCCAGCCAATAGTTCCCCATAAGCGAACCTGGCCGAACTCCTTTTGAGGATCTTTTAGATTGGCAAAGGCAATGGAATTCGTGATGGAAATCGTGGGCACGTAGAAAAGGGAATGGACAAGCATCAGGTTGAAGAAAGGCCAAAACGGAGCGCTTGCTTCGCCCTCCGGCTTTTTGATGAAGGCCAAGCCGAGAATAGCCAAACCACCCACCAGGTGGCTAAAGGCCAGGAATTTCTCCGCAGAAAAATAGCGGTCAACGTATTGCGTGCCCACGAACATGGCAACCAGGGCCGCCACATTGAATGCCCCAAGGATGAGCGGCTGCTGCCATGTCTCGTTAAAGCCAAGGCTGGGTAGATAGCCAAAAATAAGCGGGAGCCACGCTCCCCAAATGAAGAATTCCAAGAACATCATAAAGGAAAGGCGAAACCGCAACATCGGAAGCATTGCTTGACTCCGAGCGAAAGCTCTATTAACCAAAACCGGCCTCGCAAAATCGTACGCAAGCCATCGGTCCGACGCAATCAAATCTTCATGTCTTATCTAGGGCTAGTCAGATTGGATCCATACCCCCGGAGGTAAAACGAAAACCAAATTCAAGAGAAGGGGTCCCCCTTGCCCCCGGCAATATCGTAAAATAATTGGAGCCTGCCAAACGCCCGCCCGCCAAGCTTTGTGAGCGCTTTAACCTGCATGACTTGCCGATTTGGAACAAGCCGGCATCTTCGCACCCGAGAGAGCCAGCGATGAGATCCGTCCCAGCTTGCACCATTTACTTGGCACTTTTTCTTTCGGTCGGCCGGCTTCCGGCCGAGGATTCTCCCAAGCCGTATCCCCAAGGCATCGAATTCTTCGAGGCCAAGGTCCGCCCTTTGCTTGTTGACAAATGCCTTTCTTGTCACGGCTCCCAGAAGCAGCGCGGCGGCTTGCGGCTCGACTCGCGCACCGCTCTGCTGAAAGGCGGCGACAACGGGCCCATTGTGACGGCCGGCGATCCGGAAAAGAGTCCGATGATTCATGCCGTTCGTTACGACGGCGAAACCAAGATGCCGCCCAAGGACAAGCTGCCGGCCGAGGCGGTCACGACGTTGACGAGTTGGGTGAAGATGGGTTTGCCTTACCCGGAAGGGGCAGCCGTCAAACCGATCAAGAGCGATACCAAGGCCATTGCCGAGGTGCGCAAGAATCACTGGTCTTTTCAGCCGGTGAAGAAGGCATCGCCGCCCAAAGTCGAGAATTCCGGATGGGTGAAGACTCCCGTCGACGCCTTCGTCCTCGCGAAGCTCGAAGCCAAGGGACTGACCCCGGCCAAGCCTGCGGACCGGCGCACGCTTCTACGCCGAGTGACTTTCGATCTCATTGGCCTACCGCCGACGCCGGAGGAAGTGGCCGCTTTTGAAGCCGATTCCTCTTCGGAGGCATTCGCCAAGGTTGTCGATCGCCTGCTGGCCTCGCCGCGTTATGGGGAGCGCTGGGCCCGGCATTGGCTTGACGTTGCCCGCTACGCCGATACCAAGGGCTATGTTTTCGAGGAAGAACGCCGCTATCCGTTCGCCTACACCTATCGCGATTACGTGATCCGCGCCTTCAATGAAGATCTGCCTTACGACCAATTCCTTGTGCAGCAGTTGGCCGCCGATCGACTGTCGCAGGGCGATGACAAGCGGGCTTTGGCGGCCATGGGTTATCTAACCTTGGGCCGCCGTTTTTTGAACAATACCCACGACATTATCGACGACCGCATCGATGTGGTGACGCGTGGCTTGCTCGGCCTGACCGTGACTTGCGCCCGTTGCCACGATCACAAGTTCGATCCGATTCCGACTAAGGACTACTATTCCCTCTATGGCGTCTTTGCGAGTTCGCCTGAGCCTAAAGATTTGCCGGAGCTGGGCACGCCGGAGCACACCGCCGCTTATGAGGCTTTCCAGACCAAGCTTCAGAAGCTCGAGAAGGAGCTTGCCGACTATGAGGAAAAGCACAAGGAAGAGCTGAAAGCGAAGAATCAAAAGATTAAGCGCGAACGCCAAGCCATCAAGAACAAGATCGACCACCTCAAGGCGACCGACCCGGCCGCACCCGCCCGGGCGATGGTCCTCGAAGATGCGCCGACGCCAAAAGAGCCGCACGTTTTTTTGCGTGGCAATCCCAACAGCCACGGCGACGCCGTCCCCCGGCAGTTTTTGCTCGTGCTCAGCGTCGACCAACGCAAGCCATTCCACGAAGGCAGCGGCCGGCTTGAACTGGCTCGAGCCATCGCCAGCAAAGACAATCCACTGACGGCCCGCGTCTTCGTCAACCGCGTTTGGCTTCATCATTTCGGCCAGGGCCTAGTGCGCACGCCAAGCGACTTTGGCCTTCGTGGCGAGCCGCCAACGTATCCCGAACTGCTGGATTACCTGGCCACCCGGTTCGTGGAAGAAGGCTGGTCCATCAAGAAGCTGCATCGCTTGATTGTGCTTTCGAATACGTATCAGCAAGGCAGCGAAACAACACCGGCAATTCGCGAATTTGACCCCGAAAATCGCCTGCTTTCGCACATGAATCGGCAACGACTTGATTTCGAGCAAATGCGCGACGCACTGTTATTCGTCAGCGGCAAGCTGGACTTAACAGTCGGAGGGCCGTCGGTGGATATCACGTCTCAGCCCTTCGCGACAAGGCGAACGGTCTATGGCTTCATTGACCGCCAAAACTTGCCGGGCGTCTTTCGCACGTTCGATTTTGCCAGCCCCGACACCTCAAACCCGCAGCGCTTCACAACCACTGTGCCACAGCAAGCACTCTTCCTCATGAACAGCGCGTTCATCGAACAGCAGGCCAAAAACTTGCTCAAGCGCGAGGACATCGCAGCCTTAGTTGACGCGCCGGCAATGCTCAAGCGTCTCTACCAGCTCGCCTATGGGCGTCAACCCGATGCCGACGAGATCGCTCTCGGCCAGAAGTTCTTGGAAACAACCCCCGGAGAAAAAGGTTGGGAAGAGATGGCCCAGGTGATCCTCCTCGCCAACGAATTCGCGTTTGTGGATTAGGCGAGTAGAATAGATCCGGAAGCTAACGGTTTGCTAGAAGCCTGAAGAGATGCGCCATGCTTGAAAGCAATGGTTACAAATATTTGGAACCTCGGCCAGGATCAAATTACCGGCAACTTTTTTACAAAGGTCGCAACTTGCGGGCGGAGGTGTTGTACCGTGAAACCATCGGATTAGAGCCCCGCACTCCCGAGGAGTTAGCGAACGATTACCGTATCCCCGTCGAAGCGGTTTATGAGGCAATCGACTATTGCGTCAAAAACGAAGAACTGCTTCGTGCTGAGCGGGACCGGACGCTGAAACGGATTCACCAAGGCGGCTTCGACAGGCCTCCTTCGGCGCCTGCCGATTACAAGCCTGAATCATGAAGATTTATCTAGACGATAATATCACGGACGGAAGGCTGGTGACCCAGCTCCAAAAAGCCGGCCATGGCGTAGTTTCACCGCTTGATGTGGGAACAAGTGGCATGACGGATCCCAATCATTTGATATTTGCCATAAAACAGAGACTGGTATTGCTAACAAAGAACTATGACGACTTCGAAGACTTACATAACCTTGTTATCGCCGCGGGGGGCGGCCATTTCGGCGTTTTCACCGTTCGGGCCGACAACAATCCAACTCGCGACATGAAGATAAAGACGATTACAAGCGCAATCGGCAGGGTCGAGAGATCAGGCATTGAAGTGACTAACCAACTTGTCGTACTGAATCATTGGCGCTAGCTGAACGAGTAGAGCCATGACCCCAACTTACTCGAACACTGAATATCCCTTACCTCGGCAGTATCCGAGGCTCCTTACCCGCCGCGAAATGCTGTGCCGGACCGGCATAGGTTTCGCCGGCCTTGGCTTGGTCGAATTGCTCGGCTCGCAAAATCTTTTGGCCGCGACGGACAACCAACTTTCCCCGCTAGCGCCGCGGTCGCCGCATTTTCCCGGCAAAGCGAAGCGCGTCATTCATATCTTCGCCAATGGCGGTCCGTCGCATGTGGATACTTTCGATCCCAAGCCGGCGCTCGCCAAATATGCCGGCAAGCCTCTGCCCGTGCCGAACCTGAAGACCGAGCGCAAGACCGGCGCGGCCTTTCCTTCGCCGTTTAAGTTCAAAAAATACGGCCAGAGCGGCATCGAGGTAAGCGAACTGTTCCCGCATGTCGCCCAATCGATTGACGATATTGCCGTCATTCGTTCGATGCACGCGGATGTGCCCAACCACGAGCCCTCGCTGCTCCTCATGAACTGCGGCGAGGCGCGGCTCGTTCGGCCCAGCATGGGTTCCTGGGTGACTTACGGGTTGGGCAGCGAAAACCACAACCTGCCCGGTTTCATCACCATGTGTCCGGGCGGTTATCCGATCCAGGAAACGCAAAATTGGCAGTCGGCCTTTCTGCCGGGGGTCTATCAAGGCACTTATATCGATAGTCAGCACACCGAGCTGGATCGGCTCATCGAGCACATCAAGAACACCAAGCTGACCCTGCCCGAACAAAGACGTCAATTGGATCTCCTTCGGGCCCTTAACGATAAACACAAGGAAAAACGCCAACAAGACGCTCAGCTCGAAGCCCGCATCCAATCGTTCGAGCTGGCTTACCGCATGCAGATGGACGCCAGCGACGCTTTCGACATCAGCCGCGAGTCGCCGCCCGTCCGCGATTTGTACGGCCCCGGTGTGCAGGGGCGGCAATTGCTCATCGCGCGCCGGCTGCTGGAGCGCGGCGTGCGCTTCGTGCAGGTCTGGCACGGCGCCGGACAGCCTTGGGACAGCCATGACGATATTGAAGCCAATCATCGCCGTTTGGCGCGCGAGAGCGATCAGGCGATCAGCGCCCTACTCAAAGACCTGAAGGAACGCGGCTTGCTTGAAAGCACCCTGGTCGTTTGGGGCGGCGAATTTGGGCGAACGCCGACTGTCGAACTGCCGACGCCCGGACTCAATGACGGCAAGATCAACGGCCGCGATCACAATAACCACGGCTTCAGCATGTGGCTGGCCGGCGGCGGCGTGAAGGGCGGCCAGGTGTACGGCGCAACCGATGAATTTGGTTTTCAGGCCGTCGACAACAAGGTCCACGTCCACGATTTGCATGCGACCCTTCTGCACCTGCTCGGCTTCGACCATGAAAAGCTAACCTACCGCTACGCCGGCCGCGACTTCCGGCTGACCGACGTGCATGGGCACGTGGTAAAGGAATTGATCGCATGACCGCCTCGGGAACTGGATTCCCTTCCGAGGTCAAAGCACCAAGGTCTTCTCGCACTCCTTATTTCGGCATCGCCTTTGAAGGCGGGCTAATTCTTCTCGCTTGGGTCGCGGGATGGCTCGTGGGCCTATCGCCTTTAGACACCTTGCACTTTACTGTTTCCGGGTTTATTCTCGTCTTGCTTGCCACCCTGCCGATGTTGGCGGCCTTCTTTCTGCTCCTCCGATCCCGATTCGAATTCATTAAGCGGATCCTGCGAATCTTCGACGACATCGCCATTCCATTCCTCGGTTCATTCACTTGGTTCGATTTAGCCTTGCTCTCGCTATTGGCGGGGATCGGCGAGGAGATGCTTTTTCGAGGCGTCATCCAGGCATCCTTGGACGCGTGGCTGGGTCCCTGGCTGGCTTTGGCTTTGGCGAGCTTGGTTTTTGGTTTGCTTCACGCCTTGACGCCGGCCTATGCCGTCCTCGCGACGCTGGCCGGCGCTTATTTGGGATTTATCTGGCTGGCGGCGGGTAATTTGCTTGTCGTCATCGAAGCGCACGCTCTCTATGACTTCATCGCCTTAACGATTCTCCTTCGCAAAATCGGCAGCAAAGCGGTCACGCCGTCTTGTTGATCCATTCCCGTTTAAGACTTGGTCCTTGAACTTCGCCAAGCCAAGGGCGAGAATCGTTGCCGTCGCCAAGGGACTTGCTCCAATGCTGCCGCTTGGCATTGCGCTACGGCTATCACGTCCGCCATAAGGAGAATTCTCTATGAACCCGAAAGAAATAAACCGCCGTGATTTCGTCGAAAAAGGCCTGAGCGCGGCCGCGGCGGTCACAATTCCTTCCTGGTCAATTCAGGCTCAGGGGGCCGATAGTGAAAAGCCGAAGCGCACGCGCGTCGGCGTCATCGGCTGTGGAAGCGTTTCCGGCGTTTATCTGCCCCACCTCTCGGCATGTCCCTACGTTGAGCTGGTCAGCGCCTGCGACATCAAACCCGAGCGCGCCGAGCGCCAGGCCGGCCGCTTCAAGATTCCCAATCACTACCCGCACATTGAAAAGATGCTGGCCGGAGCCGCTTTTGACCTGCTGGTCAACCTGACCGATATGCAAGAGCACGAGCATCTCAATCGGGAGGCCATCGCTGCCGGCAAACACGTCTGGAGTGAGAAACCAATTGCCAACTCGCTAACAGCCGGGCAAGCGATTCTCGAACAGGCGAAAAAATCCAAGGTTCGCATTTGGGGCGCTCCGACCGTGGTCAATAGCCCGCAGTTTGCGGCCATGGCCAAGGTTTTGGCCGGCGGGGCGCTGGGCCGCGTCGCCGCCGCTCATGCCGACTACGGCCACACAGGACCCAATTGGTCTTCGTTCTTTTATGAAAAGGGCGGCGGCAGCATGCCCGATCTGGGCGTCTACAACCTCACCACGTTGACCGGCCTTTTGGGGCCGGCCAAGTCCGTCGTGGCTCTTACAAGCATCGTTACTGCCACGCGCGACATCCGCGACAAGGGCCGCATCCAAGTCACCGAGGAAGACAATGCCATGGTGCTCCTCGATCATGGCAAGGGCGTCTTGTCTCACGTCCAATGCGGGTTCAATTACTTCAACCCGCATGGCCATGACGGCAGTAAGGAAAAACGGCATACTATTTCAATCGTCGGTTCGACCG
>JBJMQT010000064.1:0-15260 GCA_045802525.1 Gemmataceae bacterium
CCTAGAAGAAGCGTTGCAGCGCCATTTGGCGGATAATCTAACGACGATTTTGGATTGGTATCACGCGGCGGAGCATCTGTGCACTTTTGCGAAAGTGTGGCACGTTCGCGACTTCGCCGCCTGCCAGCGCTGGCAACAAGAGGCCAAGGGCATTCTCTACGAACAAGGGGGCGAGGCTTTGCTCGCTCACCTGTACGGCCTGACATTGCCGCCGCGAACATCGGCAGAAGTTCACGAAGAACTGCGCAAACTCATTGGCTACTTTGAGAACAACCGCCATCGCACCGACTACCCGGCCTACCGCAGCAACGAGTGGGACATTGGCAGCGGCCCAACCGAGGCGGGGTGCAAAATCATCGGAGAACGTTTGAAAGGATCGGGCATGCGCTGGGTCGAGGATGGAGCCGCGACAGTTGCGGCGCTGCGTGCGCTCTACGTCAGTGGCGGTAAACTCTGGGACGGCTTCTGGGGCCAACCGCACCGGGCGGCGGCGTAATAGTCACCCAAGCAAAAGACTCACACCCGGTCCCCCTTTACCGCGATTTGTTGGGCATGCTATGGGGATTATGGACCATTTTCCTGATCAAAAAGCCAGGCAAACCTCGCCACTTCCTTGCAGGCTTGATTTCTGACCTCTAAGATCAATGAACCGAATGAGGCGCTGTCTGCTGCGTAAGTCTTGTATAAATCTTTGCTCGCCGAGACCAAAGCGAATCAGTCCAGGCATTGCCTGCATCGGTCTGCCCGTGGGATCCGAGATTCTCCGTCTCTTTTCATACCCTTTCGATGAAGAGAGGTCGACCACATTGTCCGGATCAATGGGTGCACCCTTAAATCGTCAAACAGGCCAGCTGGCCTCGCGAGGAATACGAAGCTCATGACAAACAGTTCTCAACCTCAGGACCCGGCTCAACCCGACACGGCGGTCTCCTCAAACTTGACTTCTTCAACCGCGGACCCCGTTACGAAGATACAAGGGGATCCCGCGCAAACCTCCACCTCGGCAAATCAAACAGCAACTGCCGTCGTAGATCCCGACCGCATCGCTCTGCCGCCCGGCCAGGAATTGCCAAGGGCGCAGGTTAGCAAGTCTTCGCAGTTCTTAGGAATGCGACGCGGGTTGGATGGCCTTCAGGTGCTTTTAGTCTTGGCGCTTGCCTTTTTGTCCGCCTCGTTCGCCATTCGCAACAGCGACTTTTTCCTGCATTTGGCAACCGGCCGGGCCTTCGCGCAAGGCGCTTACGAGTTTGGCAAAGACCCGTTTTCTTACACCACGCAAGGCTTGTATTGGGTCAATCATTCCTGGCTTTACGATTGGGGCCTTTTTCATCTTTATAACTGGGCCGGCAGTGTAGGCCTCGTAATCATCAAAGCCCTTCTTGTGACGCTTTTGGCGGCGTTGATGATCCAGATTCGGCGAAAAGGGCAGAGCTTGTGGATTCCGGCTCTTTGTACGGCGCTGGCGGTGCTGGCCTTAAGCTCCAGGCTTAATTTACACCCTGCCTTGATTTCCACTCTCTTTCTCGGCGTGACCCTCTATTTGCTTACTTGCCGACACCAGGATGACTCTGAAGTCTCGGAGGAAGGGATTATCCAAACCGAAGGGCGTGCCGGGCAACGATTCTCCGTTCGCTACATCGCTTTGATTGTTTTAGTGGCCCTCTGGGCGAACTTGGACGACTGGTTCATTCTCGGTCCAATTACGATTGGCTTGTTTTTGTTGGGAGAGGTGATCCAGGGTCTTTTGACGCCCGTTCAAGCAGGGAGTAAATCGCCTCAAGCTACCGAACGGCGTTGGTTAGCCATCGCTTTTGTAGGCAGTTTGGCAGGCTGTCTTTTGAATCCCCACCACGTCAACGTCTTTTCACTGCCCTTGGAAGTCTCCGCGAGCGTTCCGGCGGAAATTAAGAAGAATTTTGGCCCGATATTCCAGTCGCCCTGGATGAGAGAGTATTGGAAGGCGCCTGAGGCCGGACAAAATGTAGCTGGCCTCGCTTATTTTCCCATGGTCTTGCTAGGCCTTCTGTCCTTCTTGGCCAACAGCAGCAATTTCCGCTGGTGGCGGCTGCTGGTATGGGGAGCTTTTCTGCTTGGAACGGCACTACGCGCCAGGCTTATCCCATTCTTTGCCGTCGTTTCCGGGCCCATAATGGTTCTCAACTTCCAAGACTTCTTGGTATCGAGCTGGCCAACGATCGAGAAAACTCTTTTGGGAAGGGTTGGCTGGCAGGTAGGCTGCCGTGTCCTGTCGCTGCTGCTTTTGATCGGTCTTGCACTAGCCGCTTGGCCGGGTTTATTGCAGGCGGCTCCTCATGAACATCGGCATGTAGCGTGGGCCATGGATAGCGACCAGTCCTTGGAAAGAGCGGCGGTCGATTTGGCTCATTGGCGTAAGCAGGGTGTAATTGGCGAGGGGGATCACGGCTTTTCCGTATCCCTGGAGTTTGCCAATTACTGTGCCTGGTTCTGTCCTGAGGAGAAGGGATTTGTTGACTACCGGATCCAACTCTTTCCAGCATCGATCTGGGAGGAGTTTTTCAAATTGCGCTCGACGATCAAAACGGCTTCTTCCCAGGGCCAGGGTCAGTTAGTCGGCGAAAGCGCGTTCTCAAATCAGGCAGACAGCGATTTCAGGACCCAGACGTTTGCTCAACGGGCGATAAACCACGTTGTCTACGTAACAGAAAAAAGCACCGCCAATATCGATGTGCCTGCTTTGCTTACCATGGCCTATGACCAAAGCCAGTGGACGTTATTGGCGATCAAAGGACGTACAGCCCTGTTCGGGTGGCGTAATCCCAGGACCGCTGAAAAGCCCAATCCGTTCGCGGACCACGTTTACAATCCGAATCGCGATGCTTTTGGACCACAATCCGCAGCCCACACGATCCCTCAACAACCCATACCTCCGACCCAGCGCGCCGACGACTGGTATGAATTTCTCACGGACTATATGCGCCCGGCCAGGCCTACACGGTCCGCGGATGAGGAAGAGGCTAACCTCGATCTGGTTCTCGGTCAGGTCGAAAACAATAAGGCTGCCACACGAATTATGACGGTTTATCAAAGTGGCCGGCTGGCAGAAGCAATAGGCTATGGGTTCGGTGCTCCGGCTCCCACTTGTTTGCTTACTTTTCTAAAGCGCTGGGAACTGCTTCTAGAAAGGTATAGTCCTACCGCAATTGAAGTGCAGGCCGCTTCGCCGCTGTTGGCCATCCGGGCTGCTCGAAGAGCCATTGCCGACAATCCCGACAACTCCGCCGCTTATGTAGACTTGGCGAAGAGCTACTTAAGCCTTCCCGAGGGAAGCCGGTGCAGAGATGTAAACGATAAAGGTTACCTGGTCGCTAGTCTGCGGCGATGCCAAGCCGTAACCGCTTTGCGTGCCGCCATTACCCTCAAGCCGGATAATCTAGAAGCCCATCTCCTGCTTCACCAATATTTCAGCACGGAACCTTTCACTTATCAGTCCGGCCAGAGAGGTCAAAAACCACAAGGGCCGGCGTTCCAGGACCTGGCCCTCCAGCACTTATCGCGGGCGCTAGAGATTATGCGGGCAGGAAAAAAGAAAGGCCTTGAAGAGGACCGAAACTACCAAGAATTGGAAAAAAGGGAAAAAGAACTCGAATCCCTCGTTCGCGACGCCAAGAACAAATGGCTCATGGAGACAAGTAATTCCAATAAAAGCCTTTTGGAGAAGGCTATTCAGGCGGGGTATAAGGGCTTGGCCGGCGAGGCTTTGAAGACGCTCGAAGGAGGCAGCGTCCCGGAGTTGACTAGTTCGGACAATTCCCGAGACATTCTGGACCGGGACCTCGACGGCATCCGCATTGAACTCGATATGAAATTGCGCTGCGGCCAGACGGACGACGTTTATACCGCACTTTACACCAACGATTCTCAGCTGCTCGAGCAGTCGCGCCTCAAAGACCTTGGCCAAGTTCGCTTGCCTTGTTATCGGTGGATCGGAGTTCAATATGCCGCGTCCGTTGGCGACTTTGCGCAAGCGGATTCCTTCCTCAAGGAAATGATTCAGGAGGTTCGCCAGCGCAATAAACAGGAATTGGACGCCTACAACTCGTTGTTCGTTGGCAACCAAAATAACCCGCAAATCGAAATCAAGAGCCTGCCCTGGATGTTGCTCAGCATGGCGCCGGTCCCCAAGCCGCTCTGTCTGGTAGTTTGGCAGAACCTTATAAAAGACGGGAGCCTCAGGACTTTTCAGCGCGTATCTCCGTTGGCTCATGAAGAGGCGGATCTGAACGTGCTTCGCGGCCTCTTGGCATTGGAGACCGGCGATACCAAGACCGCTCTTGAGCACCTCGAATATGCTCACGACTTGGCCACTCCTCCCGAACTTTATCTCCGTCAACTGGGCACACTAGGAATTACTCGGCCCTTGTGCCTGGTCGCTACCGCGGCCGCTTTGAATCAAGTTCGGAATGGCTATGTGTTTGCTTTCCCCACTCAGGACTTCTGCAATCTCTATCTGAGACAATTGCAAGAACAAGACCGATAAAGTGGTCGAGCCGAGCAGGTGTGATCCGCTCGCACGTCAAACGGCCTGCCTGTAGGATTGCCAACCCGCTGCTCTATAGGCAGGCCATCTAGCTTTAGCGTAATCAGAAAGCAATTCGCGGCCCAAGTCTCATATTCTCATTTATTGATATATTGCGGCGCTAGCTGCGCAAGTTTCCTTGCCGAACTCGTTTGCCGGTGGAAAGTGTGAAAAAACCGGTGATTACTAAGTGCATCGCCCGCTGGCGTGGGCCCTTGTTTGAACAGGGAAGTTCGGCAAGGGCCCTCTCAACAAACGCACACAGGCCCTCTGAAGTCATTTCAGAGGGCCTGTTTCTTTGAACGCCGCGGAGAGAGGACTGCTTAGGGAGGAAGCCTTCCGTCAGCGTTGAACGGACTGAGTCGATCCCAATTTGCGAAAGTCTACGTTTAACAGTTTGCCACTCTCGAATACAACGCGACGGCTGGCGGATATAGTTTCGCCATTTCGGTTGATTTGAGCTTCGAGCGTATAGGTGTATTTCTGACCCGGCTGCAATTCCGGCGTTTCCAGCGTCCGTGTAGTCGAAGTAAGAGGACAGGCGACGCCATCGACGGTCAGCTTGGCGTCCTCAGGCAACTCGACAGTAATTCGGGCAACCGCATCCTTCATCCCGGCCGGCCCCGCTTCGGTCTTCTTCTTTTCTCGGACGGGAATCTCGGTCACCTCTTGTACGGGGGGAGCGTAGTTTGTGTAGTTGGCGCCCCAAACGGCCGAGCCGTAATAAGGGTAGTAGGCGCCATAGCAACCAAAGCAGGAGCCAAAGCAGCCTTGGCAAGACCCGAAGCTTATCCCGCCAATTGGCGCCGTTCGGACCGGGATAACGTGGTACGCCGATCCATAGGCCCCATGACAGCCGTGACACGAGAAGGCGCCATGACAGCCGAAGCCAAAACCGCCATGGCACGCAAGGCCACCCTGAAAACCAAAACCACCATGACAACCGCCGTGACACGCCATGCCGCCCCAAGCCGGGGCTGCTCCACTGGTGGTGAGCATCGTGGCCAATACTACGGAATACATCTTCACCTCCCCTAGTTTGTGGCAAACGGGCCCGGTCTGCGCGGTTGAGGGCAGGCCTTAAAACCGCTAGAGGCAGAAAGCCTTGCACCCCTTACCAGCCAGAGTAGGTAGCAATTAGTCAGCAGTCAAAAGTAAACTGGAAGCTTTGGGAAGAATCGGTAGAACGAACGGCGCGAAAAATTGGGATAGCGCGATCGTTTGCGATTTATCAGTTATGACGGGTAGCTCTATCGGTTTGTCTAATTACTCCTCTGTGCGGACGGCATAGAAACCGGCTTCCCGGTCTTGCATGCGTGATGAGCCGCAGAGGGCTTTGCCGTCGCCGGTAAAGAGCCACCCTTGAAAGACTTGCTCGGAGCGAGGGAATTTGATCGTGAATTGAATCGAGTAACCGGGAGACCCCAGCTTGCCCTGAACTTCGTATTTGGCACCGTCTTTATCGGAGTAATAGGCGCCGGTCACGTCGCCTCCCTCGCCGACTTGCAGGACCAGCTTGCCTGAACGCCGGCCGTCATCATAAAGTTTGAACGTCCCATTGAAATAACGCGGTTCGAAAGTTTCGCCGACTTGCAGCTTGGGGCCCTTCTTGGGAATCGCATCCGGCAGCGGCTTGCTCAGTAGAAACATCTTCGCTTTGCCTAGGGGTTCGGCATATACCTTGTCGCCATCGGCCACGAAGCGCAGATCGCCGCCCAATTCCGCCGGTACAACTTGGCCGATATCCAGATTGAAGCGGAAGCCGGGAAACAGATTAATATCCTGGCCTGATGCGGTGATGGTCCGCTCTTGGCCCTCTTTGTAAGTGACAAAGCGGTCGATCAAGAGCATGGGAATCTTGCGGTCGGCGTCCACTTTGCGAAACGCCGAACGAACGAGGAGCTTGCTATACCGGCTATCGTTGGTGTGGACGACAATTAACGCAGCCGCAGCCTCTGGAATGACACGGTCATTGTCGGCAATGAGGGCCGGCGTCAATTGCTTGATTTCTTGCACGCCCTCCTTGCCGGCTACGCGCGCAATCACCGGGTTTGTGTAATTATCGAAAGCGTCCGCCAACAAAGGCAGAGGAACAGCTGCGGTTAGGACCACTCCCGCAAGCAAAATCAGGCAGCGCATGCAAGGGACTCCCCAAGAGGAAACGTCGGATATAAATTGCTCTTTCTTCTAACGCGTGCAAGCTGCTACTTCTTTTTCTCCGGTTGACAATATCTGAGGGTCAAGACGGCAAAGGCGGTCGCCAGCTCAGGAGCGGCCTCGCCGAACTGTTTGTCGCCTTGGTTGATCCAGCTGCCGTCTTCGCGTTGACGCTTCTTAAGCGCCTCGAACAACTCTCGCCGCCAATTATGCTTGCCGCCCTTGGCGTCGGCGAACGGATTCTCTCCCAGCGCGGCTAAGCCCTTGCCGAAGGTGTGGTAGTAGTAATAGAGGCCTGCCTGACCCATGCCCGGGTTTTCGTGGAGCGTATAGTGGTTGCGGATCCAAGCGACCGCGGCCTTGACGCGCGGATCGTCCTTACTCACGCCCGCATAGAGGAAGCTCTTGAGTCCGGCATAGGTCATCCCGCCTAGGGACCGCAAGCCGCCTTCGGCAGTCTTATGCGGGCTGTCATCGGGGTCGAGTGGAGTATAGGTCAGCCCGCCTTTATCCGCCGCGGTCGTTTTCTTGGCAAAGGGTTGATCGTTGGTCTCGCCGGGCAGGTTTTGACAACGGCTGATGAATTTCAAGCAGCGCTGCACGGCCGGGTCATCCTTGGGCACTCCGGCCGCCAGGAGCGCGTCAAGAAAGAGCTGGGTGTTGGAGAGGTCAGGTCGTTTGCCGGCGTCGTAGCCGACACCGCCGAATTTCGCATCGCTCTCTTCGACTTGTTCATTGGTGAATTGGAGTTTCTTCAGAAACTGGGTGGCGTTTTTAATAAGCGCATTGTACTTGCCGTCGCCATTGGCCTCGGCGAACGCCATCAAGGCCACGCTGGTGGTGTAATTAGCCAATTGCTTATCGTAGACGCCGCCGTCCTTTTGAACTTTTTTCTCGAGGAAGGCCAAGGTCTTGGCGACAAGCGGGTCGTCGGGTCCATAACCGTGGCGTAGGAGGCTGGCAGCTACCAAGGCGGACACGCCGGGGCCGGCGATCTTGGGAACAAAGCTGCCGTCTTCACCTTGACGCTGCTTCAGATAAGCGAAGGCCTTGTCCACCAGTTCCTTGACCTCCTTAGGATCCGGGTCGCCTTCGGCGGCATAAAGCGCCGGCCACCCCGATAGAAGCGTGGCAGTCAACAGGATCCAAGTTGGAATGAGTCTAGACATGTCCTACCTCCCAAAGCGGGCATAGCGCGGCCGCTTCGCCCTTACGATTCATTCATCTCAATACGGAAAAGCAAAACTCATTATATTGGCCGCCGAACCGGGGTATTGCCTACATTTGATAGAAGACTCAGCGCCAGCCGCGGCCGGCGCACCCAGACAGTGCCTTGTTAGCTTATTTCAAGGTCCCTATAATTTTTTGAGAGCCAAAGAGAAACGGCCTTTTCAAGAGGACTGACGATCGTGGCGTTTCGCCCGCGGATCCTGGTTTTGCTAGCTCCAGGCGAATCCGCCGCACGGGTGCTGGACGCTTGCCGAACGGAATTTGATTTCGTCGAAGTGGAGGGGGTGCGCGAGGCTCTGGCTCTCATCCGGACTGAACACTTCGACGGAATGCTGGCCTTCCCAACCGACTTCACCATTCGCCAAGGCGCCAGCAATCTCCTTCAAGCCGAGCGCATACTCCAGCTTCTCGCGGAAGGCGTGGCCGTCCTAGACCTCGATCTCAAGATACTTTGGTCCAATCCCGCTTTTTCCTCTTGGGTGGAAGGGGAGACGATTGGCCGTGAGTTTCACGAAGCTTTGGGGAGCCCTAAGATTCTTGGCCCAGAGCCCAATCCTTTCGACATCGCTCGCAGCGGCAAGCCCGTCGGCACGCGGATCTGCTTCCGCAACAATCAATTCCTCGAGCTTCAAATTCGCCCGGTGATCGGGCCCGAATCGAAGGTTTTGCAGCTAACAATCCTGGCCCGAGATGTCACCGCCGAAACCCTCCAACAACAAAAACTTGACGCGCTTCACAAGGCGGGCCGGGAACTGGCCGCCCTATCGGCCGACCAGCTTAATGAAATGTCGATCGAAGAACGCGTGGAGATGCTCAAGTACAATATCCGTCGCTTTACGCACGATTTGCTGCATTACGATGTAGTCGAAATTCGGCTCCTGGATAGACAAACCGGCCGGCTCGAACCGCTTCTCCAGGAAGGCATGACCCCGGAAGCCGCCCAGCGCGTCCTTTACGCCAAACCAACGGGCAATGGCGTCACCGGCCTGGTAGCGGCCACCGGCAAAAGCTACTTTTGTCCCGACGCCAACTGTGACCCGCATTACCTTCTTGGCGCCGCGGGCGCTCACAGCTCGATGACGGTGCCGCTGGTTTATCAAGAACAGGTCATTGGCACCTTCAATGTCGAAAGCCCTCTAACTAACGCTTTTGGCATTCAGGACCTTCAATTTGCCGAAATTTTCAGCCGCGAATTGGCCGCTTCTCTACACACCCTCGAACTTCTCATCGCCGAAAAACGAAGCACGACAACGCAATCGGTGGAGGCCATTAACCGCGAAGTGGCTCTGCCGGTGGACGATATTCTCGCCAATGCGACGGCGGTCCTCGATCGCTACATCGGTCACGACCCGGACATGGCCGCCAGACTTAAACTGATCATTGCCGGCGCCCGCGCGATTAAACAGAGCATTCAAAAAGTCGGAGAAGATCTGGCGCCCCCCGCGGGCACGTCGGCGCCTGCCGAGCCGTGTCACCCGCGACTGCGGGGCATCCGAGTTCTGGTGGCCGACAACGACGAGCGCGTGCGCCGCACTGCGCACAGCATCCTGGGCCGCTGGGGCTGTATCGTTGAAACCGCCCGCGATGGGCAAGAAGCTCTCACGATGGCAAAGCTCAGCACCTACGACGCCGTCCTGGCGGATATTCGGCTACCCGATTTTTCAGGTTACGACGTCTATCAAAAACTGCGACAGGCTCAGCCCAAAGCCCGCGTCATTTTGATGACGACCTACGGCTACGATCCTTCCCACGCGATCGTCAAAGCCAGACAAGAAGGACTTCGGCTGGTGCTCTACAAACCTTTCCGCATCGATCAATTGCTCGAAACCCTCGAAAGCCCCGAACCGTCTCCCGCTCCCTCTTCGACGCCGCCCCAAATGCTCCGAGCTTGAGTGTAATCGATTAGTGCCCTGAGGACCGGCTGCATGGCTGATATCGTTATTTCTCAACACGCGATAGTCTGGATTTTTCTAGCGGCTGCAGCCATCGGCCATTTCGCTCTGTGCGTTTTCAGCCACAATTGGTGGTATGGTCAACCCTTGCCGCGCCGCGGCACGGACCTCATTCAGATCATCCACGGCTTGGCATTGTTTGGGCTTCCCGCCCTGTTTTGGTATCTCGGCGGTTATGACACGCTGATCGCCTTTAACCCCGCTTATTCTTCTTGGCCAGCCATTTTGTTAGTCGGCTATTTGGCGCTTTGTTGTCTGGTAAGTCTGATTGTGCTGCCGACGGTCACCATCGGCCGCTTGTTTCGCCCAGTCCCCCGAGCATTAATCCGCGATCATTTGACTTTTGTGGACGTCGCTGCCGAGTTGGGCCATATGCCTGCGGGCAGCGCGAAGGCTCGTTTTTTGGCCAGAATACCTGGCAACCAAGTTTTCAAAGTCGATTTCGCGGAGCGGACGTTGCAATTGCCGCGGTTGCATCCGGCCTGGCATGGGCTGACAATCCTTCACGTAAGCGATCTGCATTTTTGCGGGACGCCGGACCGGTCTTTTTATCACTATGTGCTGGACCGGTGTGCCGCGTGGGAACCGGATATTCTGGCAATCACGGGCGACTATGTGGATAGCGACGAGCATCGCCGCTGGATTCTGCCCGTGCTAAGCCGGCTGCGCTGGCGGGAGGCGGCCTTCGCAATCTTGGGCAACCACGATCAATGGTATGAACCTCCCAAAATTCGCCGGCGCTTGAAGCGCTTAGGAATGCGCGTTCTCGGTAACGGCTGGACCGAAGCGGTCATTCGCGGCCAAACGATGGTCGTAATTGGAAATGAACGGCCCTGGTATAAGCCCGAAACCGGATCCATTGGTGCGCCGGCGGAGAGGTTCCGTCTGTGCCTAAGTCATACTCCAGACAACATACCTTGGGCGCGCCGAGAAGGGATCGATCTAATGCTCTGCGGCCACGTGCATGGCGGCCAAATTCGCGTGCCTGGGATCGGCTCCATTATCGTGCCAAGCCGCTTCGGCCGGCGCTATGACTCCGGCACGTTTGCCCAGGGCCCAACCGTCATGCACGTCAGCCGCGGCCTGGGCGCCGAGCAACCGCTGAGGTTCAATTGCGCCCCGGAAGTGACGCTGATCACCTTGCAGAAAGATGCGCTCATTTCTTCATAACCAAATCGCGAAATGCCTTGCAAATGAGCGGCGCCGTCTCCGGGCCGACACTGTTGATCTCGCCATATTGGGAACTTTTGCGGCCATAGCAGAACGGCGGTTTCTCGTCCCATTGCCTTTTGGGGATGATGTAGCCGATTTCGTCATTGGCCAAGCCGATGATCATGCGATGCGGGCCGGCGAGTTGCTTGTAGATGGCCGGCTCGATTGGCGCGTCGGGGTAATCAGCGCCGGGATCGGGCGGGTCTTGAACCTTGTCGAGAACTAACTCGGGATAGATCTCGCCCGGAATGCAGGCGACATCAAGCTCTCCCAAATGCAACCAGGCTACTTCAGTGCCCATGCACAGGGCGCTCTTGGCGTCCTTAGGGTCGGCCGCTTCTGCTTGATACGGATCGCCCTTCCAGAGAAACGCCTTGCGCTCCAGCACTCCCATTTGCCGCATGAGCTGGTAAATCTTATTGTCGAGCGGCACGTAGACTTTCTTGGAAGCCGCTGCCAAAGGCGTTAATCGGATCGGCTTGGCATCGGCCAAAGCCTTGTCCGCCAACTCGCCCACCTTCTTGCCGTAGAGTTCGGTTTTTTCGAACGTGCCATCCGCCAACACTTTGCCTTTATCATCCTTAACTTCGACGTGCAGGGATGTCATGAGCCCGCCCACCGTGCCGGTCAAATAAATGACGGGGCATTTATACTTTTGATGGAGGTGCTTGACGCTGGCGCCGACGAAATCCGCGCTCAACTCTACGTTCTTGTCGCTGAGCGTTTCGGGATGGCAATTCCACTGGACGAGAACCCCGGTCGTGCGTTTATTTTCCGCATCGCGAAACTCCAGGGCGACAATCTCATCATGCTTGATATAAGGCTCGCGGCCGTCATGGAGCAGCTCCGGAGCCTTGGCCGTGCCGATCCGGCAACTCACGGGTTGGGCCGCCTTGTCCGCCTCCTTGATCGCGGCAACGATTTGCTTTTCAACATGCTTGATGTAGTCCGGATCGACTCCCGAGGTGAGCGGCGTCTTGCCCCATAGGCCCAGCGTGTCCGGACCTTCGTGGCTGTGGGTGCTCGAAACAAGAACATAGGCAAAGCCGTCCAGATCCTTGCGCACTTTCTCGACATTGGTGTGAAAGAATCCGACCAAATCGACCGAGGCCAGCGCGATTTTCTTGTCGCCTTCCTTGAAGACAATGGCCCGAGCGAGAAGCGGATCGTGCACGCCTTTTGCCAGCCGGTTGTGGCCAAAACCGGCCATATATACCGGCTTGTCGCCGATTTTTGGAGTAATGTCCGCTTGCGCAATGCCAACTTTTAGGGCCGCTTTGGCCGGCTCCTCGGCGGCGCGGACGGGTCTGTCTCGTAGAACCGAAATCAAGGAGCTGGCCGCCATCAAAAATGTCATGCTCTTTTTGAACATCATGTCCTCGCTGACAAGTCTTTATTCGCACTCCCGCATATATCTCAGACTCTCCCGGGCAATCGTTTCCGGATCCGGGGAGTAATCAAATACCTCAACGGAGACCCAACCCGGGTAACCGCTAGCGCGCAAGGCACGAAAGATCGGCTTAAAATCAGTGTCTCCAAAACCCGGTCCGCGGCGATTGGGGTCGTTGGCGTGGAAGTGGCCCGTCTTGGAAGCGTTTGTGCGAATAAGATCCGGCACAGGCGTGTCTTCAGAAGACATGGCCTTAACATCCAGATGCAGGATGAAATTCGGATGCTCAACTTGATCGAGCAGCGCCACGGCCTCCGCACAAGTATTGATGAAGTCCGTGTCGCTAGGCGCCAGCGGTTCGAGGCATAGCTTGACTCCACAGTCGGCAATGGCGGGCATGGCCTTCTTGAAAGTATCAACGGCATAATCGCGGGCTTCGACGGCGGTCGCCCCTTTAGGGATGCGCCGCTGGCCCGGAGAGCCAAAAATCAAAAGATCGCCGCCCAAATCACGACAGCAGCGAGCCAGTTCCACTAAATATCCGGCTGTTCGATCGCGCACCGAAGCATCCATGGACGTAATATGCAGTCCCTCGGTCTTCGCCAGAAGCCAGTGCAGGCCCAGGATCTTCAGCCCGTTCTGTTCAGCTTGGTCCCGGATTAACTTTCGCTCAGCCGCAGACACATCGGTCACAAGCGGTGCCAGCGTGAACGGCGCGATTTCCAAACCCTCGTAGCCCAGACCGGCAACAAATCGGCAAACGCGTTCGTGCGGCCAACCTTCAAAGGTTTCATTGCATATCGCATATCGCATGGATAAGTTCTCAGCGCAGCTTGAGAGCAACTTCTTCAGATCCGCCTTCGTTTTTGGTAATTTGCAAGGTCAGCGCGTCTTTCGCCTTGCTGGCCGCTTCATAATACTCGGCCGGCGTTTGGACGTTTTGGCCATTGACGCGGGTAATCATGGTGTCCACTTGAAGCTTGGCCGCCTCCGCGGGACTACCGGGCAACACTTCGCGAATGGCCACGCCCGGAGGAATCCGCCCCGCGTCCAACGCCGGCGGCGGATTCCGCAGGTAGACCACGCTCGCGTAGTCGACGCGAATGCCCCCGACGGCGGGCGGCTTGTGAGACACAATGCTTTTGCCCGGCGTATAGAGCTTGGCCAGCTTCACGGTGGTCTCCCGCCGCGCGCCGGAACGAACCAATTCGATTTTGACCGAAGCGCCCGCCAGCTTGCTTCCCAACGCGGCAAAAAGGTCCTCTTGATCGTTGAGCGCCAGACCATCGATCTTCGTAAGCAAATCGCCCCGGCGAATTTTTTTCTGTCCGTCTTTATCGACCTGGTCGGCGCCGGAACCGCCGACAGCACTTTCGATCAGCACTCCATTGGGGTTGCGAAAATTGGGGTTTCGACTCATCTGCACGCCAATGAATCCATATTCGACTTCCTCACCCGCTTGGAGTTTATCCACGATGCGCCACATGTCCGCATCCAGTGACACGGCGAATGCGGTTGGCGCTTCGCCGCCGGCGATCCCGGCTTGGGCCGAGGTCAGTCCCACGAGCTGGCCCTTAAGATCAATAAGCCCGGCGCCGCTAAATCCGATGC
Source organism: Gemmataceae bacterium (assembly GCA_045802525.1). Classification (GTDB taxonomy): domain Bacteria; phylum Planctomycetota; class Planctomycetia; order Gemmatales; family Gemmataceae; genus JBJMQT01. Next base: position 14,111 of record JBJMQT010000064.1, read on the forward strand.
CGTGGCGCGCGTCTAGCTGGATAAGCGTGGCGTATTCCTGAAGAGGCTTAATTCTCTCGTCCTCGTGGCCCGGAGTGGCAGCCCGGCGGCGCAGGTTGCTGATGATCCCCCAGGTCGCGCTGGGACTGCCTTCTTGAAACCCGGCCACGTACGGATTGGCCACAGTGAGGATGAACTGGCCTTTTTTGAGCCGGGCCGCATCCCCGCGCGGCATGGCCATCAAATCGGCCTGTTTAGTTTGCATGCGCAGCACGGCAAGGTCGCTGCGCCAATCGGCGGCGTGGATGTCGGCGTAGCTGCCCTTGCCGCCCGGCAGGCGGACGTACACTTTGGTCGCATCTCGGACCACGTGGTAATTAGTCAGGATAAGGCCCGAGGAATCAATGATGACGCCGCTGGCGAACGATTCAGGCGCCATGCGCGGGTTAGCCAAGTCAAGTCTCTTGAGCCGGTCGGGATCGACGGCTGGACGGGCTGGATTATCCTGGCTGTTTATCCCGGCAGGTTTGAAATCTCCCAGCTCACCAAGTTTGTCGGGAGGCGGACCAAAGCCTAATTCCGCATATTCCTCGCTGCGCGACACCAGAATGCAAGCGCTGGCCGGCTCAGCACGAGCTATCGCCTCCTGCACCGCCTTTTCCAGCCTGGCCAGATCGACTTGGGCTGGCTCATCCGCTCCAAGGAGGGCGGCGCCAAGCCCCATGTATGCTGCCAGAGGAAGAAGCCAAGCGCGCTTAGCCATGACGTGCTCGCCATTACGGTTGGAAAAGAGGGAAAAGGCTTCCCGTGTTCGTTTAGTTTTACGCCTTGCCAGACGGCTTTTCCAGTGCGACCTGGCTGCATGGTTAGGACCAATGCGACAAAGGCGGATTATGATGTGGACTCCCCTTGCATCAAGTGTTCAATTATTGATCACCCTCTGGCGCGCGGGCGGTGCACCACAGTTGGCTATAGACGAGTGTAGAGGGGGATGCCTCAATAGGCGGATTAGGGGCAAATGTGGTATTTGCCGAAGCCGCGATGTAGGAGGTCATCCCCATGAGAAGAAAAGCCTACCGAGCGACGCGTGTCAAGGATGTGGAGGTAGCGCGGTTGACGGCGGATAAAGCCGGCGAACCGGTGAGCGTGGGCATCGATATGGGCAAGCATA